>JADLFX010000020.1 GCA_020849665.1 Planctomycetota bacterium | reverse complement strand
TTCGGATTGTTGGGCTCGTAGACGCGGCCGAACACGCCGGTGAGCGTCGGCGGAGTGGCGGGGATGCGCGCGGTGACGCCGTTGGTCACGCGCACCGGGACCGGCGTCATGCCTGGGTCGAGTCCGGCTACCTGGGCGTCGAAGCTCTGTCCGACGATCGCGTTCGAGAACGGCAGCCGCGGCAGGACGCCGGTGAACGGCTTGAACGTGCCGGTGGCGTCGGCGGTGCCATTCAGCGTGACGAGCGGCAGCACGTACAGGTTGGTGCACACGCCGGGCACCGGCAGGTTCACCGCGCCGGAGCCGAACAGGAACGCGCACGCGGCGCTCGGCGGCAGGAAGCTGGCGGTGAAGTCGAAGATCGCGAACGAGCCGTTGGGCAGGGACTGCACGCTGTGGTTGGCACGCAGCATGGTCTCGAGTCCCTGCACCATGCACCCGAGCCCGTTCATCGTGTAGGCGCCCGGCGTCACCAGGTTGAACCCCGAGATCGGCGCGTCGAGGGGCACGGCCGTGCCGGTTCCCGTGGCGCTGGTCACCGCGACCTCCCACAGCAGATCCCTGGTGCCCGTGTAGGCGAACGGCACCTGCAGCGGGATGCGGAACGCGAACGGCCCCGGCACGGTGCGCGGCTGGTCCACGAAGTCCGGCGTGGTCAGCGAGGTCGCGGGCAGCACCACGCTGGCCGGCGTCGCATAGTTGTTGGCGAACGTCGCCGACATCGTCGGCAGGTCGCTCTCGCTCATCCGGACCTCGAGTTGCAGCGTGCGCGGCGCGAAGTTCACGCGCGGTCCGAGCATGCCGTCGCGGCGGAACGAGAGCGCCAGCACGATCCGCGCCGGGCCCCGCAGATCGGCGTGCACCTGCTGGTAGCGGACCGGGTTGGAGAACGGGAACGAGCTGGTGGTCGCGCCTTCTTCGGTCGCGTAGTGGGCGGGGGAGACGGCTGGATTCTGGGCCGTGCCGGCCACGGCCAGGAGGAGGGCGGCGGGGATCGTCCCGAGGGTCGAGGATGCGCGCATGGTTCCGCCATCACACCCCATGGCCCGTCGCTTGGGGAGGGCCGGAGCCGACCCGGCCCCCCGGCGCCAGGCCGCGCGGGCTACGCAGGCTGCGCGCGCCACCCGGGCCGCGCGGGCGACGCGCGCCACCCGGGCCGCGCGGACGACGCGCGCCACGCAGACTACGTCGCGCCGCATGCGGCGCCGCCCCGTCTACTTCCCGGCGGATGCTTCCAGCGGCGTGAGGCGGATGTTGCGGAAGTGGATCTCGGCGCCCTCCGACTGCAGGCAGACCTTGCCGGGCAGGACCGCGCACTCGTTGGCCTCGTTCACGACCTGTCCGTTCACCTCCAGGACCACGCGCGGGCCGTCGACGGTGATGCGGTAGCGGTTCCACTCGCCGGGGGGCTTCTCGCTGGCGTGGGTCTTCTTGGTGTTGCGCCCCTTGGTCCGCTCGGGCGCGGCCTTCATGGCGAAGTCGTCGATGTTCCAGAAGTCCCCTGCGTTCCCGGACTGCAGCTGCGCCTCGATGCTCTTGGGCCACACCTTGTCCTGGCCCTGCATGCGGAAGAGCACGCCGCTGTTGCCGGGCTCGCCGGGCCAACGCCACTCCAGCTCCAGGATGAAGCTGGTGTAGTCCTTCTCGGTGCGGATGTAGCCGGCCGGCCTGCCCTTGCACACCAGCTCTCCGTCCCGGCTCACCGACCACACGTCCGCCATCGGCGCGCCGTCCGGCAGGTGCGCCGTCCAGCCGCTGAGGTCCTTGCCGTTGAAGAGCACGATCGGCTCGGCGGCGCGTTCGCGTGCGGGGATCTCGCGGATCCGGATGCTGCGGAACCACACCTCGTCGCCGTGATCCTGCAGGCAGATCAGGCCGCTGGGCTCGCGCCCGAAGCCGGGCATGTCCTTGAACTTGCTGGCCGCGACCAGCCGCTTCCACTCGTCGCCGCCGAGGTCGATGGCGAGGAGCTGGCGGCCGTTCAGCCAGTGCTCGACGCGCCGGCCGTCGACCACGATGCGGGCGTCGTTCCACTCGCCCACCGGCTTGAGCGTCTTGTCCTTGCCGGCGACCAGGGCGTAGAGCGAGCCCGCGGCAGTGCGCGGGTCCTTGCCGTCGGGGTGACCACCGTCGTCGAGGATCTGGTACTCGGGCCCGGTGCGCCACGGCGCGTTCTCGCGCTCGGACACGCGGTACATGACCCCGCTGTTGGCGCCCGCGCTCACCTTCCACTGCAGGCGGAGGTCGAAGTGGCTGTAGCCGTCGGTGTGGACCAGGTCGCCGCCGCCACCTCTGGCCTGCACCTTGAGCGCACCGTCCTCCACGACCCAGCCCTTCTCGGGGAAGGCGGCCTTGCGGAAGCCGCGCCAGCCGCGCGGGGAGGTGCCGTCGAAGAGCAGGCGGAAGCCCTGCTCCTGTTCCTCCTTGGTGAGGGTATTGGGCTTGTCTTCCTGCGCGGGGAGCGCCGCGCACGCGACCAGGAACCAGGCGAACGGGATGCGCATGAGAGGACTCCGGAACGCGCAGTCATACCCGCGGCCGGGGTGCCCTGCACGGCGCGCGCGCGCGCCGGGCCACGCCTGGCGTGCGCGCCCGGGCGCGAGCTACCGGCGGCGCGCTACCGGCCGCGCGCGCCGCGCAGGAGCTCTTCCAGGAGCGCGCGGGTGGCCGCCTCGGTGGTCTCGCGGGCGAGCGCGCCGCGCGCGTCGTCCTTGCGGCCCTTCCGGGCCGCGGCCTTGGCGGCTTTCTCGGCCGCCGCCTGGGCCAGCGGCTCGGCGGCGGCGCGCAGGACGCCGTCCAGGAACGAGTCGCCCTTCGCCGGCGGCTGCGGGCGGGACGTGCCCGCCTGGGCCGCGCCCTCCTTGGGCGCGTCTCGTCCCGACGCCTGGTCCGCGCTCAGCCGACCCAGCTCGCGCTCCAGCTCGGCGTCGCTCTCCAGCTCCGCCAACAGCGCGCGGCACGCCGGCACGAGGGGTCGTGGGTCCTTCTCGACCAGGCTCGCCACCCGCGCCTGGAACACCGGATCCTGTGCGTCCTGCGGGCGGCCGCGGCGGCGCGCCAGCTCCAGGGTGACCTGGGCGAGGGCGTGGCGATGCACCTCCGCGATCCGCACCACGGTGGCGCGCTGCGCCGGGTCGAGGAGCGGGGCGAGGGCGTCGCGGATCGCCGCGGCGGCGCGCGTGCGTGCCTGCGCCAGTGCGGCGGCGGCCTCCGCGTCGCCGGCGCCCGCGGCCTCGCCCGCGGCCTCGGCCTCGGCCAGGGCGCGCAGCTCGGCCTCGGCTGCCCGCGCCACCGCTTCGCGCTGCTCGGCCGTGAGCTTCAGCTCCGCGTCCAGGTCGGCCCGCGCCGCGTACATCGCCTTGGGGAACACCCCGAGCTGCGCAGGCAGGGGCGGGGGCGCGGCCTTGGCCTCGTCCTGCCCGGGAAGCGGGACCGTGGCGAGGCAGGCGGCGAGGAGAGCGGCGAACGACACGAGTGGACGGCGCATGGTGGACCTCCGCGAGTTACGGGTCTCCCGCTGCATGGTCCGGGATGGGGCCGCGTGACACGCCGGGCGCACGACCCGAGGCGCGACTCGAGGCTGGGCTCAGCCGAGCTCGCGGAGCGCCTCGAGGAGGCAGCGCGCAGCCACCGGTTTCACCGGGACTTGCGCGGCCGGACAGGCATGGCGGTGTGGATCCACGCCGAGCCGGGAGGCCAGGACTCCCTCCAGGATGCTGGCGCAGATCCGCCCCTGGCAGGGCCCCATGCCCGCGCGCGTGGCCATCTTCAGGGTGCGCAGCTCGGGGCCGAAGAGCGCCGCAGCCTCCCGCACCTCGCGCAGGCGCACGTCCTCGCAGCGGCACACGAGGGTGTCCGGCGCGGCCAGCTCGTAGAGCCCGGGCAGCACGGGGAACGCGGCCAGGAGCGTGCGGCTCACCGCGCGTTCGCGGACGCGCTCCGCCTCGGCCTGCGCGAAGCGCTCGGGCGCCACGGTCCAGCCGGCGTGTGCCGCCGCGGCAAGCCCGGCGAGATGACCTTCGGCGCGGGCCGTGTCGACGCCGCCGATGCCCACCACCTCGCCCGCGGCGAACACCCCGGCCACGCTGGTGGCCATGCGCGCGTCGACCTGGGGTACCCAGGAGCCGTCGGGACCGCGCAGCATCGTGCAACGCAGGCGCCGTGCCAGCTCGTTGGAGGGCTCGAGGCCGAAGCCCACGCACACGAGGTCGGCCTCCAGGCGCTGCTCGTGGTCGCGCCGTGGCCGCCCGGTGCGATCGACGCGGCCGATGGTCACCGCCGCCACCCGGTCGGCGCCGTGGGCGGCGAACACGGTCCAACCGTGCCGCAGGCGCAGGCCGGAACGCAAGAACGCCCTCGCGTAGTGCCAGGCCTCGCGCCGCTTGGCGCGGCTGCGCAGGAGCGCGCCCACGCCGCGCAGGAGTGCCGTGCGCGGCGCCGCCTCCAGGGCCGCGACGACGCGCACGCCCGCGGCCTGCAACGCGGTGAGCGTGGGCAGCAGGAGCGGGCCGGTGCCCGCCACCACCGCGCGCGTGCCGGGCCGCAGCATCTGGCCGCGCACCATCACCTGGGCCGCGCCCGCGGTCACCACGCCCGGCAGCGTCCAGCCGGGGAAGGGCACCGAGCGGTCATACGCGCCCGTGGCCAGCACGATCGCCTTGGCCCGCACCACGCCGACCTCGCCGTCCCGTTCGTACGCGAGCGCGCCCGGCCGGGCCTCGAACACGGTGACGCGCGCCAGCACCGGCACGCCGCTGGCTTCCACGTCGTGCAGGAGCGCGTGGCCCAGGGCATGCGACGGCGCGTCCGCCGCGGGCTGGCCGATGGTGCCGAACGCCGCGGGGAGCTGGCGGAAGATCTGCCCGCCGGGCCGGGCCCCCTCGTCCAGGATCGTCACCACGGCGCCCGCCTGCCGGGCCGCCAGCGCCGCGGCCAGACCCGCGGGCCCGGCACCGATCACGGCCACGTCGGCTGCGTGCGTGCGGGTCATGCGCCCGCCTCCGGAGCGGGCCCGATGGTCTCGACGCGCATGCCGTCGCGGACCTCCGCGAGGCACGCACGCGTAGCGTGGCCGTCGATGCGCACGAGGCACTCGAAGCAGATCCCCATGTTGCAGAACACGCCGCGCGGTGCCCCCAGACGGGTCGAGCGCCGCAGGGTGCGCCGGTCCGCCGCCCACAGGGCCATCGCGACGGTCTCGCCCGGGTGTGCCTCGACGGGCACGCCGTCGCAGGTGAGGCGGACGCGCGGGCCGCGCGCGGACTCCGGACGCAGTCGTGGACCGGGGGCCTCAGCCATGGCGGGCTCCCGCGGCGCCACGCGCCAGCCCCAACGGCGCCATCGGCAGGGACGGTGCCTGCCCGGTGATCGCCTGGGCGACCAGCTCGCCGGTCACCGGCGCGAGCGTGATGCCGAGTCCCTCGTGGCCGGCTGCGAGGTGCAGCCCGGGGATCTCGGGCACCGGCCCCACGAAGGGCAGCTTGTCCTTGGTGTACGGCCGCAGCCCCGCCCAGGTGCGCACCACCGGGGCGTCGAGCAGCGCCGGCACGAAGCGCGCGGCGCGCGCCAACGAGCGCTGCAGCAGTTCCGGGTGCAGCGTGCGGTCCAGGCCGCCGAACTGGCGCGTCATCCCGATCAGGCAGGTGCCGTGCGTCTGCGGCTGCACGTTCATCGCGTTGGCGCCGGGGTCGGGTTCGCTGCCCTCGGGGTCGATGGTCTTGCCGGTGGCGGTGCGCAGGTAGGCGACCTCCAGGAGCTGGGTGTGGACGGGGGTGGCGAAGGGCGCGGTGATCGCGAGGTCGCCGCGGCGCGGGAAGATCGGGACGGGCGGCAGCCCGAGCTGGCGATGCACGGCGGGAGTCCACACGCCGGCGGCGACCACGACGTGCGCCGTGGCCACCTCGCCCTCGGGCGTGCGCACCGCCTCGATCCGCGACCCGGGACCCAGGCGCACCCCGGTGGCGGGCGTGTGCGTGCACACTGTGGCGCCGAGGCGCACGGCCTCGCCCAGCAGCACGCCGCATGCCTGCATGGGCAGGACCACGGCGTCGTCGGGATAGAACCACGCGCCGGGCAGATCCGGGGCCAGCGCCGGCTCGCGGCGGTGGAGCTCCCTGGCGTCGAGCAACCAGGCCCGGTCGCCATGGCCTGCGATCGCCCGGTCGAGCCCCTGCAGGAGGGGCAGGTCTGCATCGCTCTCGGCCAGCCACAGCGCGCCGCAGGCCAGGTAGTGCAGCTCGGGGTGCCGGTCGCGCAGCTCCTGCCAGAGCGTGACGCTGCGCCGGGTCAGCCGGTAGAGCGGCTCCGGCTCGGGGTTGACCATGATGTGGCCCATGCATGCGCCGCTGGTCCCGGTCGCCACGCCGTCGCGCTCCAGCACCAGCACGCGGAGCCCGGCCCGGGCGCACCAGCAGGCGACCGCGCAGCCGACGATGCCGGCGCCGATCACGACCACGTCGAAGCTGCGGGAGGACATCGCGGGCGGAGGGGGCGGGAGTGTAGCGCCTCGAGCCTCGGGAACCCGCGGCTCGCGTCCTAGGCTAGGGCGATGGCCCACAGGTCCCCGATCGTGGTGGCCGCTCTCCTGGCGGCATGCGCGGCCCCGCCTCGCACGCCCGGCGGCGCCGCGCCGCTCCTGGCCCTCGATCTCGCGGCGCACACGCACCGGCAGACCGTGGTGGACCGGGAATCTGGACAGTACCTCGGCCATCCCACCACGGTCCTGCTGGAGGACGGACGCACGCTCCTGTGCGTGTATCCCAAGGGGCACGGGCGCGGCGCGATCGTCATGAAGCGCAGCGCCGATGGCGGCCGCACGTGGAGCGAGCGCCTGCCGCTGCCCACAAGCTTCGCGACCTCCCTGGAGACGCCCACGATCCACCGCGTGGTCGACGCCCACGGCCGGCGCCGCCTGCTGCTCTGGTCGGGACTGCACCCGGCGCGCTACGCCCTCTCCGAGGACGACGGCCGCACGTGGAGCGAGCTGGCCCCCGCAGGGACGTGGGGCGGCATCGTGGTGATGGCGTCGCTCGTCCCGGTGCGGGGCGAGCCGGGACACTACCTCGCGTTCTTCCACGACGATGGACGCTTCCTGTACTCGCGCGCGGCGCGGCGCCGGCCGCCGGCGTTCACGCTCCTGCAGACGCGCTCGCGCGACGGCGGCCGGACGTGGGGGGCGCCCGAGCCGATCCTGCAGCGCGCCGACCTGCACCTCTGCGAGCCCGGCGTGGTGCGCTCGCCCGACGGCCGCCAGCTCGCCATGCTGCTGCGCGAGAACACGCGGCGTGGCGCGGCGCAGCTCCTGCGCAGCGACGACGAGGGCCGGAGCTGGTGGGGGCCGACGCCGCTGCCGCATGCGCTCGCAGGCGACCGCCACGTGGCGGCCCATGCCCCGGACGGCCGGCTGGTGGTGAGCTTCCGCGACATGGCGCCGGGCTCGCCCACGCGCGGGGACTGGGTGGCGTGGGTGGGGACCTACGACGACCTAGTGGCGGGTCGCGCGGGCCGGTACCGGGTCCGGCTCATGGACAATCTGCACGGCACGGACTGCGGCTATCCGGGCGTCGAGGTGCTGGGGGACGGGACCCTGGTGGCCACCAGCTACGGGCACTGGCGCGCGGGCGAGGCGCCGTACGTCGTGAGCGTGCGGTTCACGCTGGCCGAGCTCGACGCGCTGGCGGCCGGGGCGCAGCCTTGGGCGGTGCAGCCGTGAGCCGCTCGACCTGGCGCATCCCGCTCCTGTGCGCGGTGTTGGGCGGTTGCGCGGCCGCGCCCGACACCGCGCCCGACCCGCGGGTGGAGGCGCGGATCGCCGCGCACGGCGAGCCCGTGCGCGTGGCGATGTGGATCGGCGACGCCGAGGGCAGGGCCCGCGTGGCCCGCCGCGCGAACGAGTCCCTGTCCGCCGCCAGCGCGATCAAGACCGCGTTCCTGGTGGAGCTCTTCGCCGCGCACGCGGGGCGGCTGGATCAGCCCGCGTTCGCGCCGGGGACGCTCACCAACGAGTGGAACCGCCACTTCGCCGCGCAGCTGGGCGCCGAGCGGTTGGCCGCACTGGGCAGGCGCCTCGCGGCGGCCTCGGTGCGCACCCTCGGCGTGTGGATGGTGCGGGCCAGGGGCGTCGACAACCTCACCTACAATGCCGCTGCCAACGCGGTGCTGGAGCGCTTCGGCGGGCCGGCGGGGATGACGCAGGCGATCCACGCTCGCGACCCCGGCTTCGCCGGGATCGTCGTGCGCCGCGCCATGCTGGCGCCACGCGCGGAAGGCGACAACGTGGCCAGCGCCGCGTCCCTGGCCGCCGTGCTCGGGCGGATCGCGCGCGGCGCGCTGCCGGGCGTGGACGACGACACGGTCCAGGCGCTGCGCGCCGTGCTGCGGGTCGAGGACGACGCGGTGCGCGGCGCGCACTTCGCCAAGGGCGGCTCGCTCGACAGCGATCCGATCACGCGGGTCGTGGCGGGCTGGTACGAGCGCGACGGCACGGCCACCGTGTACGTGGTGATGGCCGCCCAGCCCGTGGCCGGCAGCGCCGCCCCCGGCGCCGCGGGGCGGCGCCTGCAGGAGCTGGTCGTGGCGCTGCGCGAGATCGTGCTCAGCGACGCCGGCGTGGCGGTCGGGCGCTAGGATCGCCGGCGCTTGGTCCTGAACCCGCATCCGCTCCGTGCGGTGATCGGCCGCGCGCCGGGCCGCGTCAATCTGATCGGCGAACACGTCGACTACAACGGCTTCGCGGTGCTGCCCATGGCGATCGACCGCCGCACCGAGGTACGCGCGACGCCGCTCGCCGCGCCCGTGCTGCGCGTGTGCAACGCCGACCCCGGGCGCTTCCCCGCCGAGGAGATCCCCCTGGCAGCCCTGGCGACGCGGCCGCCGCGCCGCACCTGGGTGGACTACGTGGTCGCGGCCGCGCGCTGCCGGCCCCCGGTCCGGGGCGTCGAGCTGCTGGTCTCGAGCACCGTGCCGGTGGCGGCCGGACTCTCGTCGTCGTCGGCGCTGGTCGTGGCCACCTTCCTGGCGCTCGGCGAAGCGGGGGATCGCCTCGCCCTGGCCGAGGAGGCGCGGCTGGCCGAGCGCTACGTCGGAACCCTGTCGGGCGGCATGGACCAGGCGATCGCGCTCCTGGGCCGTCCCGGGCACTGCGTGCGGATCGAGTTCCGCCCGCTGCGCGCCCGCCCGATCGCGATGCCCGAGGAGCTCGTGGTGGTGGTGCTCGACTCGGGCGTGCCGGCGCCCAAGGGCGGTGCCGCACAGGACGGCTACAACGCCCGGGTGCGCGAGTGCCTCGCGGCGGCGCAGGCGCTGGGCGCGCCGGCGGGCGGCCTGCTCGCCGACGTGCCGGGCGCGGATCGGCGGGCGCGTGCCGGAGTGCTGGCCGATCCGCTCCTGCGCCGGCGCGCGAGCTTCGTGTTCGACGAGGCGGCGCGCGTGGACGAGGCCGAGGCGGCGCTGCGACGCGGCGATCTCGCGGCGCTCGGCGCGCTCCTCGATCGGAGCCACGCCGGACTGCGCGACCTCTACGACGTGAGCTGTCCCGAGCTCGACGCGCTCGTGGCGCGCGCCAAGGCCGCCGGCGCGCTGGGCGCGCGCCTGGTGGGTGCGGGATTCGGCGGCTGCGCGATCGCGCTCACGACGCGCCAGGCGGCCGATGGATTCCTGGCCCGCCTGGGCGGCCCGGCCCTCGTGTGCGTGGCCGCGGGTGGCGCGGAGCGGGTGCCGGTCTGAGTTGCCGGCGGCCGCCGCGCGGCGCCCGCCACCGGATGGAACCGCGCCCGGGAGCCGCTGCGGCGGCTGCCCGGCAGGCGGCGGCGCCCTTACCCGCCCGAGCCCGCGCACTTCCGGCCGCGCCCACGCCACCGGTCGCATGGCGCACTTGTGCCTGCGGCGCCGCGTCCCTATGACGGCGCCCCCGAAGCCGCCCCGACGGCGGGGTCCAGCCGTCCTTCCCCCTTCTTCCCCTTCGGAGCCCCTCGATGTCCGCCAGTGCGCGCCGTGCTGCGGTCCAGTCCATCCTGAGCAAGAAGCCGGTCCGTTCCGCCACGTCCTACGAGCAGGAGCGCATCCACGAGCTCTTCGGCATGAACGTGTTCGGCGACTCCGAGATGCGCGCCCGCCTGCCCGAGTCCGCATACAAGGCGCTGCGCTCGTGCATGGAGCACGGCACGGAGCTGGATCCGACCCTGGCCGACCAGGTGGCGACCGCGATGAAGGAGTGGGCGGTGGGCCGCGGCGCGACCCACTTCACGCACTGGTTCCTGCCGATGACCGGGCTCACGGCCGAGAAGCACGATTCGTTCCTCAACATGGCGGATGGCCGGATGCTCCTGGAGTTCTCCGGGAAGCAGTTGGTCAAGGGCGAGCCGGACGCGTCGTCGTTCCCCTCCGGTGGGCTGCGCGCCACCTTCGAGGCGCGCGGCTACACGGCCTGGGACCCGACCTCGCCCGCCTTCATCCGCGAGACCCAGAACGGGGCCACCCTGTGCATTCCCACGGCGTTCTGCTCGTGGACCGGCGAGGCGCTGGACAAGCGCACGCCCCTGCTGCGCAGCATGGAGGCCCTGTCCAAGCAGGCGGTGCGCCTGCTGCACATCCTGGGCGAGAAGGAGGTGCGCTCCGTGTTCACCACGCTCGGGGCCGAACAGGAGTACTTCCTGGTCGACCGCGGCTTCTATCAGCTGCGTCCGGACCTGATCGCGTGCGGGCGCACGCTGCTCGGCGCGCGGCCGCCCAAGGGCCAGGAGCTGGAGGACCACTACTTCGGCGCCATCAGCCCGCGCGTGATCGCGTTCATGCAGGACTGCGAGCGCGAGCTGTGGAAGCTCGGCGTGCCGGCCAAGACCCGGCACAACGAGGTGGCCCCGTCGCAGTACGAACTCGCGCCGGTGTTCGAGCGCACCACCGTGGCCATGGACCACAACATGCTCACCATGGAGGTGCTGCGCCAGGTCGCACAGAAGCACGGCTTCGTGTGCCTGCTGCACGAGAAGCCGTACGCGGGCGTGAACGGCTCGGGCAAGCACAACAACTGGTCGATGGCCACCGACACCGGCGAGAACCTGCTGGAGCCGGGGCGCACGCCGGGCGAGAACCTGCGCTTCATGGTGTTCCTCACCGCGGTGATCCGCGCGGTGGACACCTTCCCCGAGCTGCTGCGCACCTCGATCGCCTTCGCGGGCAATGACCACCGCCTGGGCGCCAACGAGGCTCCGCCGGCGATCCTGTCGATCTACCTCGGCGATCAGCTCACCGAGGTGGTGGAGAACCTGATCAGCGGCACGCCGCGCGGCGAGGGAGCGCGCAAGACCACGATGACGCTGGGCGTCAACACCCTGCCACCTCTGCCGCGCGACGCCACGGACCGGAATCGCACGTCGCCGTTCGCGTTCACCGGCAACAAGTTCGAGTTCCGCGCCGTCGGGGCGAGCCAGTCGATCGCCAACCCCAACATCGCGCTCAACACCATCGTGGCCGATTCGGTCGCGTGGCTGGCGGACGAGATCGAGAAGCATGCGCGCACGATGAGTCTGGACGCCGCGGTGCAGACCGTGGTGCAGACCGCGCTCAAGAAGCACGCGCGGGTGATCTTCAACGGCAACGGCTACTCAGCGGAATGGCACGCCGAGGCCGAGCGGCGTGGCCTGCCCAACCTGCGCAACACCGTCGACGCGCTGGCGCACTACGCCACCGAGAAGCACGTGGTGCTCTTCGAGCGCTTCGGCGTGCTGACCCGCAAGGAGGTCGAGTCGCGCGGGCACATCGCGTTCGAGGGCTACGTGAAGGCCATCGCGATCGAAGCACAGAGCCTGATCGGGCTGGCGGCCACGCATGTGC
Source organism: Planctomycetota bacterium (assembly GCA_020849665.1). Taxonomy (GTDB): domain Bacteria; phylum Planctomycetota; class UBA1135; order UBA1135; family UBA2386; genus JADLFX01. The sequence continues at coordinate 41,750 of JADLFX010000020.1, read as the reverse complement.
TGCCGGTGGCCCTGAACCACCAGGAGCGGCTCGCGAGCAGTGTCTCGGCCGCCCGGCAGGCCGGCGTGAGCGACCTGCGCGCGCAGGAGAAGCTGCTGGCCACGCTCTCGGGCCGGGTGAACCAGCTCCTGACCGCCATCGAGGCGTTGCAGGCCGCCTCGGACAAGGCCGAGACGCACCATGGCTCGCACAAGGACCACGCCACGTTCTACCGGGATCAGGTGATCCCGGCGATGAGCCAGGTGCGGCAGGCGTGCGACGCGCTGGAGCTGCTGGTCGACGACGACCTGTGGCCGCTGCCGAAGTACCGCGAGATGCTCTTCATCCACTGATGCCGGGCCCGGGGAGCCGTCCGCTCCCCGGCAGGCATCCGCGCCCATGCGCGCATGGCGCGCCGGTCCCGGCCGGAGCCGAGGCCTGCGTTACTCCGCCGCCAGCTTGCGCCTGGCCTGCGCCAACGCCTTCTTGCGTTCCGGGGTGAGCTCGGGGAAGCGCAGGTCGAGGTCCTGGATCGCGCGCGAGATCACGCCCGAGACCAGCGCGCGGGCCGCCCACTTGTAGTCCGCCGGGATGATGTGCCAGGGCGCCCACTTGGTGCTGGTGGCGGTGAAGCAGTCCTCGAAGGCACGCCGGTACTGGTCCCAATGGTCGCGCTCCGCGAGGTCGGCGGCCGAGAACTTCCAGTGCTTCTCCGGGTTCTCCAGGCGTTCGAGGAAGCGGCGCTTCTGCTCGCCCTTCGACACGTTCAGGAAGAACTTGAGGATCACCGTGCCGTTGCGCACCAGGTGGCGCTCGAACCGGTTGATGTCGTCGTAGCGCTTCTCCCAGAACGCCTTGTCGCGCTTGCCGGGCGGGAGCTTCTGGCGGTCGAGGAGCTCGGGATGGACCTTCACCACCAGCACGTCCTCGTAGTAGGAGCGGTTGAAGATGCCGATCCGTCCCCGCTCGGGCAGCGCCCGCATGTAGCGCCACAGGAAGTTGTGATCGAGCTCCTCGTCCGATGGCTTCTTGAACGCGAACACCTGGCAGGCCTGCGGGTTCACGCCCGACATGACGTGCTTGATCGTCCCGTCCTTGCCCGCGGCATCCATGGCCTGGAGGACGATGAGCAGCGAGTACGTGTCGCTCGCGTAGAGCAGCTCCTGGGCCTCGGCCAGTTCCGCGACGTTCTCGCGCAGCTTCTCGGAGGCCAGCGCCTTGAGGTCGTCCTTGTCGATCGCCCTGAGTTCGGGGTGGATGTCGAGGCCGGGGTCGAAGTCGTCGAGATCGACCTTGGAGCCGGGAGGGACGCGCAGGACCTTGAGCAGCTTGCGATGGATCATGGGCGGCGGATGGCGGGATGAGCGCGCCCATGATCCCGGCGCACCCCCTGCGTTGCGAGGCGCGGGCGGTTCCGCGTCGCCGGGTCGCGCGGAGGTCGCGCAAGCGGCAGGATCGGAGCCGGGGCGGCTCCGGGTGGAGCGCGCGGCCCTTGCGCGCCAGCGGTGGATGTCGCCCGCGGCACCGTGCGCGGCCGCGCACCGCACGCCGCACCCTGCTCCACCGGAGCACCGGTTCGGGCGCTCCCGTGGAGCGGTGGAGTGCACGATGGCGGGGCGGGGTGCGCCGTTGCGCCCGCAGCGACGTGCCCGCGGACCCCGATGGGGTATCTTTCGCCACCCCTCCTGCCGATCCCGAGTACCCGCACAGGTCCATGTCGCCATCCGAGCCCAGGCCGGGACGCGATCTCGCCGTCGTCGTCCTGGTCGCCGCCCTGGTGTTCTGGGGCGTCGACCTCGCCGTACGCCCGGTCGCTCCGCCCCAGCACCTTCCCGAGGTGCAGGAGGGCATGGCCGACCTGCAGGCCAGCGATCCACACGTGCTGGTGCTCGGCTCCAGCTATGGCCGCGCGTTCTGGGCCGTGAAGGACGAGCTCGCGCGCCTCACCGGCGGCGAGCGGCACCTGGCCGCGGTGGCGGTCGAGCACGGCAAGCTCTCGGTCTACGAGTGGATCCTCCAGAACCGGATCCTGCCCGTCCTGGACGCGACCGACGCGTCGGGGCGGCGCCAGCGCACCCGCCTGCAGCACTTCGTGCTGGTCACCGAGTGGTGGGACTCGCTGCCCTACGGCGAGGGCGACCCCGGCGCGAACCTGCCGGCCCTGGGCTGGACCCTCGATCATTTCCTGGCCGACGTCGCGCGGGTCGGCATCAACCAGTTCAACCGCAACTACCTGCAGAAGCGCTGGCGCCGCCTCTTCCACGACTTCGCGCTGGTGCAGGATCGCGGCTTCCACACCTTGATCGACTCGGTGCGCGCCGCGCTGGTCGGCCGGATCCGGCCGGAACTCCGGCCCGAGGCGGTGGCGGCTCGCCTCGAGGCGTCGACGCAGCTCCTGGAGGAGTCGATCCGGGGCCTCGGGCACGCGGAGCAGATGCGGGCCTGGCGCTCGATCCTCTCGACCATGCGCGCCCGCGGCGTGGAGGTCACCATCGTGCTCTACCCCACGATGCCGGCCAAACGCACGCAGGCAGGCGTGGCGACGCTCGAGCGGTTCCACGCGCTCGCCGCCGGAGTGGCCGCCGAACACGGCGCGCGGCTCGTCGATCTCTCGCAGTGGGCGCCGATCCTGGACACCGACTTCGGCGCCGACTGCGACCATCTCACGGCCGAAGGCGACGCGAAGTTCGCGCGCCTGGGACTGGCGGGCCCGCTGGCGTTCCTGCGCAACGGCGCGTCCTCGGAGCGGGTGCGATGAGACCCGCCAGGATCTCCTCCGCACGCTCTCCCGGCGCGTCCGAGGAGGCGGCCCCGTGAGCCTGGTCGAGGTCGAGTTCGCCTTCTTCCTGCCGCTGGTGCTGATCCTGCACTGGCTCCTGCCGCGCCGTGCCTGGCTGCAGAACGGGTTCCTGCTGCTGGCGAGCGCGCTGTTCTACGCCAGCTGGCATCCGCGCCTCCTGTGGCTGCTCTTCGTCACCGCCCTGCTCGACTGGTGGGTCGGCCTGCGCCTCGCGGCGACGCCGCGCCCCGCGGCCGAGGACACGACGCCGCAGGCGCGGGCCGCGCGGCGCGTCCGGCTCGCCTGGCTCCTGGTCTCCCTGGGCGCGGGAATCGGCGGACTCGCGTTCTGCAAGTACGCGGGTTTCTTCGTGGAGCCGTTCGCCGACCTGCTGCGCACGCTCGGTTTCGTGCCGTCCACCGGCCCGCTGCACGTGATCCTGCCGCTCGGCATCTCGTTCCAGATGCTGCAGCGCCTCGGCTACACGGTGGACGTGTACTACGGCCGGGAGCCGGCCTGCCGCGACCCGCTGCGCTTCGCGCTCTTCGTGGCGTTCTTCCCCCAGCTCACCGCCGGGCCGATCTCGCGTGCGGCCCAGCTGCTCCCGCAGCTCGCGCAGGCACGGCGCCTCGACTTCGCCGCCATCCGCACCGGTGCCGGCGAGCTGCTCCTCGGGTTCGCGCTCAAGGCGTTCGCCGCCGACACCATCGGGCGCATGGTGGTGGATCCGGTGTTCGCCGCGCCAGGGACGTTCGCGCCGGCGGATCACGTCCTGGCCATGTTCGCCAACGCCCTGCAGATCTACGCCGACTTCGCCGGCTACTCGCTGATGGCGATCGGCGCCGGCCGGCTCTTCGGCATCCAGCTGCCGGAGAACTTCTCGGTGCCGTTCCTGAGCCGCAATCTGCCCGAGTTCTGGCGCCGCTGGCACATCACGCTCAACCGCTGGCTCTTCGACTTCATCTTCACGCCGCTCACGGCCGGGCACGGCCTGATGCGCGGCCGGATCCGCACCGGCTTCCTCCTGGTGTTCGTGCTCTCCGGGGTGTGGCACGCCTCGGCCTCCGGGGCCATGACCGGCTACGTGCTCTGGGGATTCCTGCACGGCGTGGGCATGACCGTGCAGGCCACGTTCGACGAGCAGTACCGCGGCCTCTGCCGTCGCGACCGCGTCTGGGTCCAGCGCCGCAAGAGTCGCGGCTACCAGGTCGCCGCCTGGGCCCTGACCCAGCTCTTCTTCGTGTCGACCCTGATCCCGTTCCGTGCGGCATCGCTCGGCGACGCGGCCGCGTTCCTGGGCGGCTTCGTCGGTACCGGCGCTCAGCGCGTGCCGGTGCACGGTCTGACCCAGGCCACGTTCCTCGGGCTCGCCCTCGCCCTGCCGATCGTCCATCACCTCGTGGCACTCGACGCCTGCCGCGGGCTGTGGACGCGCATCACCCAGCTGCCGGCGCCGGTGCGGGGCGTGCTGGTGGGGCTGGCCCTCGTCGCCCTGACCGTGGTCGTTCCAGTGGGGGCGAGCACCTTCCTCTACCGCCAGTTCTGAATCCCGACATGCAGCCTGCCTCCCTCGACCCCACCCTGCGCAAGCTGGTCATCGACTGGCTCGACGACAACTACCACTTCGGCGAGGCGGAGCAGCTGATCGGCAGCGACGACCGGTCGTTCCTGCAGAGCGGCATCCTGGACAGCCTCGGGTTCGTGAAGCTGATCCTGCACCTCGAGAAGACCCTGGGCATCGTGATCGACCGCAAGGACCTCACGCCTGCCAACTTCGACGGGCTCGCGAAGATCGTCGGCTACGTCAGCGCGCACCCTGGCTACGCGGCCAGGAAGAGGCCATGAGCGAGCCGCTCTGGACTCCCGATCCGGCCGCGGCCGCGCGCAGCGAGATGGCGGTCTTCCAGGCCGAATGTGCGCGCCGGACCGGTCGCCGCCTCGCGACCTGGGGCGAGTTCCAGGACTTCGCCTGCGCGGAGTACCGGACGTTCTGGCGGCTCTTCCTGGACTGGTCCGGAACCCTGTGCGAGGGCGATCACGAGCCGGTCTGCCTGGGCGACGGCGTGGCCGAGGCGCGCTTCTTCCCCCGCCTGCGCCTCAACTGGACCGAGAACCTGCTGCGCACGGTGACGCCCGGCGACGCCGCGGCCGAGGCGATGGTGGCCGTGGACGAGAACGGTGGCCGCCGCGCCTGGACGCGTGGGGCCCTGCGCGAGCAGGCGCGTGCGCTGGCCGGGGGACTGCAGGCCATCGGCGTGCGCTCCGGGGATCGCGTGGTGGCCTACGCACGGCACGCGGGCGAGACCGTGCTGGCCTGCCTCGCGGCCACGGCGCTGGGCGCGGCGTGGTCCGCAGTGGCGCCGGACCTGGGCGTCGAGGCGGTGCTGGCGCGCTTCCAGCAGATCGAGCCGGTGGTGCTCTTCGCGCACTTCGATCACGCGTACCAGGGCGCGCGCAAGGGACTCGAGGACCGGGTGCGCGCCGTGCTGGCCGCGCTGCCCAGCGTGCGCGCGGTGGTGGTCCTGGACGGCGACGGTTTCACCGGCGACCCGCCGCCGGGCGTGGCCTTGCACACGCTCGACGCCCTGCGCCGGCGCGGCGCCGCCAGCGAGCTGGCGGCGAGCACGTGGTGGCCGCGCTTCCCCTTCGACCACCCGCTCTTCGTGCTCTTCTCGTCGGGCACCACCGGGCGGCCGAAGTGCATCGTGCACGGGCATGGCGGCACCCTGCTGGAGCACCAGAAGGAGCACCGGCTGCACAGCGGGTTCGGCCCGTCGGACACGCTCTACTTCCACACCACCGCCGGCTGGATGATGTGGAACTGGCTGGTGTCGGCCCTGGCCTGCGGCACGCGGATCGTGCTCTACGACGGCTCGCCGACCTGGCCGCAGCCCGACGCTCTGCTGCGCATGCTGCAGCGCGAGGCGGTGACGGTGTTCGGCACCAGTCCGGCCTACGTCCAGTACCTCAAGGAGGCCGGCCTCGATCCGGCCCGCGACGTGCCGCTGCCGCGGCTGCGCGCGATCCAGAGCACCGGGTCGGTGCTCTACGACTGGCTCTTCCACTGGCTCCACGAGCACGTGGCCAGGGTCCCGGTGCAATCGATCTCCGGTGGAACCGACATCCTCGGCTGCTTCGTGCTGGGCCACCCGGGACTGCCCGTGTGGGCCGGGGAGAGCCAGTGCGTGAGCCTGGCCATGGACGTGCGGGCCGCGGCCGACGGCGTTGCCCGACGCACGGGCACCGGCGAGCTGGTGTGCATGAACCCGTTCCCGTCGCGCCCGGTCGGGTTCCTGGCCGACCCCGACGGCACCCGCTACCGGCAGACCTACTACAGCCAGCACGAGGGCGCCTGGACCCATGGCGACTTCCTGACCCTGCACGAGCGCGGCTCGGCACGCATCCTCGGGCGTTCCGACGGCACGCTGAAGATCCGCGGCGTGCGCATCGGACCCGCGGAGCTCTACTCCGTGGTGCTGGCGATGGAGGGCATCGTGGACGCCATGGCACTGGCGCAGCACGCGCCGGACGAGCCGGGCGGCACCCGCCTCGTCCTGCTGGTGGTGCTCGCGCCGGGCAGGGTGCTGGATCGGCCGCTCATGCTGCGGATCAAGAAGGAGCTGCAGACCAGGGCCTCGCCGGTGCACGTACCCGCGGTGATCGCCCAGGTGCAGGCCCTGCCGCAGACCCACAACGGCAAGCGCAGCGAGAACGCCGCGAGCGACGCGCTGCACCACCGCCCGGTGCGCAATCTGGTGGCGCTCCGGAACCCGGAATGTCTGGAAGAGATCCGCCGCCTCGGCGGCGCACAGGCGCCATGAGCCGCCGGTCGCCAGCGGCGGCCGCCGCCGCGGCAGCGGCGATGCCAGCGCGGCGACGCCAGAGGCGCGCCGCCGCCGATCCCGGCACGAGATCCCTGTGCCTGCCTCGTTTCGGCGCACCGCGGCGCCACGCGACGCCTCTGCTACCAAGTTGCAGACGATTCCTGCCGAGGCAACGGCTAGGGTTCTGCGGGGGGAGGGAGGCCGGAACGAGCCGCGCCGCAGCCACCGCACCACCCGGTTCCCGGTCCCGCCAGATCACCGCTCCAAGGGGAGCGGTCGCGCAACCGTCCACGACCGATCCAGCACCACGGCAGCACGACGCAGCAACACAGCCATGAAGCTCGCTTTCGTCCTGGGCACCCGCCCCGAGATCATCAAGCTCTCACCCCTCATCCGCGCCGCCACCGGTGCGGGCACTCCCCTGGTCGTGATCCACACCGGGCAGCACTACAGCCCGGAGATGGACGCGCGCTTCTTCGCCGAGCTGGCGCTCGCCCAGCCGCAGCACAACCTCGGCATCGGCTCGCTCGCCCCCGCAGCGCAGGTGGGGCGGATGATCGAGCGGCTGGGCGAGGTCCTGGCGGCGGAGCGGCCCGACTGGGTGGTCGTGCAGGGCGACACCAACTCCACGCTGGCCGGCGCCCTCGCCGCCGACAAGCTCGGCATCCCGGTGGCGCACGTCGAGGCCGGCCTGCGCTCGTTCGACCGCCGCATGCAGGAGGAGAAGAACCGCATCCAGGTCGACCACCTCGCCGAGGCGCTGTTCTGCCCGACCGAGCTGCAGCGCGACCTCCTGCGCCGCGAGAACCTGCCGATGGAGGCCTGCCACGTGGTCGGCAACACCATCGCCGACGTCGTGGCGGGGCTGCGCCCCACCGCCGCCGCCGCGGCCCAGTGCCTGGGCCGCTTCGAGCTGCGCCGGAAGGAGTTCGTCTACCTGACCCTGCACCGCGAGGAGAACGTCGACGACCCCGCGCTCTTGCGCGGCCTGCTGGACGGCGTGCACCGCGCCGCGGCGGCCCAGGGCCTGCGCGTGCTCTTCCCGGTGCACCCGCGGACGGCGCGGCAGATGCAGGCGCACGGAGTCGGCCTGCCGGGCTCGTTCTCGGCGGTCGCACCGGTCGGCTTGGCCGAGAGCCTGGCGCTGCAGGAGCAGGCCCGCGTGGTCGTCACCGACTCGGGCGGAGTGCAGGAGGAGGCGTGCATCCTCGGCACCCCCTGCGTCACGCTGCGTACCAGCACCGAGCGCCCAGAGACCATCGACTGCGGCGCGAACCTGCTGGCCGGCGTGCGCCCCGAGGGCGCGGAGCGTGGCATCGGCCAGGTGTTGGCCGGGTCCCGCACCTGGCAGCACCCGTACGGCGACGGAACGAGCGCGAGCCGGATCCTCGCCGTGCTCGCGAAGGGGCCGCGGCGCCGGCAGGAAGCCGAGCGTCCCGCGGCGCCGGCCGCGGCGCCCGGCGCGGTCCTTCTGCCCTCCGACGGCGACTGGACCGGCCGCGAGATGGGCGACCACGAGATCCTCATGGCGGCCCGCGCGATCCGCAGCGGCACGCTGAACTCCACGAAGGGCACGTTCGTGGCCCGCTTCGAGAAGGAGTTCGCCAAACGCTACGGCGTGAAGCACGCGATCGCCTGCGCGTCGGGGTCGGCCGCGTTCCACTGCGCGCTGGCGGCGCTGAAGCTGAAGGGCGGCGACGAGGTGATCACCACGCCGATCACCGACATGGGGGCGCTCACGCCGATCCTCTACGAGGGCTGCGTGCCGATCTTCGCAGACGTCGACCCGTGGACCCTGAACGTCACCGCCGAGACGATCGCGGCCAGGATCGGCGAGCGCACGAAGGCGATCGTGGTGACCCACCTCTTCGGCCTGCCGGTCGACATGGCGCCGGTGCGTGCTCTCGCGCGGAGCAAGGGCATCCCGGTGATCGAGGACGTGGCCCAGGCGTTCTACGCCGAGGACCGGATCGGCAGGGTGGGCACGCTGAGCGAGATCGCCTCGTTCTCCCTGCAGCAGGGCAAGCACATGACCACCGGCGAGGGCGGCATCGTGCTCACCAACGACGACACCCTGGCCCGCAACGTGTTCCTGTTCGTGAACAAGGCCTGGGGCTACGGCGATCCCAAGCCCGACCACTACTTCCCCGCGCTCAACTACCGGCTCACCGAGCTGCAGGGCGCCGTGGCGCTGGCGCAGCTCGACAAGGTCGAGTGGGTGGTGCAGCGCCGCCGCGACGTGGCCGCCGCGATCACCGCGGGCCTGCAGGGCGTCCCGGGCCTGACCCTGCCGCAGGTGCCGGCCGGGGTGAAGCACTCGTGGTGGAAGTACGCGCTGATGGTCGACCCCGCGGTCGTGCCCGGCGGCGCGGTGGAACTCGGCAAGAAGATGAAGGAACGCGGCGTGTTCTGCGTGCCCCGCTACATCCAGAAGCCGGCGTTCGAGTGCCAGCTCTTCCACGACTGGAACGCGTCGCCGGTCTCGGCACTGCCGCTGCGCGGCGCCGACGGTCGGATCCGGCCGCAGCCGGTGTTCCAGCGCAAGGACTACCCCGGCACGACCCAGGCCCTCGACCGGGTGATCGTGCTGCCGATCAACGAGCTCTACACCCAGGAGCACGTGGACTTCGTGACCCGCGTGATCCGGGAGGAAGCGGCGCGCCTGACGCCCGCGAAGGCGGTGGTACGGTGACCGGCCAGGCCAGGATCCGCGTGGGCGTGGTGGGCTGCGGCGGCATCGCCGCGTCCTACCTGGGCGCCATCGGCGAGGTGGCGGAGCTGCAGCTCGCCGGCGTGGTCGACGTCGACGCCGCACGCCGCGACGCCGTGGCACGCCAGACGGGCGTGCCGCCGTTTCCCACGCTCGGCGCGATGCTCGACGAGGGCGGCATCGACGCGGCCCTAGTGCTGACCCCGCCCGTGACCCACGAGGAGCTGGCGGTGCAGCTGCTGCGCGCCGGCAAGCACGTGCTGTGCGAGAAGCCGCTCACGACCACGGCGCGGGCCGCGGAGCGCATGCTCGCGGCCGCGGCGACCACGGGGCGCACGCTGATGATGGGGTCGAAGTTCCGCTTCGTCGACGACATGGCCAAGGCCAGGGCCCTGCTCAACGAGGGCACCATCGGCGACCTGCTCCTCTTCGAGAACGTGTTCTGCGCACGCGTGGACATGACCAAGCGCTGGAACAGCCGGCGCGAGGTGTCCGGCGGGGGCGTGCTGATCGACAATGGCAGCCACTCGGTCGACGTGGCCCGCTACCTGTGTGGGCCGATCGCCTGGGTGCAGGCGCAGTTCGCCCGCAACGTGCAGCCGATCGAGGTCGAGGACACCTGCCGCCTGCTCCTGGAGACCGAGGCCGGCGCGGTGGGCGCGATCGACCTCTCGTGGAGCGTCCACAAGGAGGTGCCCAGCTTCGTGCGTCTGTACGGTGCGAAGGGCACGATCGAAGTGGGCTGGAAGGTGTCGCGCTACAAGCGCGACGGCGACGCCGAGTGGACCGTGTTCGGCTCCGGCTACGACAAGAAGGCGGCGTTCCGCAACCAGCTGCGCAACTTCGCGCGCAACATCCGCGGCGCCGAGGCGCCGGTGATCACCGCCGAGGACGCGATCCTCTCGGTGCGCGTGATCGAGGCCGCCTACCGCTCGGCGCGCGAGCGCCAGTGGCAGGAGGTGTGACCGTGAAGCCGCAGGAGCTGCCGCCGCCGCGCGTGCACCCGACCGCACTGGTCGAGGACGGCGTGGTGCTGGGGCCGGGCACGAGCGTGTGGGACAACGTCCACATCCGCAAGAACGCCCGCATCGGCGCCAAGTGCATCATCGGCGAGAAGACCTACGTCGCCTACGAAGTGGTGATCGGCGATCTGGTGAAGATCAACGCCGTCGTCTACATCTGCGCCGGCGTCACGATCGAGGACGGCGTGATGATCTCGGCGCACACCGTGTTCACCAACGACCGCTTCCCGCGCTCGACCGACCCGGACCTGCAGGATCTGCAGACCTCGGATCCGACCGAGGAGACGCTCACGACCACGGTCCGGCGCGGCACGACGATCGGCGCCGGCGCGGTGATCGGACCGGGCGTGACGCTGGGCGAGTTCTCGATGATCGGCATGGGCAGCGTGGTCACGAGGGACGTGCCGCCGCACGGCCTGGCGATCGGCAACCCGGCACGCGTGCGGGGCCTCGTCTGCCGCTGCGGCCACCCGGTCCTCAAGCTGGGGGCCGATGCGGAGCTGCCGGTGCGCGGTCGGTTCCCGTGCGAGAAGTGCCACCGCGTGGTGGAGCTCCCGCACCGAACGCCATGAGGGCCGTCGTCGCGGGAGCCGGGATGACCGGACTCGCCCTCGCCCACCAGCTGGCGCAGGGCGGGCTGCAGGTGACGGTGCTCGACGCGCAGAGCGCGGGCGGCCTGTCCTTGTCCCAACGCTTCCACGACTTCGTCTGGGACCGCTTCTACCACGTCATCCTGCCCTCCGACCGCGAGCTGCTGCAACTCCTCGAGGAGCTGGGGCTGGGTGGCGAGCTGGTGTGGCGGCGCACGCAGCAGGGCTGCTGGATCGGCGACCGACTCTGTCCGCTGAACACCGCGCTCGACCTGTTGCGGCTGCCCACGCTGCCGCTCTCCGCCAAGCTCCGGATCGGCTGGATGGCGCTGCGTGCCCCGCGGGCCTTCGAGGACGACAGGCTCGACAGCCAGACCTCCGCCGAATGGCTGCGTGCGTGGTGCGGCGAACCCGGCTACCGGGACTTCTGGCGCCACCTGCTGCGTGCCAAGCTCGGCAGCGCCGCGGAATGGGTGTCGGCGCGCTTCATCTTCGCGACCATCCGGCGCCTTGCCTCGGCCCGCAAGGCGGGAGGTTCCGGCGACACCTTCGGCTACGTGCGCGGCGGCTATCGCACGATCCTCGGGCGGATGCTGGAGCGCCTCGCCGCGCTCGGCGTGCGCGTGGTGGAGGGCTCCAAGGTCGAGTCGGTGCGCCTGGTGCGCGACGGCGTGGAGGTGGACACGCCCGCGGGCACGTTCCCGGCCGACACGGTGTTCCTCACGATGCACAACCCGATGGTCGCCGAGCTGCTGCCGATGCTGCCCGACGCCGAGCGCCTGCGCCTGCAGGACACCGCCTACCTGGGCGTGGCCTGCACCGTGGCCGTGGGGCGCCGGCCGCTCTCGGCCAACTACATCCTCAACGTGGTGGACGACCGCTCCTGCCTCACCGGCGTGATCGAGACCACGAACGTGGTCGACGCCAGCGCGGAGACCAACGGCCACGCGCTGGTCTACCTGCCCCGCTACGCGCCCACGGGGGATCCGATCCACCGCCAGGACGACGCGGCGATCGCCGAGGCGGCGCTGCGCGACCTGCGCCGCATCCGCCCGGCGGCGGGCGGCGACTGGCTGCTGCACCAGAGCGTGCAGCGGGCGCGCTTCATCCAGCCGATCCCGCGCGTGGGCGCGGCGCCGGTCCGGCCGCCGCGCGAGGTCGTGCCCGGCAAGGTGTACGTGGTCAACAACGCGCAGCTCTCGGCCTGCATCCTGAACAACAGCGACTGCGTGGGGCTGGCGCGCCGTGCGGCGGAACGCTTCCTGGCCCGGCAGTTGGGCGGTCCGCACACCCGGCGCGAGGTGCTGGCCAGATGAGCCTGCCGCCGGCCACGCTCTCGCTCGACCTCGACGACGCGTGGACCTACATGCGCGCCGCCGGCCGGCCCGGCTGGGAGGCCACGCGCAGCGTCGTCCCGGAGGTGTGCGCGCGGTTGCTGGCGATGCTCGACCGGCACGGGCTGCGCCTCACGCTCTTCGTGATCGCCGCCGACCTGGAGCATCCCGACCGGGTCGCCGCGATCCGGCCCTTCGTGGAGCGCGGCCACGAGATCGGCTGCCACTCCTGGCACCACGAACCGACCTTCGCCGCGCTGCAGCCCGAGCGCATGCGCGAGGAGGTGCTGCGCGCCGCGGACTTGATCGAGGCACGCCTCGGCGTGCGACCCAAGGGATTCCGCGCGCCGGGATTCGCGTGGTCGCCCCGGCTGCCCGCGATCCTGCGCGAGGGCGGATTCCACTACGACGGCTCGCCGCTGCCGACCTTCCTGGGCCCGCTGTGCCGCGCCTACTACTTCTTCCACTCGAAGATGAGCAAGGCGGAGCGGGAGCAACGCAAGGCGATGTACGGCGGGATCAAGGACGCGTTCCAGAGCCTGCGGCCGAGCCGCTATCCCGGAGCCCCCGAGCTGTGGTCGCTGCCGGTGACCACGATCCCGCTCCTGCGCACGCCGTTCCACACGAGCTACGTGGTGTGGCTGTCGCGCTTCTCGCGCGGCCTGGCGTCGTTCTACCTGCGCCTCGGCCTCGGCCTCTGCCGGCTGCGCGGCGTGGCGCCGAGCTACCTGCTGCACTCGCTCGACTTCGTCGGCAACGGCGAACACCGCGACCTCGACTTCTTCCCCGGGATGGATGTCGCCTGGGCGCGCAAGGAGGCGATCCTGGAGGACACCCTGACGGCGCTGCGGGCGCGCTTCACCGTGCTGCCGATGGGCGAGTACCTCGCGCCGGGCCGGGGGATCGCCGCGCGGGCGGCCTCGTAGCGAGGCCGCCGCGGATCACCTCGGGTCGAGCGCTCGGGCGGCCCGCACGCCGATCTCGGCCGCGGTCGTGTCCTCGGTCACGCTCTGGCGCGCGGCGCTGCGTGCCTCGCCGATCGGATAGAGCGCGCCGCCGCCGCGCAGGATCACCCGGCGCGGATCGCGGACCCTGGCCTCCGGGTCCTGGCGCAACCCGTCTCCCGGCCGGACCGGGTTCTCGTAGCGGAGCTGCTCGCAGAGCACCAGCTCGCCGACGTTGCCGATCGTGTCGTGCAGGCCGAACGCATTGGCGGCGAAGGAGCCCACGGGCGCGGTGAGCACGAACCCGTCGTCGACGCGCCGTTCGACCGCATCTGCGGGGAGCGGCTCGGGTACCGCGCGCAGGCCGGAGCTGTCGAGCACGTTGCCGCCGCGCACCACCTCGTGCGGTGCGTCCCCGGTCCACCACGGGGAGGTGGTGCCGGCGCGGGCGGCGTACTCCCACTGCGCCTCGGTCGGCACGATCAGGCCGTGGACGGCGAAGAGCTCGCGGGCCGAGCGCTGGCTGACCGTGTCGACCGGATGCAGCTCGCTGAACTCCAGATCGCCCTGCGGGTGATTGGGGCGCAGCTGGCTCGGGTTCTCGCCCTTGCAGCGCAGCCACTGCCCCTGCGTCACTTCGTGTTTCGCCATGAAGAACGGGGCGAGGGTGACCGGATGGGGCGGACGCTCGGCCGGCAGGCACTGGAGGTCGACGTTGGGCGAGCCCGCGGGATGCGCGGCGTCCGGAAGGGTGGCGCCCATCGTGAACGTGCCTCCCGGCAGGAGGACCAGGACGATCGCGCCGCGCGCGCTCCGCTCGAGCCGGCCGTCCGGGTTGCGGCGCGGGACCTCCCCCGAGGCCAGGTGCGCGAACTCGTGCAGGCCCGAGTCGGGGTCCGGACCCAAAGGCACGAGGCCGATCTACGGCTCGATCCTGAGGCCTCGGTAGCGCGGCGCGCGGACCGGGTCCGCGATCGCGGCGATCGCCGCGCGCCATGCCACGGATGCGTCCTCCAGAGTGCGGCGCGCCACGCTGCGCACGTGTTCGAGGCGCCGCTCGGCGAGCGCGATCCGGTGGCCGGCGAAGCGCTCGAGCCGCGCGATCAGCTCCGCCAGGGCGTCGAGCTGCCACTGCCGCGCGACCGGATCCTCGCCGGTGTCGGCGGTGAGCCGCTCCCTGGTGAGCCGGTGCAGGGGCAGCCGTCCGTGCACCCGCCGTGCGTCCTCGAGCCAGCGGCGCAGCGCTGGTTCGTGGGCGGGGAGGTACGCGGGGAGCCGGTCGAGTTCCTGCTCCAGCAGACCCACGTGGCGCAGGTCCGCGAGCCGCGTGAACTCGCCGACCTTGGCGCTCAGGAGCCGGTTGCTCGCGGCCAGGAGCGCGGCGCCGGTCGCGAGGCTCGCCGCCAGCGCCACGAGCAGGACCGCCACCGCGGGGCGGCGCTGGGCGAAGCGCCACCCGCGCAGCAGCGGTCCCGCGGCGCGCGCCACGATCGGCTCGCGCTGCCGCAAGCGGCGCAGGTCCTCGGCCAGGTCCAGGGCGGTCTGGTAGCGCCGCGCGGGTTCCTTGGCCATGGCGGTCTCCACCACGATCTGCAGGTCGCGCGGCACGCGCGGGTTGACGGCACGCACCGGCCGCGGCTCGTGCAGCAGGATCTGCCGGTAGAGCGCCTCGCGCGACGGCGCCTCGAATGGCCGCTGCAGGGTCAGGGTCTCGTAGAGGCTCACGCCGAGCCCGTAGACGTCGGTGCGCCGGTCGACGGCCCGCGCCTCGCCGCGCACCTGCTCCGGGGCCATGTAGTAGGGCGTGCCGAACACCACCCCCGAGGCGGTGAGCGAGTGCTCCTCGGCCTCCACGCGCGCCAGGCCGAAGTCGAGCAGCACGGGCTCGCCCTGTTCGGTCACCATGACGTTGCCGGGCTTCACGTCGCGGTGCACGAGCCCGTGCTCGTGGGCGAAGTGCAGGGCCCGCGCGCAGAGCTCGAAGAGCCGCAGCAAGGCGTCGAACTCGCCGCGTCGCGAGGAGCTCGTGGTGTCCGTCGCCGGCGTGCCGGCGGGCAGCGCCGCGCTGCGGCTGGCCAGTCCGCTGCTCCGGCACGCCGCGATGTGCTGAGCCAGCGTCGTGCCGCGTACGTAGCGCATCGCGATGTACGGCACGCCCTCGGCCTCGCCGGCCTCGTACACGCTGCAGATGGCCGGGTGCTCGAGCCGCGCCGAGACCTCGGCCTCGCGGCGGAAGCGCCGGAGGTCGTCGGGCGACACGAACTCGATCGTGCCCGCACGCAGGACCTTCAGAGCCACCGGCCGGCCCAGGGCGACGTCTTCGGCGAGGTAGACCACCGCCTGCCCGCCGCGCCCCAGCTCGCGTTCGAGCAGGTACTTGCCCAGGTGGCGGCGGCCTGACTCGGCGGGCGGAGCCGCGACCGGTGCGGTCTGCGCCCCCTCGTCCTCCAGGCAGGCATATTCCTCCGCCACCTCGCGCTCGAACCCGGGGAAGAGCGCCTGGTAGGCGGCAAGGGCCTGGACGCTCCCGCGCTCCAGGTCCGCCGCGTAGCGCTGGAGGAATGCGGTTCTCGCTTCGCCTGCCGGGTCGGGGGCCATGTTCCCGGGCCGGATGATCGGCCCCGACCCGCATCCCGGCCACGGCCGGCGGCCTGGCCCGAGGAAAAACCCGTGCGGGAGGTGTCAGGTTCGCCGCCGGCCTGCGCCAGCCAGGGGGAAGGCCGGGATGGTCCGGCCAGAACCCAGAGACAGGAGTTCCAACATGTTTGCACACAAGACGTTGAAGGTGGTTCTCGCCCTGGCTGGCCTGGCCCTCCCTGGGCTGGCCCAAGGTCCGTGGCAGGTCAGCTCGGTGCGGGACCACGGCTTCGCCAGCATCCCTGCGCTGCGTTCCGAGCTGCTCGAAGTCCGCCTGAACGAGGTCACCAGCCCAGCCACGCTGGAGGTGCGCGGCGGAGAGGCCGGCCACGGGGCCTGCCTCGCCGTCGCCCCGGACGCCGGCACGATGCCCGCGCTCACCCACGGCCGTTTCGATGCCGAGGGGCGCTTCGCCATCCCGGTGGACCTCGCCGCGTGGTCGGGCCGGAGCCTGGTGGCCCAGGGCTTCGGGCTCGAGCAGGGGCTCGACGGCAGGGTCGCCCTGCGGGCGAGCAACGGCCTGCGCATCTCGATCGAAGCCGCGCCGAGCACGCCCGCACCCGAGGCGGCTCCCGCCCCCGACTTCTCGTTCCTGCGCATCGACCTCGGACCCTGCCGCGGAGCCGAGGCGTGGGAACAGGTCCGCGAGCGTGATCTGGTCGGCGCGCTGACCACGGCGCTCAACTCGAGCGGCGATGGCCTGCTCGCGAAGCTCAGCGGCAAGGTGATGGTGCCCGTCTTCGGTCCGCTCTCCCTGGGCGGCTCGGTGAGCTACAGCGCGAAGATCACCCGCGAGGCCGACGAGTACCTGGTCGCGATCGGACGCGACGTGGCGGTGCTCTGCGGCGTCAAGGCCACCGACGACGTGGGCGTGGAGGCCGGAATCGGCCTGGGCGCCGACGAGATCTACCGCTTCGCCTCGCCCGGCGAGGTCGCGCGCGGCCTGCTCGGCATCGGCCTGCGGCAGGCGCTGCCCAACGCGTTCTCGGCCCTGAACACCGAGAACCTCGCCCGCCTGCAGCACGCCCGCCGCGCCGTGCTCGGCCTGCGCGCTTCGCTGCAGGCCCTGCGTGCGGCACGGCCGGCGCTGGGCAGCCGCGTTGCCGAGCTGGCCATGGAGCGGATCCTGACGGCGGCCGAGGCGGCGTTCGCCGTCGCCCGGCGCGCCGGCGACGCCCTCGAGCGCATCGCGGTGCGGCTCGTGACGGAGGCCATGTTCGTGCGCGAGAGCGGCGACGGCGTCGAGGCGCGCTTCTCGCTGACCGGCGAGCTGAGCCTCAAGGTCGGCAGCAAGACGTTCAGCGACGCGATCGGCTTCGAACTGGGCGGCAAGGTGAACGGCGCCTACCAGGTCACGGTGCGCACCTACCAGTCCTACGGCGCCTCCGCGGAGCGGATCGAGCTGACCCTGTCCCACGCGGTGGGCGCCAGCTTCGCGGCCGGCGTGAAGCTCGGCAGCCTGAAGGAGATCGACGTCGGCGGAGCCAAGCAGGCCAACGAGGCCGGGTTCGGCAGGGGAATCGAGGTGGCGATGACCACCACGCGGGCGATCAAGACCGTGTTCGAGGAACGCAGCGGCAGCATGACCCGCCGGGCCACGACCCTGATCCTCAAGCGCGAGTGGAAGCTGCCCGTGTTCGCGCGCGAGACCACGATCGAGTTCGACGCGGCGGCGCTCGGAGAGGCGGGGCTCGCCACGCTGATCGCCCTGAGTGAGCGCGACGGCGAGGCCCTGCGCGACACGCTGGCCGGCATCTCCGCGACCGTGACCGTGCAGGACAAGCGCACCCTGGCGCTCAAGCCCGAGGTCGGCTTCGACAAGTCCGGCGTGGTGGTCAAGGTCGGTCTCGAGGCGTCCTGGACCGACGCGGGTCCGGCGCGCACGACCACGAGCTCCCTGGGCGCGATCGTGCAGCGCCTGCGCGACGTCGCCGGTGCCGCGGCGGAAGCCGCGGAGCTGGCGCGGCAGGCGGTCGCGCTCGGAGCCGGGAGCTGAGGGCGGTCGGCCCGCCGGGGCCGACCCCGCGCCAGCGGCCGCGCTAACCGGGCTCCAGGAGCTCGCGCAGCCGCTGGCGGGCGCGCAGGAAGAGCACGTTCGCCGTGTTCTCGCTGGGCAGGCCCATCACCTCCGCTATCTCGCGGAAGCCGAGGCCGCCATGCACGCGCAGCACGATCACCTCGCGGTAGCGCGCGCCGAGCCGCAGCATCCCGGCCTCGACCCGCTCCTCGAGTTCGCGGCCCTGCACCACCTGGCTCACCGAGAGTTCGCGGCCGGGAAAGAGCGACTCCGACAGGCTCTGCTCCAGGTCCGCGAAGGCGTGCGCCTTGCCGCCGCCCCGCTTGGCCGCCTGGCCGCGACGCAGGAGGTCCCGCAGGTTGTTCTCGACGCAGCGTGCCAGCCAGTGGGCGAAGAGCCCCTCGTTGCGCTGGTCGATCTGGCGCAGGCCGAGCAGGGCGTCCTGCAGCGTCTCCTGCACCAGGTCGTCGAGGTCGGCGAGGCCGCGCAGCGTGCGACCCATCCGCGCGGCCACCATCGCCCGCACTCTTGGCAGGTAGCGCGCGAAGAGCGCCTCCAGCGCGCTCCGGTCGCCGTCCTGCGCCGAGCGCAGCTGGCGCTGGGTGAGGTCGAGCGCCTCCATGGGAGGGTCGCGGTCCACGGCGGCATCCTAGCCCCCGCGCCCCCTTGCCAGGGCGGACCGCCTCCCGCAACCTTCCTGCCCCGATGACCGGCACCGCTTCCTTCCAGGCACTGCGCGCGACCCTGCCGCCGGCCAAGGCGCGGCTGGCACTGCGCTTCGTGTTCCAGGGCCTCGCCCTGGCGCCCGAGGAGTTCGCGGCGCGTGGCCACACGCTCACCCGGGGCGAGGCGGAGTTCCTGGTGCGCTGGCAGGCCGAGGGCATGGGCTCGCGCGTGCTGGAACGCGTGGCGTCGGGCGATGGCTCGGTACGCATGGTGGTGGGCCTCGCGGACGGCGAGCGCGTGGAGAGCGTGGCCATGCCGGTGGGAGCCGTGTGCGTGTCGTCGCAGGTCGGCTGCGCGGTGCGCTGCCGCTTCTGCGCCAGCGGCCTGGACGGGGTGAAGCGCAACCTGGAGGCGCAGGAGATCCTCGAGCAGGTCGTGCACGCGCGGCGCGAGATGCGGATCGACCGGGTCGTGTTCATGGGCATGGGCGAGCCGACCCACAACCTGGAGAACGTCCTGGCCGCCGTCGCGGCGCTGAAGCACGAGGCGCTGATCAGCCCGACGCGCCAGACGCTGTCCACCGTGGGCTCGGTGCGCGCGTTCGCCCGCATGGCCGAGGCCGAGGTGCGGCCCTGCCTGGCGTTCTCCCTGCATTGCGCCGACGAGGAACGCCGTCGCGAGCTGCTGCCCCACGCCGGACGCGACCCGCTCCCCGAGCTGGTCGCCGCGGCCGACGCCTACGGCCGCCGCATGGGCGTCCCCGTGCAGTGGGAGTGGACCCTGCTCGAGGGCGTGAACGACTCCGACCAGGACGTGGCGCAGCTCTGCGCGTTGTTGGGCGGCACCCGCGGCTACGTGAACCTGATCCTGTGGAACCCCGTCGCAGGCCTGCCCTTCGCGCGCCCGCGCCAGGAGCGCGCCGTGCAGATGGTGCGCGAGATCAAGCGTCGCGGCATCCTGGCCACGATCCGCAACTCCACCGGCGGCGACGTCGAGGCCGCGTGCGGCCAGCTGCGCCGGCGCGCTCGGCCCGAGGGTCGGAGCGTGGGCTCGGCGCACGGGGGAGGGTGAGCCACCGCCGCCGGGCGGAGTGGTCGCCGGGCGCGGGCCGGCCGCTCAGTTGCCGCGCAGGTCCTTGAGCAACTGGTCCTGCGAGACGTCCTGCTCGCCCAGGAGCCTGGTGGCCGTCGCGCGCGCCAGGGGATCCTCGGCCGAGGCCGCGGCGCGGCGCAGGTGCGGCTCCAGGAAGCGGCCGAGGGCGAGCAGGGTCTCCCAGGACTTCGCCCGCGCGTCGTCGCCCCGGTGCTGGGCCAGGAGCGTCTCGGCCACGGCGCGCTCGGTCTCGGGCGGGATCACCTCCATCCGGCCCAGGAGCACGCGCACCAACTGGTCCGGCTGCGGCGTGATCCGCAGGGGCAGGATGCGGTCGACGAGGTCGCGCGGGACCACGTAGAGGATGCGCAGGCCGTCCTGCAGGAACCAGGAGCGCGACCACGTGCGCACGAACGCGCGTGCCTCGTCGGCGGCGAGTCCCGCCTCGACCAGGGCGCGCCGCACGGCGGCGTGAGCCAGTTCGGCCACGGTCTCCTTGGGGCGCAGCTCCACCGGTGCGAGATCGAAGTCCCACGCTCCCTGCGCGTCGATCGTGCCGGTCGTGAGCAGGCGGGCCTGGTCGCCGCGCACCTCCAGAACGAGCGCCGACGGGATCAGATGGTCGTGGCGGTTGCGGAACGAGCCGCGGCCCTTGCCATGGGCGAGCGCCGCGAACGGGAGCGCATGGGTGCCCAGGCCCCGGTAGAACACGTAGTGCTCGGCCTCCACGGCGCCCGGGCCGCGGGCGCGCAGCGGCGCGGCCTCGACCTCGCGGGCAATGGCCCAGGGGTCGTCGATCGCGACGTCCGGGTAGGCGGTGCCCGCCGGCAGCCCGGCGGGCAGGACGTCGACGTCCCAGGCCAGCGTCGAGTGTCGGATGCGGCGCAGATCGAGCCGGCCCTGGAACTCGGGCAGGGTCGGTCCGCTGCCGCGTGCGCGTGGATACCACTGCGTGAGCAGGCCCTGCGCGAAGTCCACCTCGATCCGCAGCTGGCGGGCCGACCTGGTGTGCACGTAGAGCACCGGAGTCTCGAGCTTCAGCGTCACGTGGCTGAGCGGCACGTTCAGGCCCTTGGCCATGAGGCCCCGGTGGTAGCCCTCCTGCAGGGGCTTGGGACAGTGCACGAAGGCGGGCAGGGCCTCTTCCTCGTGGTGCAGTCCGCACAGCGCGACGCCGTCGGAGCCCACCATCGTCGTGAAGGTGCCCCACTCGTGCACGGCCAGGACGTCCGCGGGGGGCGCCGGCCTGGGCTCCTGGGCGGCGGGCGGCAGGGCGAGCAGGGCGATCAGGGCGGCGGTGCGCATGCGAGTCCTCGGGTAGGGGTGGTCCGCGCGGTCGCGGGGTGTCGCAAAGACGCGGGGCATGCGGCGGGTACGACAGGCATCCCGTCCTGGCGGCGCGGGATCCGCGTCTCCACAATCGCCGTGGCATGGCCAGAGGTGCAGCCGGCGACGCCCCGCGGTCGCCTATCCCGGAGGTCGACGACGGCCAGGGGGCGACCATGTTCATCCTGCGCCTGGGCAAGGCCCTGCACCGCTACGGCACGCCCACCGACCGGATCGAGGAGTGGCTCGGCCTCCTGGCCGGGCGGCTCGGCGTGCACGGCGAGTTCTTCTGCACCCCCACGGCCCTCTTCGCCACCCTGCAGGTGCGGGGCCCCGCCACGACCCACCTGATCCGCCTGGAGCCGGGCAGCGCGGACCTGGGCCGACTCGTCGACCTCGATCGCATCGCCAACCAGGTGTACGACGCCGACCTCACTCCGACCGAGGGGATCGCGCGGATCGACGACGTCCTGGCGCGGGGCGAGCGCTATCCCGCCCCGGTCATGCTGGTCGCCACGGCCGCCGCCTGCGCCGCCTCGAACGTGTTCCTCGGTGGCACGGCGCGCGAGGTGGTCGCCACCGCGGGTATCGGGCTCGTGGTCGGCGTGGTGGAGGGTTGGATGGGGCTGCGCCAGCGCATGGCCCGACTCTCCGAGGCGGTGGCCGCGTTCTGCGCGGCGCTGCTCACCCACGCGTTCGCGGTGTACCTCGGCGGCCTCGATCCCTGGCGCACCATGCTCGCGGGGCTGATCGTGCTGCTTCCCGGCCTGCGCCTCACCGTCGCCATGCACGAACTCGCGGTCCAGCACCTCGCCGCGGGGACCGCGCGGCTGATGGGCGCGATCATGACCCTGCTCCTGCTGGGCGTGGGTGTGGGCCTGGGCACCGCCGCCGCCGCAGCCGCCGGACTGCAGCCGCCCGCCGCGCCGGTGCTGCCGCCGCTGCCGGCGGAGGTGCTGTGGGCGGGGGCGCTGGTCGCGCCGGTGAGCTTCGCCATCCTGTTCCGCGCGCGGCTCCGCGACGTCCCATGGATCGTGCCCGCCTGCCTCGTGGCGTTCTTCGCCGCGCGCTTCGGCGGGACGCTGCTCGGACCCCGGGTCGACCTCGCGTTCGGCGCGGCGTTCGGCGCGTTCTGCGTGGGCCTCTACAGCAACGTCTACGCGCGCGTCTCGCAGCGCCCGGCGCAGGTCACCAGCGTGCCGGCCATCCTGATGCTGGTGCCCGGCAGCCTGGGACTCACCAGCATCGGGGCGCTGCTGCGCGAGGACGTGCTCGCGGGCGTGCCGGCCGCGTTCCGCATGGTCATGGTGGCAGCCTCGCTCGTCGCAGGCCTGCTGCTGGCCAACCTCGTGGTCCCGTCGCGCAAGATCCTCTGAGGCGGCGACTGCCGAGTGGATCCACCCGGGATGCGTGCCGCCGGCACGGGGGTGCCGGCGGCGCCGCTACTCGTCGCCAGCCGTGGCGACGAGGTTCTTGAGCTGCTGGCCCAGGTCGCCCTGGCCCAGTACGAAGGTGACCTTCGCGCCCTTGAGGATCTCCCCGAGCGACTCGAGCTCCTGCATCCGCAGGAGCACGGGGTTCTCGGCGAGCAGCCGCGCGGTGTTGGCCTGGGACCGGGCCGCCGCGGTTTCCTCGCGGCGCCGGATCAGGTTCGCCTCCGCGCGCTTCTGGGCCTCGATGACCTGGTTGAAGATCAGCTTCATGTCGCCGGGCAGGACGATGTCCCG
Organism: Planctomycetota bacterium; assembly: GCA_020849665.1. Classification (GTDB taxonomy): domain Bacteria; phylum Planctomycetota; class UBA1135; order UBA1135; family UBA2386; genus JADLFX01. Next base: position 19,103 of record JADLFX010000020.1, on the reverse strand, counting down.
CACGCCGACGCCGGCCACCGCGGCACCGAACGTGGCGACGCGGCGGGCGAGCCCGTCGCGGACCTCGGCGGCCACGGCGTCCTTGTCGGCCAGGATCCGGTCCAGGTCCCGGCCGCCCACCGCCGCGCGCAGAGCGAGCTGCGCCTCGCGGTAGACGGCGGTCGCCACGTTTTCGACCTGCGTGGCCGACGCTACCGGGTCGACGACCCGCCAGCTGACCACTAGGTTGAGCCGCAGCGTGACCTTGTCGGCGGTCATGATCTCCTGACCCTGGACGTCGGCGATCTGCTCGCGCAGATCGACCGCCTTCCAGGAGATCGAGCCCGCACGGGTCCAGAACGCGTGCCGCCCGGGGCCCAGCGTCGTCATCAGCTCGCCGCCCCGGCGGACCAGCAGCCGCTCGTGCGCCTCGACGTCCACCGCGACCAGGTAGGTCCTGGCATTGGGCAGGTCGAGCACTGCGTCGAGCTGAGCGTGCTGGAAGCGCAGGTCCGCCACCGAGAAGGTCTCCACCCTCACGGTGTGCGGCTCACGCCAGTAGGCGAAGAGGCCGGGACCGACCAGGTCGAGGATCCTGCCATCGCGCCATACGAGCGCCCGCTGGTCCTCGGCGAGGTCGAGCACGACGAGCCGCTCGCGCAGCTCGGGCTGCCGCACCAGGGTGGCCAGGTCCGGATGCACGAAACGCGTGGCGTCGACGCCGACGATCTGGAGCCGGTCCATGCCGAGCCAGAGGCCCGGCAGGGTCCAGGTCCCCGGGGGGAGGACGCGGCGGAAGTCACCGCGCCGGAACAGGAGTCCGAGCTGGTTCTGCTGGATGTGGGTGCGGAAGTACATGGCTACCTCCGTAGTGGAGGTGTCGGAGGGGCGGTCGGAAACGCCATGGCGCGCGCCCCGGTCGCGCAATGGCTGAAGTGCGGTCCTTGGTTCGTGAGGAAGGGGGTGCCCCGCCGGTCACCGCCGCGGCTGAGGTCCTGGCGCGGAGCGGAGCCGATGCCGGCGCCGCGGGCTGCCACGTCCGGCCAGGGCACACCCACAGCGGATCCGGCGCACTCGCGTCGGGTCGGCTGCAGGATGCGATGGACTGCCGTGGCGGCCGAGCGGTCAGGCGGTCGGCTGCAAGGCCTTTGCCAGTTCCGCCCTGGCCCGGTCGGGCCGGGGCGAGACCGTCGCACGTGTCGGTGCCGGCGGGAACACGCTTTGTCGGGTCAATAGCCTCGGTCCGGGACCGAGCAGAGGTCGAAGCGGGACTCGAACCCGCAACGCGAGATCCACAGTCTCGTGCTCTACCATTGAGCGATTCGACAAAGCCGTCGGACGCCGGGAGAACCCGTGTCGCGGTACGCACGCCTGGAACCAGGATTGGCTGGCGGGCGCCGCCGGACGACGTCAGACGGAATGGCGCATGGAATGCGGGGGTTCTGGTTGGCTCATGCGGAACTCCTGCGAAGCGATTGGGGACGGGCCACGCCCGCGCGCCTGTGGCGGGGGGCAGTGGACCGGCGATGTCGGAGACCGCACGAGGCTCCCAAGACGAAGAAGCCTCGCGCGGCAGGGCCGGCGAGGCTTCGTGTCACCGAGGATCACCTCAGCGTTTCGGCCTCGCCAGGGGCGGGGAATGGAGGCGCGCCACGCGGCCGGGCAGGCGCCGCACGCGCGTGCCCGCGCGCGCGGGCACCGACGCCCGTGCGTCCGCCGACCGGCCCACACGGTACGGCGAACCGCCGGGCGTGTGGCACGATGGATTGGGCGCTGGGCGTGATGGAATCATGGCGGTCCTCGAGAAGGCGGCGCAGGGTAGCGGCGACTTCGCCATTGTCAAGCGGCCTGCGGCCGCGCCCGACCCCTGTCTATCCCGCCAGCGGGTGCGGTCCCGTGGCCGCCGCGGCGCGCTGGGCGACCAGCGGCCGCAGGCGGCGCTCCGCGCGCCACCCGTGCAGCCAGAGCACCGGGCCGATCAGCCAGTAGGTCATACCCGACCAGAACGCGCTGTACGCGAAGGGCAGGAGCGCCACGGCCATCGACACGATGCCGATGGCGCATAGCAGCAGGTCGCGCTGCAGGTGCTCGCGCGTGAGCTGGATCTCCACGGCGTCGAGCTCCAGACCGGCGGCGCGCGCGAGCGCGCGGCGGGTCTGGATCCAGAACACCAGGTAGATGGCGAAGTACCCGGCGCCATAGATCAGCATCAGGTCGTTCATGTCTGCGTGCTGGACCGCGGGCAGCGTCGTCCTGTCGGGCGCGGTCACACGCGGGACGCGGCCCTGCGCCAGGTTCAGGAGGATCAGCGCCAGGAACTTCAGCGGGTAGACGTAGAACACCACCAGGAAGAGCAGCACCGCGTTCCACGCCACGGTGCCGCCGTCCTGCAGCCCGTAGCGGCGGAAGAACAGGTAGTGCTCGTACCAAACCAGCACGAGCAGCGCGAAGCAGGCCGCGAACGCGGGGAACGCCAGCATGATCGCGCGCAGGTCGGCGAAGGTCCTGGGCACCTCCAAGGACACCACGAGCAGCGTGAGCGCGAACGCGAACACCGCGTCGCTGAAACCTTCCACGCGCGAGACGTCATGGCCGCGCCAGCGGAAGTGACGATCGCCGCGTTGGACCGGGCCGAAGAGCAGGTTGCGCATGGCGGAGCGAGGTGGCGGGCAGCGTAGCGCCCGGAGCCTACTCGCTCATCAACGCGGCGAGTGCCGTGACGTGGACGATGTCCTGGGCCGAGCAGCCGCGCGAGAGGTCCATGCACGGCCGCGCCAGCCCCTGCAGCAGCGGCCCGAAGGCCTGGAACGCGCCCAGGCGTTCGGCCACCTTGTAGGCGATGTTGCCGGCGTCGAGGTCGGGGAACACCAGCACGTTGGCGTGGCCCGCCACCGGGCTGCCCGGGGCCTTGCGCGCGCCGACCGCGGCCACGTACGCGGCGTCGAACTGCAGCTCGCCGTCGGCGGCGACGTCCGGGCAGAGCGCGCGGAATCCGGCCAGCGCCTCGCGCACCTTGGCCACGCGCGGGTGCTCGGCGCTGCCCTTGGTGGAGAACGAGAGGAACGCCACGCGGGGCTCCTGCCCCGTGAAGCGGCGGTGGTTGTGCGCGGTGGCCGCGGCGATGCCCGCGAGCTGACTGGCATCGGGGTCCGGGATCACGCCGCAGTCGGCGAAGCTCAGCACCTCGTGGCCGCGCACCATCACGAACATCGACGAGACCACGCGGATCCCCGGCGCCATGCCCACCAGGAAGAGCCCGGCGCGGATCACGTCCGCGGTCGGGCGCGTGGCGCCGCCCACGCTGCAGTCGGCGTGGCCGAGCGCCACGAGTCCGGCGGCGAAGAAGAGCGGGTCCCGTGCCAGGGCAGTCGCCTCCGCCTCGCTCATGCCCTTGGCCCGCCGGCGCTCATGCAGGAGCCGCGCCACCTCGGGCAGCCGCGGGTCGCCCGCCGGATCCTCCACCCAGACCACCCGCGCCAGCCCCGCGCGCTCGATCGCATCCCGCGCCGCCGCGAGCCGCGGGTCGTGCACCTCCGGCAGCACGACCCGGCGCTGCAGGGCGCGCGCGCGCAGGTGGATGCCGGCGAGGAAGTCCGTGTGCGTCACACCTCGAGCTCGAGCAGCAGCAGCGCGAGGCCGTGGGTCTTGCCCTGCGCGTCGGTCTTCAGGCTCTCGCTGCCGCCGCCGCCCAGGCTGTCGCCGAGCAGGAAGTTTAGGGCCAGCAGGTTGTCGAGTTCGTGGCGCACGACCTTGCCCTTGCAGATGGCGTGGAAGTGGCGCCGCACGACCTCCGGCGTGAGCCGCTCGCGCAGCAGGTCGTAGTGTTCGCGCCTCGTGACGAACACGCCGACGTTGCTGCCGTCGCCCTTGTCGCCCGAGCGGGCATAGGCGATGTCGCCGAGTCGGATCTTCTTCACTGCACCGCCTCCACGCGCACCGCGGTGCGCACCTTGTCCTTGCCGAGCAGCGCCGGCCAGTAGCTGACGATCTCCGTGGCCTTCGGCCGCCCGCCCGCGAAGCCGGTGACCCCCGGCGGACCGCTGGTCACCAGCGGCACCAGCTCCATGCCGAACCGGTCGACCTTGCGCCGGTCGGGCCCTTTCACTCCCAGTCGCAGCACGATCTCCGGTGGATCCGCCTCGGGCACGATCCCGGCATGGCAGACGCCGCTGCCCACCAGCTCGACGAGCTTCTCGTGCTCGGCGTAGACGGCGCCGTCCAGCGCCAGGCGGCCGAACACGATCTCGGCGCAGAGCCGCGCCTTGGCCAGGGCCTCGGGGCCGCTGATGGTCAGCTCGCCGACGGCCTTGAAGCCGTTGGCGTAGCTGGCCGACACCTTGTATGTGCCGGTCGGCGCCGCGCCCGCGATGCCCGACACGCGCACCCGATCCGGTCCGGCCTGCTCGAGGCGGATCGAGGTGAAGTCCGCGACGCAGTCGGGGCCGAGATAGCGGCGCGGATCGCCCATCTCGTAGAGCAGCTGGGAGGTGACCGTGCGCGTGTCGATCAGACCGCCGGTGCCGGCGTGCTTGGTGACGAAGAAGGTCCCGTCGGGGTGCGCCTCGATCACGGGGTAGCCGATGCGCACGAAGTCACGGACCTCGCGCCAGCCGGTGAAGTTGCCCCCGGTGCACTGGGCCCCGCACTCGGCGATGTGCCCCGCCACCGTGGCGTGGGCCAGTCGAGTGTGATCGGTGGGGCTCCAGCCGAACTCATGCAGCAGCGGTCCGGCCACCAGCGCCGGGTCGGTGAGCCGGCCGCCGATCACGATGTCGGCGCCCTGCGCCAGGCACTCGGCGATCGGCAGCGCGCCGAGGTACACGTTGGCGCTCAGGAGCCGGTCCTGCACCGTGGCGATCGGTGCGCCGGTGTCCATGTTGCGCAGCTCCTCGCCGGCGGCGACCAGTTCGGGCACGCGCGCCAGGACGTCGTCGCCCTCGACGATGCCGACCTTCAGGCCGCGGATGCCCTTCTTGCGGGCGAGCTCGAGCACCGCCTGCATGCACGCAACCGGATTCACGCCCCCGGCGTTGGCCACCACCTTGATCTTCTTGGCCACCAGCTCGGGCAGGAGGCGGTCGAGCATGGCCACGAAGTCGGTCGCGTACCCGGTCCGCGGGTCGCGGCCCTTCTGCTTCTGCAGGATGCTCATCGTCACCTCGGCCAGGTAGTCGAGGACGAGGTAGTGGAGCGGGCCTTCGCGGACCAGGCGGATCGGGCCGAGGATCGAATCGCCCCAGAACCCCTGTCCGTAGCCGACCAGGACGGGTGCGCGCATCCCCGCAGGCTACGGCGCGCCCGAGGCGGGCTCCAGATCCGGTTCCGCAGACGCCGCGGCCGGCTCCGCGCGCCGGGCGCGACGCACGGCGGGCGGGGCCCCGGCGCAAGGGCGCCGGGGTACGTGCCACCGGTCGCGGCAGGCGGCGCCGGCGCGCTCAGTGCAGAGGCCGGCGGTTCTTCGCCGCGGCCGGCGTGTGGTCGCGCGCGTCGCCGCTGACGACCTTGATTCCCGGCAGACTGCGCAGCTCGGGCGGCAGCTCGTCGACGACCTTCGCTGCCGGTTCCGGCTGCGGGGCAGGATCACGGAGGCGCAGGCCCAGCGGCGCCGGCGTCGTGTCCAGGGCCTTGGCGCGCGCCTTGCTCGCGCCCGCGGCGGCCTTGGCGCGTCCGGCGCTGGCCGGGCGGCTCGCGGCCGGAGCGGCGTCGGCCTTCGGCTTCGCAGGGTTGCCGGCCGGGGCAGGACGGGCGGCCTCGGTCTGCCGGGCGCCGACCGGGGTGGGCAGCGGGCGCTTGTTGGGCACGGGGCGCGTGTCGAACTGTGCCTTGGCGACGCGCACGCGCTGCGGCTGGCTCTCGTCGGCCGCCACGCGCTCGCGTGCCTCGGGCGCCTGCGGAGCCGGCTGCGGGGTGCGCGGCCGCGCCTGCGGCGCAGGCTGGGTGCCGCGCGCCTGACCGTTCACCCGGGGCCGCGGGCCGCTCGCCGCCTTGCTGCGCGCCAGCGCCTGCTTGACCGTCATGACCGGCTGCGCCGGCGCGGCCACCACGTCGGTGGGATCCAGGTTCAGGCGATCGCGGTGCAGGTGGGCCATGCGCCCGAGCAGCCGCGCCGCCACGAAGAGCGGGGCGATCGCCAGCGGGCCGACCACCGAGATCACGAGGTAGGCCTTCGAACCCAGCGTGGCGAACCCGGCCAGCAGGGCGGGCACGAAGAGCGCGGAGATGGTGAGTGCGGCCAGCGCGTACGGCAGGCCGCCGCGGAACAGCATCGGCAGCAGGTGCTGCGGCTGGATCGCGCGCCAGTCGCGCCGCGCGTTGCGCATCAGGAACGCCATCGGCAGCGCCAGGCAGCCCGCCAGGATCGCGGCCAGGACCGAGCCGACGTGTGCGCCGAAGTGCAGGAGCAGCGCGGCGGGGCCGAGGAAGATCGGCAGGAACACCAGCAGCTCCAGCGCGGCCTGCGCGCCCTCGCGCACGAACGTGACCATGGGCGGGATCGCGGGCGTGTCCTCGAGGCCGCGGCGCGACTCCGTCAGGATGCGATGGCCGTAGGCGCCGGCCAGCCCGAGGACCAGGAGACCGGGCAGGAGCGCCACGATCTGCAGCAGGAGCGAAGGAATGCTGTGCGTGAGCACGCCGCCCAGTCCCACCACCACCGGGAACGTGAGCGTGAACGCGATCACGGTCAGCGGCATGTGATCCTGGAAGAGCAGATGGCCGGCGGCGGTCACCTCGTCCTTCCAGTTGGTGGCGATCTCGACGTGGCGCGCCCGGTCCTCGGCCAGGCGCTTCTTCGCCTCGCCCGCCGTGAGCGCGCCATGGCGCACCAGGAGGTTCTGCAGATGCAGGCGCTCGCTCGGGGTCTGGACGTTCTGGTAGGCGCGCACCGCCTCGTCATGGAGCTCCAGCTCGAGGCACACCTTCACCATGTCGGCCCAGGTGCCCTCCGTGTCGATGCCGCTCTCCAGGGCGCGATGGAGCGTGGCATAGCGCATCTGCGGCGACTGGGGCATCGGTGCGGTCAGGTTCTCGATCTGCATGTTCGGTCCTGGGTGGTGTTCGGCTCGACAGTCGTCCTCGCCTCCCGAGGCGGGCTCCTCGCGCATTGTCGGAGTGTTGATCACTCCCCTTGAGGTGTCGCGTCCCGCGACGGGACCGGTCCTGGAGCGTCCGCGACGCCCGCCGGCGTAGGGGTCTCAAGCCGGGCCCGCGCACGCGCCGATGCCAGCGGACATGCGGCCGATCCTCCCTGTCTCGCTGCTCCCGATCCTGGCCGCCCCAGGTCTGGCGCAGGGATCCTGGTTCGTGCCGAAGCAGCTGGCGGGGATCGAGGGGCCGAGCAGCACCTTCCTGCCCTTCGGCGTGGATCAGCCGATCCGCCACCAGTGCCTCTACGACCCCGAGACCCTGCCGTTCCAGGGTCCCACGCAGCTCACCGGGATCGCCCTGCGCGCCGATTGGTCGGCCCAGACCGGCTACGACCAGTACCCCCTGAAGCAGTACCTGGTCACCTTCGTGTACCTGTCGTCCACGCGCGTGCGCTCGGACGGCGTGTCGGCCCGCTTCCAGGACAACCATGGACCGGACCAGACCAAGGTGATCTCGGACGCCCGCATCGCACTGCCGGCACAGCCGCCCATGGCGTCGGGGCCGCGCCCGGCCACCGTGCTGCTGCCGTTCGCCGCCCCGTGGTGGTTCGCGACCACTCCGGTCACGCCGGCGCCGCGTGACCCGCTCGGGCTGGTGGTGGAGATCCAGGTGAACCTCCAGCCCGCGGGCATGTACCGGCTGGACACCCCGTTCCTCTGCGACAGCGGGCGGACCAGCTTCGGCCGTCTTGGCCCGCGCTGCGTGAGCAGCCGCGCCGGCCGGCCGATCGCGCTGGAGGTGAACGACTCCCTGAAGGCCGGGGAGGCGCTCACGTTCACCGTGACCGAGCTGCCCAACCGGGCCCCGTTCGGCGTGTTCCTCGGCGCCACCGACAACGGCACCTGGAACGGTTTCCGCATCCCCTTCGACCTCGGGGTGATCGGCGGGCACGACTGCTGGCTGAACACCGAGATGCTCGCGATCGTGATCGGCACCGCCGACGACCAGGGCATCGGCCGGTTGCGCTTCGATCTGCCGTCGTCGCGCAGCATCGTCGGCCAGGAGATGCGCGCCCAGGCCGTGGCCCAGGACATCTCCGCCAACCCGCTGCTCTACGTGACCTCCCTGGGCCTGCGCGCCACCGTGTGCGGCCCGCTCGGCGTGGCGCGCGTCCACAGCCTCGGCACGGTCATGGCCACCACCGGACAGGTGCTGCGCGGGGCGGGGCTGGTGATGGAGCTGCGCTAGCCGGACGGCCCCGCCAGGGCGGCCAGGCCGCCGCGTCCCGCCCGGAGCCATCTGCGCGCCGCGCTTGCATCCCGGGCACCTGGCTGTATCGAAGTCCTTCGATGGATGCCGAGAAGCGGTTGGGATGGTTCGAGCGCGGACTCTCGCTCTGGGTGCTGCTCTGCATGGCCGTGGGGGTGGGCCTCGGCGTGCTGCTGCCCGGCCCGGTTGCGGCCCTGCGCGACCTGGAGATCGCCCCCGGCAGCCGCATCAACCTGACCATCGCCGTCCTGATCTGGCTGATGGTCTATCCGATGATGCTGCGGGTCGACTTCCGCAGCCTCGCCGCGGTGGGCCGGCGCCCGCGCGGGCTCGCGGTCACGCTCCTGGTGAACTGGCTCGTCAAGCCGCTGTCGATGGCGTTCCTGGCGTGGCTCTTCTGCCGGCAGCTCTTCGGCGCGTGGTTCGGCGCCGAGCTCGCCGACCAGTACGTGGCCGGGCTGGTGATCCTGGCCGCGGCCCCGTGCACGGCGATGGTGTTCGTCTGGTCGTACCTCACCGACGGCGACCCTGCCTACACGCTGGTGCAGGTGGCCGTGAACGACCTCATCATGCTCGTCGCGTTCGCTCCGATCGTCGGCCTGCTGGTGAGCGGGGCCTCGTCGCTGACGGTGCCCTGGGACGTGCTGCTGTGGAGCGTGCTGGTATTCCTGGTGGTGCCGCTCGCCGCCGGCGTCGCCACGCGCACGCTGCTGGTGCGCGGGCGCGGCCGCGCCTGGTTCGAGCAGGTCCTGCTGCCCCGCTTCCAGCCGGTGGCGACCACCGCGCTGCTGGCCACACTGGTCCTGATCTTCGCGTTCCAGTCCGACAACCTGCGCCACCACTGGACCCACGTGCTGCTCCTGGCCGTGCCGATCCTGATCCAGGTCTACCTGAACGCGGGCCTCGCCTACGGGCTCATGGCGTGGCTGCGGGTGCCGCACGCGGTGGCCGCGCCTGGCGCCCTGATCGGCGCCTCCAACTTCTTCGAGCTGGCGGTGGCCACGGCGATCGCGCTCTTCGGGCCCACCTCCGGTGCGGCCCTGGCCACGGTGGTGGGCGTGCTGGTGGAGGTCCCGGTGATGCTCTCGGTGTGCCGGGTGTGCCAGCGCACGCGCCACTGGTTCGCCGCGCCGGCTCCGTAGGGGTCGCCGGGGCGGCGTGCGGGGAGCGGGCAACGTCGTTCCGCGGGATGCTCGCGCCGCTCGGCGAGCCTCGCCACCGGCCGCGCTGCGCGCCGGGCTTGAGCCCCGCCGGCCCATGGCCCACACTCTCCGGCCCGACATGAAGGTCCTCCTCTGCCGTCCCCGCGGGTTCTGCGCCGGCGTCGAGCGCGCCATCGAGATCGTCGAGCGCGCCCTGGCCCGCTACGGCAAGCCGATCTACGTGCGCCACGAGATCGTCCACAATCGCGTGGTCGTGGACGATCTGGTGCACAAGGGGGCGATCTTCGTCGACCACCTGCGCGACGTGCCGCGCGGCGCCCACGTGATCTTCTCGGCGCACGGCGTGGCGCCCGCGGTGTTCGCGGAGGCCGAGCGGCTCGGGCTGAAGGCGATCGACGCCACCTGCCCCCTGGTGACCAAGGTGCACGTCGAGTCGCGGCGTTTCGCGCGCGAGGGCCTGACGATCCTGCTCATCGGGCACGAGGATCACGTCGAGGTGGAGGGTGTTGTGGGCGAGGCGCCCGAGCGCACGATCGTGGTCGAGGATCCGGCCGCGGCCGCGACGGTGCAGGTGCCCGATCCCGAGCGCGTGGCGGTCCTGACCCAGACCACGCTCAGCGTGGACGAGGCGATGGCCACCCTCACGGTGCTCAAGCGCCGCTTCCCCAAGCTGCGCACGCCGCGCAAGGAGGACATCTGCTACGCGACCACCAACCGCCAGGACGCGGTGAAGGCCCTGCGCGGCGAGGTCGAGTTGTGGCTGGTGATCGGCGACCCTTCGAGCTCGAACAGCAACCGCCTGCGCGAGATCGGCGCGGCCTCGGGGGTGCCGGCCTACCTGGTGCTCGGCCCCGAGGAGCTGCAGGCACACTGGTTCCGTGGCCTGCGCGCGGTGGGGGTGACTTCCGGCGCGTCGACGCCCGAGGTGAGCGTGCGCCGGGTCCTGGACCGGCTGCGCGAGCTGGGGGCCAGCGAGGTACGCGAGGTCGAGGGGCGGGTCGAGACCGTCGAGTTCTCCCTGCCGGCGGCGGTACGGTGAGCGCCGGCGGCTCCGCCCTGGCACCGTCCCTGGACGCCACGTAGGTTGCGCGGGTGCGGATCGCGCTGGCCCAGATCGACACCACCGTCGGCGACTTCGCCGGCAACCGGCGCACGATCGCCAAGGCGGCGCACGAGGCCCGGCGGCAGGGCGCGGACCTCGTGGTCACCCCGGAGCTGGCGCTGTGCGGCTATCCGCCCGAGGACCTGCTGCTGCGTCCGGGCTTCCTGGCCGCGCACGAGCGCGCCCTGCAGGAACTGACCGGCGACCTGCCCCCCGACCTGCCCGTGCTGGTCGGCTGCCTCGCCGCCAACGAACGGCGCAAGATCGGCGGCCGGCCGCTCTGCAACGCCGTGGCGCTGGTGGAGGACGGGCTCGCACGCGTCGTGGCACGCAAGTGCCTGCTGCCCACGTACGACATCTTCGACGAGAGCCGCTACTTCGAGCCCTGGACCCGGCCGCAGGAGAACCTGCTCACGGTCGCAGGGCGCAAGGTCGGTCTGGCGGTGTGCGAGGACGGCTGGAACGACGCGCACTTCTTCCGCCAGCGCCTCTACCCGGTCGATCCGGTCGAGCGGCTGGTGCAGGCCGGCGCCGAGCTGGTCGTGAACCTCTCCGCCAGCCCGTGGAACCACGGCAAGGAGCGGTTGCGTGCGGACATGCTGCGCGCGGCCGCGCGCCGCCACCGGGTGCCCTTCCTGTACTGCAACCTCGTCGGCGGCAACGTCGGCCTGCTCTTCGACGGCGGCTCGATGGCCGTGAAGCCGGAGGGGTTCGCGTTCACGCCGGTGCTCTTCGAGGAGGGGCTCTTCGTGGTGGACACCGGCGCGCCGTGGCAGCTCGAGCCCGTGTTCCCCGAACGCGTCGAGATGAGCTGGCGGGCGCTGGTGCGCGGGCTGCGCGACTACTTCGCCAAGTTCGGCTTCGCGCGCGCCGTACTGGGTGTCTCCGGCGGCATCGACTCGGCGGTCACCGCCGCGCTGGCGGTCGACGCGCTCGGGCCCGGGAACGTGGTGGGGTTGGCGCTGCCCTCGTCGTTCTCGACCCCGCATTCGCTCGCCGACGCCGAGGCCCTGTGCCGCAACCTCGGCATCCGCCTGGAGCAGCTGCCGATCCAGGACGCCTACGAGGCGGTCACTGGCACGCTGCAGCCGCTCTTCGGCGACCGGCCCTTCGACGTCACCGAGGAGAACGTGCAGGCGCGGATCCGTGGCGTGCTCCTGATGGCCTACTCGAACAAGTTCGGCCACCTCCTGCTCGCCACCGGCAACAAGAGCGAGGCGGCGATGGGCTTCTGTACCCTCTACGGCGACATGTGCGGCGCCCTCGCGGTGCTCGGCGACCTGTGGAAGACCGAGGTGTACGAGCTGGCGCGCTGGCTGAACCGCGAAGGCGAGCGGATCCCCGCGCACATCCTCGCCAAGCCGCCCTCGCCCGAGCTGCGTCCGGGGCAGCTCACCACCGACAGCCTGCCGCCCTATGACGTGCTCGATCCCGTGCTGCGCCTCCTGGTGGAGGAGGATGTTCCGGTGTCGGAGGTGGCGCGGCGCACCGGGATGGCGCCGGGCGAGGTGGCCGGGATCTTCGCGCGCATGCAGAAGAACGAGTTCAAGCGCTACCAGTACGCGCCCACCCTGCGGGTCACCGAGCGCTGCTGGGACGGCCGGCGCGTGCCGGTGGCGCACAGCTTCCTCGTCGAAGGCTGAGCCGGCCCGCAGGCGCGGCCATACCATCTGGTCCGTGCGTCCCGTGCCCGCCATGCCCATCGCCAACTTCGTCCTTCCGTTCGTGCTCCTCGCCGTCCCGGCCGTCGCGCAGGATCCGCATCCACCCGCGCCGGCCGATGCCCGACCGCTGCGCGTCCTGCTGATGACCGGCGGCGGCTACCACGACTTCGAGGGCAATGCCAAGCTGCTCCTCGCCGGGCTCGCGCAACACCTGAAGCTCGACGTGACGCATCTGCGTCTCGTGAAGGACGGCGAGCCGGAGGCCGCGCGGCCCGAGGAGCGGCCGACGCGGATCCTCGACGCCGGCATGGCGCAGCGCTTCGACGTGGTCCTCGCGTACCACCAGGGCGAGAAGCTCGGGTTGAACCAGCAGGAGCGCGACTCGCTCCTGCACTTCGTGCGCCGGGGCGGCGGCTGGGTCGGGCTGCACTGCGCCGCCGACTCGTTCAAGTGGAACCGCGAGTTCGTCGCGATGGTGGGGGGGAAGTTCAAGAGCCACCCGCCCTTCGGCCCGATCACCGTGCGGCGCCTGGCCGGCGACGCGCCGGTGCTGGCCGGGATCGAGGACCACACCTACCCCGACGAGTTCTACTACCTCGACGAGTGCCGCCTCGACGACAAGCAGGTGGTGCTCGTGGGCGAAGGGCCTGCCGACAAGAAGATGCGTCCGGTGGCGTGGACCAAGGCGTACGGAGAGGGCCGCGTCTTCTACACGATCCAGGGGCACGGCAAGGAGGCGTTCGCGGACCCGAATCTCCTGCGCCTGGTCGCCAACGCGCTGTGCTGGGCGAGCGCGAGGCCGCACTGGGCCGCGGGCCCCGAGGGGTGGCGCACGCTCTTCGACGGCACGAGCCTCGCCGGATGGACGCAGTGCGGGCCAGGACGCTTCACCGTGCAGGACGGCGCGCTGGTGGGCGACGGGGGAATGGGCCTGCTCTGGTTCCACGAGAAGGCGTTCGCCGACTTCGAGCTGGAGCTGGAGTGGCGCCTCGCCAAGGCCGAGGACAACAGCGGCGTGTTCGTGCGTTTCCCTCCGCCGCGGGATCCGTGGGACGCCGTGCGCGACGGCTACGAGGTGCAGATCTGCGACGCCGGCGGCGCCAAGACCCGCACCGGCTCGATCTACTCGTTCCAGGACGCCAGCGAGCTGGTGCGCCGCCCGGTCGGCGAGTGGAACGCGATGCGCATCGTGGCCGAGGGCCAGCGCTACGAGGTCTGGGTGAACGGCAGGAAGGTGTGCGAGTACACCGGCGAACGGTCCCGCACGGGGCACATCGGGCTGCAGAACCACGCCGCCGGCGAGGTGGTGGCGTTCCGCAATCTGCGGGTGCGCGAGCGGTGACGCGACGATGGGCGCCGCGCGGATCCAGCGTGGACTCCTGCTCCTGAGCGCGCTCGCCGCGCCCGCCGCGGCCCAGGAGCGCGAACTCCCGGTCGCGGTCCGCGTGCAGGACGCAGCCGGGCGCGTGGCGTGGCTGCGCCTGCCGCGGCCCGCGTTCGCGGTGGAGCCGGGCCGCACGCTGCACGAGACGCTGGCGCCCGGGGCGTTCACGGCCACCCTGGTGTGGGCGCATTCCGGGCCCCCGGCCACGCTGCGCCTGGCGCTCGAGGCCGACGTGCCAGCGCGGCTGCGCGTGGCGGATCGGCAGGTGGGTGACGATCCGCTCGCGGTGGCGCCGGGCACGCGCTTCGTCCTGGAGGTGGAGGGTCGTTCCGGGGCCCGGGTGCAGGTGCAGACCCGCGACGCGTCCGGCCGCGCAACGCCGGTGCGCGGCGCCGAGTGCGCGCCGGTCCCCGGGCCCTGGGATCCGGAGGCCGAGCGGAGCTTCATGCTGCGCGCCGCGGGGGCGCGGCTGTTCCGCGACCTGCGCTGCATCGCGTGCCATCTCCCGCCAGGCGAGCCGACGCAGGCGCACCGCATGCCGCAGCCCGAGAACGCAGGCAGCGGACAGCCACTGGCCTCGCTGCGCGGCCGCGTCCGTCCCGAGTACGTGTTCGAGTGGTTGCTCGCGCCAGCGCGCGTGATGCCTGGCGCGAAGATGCCCGCCCTGGGCACGGCCGATGCGATGGGCGTGCGCGCGCGCTACGCGGTGGCGCGCCACCTCGCGGGTGCGCCGGCGCCGATTCCCGTGCCGACGCAGCCGCTGGAGAGCGTGGCGCGCGGCGCCGAGCACTTCACGGCGATCGGCTGCACGGCCTGCCATGCCGTCCCGGGAGCGCGCGTGGAGCCCGGGCAGGTCGGTCTGGAACACGTCGCACAGAAGTGGCTGCGTGGCGCGGATCTGGCCGGGTTCCTGCTCGACCCGCTGCGCCTCCTGCCGGCGGGCACGATGCCCAGGATGGGTCTCACCCGCGCGGAGGCCGAGGATCTGGCCGCGTATCTGTTCGAGAGCACGCGTGCGCGCGCCCCGTTCCGCATGCCGGACCTGCACCTCACCGACGACGAGGTGGCCGCGGAGGCGCACATGGTGATGGAGGTGCGCAACTGCGCGGCGTGCCACGAGGTGGCGGCGCTGCGGCCCGGCGCCCGGACCGGGGCGCTGCGGCCGATCGCCAGCGGCTGCATGGTGCAGGGCGAAGTGGCCGAGACCGTGCCGGCGCGCCACCGCGATGCCCTCGATCCGCGCCAGCGCGCCGCGCTGGCGGAGTACCTGAGGGGACCGGCGCTGCCCTGGCAGGGAGTGGCACCCGCGCGCGACGTTCTGGCCGCGGTCGCGATGCACCGCTGCGAGGAGTGCCACGGCGATGCGGGGCGCGCGCGCTTCACCGAGCGGCCGCCGCGCCTCTTCGACCTGGGCGAGCGCCTGCAGGTCGAGTGGCTGGATGCCGTGTTCGCGGGCGCGCGCGGCGCGCGGCCGTGGCTCGAGCTGCGCATGCCGGTGTTCGCATCGCACGCCACCGCGACCCTTGGCGAGGGCCTGGCCGCGCTCTGCGGCGAGCCGCGCGCCGAGGCCGTGCAGCGCGCCGCCGATCCGCGCGTCGCGGACGCGGGGCGCGTTCTCGTGGGAGCGCGCGGGCTCGACTGCGTTCTCTGCCACGGCTTCGCCGGCGCGCCACCGCGCGCGGGGGGGCGCGGCCAGCGCGGCATCGATCTCGACCTCGTGCCGGTGCGCGTCCGCCGCACATGGTTCCACCGTCACCTGGACGATCCCGTGCGCACGCTGCCCGAGAGCGGCATGCCGCCGCCTTGGCCCGAGGGGCGGCTGCGCAGCGACCTGCCGGGCGGCGACGTGCGTCGCCAGCAGGGGGCGATCTGGGACTACCTTTCTGTTGGGCGCAATCCTGCGCCGGAAGGTCTCGGCGACAAGGGCCGCTGAGCGCGCGCGCGAATCCTGGACACACGGACCGGCGTGCGGGTCGAGGGGCGTGCGCGGCCCGGGAGTCCAGCCCTCCACGGCGACGTAGACTTCTGGCACACTGTTCCGCCCCTTCGCCGCGTGCAGCCTCGGTCCGCCTGAGACGTCGCGGCGGAGACACATCGTTTCCTCTCTTCCGGCCTGTGCCGGACCCCATCCCTCAGGAGACAGCATGCTTCGTATCTCGATGATCGCGGCCACCGCCGCGCTCGCCGCGGTGTCCGCCAGCGCGCAGACCGGCCGCAGCGTCGTGTTGACTTCGGCGCCCGTGATCGGTCGCAGCGTGAACGTCACGGTCCTCCACCCGACCACGGAGTCCGGCAACGCCTACGTGATGCTCTGGTCGGCGAACACGACCCAGAGCACCAGCCTGGGTCTGCCCTTCGTGCAGGGCAACCTGCTCCTCGACCCCGTGAACTTCGCGCCGTTCTACTACGGCGTCCTGGGCGCGAGCGGCGCGACGACGCAGGCGGTGCCGATCCCCAACACCCCGTCGCTGGTCGGCCAGGGCGTCGACTTCCAGTCGGCGGACCTCAACGTCGGCCTCGGCACGATCTTCCTCGCGGACCGCGATGCCAACGTGATCGTGACCAACGGCATCGGCACGACCGAGCTGGCGCTCGCCGGCGGCACCGGCACGCTGGGCGGCCAGGACATCGACTTCCGCCTCGTCACCAATTCCGACATGGGCAGCGGGACCACGCAGGGGCTGCCCCTCGTCAGCATGCAGGTGATCCGGCACTACGGCCAGGACGGCTTCGTCGAGGGCTACGCCCCGACCTTCTCGTCCACGCCGTTCAACTCGGACCTGAACCTGTTCCGGCGCAACCTGCCGGCACGCGACACCAAGAGCGTCCTGCACCAGACCATCGCCCTGCCCAACGGCTACGACGTGGCGTTCCTGCGCGGCCGCTCCACCACGGCGAACCCCAACGACTGCCGCATCAACCACGTGGTCTCGTTCGAGAAGGCCACCGGCGTCGCCAAGGTCCTCCTGACCGTGACCGACTCGGCGCTGACCTGTCCGTCCACCACGAGCACCAGCATCTTCCAGCCGTTGGCCGCATTCAGCGACGACGGCAAGCTCATGGCCGTCACCGCGCGTGACTCCACCAACTCCGCCGGCGCCGGCGTGCCGGACAAGTGCTACCTGATCCGCACGGACGGCTCCAACTGGCCCTCGACGACGAGCCCGGCACTGGACATCACCCCGGCCGTTGGAGCGCCCACCCAGTTCTTCGATGGGGCGCTGTTCTTCGCCAACGAGACCGTGTTCGCGGGTACCAACGGCGGCTGGTTCTGGGCGCCCACCGACGGCTCGGCCAAGCTGGCCAGCCTGGCGCTGCCGAACCTGGGCACCGGCCAGCCCAACGGGCTGATCTTCAGCTCCTCGCGCCGGATCTCGAAGGACCGCAAGACCGTGGTGTTCCCGATCGGCGCGGTGGTCCCGCCGGCCACGAGCCTGACCAACTGCGACCTCGTGGCGATCACGGGGATCGACAAGACCGGCACGTTCACGGTCAAGAACGTCACCGGGTTCACGACTGCGACCCTGATCAGCGAGTTCGGTCTCTCGGCGTACACGCCGAGCACGAGCTACGGCTCCTCGATCGGCCTCAAGGCCAGCCTCTCCCCGGACGGCTCGCTGGTGGCGTTCTGTGCCGGCACGCGTGCTGTTCCCGCGGCTGCCACTCCGGGCAGCGTCTACGTCGTGAAGACCGACGGCTCGCAGGCCGGTGCGCCGGTCAAGGTGAACGGCGCAGGCGTGTTCGACCCGCAGGTGATCTACTTCGTGGACGTCAACTTCCTGAGCAACACGAAGCTGGTCTTCTTCGCCGGCACCGCGTCGACCTCCACCCTGGACGCCTATGGCTACGACGTGGGCACCGCGACGGTCACGCCGCTGACCAAGACCACCACCGGCTCGACCGTCGCGCCGTTCACGGCCGGCGGCACCACCGGCAACATCCTGCACCGTGGCTCGTTCGGTTCGCTGAACGGCAACTTCCGCTACTTCATCCGCAGCCTCGCCACCACGTCGGGCATCGTCAACAACGTCGTCGGCATCCAAGCCGCGACCCTGGCCCTGGTCGACATCACCGGCGCCGAGTTCGCCGCGGGGACCGCGCCCGCCATCGGCCGCGGCATCAACTACCTCGGCTCCTACACCACGGATCCGTGGTTCGCACTCGAGTTCCAGATGCGCCGCTCGCCGACCACCAACGACGTCTTCTTCGTGGCGGAGAATGGTGCGGGCGCGACCACGACGGTGTTCAACGACGCCAACGTGTTCAAGTTCGACGCCGAGGCCGGCACTGCCGCCGTGCAGCTCACCAGCTACACCGGCACGGGCGCCAGTGGTGCGACCCGGGGCATCAACAACCTCACGCTCTCCGACGACGGCACGATGCTGGCGTTCGCCCGCCGTCTCGGCTCCAGCGCGACGAATCGCGAGGACCTCTTCGTGATGAGCACGGGTGGCGGTGCGGTCACCCAGATCACCCCGGTCGACACGGCCGCCCTGACGATCTCGGACGGCACGATCCGCTTCATCGGCTCCCCGGTGAACGGCATCGTCTGGGCGACGTGCACGGGCACGACCTCGATCAGCACCACGAACACCGGGGCCTGGTTCAGCCTGGTCTCCGGCCAGTTCGCCCCCCTGGCGCTCACCGTGCCGGGCTCCACCCTCGGCCAGTACGTGCTCCTGCTGAACGCCAACAACACCAACCCATGACGGGTTGAGGCCGTCCCGGCCCGCGGGCCGGGAGGCGGGGACCGGGCGGCGGGGGGCGTGACGCTCTCCGCCGCCCGGTTGCCGTATCGGGGGCCTGTGCGGGGGAGTGGAGCGGCCGGATGCGGGACCCGGCAAGGGCGGCTCGGGGTTGGCCGCAGCGGAGGCCCGCGCCTCACGATGATCCCCGCATCTGTCATCCTCGGTGTCGATCCCGACGCCACCGCGCTCGCTGCTCAGGCGGCCCGGTGCCGCACGACCAGGAATCGTGCCCGGCGCCGCGACCCACGGAGACCCCGTGCCTAGGCGCGGGGATTGACGCTTCCGGCCCGGGCTCGGGATGCTCCTGCGCGAGGTTCGGGTGCCTCGCACACCCGGGCCCAGTGTCTCTGCGCCCAGGAGGAACCATGCGGGGGCTGCGCGATCGAGGTCGGGACGAAGGGAAGCGCGGGTTCTCGTCTCTCTCTCTCTCTCTCTCTCTCTCTCTCTCTCTCTCTCTCTCTCTGCCGCTCGCGCTCGCGGCGCTGAGTGATGCCGCGTGCGCGCAGGTGGGCGGCCATCGCCACATCGCAGAGGAGATCTCCGGCGCGGGTGCGCTGCCCGCAAGCAAGCTCACGCCGCTCCTGAACAAGCCCGACGGCCTGTGGAATCTCGGCGAGGGGTTCCCCGCGGACACGGGCGGCGTGCTGAGCCGCTCGGATCCCGGCCAACTGGGTCTCGGGCAGCCTCCCGACTACCAGGTGGTCAGCG
>JADLFX010000019.1 GCA_020849665.1 Planctomycetota bacterium | reverse complement strand
TCGGATGGTGTACTTCGCGTCGTCGCCGCCGCCGCGTCGCGGCGGGGAGAAACCGGGGCCCCGCCGCAGCGGCGTCGGATGGTGTACTTCGCGTCGTCGCCGCCGCCGCGTCGCGGCGGGGAGAAACTCAAAACGGGATCTCGCCGTAGTCCACGTCGCCGCCCTGCTGGGCCTGCCCGCCGCCGCGCCGTGGCGGCGGGGGCGCGCTCTCGCCGGACTCCTCGCCACGCGCGCCACCACGGGTGCCGCCGCTGCTGAGCAGCTGGAAGTTCTCGATCACGACCTCCAGCTTGCTGCGCTTCTGGCCCTCCTGGCTCTCCCAGGTGGAGTACTCGAGGCGCCCCTCGACGAAGAGCGGGCTGCCCTTGCGCACGTACTGGTTGAGGATCTCGGCCTGCCGGCCGAATGCGGTGAGATCCACGAAACACGTGGTCTCCTTGGTCTCGCCGTTCTGGGTGTAGCGACGGTTGATCGCCATGCCCAGCTTCGCGATCGCCAGGCCGGCTTGCGTGGTGCGCAGCTCCACGTCCCGCGTGAGGTTGCCGAGGAGGAGTACCTTGTTGAAGTTCGCCATGGGGGTTGGTGTGCGCGGCCCACGGAGAATCCCGCGCCCGCCGCAGGCGCATCCTAGCTGTGCCGCGTGCGGCTTTGTATGGTGCCGCGCGAGTCGAGACCACCCACCGATGACGTCGCACCCGTCCGAGCGCCGGCGCGCGCCACGCGCCAAGGCCAGCTTCCCCGTCCAGCTCAACCTGAGGGCCGAGGCTGCGCCGGCCACCCTCAAGGACATCTCGTCGAACGGCCTCTGCTGCCGCTTCCACGAGCCGATCCGCGAGATGACCCTGGTGCACATGGACCTGCGCCTGCCCGGAACCGGCTCCGCCCACGGCGTGGACGGGGTCGTCGTGCGCTGCGACAAGCTGCGCGGAGAGTCGCCCCCGGCCTACGAGGTCGCGGTCTACTTCACGGGCATCGCGCCGGAGGCACGGGCCGCGATCCACGGCTTCGTCACCACGCAGCTGGCCGCCGGACCGCTTCAGGCCGGCGCGGAGCGGCGACCCAACAAGTAGCGCGGCAAGCCGGCCGCGTCGCACCGCATCTCGACGTCGGTCAGCACCGGCGTGGCGCGCAGCGCCGCCAGCGCCGCCTGGTCCGTCACCACGCCGGTCTCCAGGATGCACCACCCGCCAGGGACGAGGTGGCGCGCCAGCCCGGCGGCGATCGCGCGATACGGCGCGCCGGGGTCGCCGGGCGGGGTGAAGAGCGCCTCGGCCGGCTCGTAGCGGCGCACGTCGTCGGCGATCAGGTCCGGACGCGCGGGGTCGACATAGGGCGGATTGGCGACCACGAGTTCGAAGCGCTCGTCCACGCCGAGCGCCTGCCACCAGGATCCCTGCAGGAACCGCACGCTCGTCAGCCCGAGGCGCTCGGCGTTGCGACGCGCCAACGCGAGCGCACGCGTGCTCAGCTCGATCGCGGTGACCCGCAGGTCGGGACGCTCCCGGGCGAGCGCCAGGGCGATCGCACCGGAACCGGTGCCCAGGTCGACGCAGCGGGCTCCCTGCGGGGCGTGGGCCAGCGCCAGGTCCACCAGTCCCTCGGTCTCGGGCCGCGGGATCAGGACCGAGGGGTCGACGGCGAGTTCGAGCCCGCGGAACGACCACGACCCGAGCAGGTAGGCGAGCGGCTCGTGCCGTGCGCGCCTCGCCACGAGCTCCCGGTAGCGCCCGCGTTCGGCCTCGCCCAGCGGGCGATCGTGTTGCAGGTAGAGCTGGATCCGGTCCACCCCCAGGACCTTGGCGAGCAGCAGCTGCGCGGAGAGGCGCGGCGCGTCGACGCCGCGCCCCGCCAGGTAGCGCTCGGCTGCCTCCAGCACGCCCAGCAGGATCTTCGGCGGCTCCATCGACGATGGCCTTCACCCTGGCGAGGACTCGGCCAGGGGCCGCAGCGGCGCGCCGCGAACCGCGCGCCGTGCCGCTAGCGCTTGCGCCGCTCCGAGGCGGCCGCCTTCTGTGCCTTGCCGGCCTTCACGCCGCCCATCACCGCGCTGACCAGGAAGATCTCCGCCAGCAGGGCTCCGAACATCAACACGATCTTGCCGGAGCCGAACGCGCGCACGAAGTTGCCGATCTTCTCGCCGTTGGTGGGGTCACGGAAACCCTTCAGGCTCTCCATCAGGTCGGCCCAGTCCTTGGGCATCGTGGGCCCCTTCTGGGCGATCCAGTCCTTCACCGCCGGCTCGTCGAACGCCCGGATCAGGTTCATCAGCTCGACCACGAACGGGATCAGCGCAAAGAGCACCCACTTGAGGTTGGCGAGCGTGAAGCGCGTCGTGTGGATCGCGCTCCACCAGCTCCACACGATGCCGAGGGAGATCAGGGTGAAGAGCGCGCCGCTGATCGTCTTGTAGCCGGCCATCTCCCACTCGGGGCCGAACGGCATCATGCAGCCGAGCAGCATCACCACGCCGGCGAAGAGGAACCGGTAGAAGGGCTTCTCGGCGCGGGGGTTGAACGCCGGCGTGGGCAGGCCGGAGCGCAGCACCATCAAGGTGGCCTCGGCCACACTGGGCGGCTGCGGCGCGCCCGGGGCGCTCGCCGCGCCTTCGTCCAGCGGTTGGAGTTCCTCGAGATCACCGGTCTGAGTCATGGTTGCTCCGTGCAAACGGTCGTGGGGTTCAGGGCAGGGTGGGCGGTCAGAGTTCTTCGATCCTGCGCTCGCGGTCGGCTGCGAGGAGCGCTTCCACCACGGGCTCAAGCTTGCCCGCCATCACCTGTCCAAGCGAGAAGTTCTGTTGGATCCGATGGTCGGTGACCCGGTCCTGCGGGAAGTTGTAGGTGCGGATGCGGTCGCTGCGCTCTCCCGAGCCGATCTGGTTGCGCCGCTGCTCGGCACGCGCGCTCTCCGCTTCGTTCCGGCGACGGTCCATCAGCCTGGTGCGCAGCAGCTTCATGGCCCGGGCGCGGTTCTTGTGCTGGCTGCGCTCCTCCTGGCAGAACACCACCAGCCCGCTGGGCCGATGCGTCAGCCGGACCGCCGACGAGACCTTGTTGACGTTCTGGCCCCCGGGTCCCGAGGCGCGCACCGCCTGGAAGTCCAGGTCCGCGTCGCGGATCTCGACGTCGACTTCCTCGGCCTCGGGGAGCACCGCGACGGTGGCCGTCGAGGTGTGGATGCGGCCCTGGCTCTCGGTGGCCGGCACGCGCTGGACCCGATGGCCGCCGCTCTCGAACTGCAGGTGCCGGAACACGTCCTGTCCGGTCACCGAGCAGACGATCTCGCGGAAGCCCCCCATCTCGGCCGCGGACTCGCTCAGCACCTCGACGCGGAATCCCTGACGCTCGCAGTAGCGCTGGTACATGACCATGAGGTCGCGGGCGAAGAGCGCCGCCTCCTCGCCCCCGGTCCCGGCGCGGATCTCCAGGATCGCGTTGCGGCGGTCGTCGCTGGTCTCGGCCAGGAGCAGATCCACGAGGCCGTCGACCTGCTGGCGCGCGCGCACCTCGAGCGCGGGCAGCTCCTGCCCCGCGAGCTGGGCCAGCTCGGAGTCGCCGCCGGGGACGAGCAGCCCCTGACACTCCTCGATCTGGCGTTGCGTGGCGCGCAGCTGCTCGTACGGCGCCACGATGCGCCGCAGGGAGCCGAGCTCCTTGTGCAGCGCGGCGGCCGAGTCCGAGCGTGCGAGGACCGCCGGGTCCTGGATCCGGACCTCGAGTTCGGCGAGGCGGGCCGCCATGGCGTCGAGCCGAGCCCGGATCCTTGGCTTGAGCAGCTCGGCCATCACGTCCTGCCCGCCACGCGCCGCGTGGCCAGCCTGGGCGTGCGCCTGCAACGGCAGGGGGCTCGGAGCCGATCGCCGGTCAACTCGGGATGCCTCGCTGGAACCACGGATGCGGTGGAGTCGCGCCCAGCAACGCCCGCCGCGCCCGCCGGTTCAGTCCTGGCGGGGCGCCCGGGGCGACGGCAGAACGGGCTAGGCCTTCTTGGCCCCGGCCTGGGTCGCGGGCAGGTTGGCGTAGCGCCGGCGGAAGCGATCCACGCGGCCGGCGGAGTCCACGAACTTCTGGGCACCCGTGTAGAAGGGGTGGCAGGCCGAGCAGATGTCGGTCTTGATCGCGGACAGATGGGACCTGGTCTCGAAGGTGTTGCCGCAGGCGCAGTGCACCTTGCAGACCTGGTACTCGGGATGGATGCCGTCCTTCATGGATGTTCCGGTGTGCCGGGTTGCATGCCGGCCTGAGGGGAAGCGGGGAAGACTAGCCCGGGACACCCTGCGGTCAAGCCGAGCCTCGCCGCCAGCGCAGGAGGCGCCGCACCTCCCCCGCCTCGGCATGCACGCCCGACCACGTGATCGCGGCGCCCTGGCCGCCCGGCGCCGCGAGGAGTTCGAGCACCTGCAGGAGCGCCGCGCGCATCTGCGGCTCGAGGTCGGAGAGGCCGCGCACCGGCAGACGGACGCCGACCCTGCCCCCCTGGCGCGTGCCGGTGGCGGGCACCGTGGCCGCGCCGCCCCGCTGCACACGGATCCCCCCGCCGGGCAGCAGGTCGAGGATCGGATCCACCCCCGCGGGGGCGGGCGCGGCGCGCCCGCACACCACGATCTCCCGCGCCTGGCCACGCAGGGCGGCGAGCACGGCCTCGTCCTCGGCGCGAAGCGCGGGACCAGGCTCGGACGGGCGCTCCGGCTGAGGCACGGGCTCGACGAGGCGCGCCAGCACGTAGAGCGCGCAGGCACCCACCATCGTCCCCAGCATCAGGCGTGGGACCAGCTCAGCCATGCGTGCGCTCGCTGGCCTCTCCACGCGCCACGCGGCGGCGGGAGGCATCGGTCGACCCGGGTGCGGCCATCCGGGCTAGAGACTACGCCCGGCCTCGGCCAGGAGGGCACGGAGTGCCGCCATGGAGAGCCCGATCACGGTGTCGAGGTCGCCGGCCACCAGCTGCTGGAACGCCGCGGCGGCGCCCTGGATGCCGTAGCCCCCCGCCTTGTCCCGCCACTCCTCCGTGTCGAGATAGGCCTCGATCTCGGCCCCGGTCAGGGCCCGACAGCGCACCGTGGCGGAGGCGAGGCGCAGCCGCGCCGGCACCCTGGTCCGCTGCTCCGGGGCACCCGCCACCAGGCAGTGCGCGGTGTGGACACGATGTTCGCGGCCGGCCATGCGCAGCAGCCCCGCGCGGGCCTGGGCGCGATCCGCGGGCTTGCCCACCTCGACGCCGTCCAGCTCGACGACGGTGTCCACGCCCAGCACCAGATCGCCGGGCGCCCCGGCCTCCGCGCCCTCGGCCTTGCTGCGCGCGCGCTGGCCGGCGCGCGCGGCCGGATCGCCGTGGCCCTCGATCTCGGGGCCCGGTCGCACGAGTGCGAAGTGCAGACCCGAGGCGCGGAGGATCTCGATGCGACGCGGCGAGGTGGACGCTAGCAGGAGCATCGCGGACCGATCGCGGGACGCGGCGCGGCGCCGTGCCTCACCGCTTCGAGTGCGGCGTCAGGCGCAACAGCAGCAGGGCAGGGGACAGCAGCGGGGTGGTGCGCGGCCGCCCATCCGCGGAGTCCGGGCCGACCTCGATGGGCAGGTGCCCGAACGGCGCCAACTCCTGCCGCACGGCGTCGTGGAAGGAGTTGGCCGCCTCGCCCGCCTGGTCGAAGCCGAGCCGCGCGACCACGCGTTGATTCGGCTTGTCGGCCAGGACCCACTCCTCGAGCGTGATCAGGTTGTTCAGCTGCTTCACGAAGCGCGGCGGCAAGGCCGGCACGCGGTTGAAGAACGCCTGCCGGTCGCTGACGGTGGCCTCGCGCAGGAAGTCGAGCTTGACGTCGTTCTGGTCGTTGTAGATCTGCGCGACGCAGTCGCGCACGACCTGGCAGCGCTGGAACAGGTCGGGAATCTCGAGATCCCGCAGCAGCTCCGCGACCTCGAAGGCCTCCGTGACGCGGAACTCGTTGCGGTCGACGTACTCGTCGCGGATGCGGCGCACGCACTCCTGACCGACGCCGCACGGCAGCCCCTCGCCGAACACGAGGTGCACCAGGGCGTTGACCAGGTCGATCTGGCGCGGCTGCTCCGGCTTCGGCAGCCTGGCCACCACCTCACGCAGCCGCGTCAGGGTGTCCTGGAAGGCGGCCGGCGACGGTTCGACCGGGGCGCGCGGATCCGCCGCTGCGGATGCGCTAGCGGCCTTTGCGTTCTTGCTGGCAGGGCGCTTGGTAGCCAAGTCGGGCATCTCCTCAACCACCGCCGCAGCGGCGCGTGACGGTTCGGATCCTCCTGTCGGGACCGCCGCGGCGCGGCGGCCGGATTCTCGCAAGCGCGGGACGCGAGCACCGTCCCGCGGGGTGATCAGCCCTCGGCCTTCGGCTCGGCGGCCGGGGCGGCCTTCTTCGGCTTCGGCACGCGCTTCTTCGGCGGCGCCCACTTCTTGGCCGCGGCCTTGGTCTTCTTGCGCGGCTTGCGGCGCGGCACCGGCAGGGCGATGCCGGCCTTCTTCATCAGGCTGCGCGCCGTGCCGGACGGCTGGGCGCCGACCGAGAGCCACCACGTCACGCGCTCCGCGTTCAGCTTCACCTGCTCCCCCTCGCGCCGGTGCAGGGGCAGGTAGAAGCCCAGGGTCTCGAGGATCCGCCCGTCCCGCTTCCACGTGGACTCGGTGGCCACGAGGCGGAACGTGGGATGGTTGAGACGACCGAAGCGCTTGAAACGAAGTTTGACGACCAAAGCGGGTACTCCTGGAAACCGGGACGCCCAGCCTGGACCGGCCGATCCGGCGCTGGCGATCCCGGAAAAGGGCGCGGGATTCTAGGGTGGGGCCTCATCCGGACGCCATGGGCCCCCGGCAAAAAAAACCGGCCGGGATCGCCCCGGCACGCGACGTCAGCGGCGGCGGTTCAGGAAGTCGCGCAGGCCGCCGCCTCCGGGGGGAAGCACGCCGCCGGGCCCGCGCGGTTGCGGACCGCGGCCCGGCTTGCCGGCGCCGGGCAGCCCGCCCTCGGGGAGGCTGGGCAGCCCGCCCTTGCCGAAGCTCTGCATCAGCTTCTGCATCATCTTGAACTGCTTCACCAGGTCGTGGACCGCCTGCACTTCGTTGCCGCTGCCCGCAGCGATGCGCCGGCGGCGCTGGATGTCGACCGAGTCGGGGTTGCGTCGTTCGAACGGCGTCATCGAGAGGATCATCGCCTCGACGCGCTGGAACCGCGCGTCGTCGAGGTCGATGTCCTTCAGGGCGGCGCCCACGCCGGGCAGCATCCCCAGCACCTTCTTGAGCGGGCCGAGCTTGCGGATCATGTTCATCGACTTCAGGAAGTCGTCGAAGGTGAACTGCCCGCGCCGCATCTTCTCCGCCGCGCGCTCGGCCTCCTTCTGGTCGATGACCTCCTGGGCCTTCTCGACCAGCCCAACCACGTCGCCCATCCCCAGGATGCGGCCCGCCATGCGCGGCGGATCGAACTCCTCCAGGTCGTCCGGCTTCTCGCCGGTGCCCACGAAGAGGATCGGGCGGCCGGTGACGGCCTTCACCGAGAGTGCCGCGCCGCCACGCGCGTCGCCGTCCACTTTGGTGAGCACGACGCCGTAGAGCGGCAGCCGCTCGTGGAATGCCTTGGCGGAGTTCACCGCGTCCTGGCCGAGCATCGAATCGCAGACCAGGAGCGTCGCGTGCGGCTTGCAACGCGCGTGCACCTCCTGCACCTCGCGCATCAGCGCGTCGTCGACGTGCAGCCGGCCGGCGGTGTCCAGGATCACCACGTCGTGGCGCAGCCGCCGCGCCTCTGCGATGCCGCGCGCGCACAGTTCGGGTGGCCGCGCGCCGGTGCCTTCCTGGTAGACCGGGATCTGCAGCTGCTTGCCGAGCGTGCACAACTGCTCGACCGCCGCCGGGCGCTGCAGGTCGGCGGCCACGAGGAAGGGGTTCTTTTTCTTCTTGCGCTTCAGCCACAACGCCAGCTTGGCGCAGGTGGTGGTCTTGCCCGAACCCTGCAGGCCGGCCATCAGCAGCACGAGGGGCGGCGGATCCGCCACGGGCAGCTCGGTGACCGCACCGCCGAGCAGGTCGGTGAGCGCGTCGTGGAAGAGCTTGACGAACTGGTGTCCCGGATCGACCGACTGGATGACGTTCTGGCCGAGCGCGCGCGCCTTGACGTCCTTGACGAAGTCCTTGGCGACCTGGAAGTGGACGTCCGCCTCGAGCAGCGCCTGCCGGACCGCGCGGATGCCCTCCTCGATGTTCGCCTCGGTGAGGGTCTTCTTGCCCACCAGCGCCTGGTAGGCACGGCCGAGCGCGCCGGCTAGGGAATCGAACATGTCCGCAGTGTGGGACCGGGGCCCGGGCACGTCAATCGCACCGCCCGGGCGGCCGCGGCACGCGGCTCAGCCGTCGCTGATCCGCTCGATGTCCGCGCCGATGTCCTGCAACTTCTGCTCGATGCGCTCGTAGCCGCGGTCGATGTGATAGACGCGCCGCACGTCGGTGTGTCCGGACGCCACCAGCCCGGCCAGCACCAGGCCCGCCGAGGCGCGCAGGTCCGAAGCCATCACCGGGGCGCCGGTGAGCCGGTCGCTGCCCTCGATGATCGCGCTGGGACCCTCGCGGCGGATGCGCGCGCCCAGGCGCTGCATCTCGGCCGCGTGGATGAACCGCTCGGGATAGACCTTCTCGGTGATCACCGACACGCCCTTCGCCTGCGCCATCAGCGCCATGAACTGCGCCTGCAGGTCGGTGGGGAAGCCCGGATAGGGCAGGGTGGTCATGTCCACGGCGGCCACGCGTCCGCTGCGCGTGGGCAGGTTGCGCAGGAAGTCCGGGCCCGACTCGATCTGCGCGCCTGCCGCCTGCAGGCGGTCGACGACCGCCAGCAGGTGCTCCGGCCGCGCACCCATCACCGTGACGGGCGAGTTCGTCATCACCGCGCCGATCAGGAAGGTCCCCGCCTCGATCCGGTCCGGGATGATCGTCCACTCGCAGCCGTGCAGGTTGTCGACTCCGTCCACGACGAGGCAGTGCCCGCCGATGCCACGGATGCGCGCGCCACACGCGTTCAGGAAGTGGCACAGGTCCTCGATCTCCGGCTCCATCGCCACGCCTTCGAGGATCGAGGGGCCGCGCCCCAGGACCGCGGCCATCAGGACGTTGGCCGTCCCCAGCACGGTGGAGCCGTAGTTGCCGCCCAGGAACACGGTGCCGCCCTGCACCGGCCCGGTGAGCACCACGTAGCCGTCGCGCGTGACGATGCGGCCGCCGAGGCCGGTGAGGCCCTTGATGTGCAGATCCACCGGCCGGTGGCCGATCACGCAGCCGCCGGGGTAGCTGACGACGGCCTGGCCTCGCCGGGCCCAGATCGCCCCGAGCACCACGAACGACGCGCGCATGGTGCGCACCAGTTCGTAGGGCGCCTGCTGCACGGTCTTGTCCACCGCCTCGAGCTCCAGGTCCCCGTTGGCGTGGCGGTCCACGCGCATGCCGAGGGCCTTGAGGATCCGGCACATGTTGTCGACGTCGCTCAGGTACGGCACGTTGCGGAGCCGCACGGGACCGTCGACCAGGAGTGTCGCCGCCAGGATGGGGAGCGCTGAGTTCTTGCTCCCGGAGACGGCGATCGCGCCCTGCAGGCCGCGACCGCCTCGCACACGAATTCGATCCACCGATACCCCTCCCAGGACCGGGCTGCCCCCGGTCAAGAGACTGCGATGCATGGCTGCCCGCGCCCTTGTGGAAAACGCGGGAGACCGGGACTCCGCCGCCCAGCGGAACTCTCGGTGGGGCGGAATGTAGCGAGCGGAGTTGCCGGCGCCAGAGGCCAGTGGGCAGGATGTGGAACGTGCCGCGCAGACTCGCCATCCTCCTGGTCGCCAACGGCTACCCTCCGGAGAGCGTCGGGGGCGTGGAACAGCACGTGCAGGGCCTCGCCCGCTGCCTCGCCGAGCGGGGCCACCGCGTGCAGGTCTACGCGCGCAGCGGCAGGGCGGACGGGGAGCCCGGCACGCTGGTCGAGGAGCGCATCGACGGCATCCCGGTCACCAGGGTCGTGTACCGCTACGAGGGGAACCGCGACCTGCGCGACCTCTACACGTGCAACCTGCTGGACGCGGCGTTCACCCGCCACCTCGCGGGACGCAGCTTCGACGTCGCCCACGTGCACCACTTCAGCGGCATCTCCACCGGAATCGTGCGCGAGCTGCGGACGCGAGCCCTGCCGTGCGTGCTCACGCTGCACGACTACTGGCTGCTCTGCCCGCGCGGCCAGATGTGGCACCCGCGCGGCGAGCGCTGCGAGCAGGTCGAACTCGCCCGATGCACCGGGTGCCTGCGCAGCACGTGGCCACAGTGGCCGCCCGGGGGCCCCACCGAGGCCATGGTGGGCTTCGTGCACGAGCACGCCCGTGCCGTGTTCGAGGATGCCACCGCGGTCGTGGTGCCGTCGGCACGCGCCCTTGCGCCGTTCCGCGCCGCCGGCCTCCCCGCGGCGCGCGTGCACGTGGTCGAGAACGGCGTGGACGTGGCCGCGCTCGCAGGGATCGCGCCGCCGACGCGCGCGGCCGGCGCTCCCCTGCGCGTGGGCTACCTGGGCTCGGTGATCCCGAGCAAGGGTCTCGCCGTGCTGATCGAGGCCCTGCACGCGCTGCCATCCGGCAGGGCCGAGCTGCACGTGCACGGCAACGCGTTCCCGTACTTCGAGGACGCCACGTATCTGGAACGCGCCCTGGCCGCCATGAAGCGCCGGGACGCGATGACCTACCACGGCGCCTATGCCGCGGCGGACCTGCCGGGGATCCTGGCCGGGCTGGACGTCGTCGCCGTACCGGCGCTCTGGAACGAGGTGTTCGGCCTGACGGCGCGCGAGGCCATGGCGGCCGGCCGCGCGGTGGTCGCCTCGCGCGTCGGCGGCCTGCAGGACGCGCTCGAGGATGGCCGCCAGGGCCTCCTGGTGCCGCCCGGCGACGCGCAGGCGCTCGCGGCGGCCCTCCACCGGCTCGCCCTGGACCCGGAGCTGGTGGCGCGGCTCGGGCGCGCCGGCCGCACCCGGGTCCGCAGCCTCCAGGCCATGACCGACGAGCTCGCGACCCTCTACGCGGGCCTCTGCCGAACTTGACCCGCGCGGGCCCGCGGCCTTAGCCTTCCGCGTTTTTCCCGCCCCAGGGAGCGGAGATCCGGACCCATCGCATGACCAGCACAGCCGTCGAGTTGCTGAAGAGCGACGTCAGGCACGACGACGTCGCCGCGTTCAAGAAGCGCGTGTTCAGCTCCATGAAGGAGATGGAGGGGCTGCGCGACTGGCTGCAGAGCCCGATGGCCGCGGGCCTGCCGCGCGGCATGGCGCTGTGGGCACTCGGCCGGCACGAGGAGGCGCTGCCGATCCTGCAGGAGAACAAGGCCAGCCCGGCGGTGGCCGACTGTCTGGCCCAGAGTCTCGTCGCACTCGGCCGCCCGCGCGAGGCGGTGGCGGTGCTCACCAACCGCAAGAGCGACCCGATCCAGGCCGCCACGTACCTCCACGCCCTGCAGTCCGAAGGCGACGCCGCCCGCCTGCAGAAGGGCATCGAGGAGGTCGGCGGCGTGCTGGCGCCCTCCGATGCGCGCTACTACCAGGGCCGGCTCAAGGAGCTGTCCCGGGACGTCGCCGGTGCGATCGCGGACTACGACGCCGTGCTGCAGACGGAACCCGCCCACAAGCACGCGCTGTTCCGCCTGGCGGTCAACGTCGACCTGCGCGGCGAGGACGAGGAGGCGCGCGAGCTCTATGAGCGCGCCCTGATGAACCCGCCGGTCAACGCCGCCGTCGTCGTCAATCTCGGCATCCTCTACGAGGACATGGGCAACTACCGGCGCGCCATGCAGTGCTTCGACCTGGCGCTGCAGGCCGACCCCACCAACCGCAGGGCCCGCATGTTCCGCCGCGACGCCGCCGCCGCGCTGAACATGTACTACGACGAAGACCAGGAGCGCCGCGAGGACAAGCGCAACCGCCTCCTGCGCACCCCGATCAACGACTTCGAGCTCTCCGTGCGGAGCCGCAACTGCCTCGCGAAGATGAACATCCGCACCCTCGGCGACCTGGTGAAGAAGACCGAGGCCGAGCTGCTCAGCTACAAGAACTTCGGCGAGACCTCGCTGCAGGAGATCAAGGAGATCCTGCGCAACAAGGGCCTGCGCCTGGGCATGAGCCAGGAGGAGCTGATGGGCCGCGACTTCTCGGAGGCCGAGGAGGTCACGCTGACCACGACCGAGGAGGCACCGGATCCCAACAGCCCCGACCCGGCCAAGCGGCCGATCACCGAGCTCGATCTCTCGGTGCGCTGCCGCCGCATCGTCGAGCTGCTGAAGATCCGCACCATCGGCGACCTCGCCAACAAGACCGAGGCCGAGCTGCTGGCCTGCCCGAACTTCGGCCAGACCTCCCTGAACGAGATCAAGACCAAGCTCGACGAGCTGGGTCTCGCGCTGCGCGGCTGAGCCGCGCGGCCGCCAGCGTTCCCGACCCGCACCCCGACGCGTTGCGGCGCCGCGCACCCCGCCGCCCTGCATGTACGACCACGTCCACGGAGAGGTCACCGAGGTGCAGCCTGCCCGCGTGGTCGTGCGGGCCGCCGGCATCGGCTACGAGCTGAAGGTGCCGATGGGCACGACGGCCCGGGTGTCGGTGGGCAAGGTCGCGACGCTGTTCACGGTCCTGCACGTCGTGGAGGGCAACCCCACGCTGCTCGGGTTCGCGACGCGGGGCGAACGCGAACTCTGCCGGCGCCTGCTCTCGGTGTCCGGCGTCGGGCCCGCGCTCAGCCTCGCCATCCTGAGCACGTGGCCGCCGGCGGAGCTGGTGGTCGCGATCCAGACCGGGAACACCGCACTGCTGCGCAAGGTGAAGGGTGTGGGCGCCAAGACCGCGGAGCGCCTCTGCCTCGAGCTGCGCGACCACCTCGCCGACCTGGACCTCGGCGACGCGCGCGCCGCAGTCCCGCCGACCTCGCCCGTGGCCGAGGACGCGGTCGCGGCCCTCGTGGTGCTCGGCTTCCAGGAGCGCGAGGCACGGGAGAAGGTGCGCCGGATCCTGCACGACCGTCCCGGCGCGGACACCGAGGATCTGGTCAAGACCGCCCTGCGCGGCTGACGCGCCGCCCGCAGGGAGAGGACGGCGCCCTGCCGCGGATCGCCCGCGAGGCCCTGCGCCTCTTCAGCCAGCGCCCAGGGGAGGCTCAGGCAGGACCGCCGGCTGCTGCGTCGCCACGCGCCAGGACCGCGAGCACGAGATTCAGGTCGGCCGGGGTCACGCCCGGCACGCGCATCGCCTCGCCCAGGGTGAGCGGCCTGCGCAGCGCCAGCTTCTCGCGCGCCTCCGCGGACAGGCTGGGCACGCCGCCGTAGGCGAAGCCGCGCGGGATGCGCTTGCCCTCCAGCCGGCGCAGCCGCTCGGCCTCCATGCGGGCGCGCTGGATGTAGCCCTCGTACTTCACTTCGGCTTCGACCTCGGCCAGCTCGTCGGGCGAGAGCCCGAGCGCGGCGAAGCCGGGCGCCAGGGCGGCGATCGCCGCCGCATCCACGTCCGGGCGGCGCAGGCGGGACTTCAGGGTCGCGCCCTCGTGGCGTGTCGCGTCGAGGTAGCGCAGCGCCGCGCGCACCCGCTGCTCCTTGGCCTCGACCCGGCCGAGCGCCGCGGCGTCCAGGAGCCCCAGCCGGCGCGCGACCGGCGCCAGGCGGCGGTCGGCATTGTCGCTGCGCAGCTCGAGGCGGAACTCGGCGCGACTGGTGAACATGCGATACGGCTCGCGCGGGTTCACCCGGCACAGGTCGTCGATCATCACCCCGAGATACGAAGACGCGCGATCCAGGAGCAACGGTTCCTCGCCGCGGGCATGCAGCGCCGCGTTGATGCCCGCCACCAGCCCCTGGCCGGCCGCCTCCTCGTAGCCGCTGGTCCCGTTGATCTGGCCGGCGGCGAAGAGGCCGGCGATCTCCCCCACCTGCAGGTCCGCACGCAGCTGGTCCGTGCACAGATGGTCGTACTCCACGGCGTAGCCGTGGCGCAGGACCGCGACCTGCTCCAATCCGGGGATGGTGCGCAGGAAGCGTTCCTGCACCGCCGGCGGGAGGCTGGTGGACAGGCCATTGGGATAGATCTCGCGCGTGTCCCTGCCCTCGGGCTCGAGGAACACGAGGTGATGGTCGCGCTCGGCGAAGCGCATCACCTTGTCCTCCACGCTCGGGCAGTAGCGCGGGCCCACACCCTGGATCCGCCCCTGGTACATCGGCGAGAGGTGCGCATGCTCGGCGATCCAGTGGTGCGTGGCACTGGTGGTGCGCGTGAGATGGCACACCACCTGCTGCACGCGCAGGCCGGGGCTGCGGAACGAGAACGGCACCGGCTCCGGATCCCCGGGCTGCTCCTGCAGGCGCGCGAAGTCGATGGTGTCCCGGTCGAGCCGCGGCGGCGTGCCGGTCTTGAGGCGTGCCAGCCGCAGGCCCAGGCGGCGCAGCGCCGCGGCCAGGGCGTGGGCGCCCCTCTCGCCCATGCGGCCACCCGACTCCTCCCAGCTCCCGGCGAAGAGGCGGCCGCCGAGGAACGTGCCGGTGGTGAGGACGACCGTCCGGGCCGCGAGCGCGCCCGCGCCGCGCAGCACCACGCCGGCGACGCGCGGTCCACCCGCCGGGGTGCCCGCGCAGAGCAGGTCGACGGCCTCGTCGGCGAACACCGTGACGCCGGGCTGGGCGAGCACGCGCCGCGCCATGGCCGCGTTGTAGGCGTGGCGGTCGCACTGCGCCCGCGGCGAGCGCACCGCCGGCCCCTTGCGGGTGTTCAGCATCCGGAACTGGATGCCGGTCGCGTCGGTGCACAGGCCCATCTCCCCGCCCAGCGCGTCGATCTCGCGGACCAGCTGGCCCTTGGCGATGCCGCCGATCGCCGGGTTGCAGGACATCCGGCCGATCGCCGCCGGGTCCAGCACCACGCACGCGACCCGGCAGCCCATCCGCGCCGCGGCCAGAGCGGCCTCCGCCCCGGCGTGGCCGCCGCCCACCACCACCACGTCGAAGTCAGAGGTCTCGTGCACCGCGGCGCGGAACCATAGCCGGCAGGCTGCAGTCGGCCAGCCGGCCGCGCCGAAGAGCGCTGCATGTGGAACTACGTGTTCGTGCACCGCGAGCGCCTGGCCAGCATCTACCGGCGCCGGCGGTGACCGGCCCGGCGCGGCCGTCTAGACTCGGACGGATGCGCCGCGCGACTCCCGCCCTGCTGCTCGCCGCCCTGGCAACGGCCCCACTGACCGCCCAGGAGAGCCGTCCCTCGCTGGTGGAGCTGTCCGCGATCGCCAAGGCCCGCGCCGCGCGGCAGCGCCCGGCCCAGGAGCAGGCGCTGGCGCCGTACCTCGGCGATCTCTCGCTCGCCTTCAAGGACAACGAGGCCTTCCTGCTGGGACGGATCCAGGAGGTGGCGAAGCTGGGGGACGGGATCGCGCCCGTGCTCCTGGAGAACATGGTCCCGAAGGACGACTCCGACGCCGCGCGCAATCTGGCGGCCAACTGCGCCCGCGTCCTCGAGCAGATGGATCCCGCCGACTACGTCGACGCGCTGCTGGAGCTGGCCCAGGCGCGCAGCGAGACCGCCCGCTCCTGGGCCCTGCATCTGCTCGGTCAATCGCGCAGCAGCCACGCCGCACTGGCGCTCGCCAACCAGCTGGACGGACTGAAGGGCCGCGACCTGGTCGCTGCCATCGACGCCCTCCGCCAGCTCGGCGACCGCAGCGCCGCGCCCAGCGTCGTGCAGCACGTCCAGGTCGCAGACCGCCGCCTGCGCGAAGCCGCGCTGCGCTACCTGGCACAGTCCCGCAACCCCGCGGTGCGCGCCACCATGCTGCGCCAGCTGCCCATGGAGACCGAGCCGGACATGATGCTCCGCTACGCGGCGTACCTGGAGGGCGCGGTGCAGGCCGACGCCGAGGCCGCCGACGTCCTTCTGCTCCTGATCGCCACCGAGCGCCTCGATCAGGACCAGAAGGTGCAGGTCGTGCGGGCGCTCTCCGTCGTGGCACCCAAGGGACACGCCGGAACCATGCGGGCGCTCAAGGGCGTCGTCGACCGGGGCGACACGACCGCGCTCGGTCGCCAGGCCGCGCTCGTCCTGCGCGACCTGGGCGACCGCTCGGGCCTGCAGACCCTGTTCACCAACCTCAACAAGCAGGTCCGCGAACGGCGCCGCGAGAGCGGGCCGTACATCGCCCGGGCCGAG
This sequence comes from Planctomycetota bacterium, assembly GCA_020849665.1. Taxonomy (GTDB): domain Bacteria; phylum Planctomycetota; class UBA1135; order UBA1135; family UBA2386; genus JADLFX01. The sequence goes on along the minus strand of JADLFX010000019.1, from coordinate 95,725 downwards.
GCCTACATGGCCCTCGCCGCCTGGGAGGACGCCACCCGCGACCTGCGCGACGCGATCGAGCACTCCCGTCAGGGCTCCACGCTCACCTACCTCTACCTGCAGATCGCCGTGTGCGAGGCCAAGCGCGGGCGCATCCCCTACGTCCTCAAGTCCCTGCAGGACGGGCGCCCGTCCCTCGCCCAGATCCAGGAGGAGGCGGCACGGCATCCGGAGTTCCAGAAGGCGCTGGAGAGCGACGCCCTGCGCAAGTACCTGGAGGCGCGCTCGGGCGAACGCGGCCGCTGAACGCGCCGCCGCGCCGCGGACCCGCGCGCCCGCCCAGGTCCGCTTCCCTTGACGGCCCCCCGGCAGGCGGCCACACTCGCGCGCTTCCCGCCGTTTCCAGACCTTCCCCTTCTCCGCGCATGACCATCGACGTCCAGGTCAAGGAAGCCGGCCCCTGCCGGAAGACCCTGACCATCAAAGTCCCCGCCGATCGGGTGCAGGCCCACATCGCCGAGGTCTACCAGGCCGCCTCGCATCAGGTGCAGCTCAAGGGCTTCCGGCCCGGCAAGGTGCCGCGCAAGGTGCTCGAGCAACGACTCGGCCCGTCGATCCTCGCCGAGGCCAAGGAGAGCCTGATCAACCGCTCGTTCGAGGAGGCGGTGCGCGAACACAAGATCCCCATGGTCGGGCGCCCCGAGCTCGATGGCGTGGGCGAGGAGCCGCTCGACGAGGCCAGGGAGCTGGAGTTCAAGGTGCACCTCGACGTGCGCCCCGAGATCCAGCTGCAGGAGGTCAAGGGCCTGCCGGTGCGCCGCGCCGACACCACGGTCACCGACGAGGACGTGCAGAACGCCCTGCAGCAGCTCGCGGCCGGGAAGCGCACCATGGGCAGGGTCGACGAACCCGCGGCGGACGGCGACTTCGTGAAGGTGGACATGACGTTCCGCGACCAGGGCGGACAGGTGCTGGTGGAACGCAAGGGCGTCCAGCTCACGGGCAGCATCCCGGTGGCGGGCACCGACGCGGCCCGCTTCGCCGAGTCCCTGCGCGGCACGACCGCCGGCGCCGAATTGAGCCTCGACCTCACGTTCCCCGCCAACTTCGAGAAGGTCGAGGTGCGCGGGCAGCCCGGCACGGTGGGGCTCAAGGTCCACGAGGTGCTGCGCGTGTCGGCGCCGCCGATCGACGACGCGTTCGCCAAGGGCTTCGACTACGAGGACCTGGCCAGCCTGCAGGCCGAGCTGCGCAAGCGCATCGGCGAGGAGAAGACCCGCCAGGAGCAGATGCGCCAGGAGGGCGAGATCCTCGATCGGCTCCTCAAGGACCATCCGTACGACGTGCCGGCCACCCTGGTCGAGGACCAGACCAAGCACCAGCTGGCCATGTACCAGGAGCGCCTCAAGGAGGCCAAGCTGGCCGAGGAAGAGATCCAGAGAAAGCTGGACGAGGCCAAGGACGAGGCGCGCCAGGACGCCGAGCGGCGCGTGCGCGTGTTCTTCCTCCTCGACGCGATCGCGCGCAAGGAGAAGATCTTCGTCACCGAGTCGGACGTCGAGGCCGAGTACCGCAACATCGCCGCGGCGCAGAACGTGGACCTCGAGCAGGTGCGCGCCTACTTCGACGCCCAGACCGGGGCGCGCGCGGACCTTCGCGTGGGTCTTCTGGAACGCAAGGTCCGGGTCTATCTCAGAGAGAATGCCCAGATCTCCGATAACTGACCGGGATGCCGCGCGGCCGGGGCCAGCCAGCCCCGCCCACCGGCCCCCCAACCCTTCGCGGAGCCCATCCGGATGCGCGTGAACGACTACATCATCCCGTTCGTGATCGAGAAGACCGGCCGCGGCGAGCGCCAGTACGACATCTACAGCCGCCTGCTCGAGGACCGGATCATCTTCATCGGCTATCCGATCAGCGACGACGTCGCCAACGCGGTGATCGCGCAGCTGCTCTTCCTGCAGAAGGAGAACAAGAACCAGGACATCAGCCTGTTCTTGAACACACCCGGCGGCAGCGTGACCGCGGGCCTCGCCATCTACGACACGATCCAGTTCGTGCAGTGCCCCGTGGCCACCTACTGCATCGGCCAGGCGGCCTCCATGGGCGCAGTGCTGCTCGCCGCCGGCACGCGTGGCAAGCGCCACGCGCTGCCGCACTCGCGCATCATGATCCACCAGCCCTGGGGCGGCGTGCAGGGCACGGCTGCCGACATCTCGATCCAGGCCGAGGAGATCCTGCGCCTGCGCACCACCCTCAGCACGATCCTGGCGCGGCACACGAACAAGCCGGTGGACCAGGTGGCCAAGGACAGCGACCGGGACTTCTTCATGAGCGCGCAGGAGGCCAAGGACTACGGCCTCATCGACGAGATCGTCGAGACCACCAAGTAGCCCCGGGACGGTCGCGCGCCGGCGGAGCGCAGGCCATCGCCCGCGGTCCGCCCCGGCGGTTCCGCCCGGGCGCTTCCGTGGCGGCGCGCCCTTGCCGACTCGCCAATTCCGACCGAGGAAGTATCATCCGGCTCGCGGCCACGGCTCCCGGGCGCCCCGTACGGGCACCAGACCGGGAATACGCACGGCCGGAACCAACAGGCAGAGGCTCCGAGAAGATGTCCAGATCGGTGGGAGGCAAGAGCGGCAGGTCGGTGGAGCGCTGCACGTTCTGCGAGAAGTCGCGGCACCACGTGCAGTCCCTGATCGCCGGCCCCCCCGGCATCTACATCTGCAACGAGTGCGTGGAGATCTGCAACACGATCCTCAAGGAGGAGGACCGCAAGGTGCGCGGCTCGGGTTCGCCCACCTTCGTCAAGGATCTGGTGGTCCGCGACAAGGTCCCGACCCCCGAGGAGATCAAGCGCCGCCTGGACGAGTACGTCATCGGCCAGGACGACGCCAAGCGTGCCCTCGCGGTGGCGGTCTACGGGCACTACCGCCGCCTGCACGCGCGCTACCACAACCCGGACCTGGAGATCGAGAAGAGCAACATCCTCCTGGTCGGCCCCACGGGCTGCGGCAAGACCCTCCTCGCCCGCACCCTGGCGAAGATCCTCGACGTGCCGTTCGCCATCGCCGATGCGACCACGCTCACCGAGGCGGGCTACGTGGGCGAGGACGTCGAGAACATCCTGCTGAAGCTCCTGCAGAACTGCAACTTCGACGTGGAGCGGGCCCAGCAGGGCATCGTCTACATCGACGAGATCGACAAGATCGCGCGCACCACCAGCAACGTCTCGATCACCCGTGACGTGTCGGGCGAGGGCGTCCAGCAGGCCCTCCTCAAGATCCTGGAAGGCACCGTCGCGAACGTGCCGCCGCAGGGCGGCCGCAAGCACCCCGAGCAGGCCTACATCCAGGTCATCACCGACCACATCCTGTTCATCTGCGGCGGCACCTTCTGGGGGGTCGAGCAGTTCATCGCCCGGCGCATCGGCCAGAAGGTCATCGGCTTCGCCTCGGCGGAGGAGCATGGCCGCCTGGAGCGCCTCGGCCGCAGCAACCACGAGGACCGCGACCTGCTCCTGCCCTACCTCGAGCAGAAGGACCTGATCGAGTTCGGGATGATCCCCGAGTTCATCGGCCGTCTGCCGGTCATCGTGCCGATGAGCTCGCTGTCCCGGGACCAGATCCTGGCGGTGATGACCGAGCCCAAGAATGCGCTGGTCAAGCAGTACCAGGCATTCTTCGAGATGGACGGTTGCCAGCTCGAGTTCACCCGCGATGCCCTCGAGTACATCGCCGACATCGTGATGCAGCGCGAGACCGGCGTGCGGGCCCTGCGCACCATCTTCGAGTCCCTCCTGCTGGACCTCCGCTACCAGCTGCCCAGCCACAAGGACACCACCCACTACGTGATCGACCGCGAGTTCGTGGCCAGCCGGATCACCGTGGAGGGCCGGGTGCGTGGCAAGGGACCCGGCGACGGCGCCGCGCGCGAGACCGCGTGAAGTGGTCCACCTGACGGACCTCGACGACGCTGCCCTCTGTGCTGTGGTGGAGGCCTGCGGCGGCCTGCCCTTCCAGGCCAGGCAGCTCGCCCACTGGATCTACGTGCACGGCGCCGAGGACCTGGCCCAGTGCCGCAACCTTCCGGCGGCGCTGCGCGCGAGCCTGGGTGCCGCCGGACACGTGCTCCGTTCCACGCGGCGGCTGCACGAGACCGCCTCGGACGACGGCACCCGCAAGCTCTTGCTGGGCCTCGCCGACGGCGAGACCGTCGAGACCGTGCTGATCCCGGAGGGCGAGCGGAACACGCTCTGCATCTCGACCCAGGTCGGCTGCCCCGTCGGCTGCGTGTTCTGCGCCTCCGGCCTGGGCGGCGTGAAGCGCAACCTGGGCTGCGGCGAGATCGTCGAGCAGGTGCTGCATGGCCGCGCGCTCCTCGCGCCCGGTGCGCGCCTGACCAACCTGGTCGTGATGGGGATGGGCGAGCCGCTGCTGAACCTGCGCAATCTGCTGCCCGCCCTGGAGCGCATCCACGACCCCGCCGGGATCCACCTCGGCGCGCGGCGGATCACGGTGAGCACCTCGGGGCTGCCCGAGCGCATGCGCGAGTTCGCCGCCGCGCCCCACGCCTACAACCTGGCGGTCTCGCTGCACGCCGCCGACGACGCCCTGCGCCGCCGGCTGGTCCCCACGGCCCGGGCACCGGTGGCGGCGATCGTCGCCGCGGCACTCGAGTACTTCCGCACCAAGGGCCGCGAGGTCACGTTCGAGGTCGTGCTCCTGGCCGGCGTGAACGACCGTCCCGAGGACGCCGCAGCCCTGGTCCGCGTCCTGGGCCACCAGCCCTGCACGGTGAACCTGATCCCCTGGAACCCGGTCGAGGAGATCGCCGGCTACGCGCGGCCGGCGGACGCCCAGGTGGACGGATTCGCCGAACGGCTGCGGACGGGCGGCGTGAAGGTGACCGTGCGCCGCCAGCGCGGCGCCGACCGCGACGCGGCGTGCGGGCAGCTGCGGCTTCGCGGCCCGGACGGCAGCCGGCGCACCGGCTGACACGGATCCAGCCACAGCGCGGCGACCGTCCCGGCCGCCGCGGGCGCCTGGCGGCCCGGGTGCGTCAGCGGATCTCTGCCTTGGGTTCGCCCGCCTCGGGCTGTTCCGCCTTGGCCTTGCGGCGCAGCTCGCGCTTCGGCTCGGCCGTCGCCGGCTTGGCCGCCTCGAGCACCTGCTCCTGGCCCTTGCGGTTCACCACGACCCGGACCGTCGCCCCCGCCTCGATCCCCTTGAGGGCCGCGCGCACGTCCTCCGTGCCACGGATCTCGCGCTCCCCCACCTTCACCAGCACGTCGCCGCGCTGGATCTTGAGCGTGCCGGCCAGGGTGTCCGCCTGGACCTCCTCGACCCGCAGGCCCACGCCCTCCGGCAACCCCAGGAACTCGGCGACGTCCTCGCTCACCGGGCTGACCTGCACGCCGAGCCGCTGGCCGGGTGGGATCGCTTCGGGTTCTGCCATCTCGGGCTCGCCGATCTGCGCGGGCGGCAGCACGCGGAAGCGGCCCTGGCCGCGCGGCTGGAGCACCATCGGCGGCTGGCCGAGGTTCCACTGCGGGAAGCCGAGGCGGAACTGCACTCCGTCACCGCCCAGGTAGCGCTTCGCCACCTCGGGGTGCTCCTTGCGGAACGCCTCCATGTCGGGAGCCTCGTAGACCTTCTTCTCGGACTTGCCCGAAGCGTCCTTCTCCTCCACCTCGAGGCGCACCCCGTCGGGTCCGACGCGCAGCGCGTAGGCGCGCTGCTCGCCGGCCCCACCCTGCACGCGCAGGTCCTGCATCTGCCGGCGCAGATCCTGGAAGAACTCGTCGCGGAAGAAGCGCTGGCGCGGCACGTCCAGGCCGAAGTCGCGCTCCATCCGCTCGAACATCTCGTCGAAGATGCGGTTCAGATCCTGGGGAGCCGGAACGGCGTCGCGCCACAGCGGCATGGGCTCGGAACCCCGCTCCTGCCGCGGCTCGCGTGTCCGGGCGCGCAGGCCGCCCTGGCCGTCGTTCTCGATGGCCCGGACGATCCGCCGGGCGCGCGACCGGACCTCCAGGTCCTCGTGCCCCTCCGCCGCCTTCTGCAGCGCCGGCAGCGCCGACTTGCCCAGGGAGCGCAGCTGCTCCTCCGCCTTGCGGCGCGACTCGTAGCTCGCATCGCCGAGCTCGTGGATCAGACGGTCCACGTCGGCCTCGGTCCGGGCCGGCTCGCTCTGGGACTGGGAAACGGGTTTCGCGTCCTGGGCGGGAAGCACGGACGGCAGCGCCGCCAGGAGCAGGGCACTGACAACCACCATGGGGCGGAACATCGATCGGGATCTCCTTGTCGTCGCGCGGGCCTCGGCACCCCGCCGGGTCGCATCACGCGGCGACCACGGCTGCCGGTCCGGCGCACGTCCCGACGACGGGCTCCACCGGGGAAGACTCCCGGCCTCGGCACCCCAGAGGGGGCGGCCTCAGCGCCCCGTGCGGTGCCGGCGTTCCGGGTCGGGCGGGGGTCCGGTCCTGGGACGGGCGCCGTCCGGGCCCTCGTCGGGCGTCTCGTAGCCCAACTCCACCAGGAGATTGGACCAGCCGTCGCTGCCCTGGGAGTCGGACCCCGGCGGGGCCGCCGTGCCGGCCGCCCCCGGGGCCAGGGTGAGGGCCGGCTGGTGCAGGAGCCCCGGCGCCGGCTGGCTCCACTGGCCGGCGACCAGGCCGAGCCCCAGCAGGACGAGCGCCGCGGCGGCGGCGCTCACCTTCCGCAAGCGGGAGGCGCGGAGCGGCATGCGGCCCGCCGCCGCGACCCGCGTCAGGATGTCGGTACGCAGCGCATCGAAGAACCCGTCGGGCAGGGGTGGCGGGGTGAGACCCGCCCGCAAGCCGCGAACCGCGCGCAGGAAGCCTCCCAGCTCCCTGGCGCACGCGAAGCAGGCTTCCAGATGCGCCCGGACCCCGGCTGCGTCGGCGCTGTCGAGCTCGTCGTGGGCGAACCCCGCCAGAAGCGGGCGGATCGTGCTGCAGGCCGGATCCGCTCCGGATCCAGTGGCGCGCCGTGGGCTGTGAGCGTCGTCCGCCACCCTCACGCCCTCCAGGTCCGCTCCAGCCGCTCCCACGCCACCCGGAACATCGCCCGCGCCCGATGCAGGCGCCACCGCACGGTGGCATGGGTGATCTTGAGGATCGGGGCGATGTCGCGGCAGTTCATCCCTTGCAGGTCGCGCAGCACCAGCACGGTGCTGAAGCGCGGGTCCATACGCTGGAGGACCTGGCGGACGAGAGCGGAAACTTCCCGCTTCTCGACCGATTCCGGCAGTCCCGTGCCGCCCTCGCAGGGTTCGCCCAGGTCCTCGACACCCTCGTGCGTGGGCAGCCTGGCCCGGCGCAGCTGGTCGATCGCGAGGTTCAGGACGATCCGATAGAACCACGTGTAGAAGTTGCGCTGGAAGTCGTAGCGGTCGAGCGACCGGTAGAGGCGCAGGAACGCCTCCTGCGTGACATCGCGCGCATCCTCCACGCGTCCCAGGGTGTGGTAGGCGATCCAGAACGCCTTGCGCTGGTAGCGCTGGACGAGCATCCCGAAGGCATCGTGCTGGCCGCGCAGCGTGCGATCCACCAGGGCGGCGTCGGTCTCGCCCGATCCCTCGGCCGGTCCCGGGTCAGTGACGAACTCGTCGGCGACGCCACGCGCCATGCCAGCGGCCATGGCACGGGGGCGCGCCGGATCGGAAGACGAACGGAGGGGGATGGCCTTGCGCACCATGGGATCACCGGCCTCGACCGGACCCGAGCGTGGCCGCGCGTGGCTCGTGCACTGTCAGGGTCTCCGTGGAGCTCACGCCTCGACCTCGATGGGCATTCCCATCCTGCGGAACTTCCAGAAGCGCTGTTCCAGGAGCTGGTCCAGCGGGAGCGGCGCCAGCTCGTCCAGCCAGGCGAGGATCTGCCGGCGCACGTTGTCGACGGTCGTCGCCGGGTCGCGGTGCGCCCCGCCCAGCGGCTCCGGGATCACGGCGTCGACCAGGCCCAGACGCAGGAGGTCCTTGCTGGTGAGATTCAGGGCCTCCGCGGCCTCGGGGGTCTTCTCGCCGCTCTTCCAGAGGATGGCGGCGCAGCCCTCGGGGGAGATCACCGAGGAGTAGGCGTTCTCCAGCATGCCCACGCGATCCCCCACCCCGATGCCCAGGGCGCCGCCGGAGCCTCCCTCGCCGATCACGATCGCCAGCACCGGGACCCGGAGCGTGAACATGTCCAGGATGTTGCGCGCGATGGCTCCGGCCTGGCCGCGCTCCTCCGCGCCGATCCCCGGGTAGGCCCCCGGGGTGTTGATCAGGGTGACGATCGGGATGCGCAGCTTCTCGGCGAGGCGCATCTTCTGCATGGCCTTCCGGTAGCCCTCGGGATGGGCGCAGCCGAAGTTGCTGGCCAGGCGCTCCTTCACGGTCTTGCCCTTGCGGTGGCCGACCAGCAGGAAGCGCACGCCCCGCATGGCGGCCAGCCCGGTCAGGATGGCCCGGTCGTCGCCGTAGAGCCGGTCCCCATGCAGCTCCACGAAGTCGTCGAGCATCTTCTCGACGTAGTCCGTGGTCAGCGGGCGATCCGCGTGGCGTGCCACGTTCACCCGCTCCCACGGCGTCAGTCCGGCATAGACCTCCTGGGTCTGGTGGCGCAGCCGCTCCTCCAGGACCTGCACCTCCCCCTGCAGGTCCAGGTGCGTGGTCTGCGCCAGCTTGCGCAGCTCCTGGATCTTCTGCTGGAGCTCCAGGAGGGGGCGTTCGAATGCCAGGCCGTCGGCGAGACGGTCGCTGGTCTTGGCAGGGGTGGATTCGCTCAAGGCGGGGCCGAGGTTGGCGGGATCGACGCGGAGTCTAGCGGGCGGCCCCGTCGGCACCATGGCCCGGCCGGTCCGCCACGCACGAGCCCGGATGCTTGCGGCCCCCCCGCGGCGCCGGCATGTTTGCGGCATGGACGCGTGGCGTGTGGAGGTGACCCCCAAGGAGGGCTTTCCCGACCCCGGGGGCGTCTCCGCCAAGGCCGCCTTGCGACGGGCCGGACTCGAACTCGCCGGTGCGGTCCGCTCGTTCCGCGGCTTCCTGCTCGGCGCCGAACTGGACGAGGCCGAGGTGTCCGCCTTCGCGCGCGAGGCACTCTGCGACCCGGTGAACGAGCGGGTGGCGATCCTGGCTCCGGGCCAGGGCCCGGCGCGGCCTGCGCGCCGCGTGAGCATCGTGCCCCGTCCGGGCGTCACGGACCCGGTGGCGCATTCGGTCCAGAAGGCGCTGCGCGACTCGCGCCGGCCCGTCGTGCCGGTGGCGAGCTACCGGGCGTACGAGGTCTCCGACGCCGTGCCGGCCGCGGCGCTCGCCGCCGCAGCGGAGCGCTCGCTCGCCAAGACCGTGATCCACCAGATCGTGGTCGATGCCCCGCCCGCGTCGCTGCCCGGACCCGGGGGCGCGCCGGACCTGCGCGTGCATCCCGTGCCGCTGCGCACCCTGGACGCGGCGGGGCTGGTCGCGCTGAGCCGGGACGGCGGCCTGGCGCTCACCGAGCGCGAGATGCTGGCAATCCAGGCCCACTACGCGGGCCTCGGCCGGGACCCCACCCGCCTGGAACTCGAGACCCTGGCCCAGACGTGGTCGGAGCACTGCAAGCACAAGACCCTCACCGGCCGGATCCGCTTCGGCGATCAGGTGATCGAGAACCTGCTCGCGAGCACCATCGCCCACGTCACCCACACGCTGGCCCGCGAGTTCTGCGTGAGCGTGTTCAAGGACAACGCGGGGGTCATCACCTTCGACGACGACGATTGCGTGTGCATCAAGGTGGAGACCCACAACCGCCCCTCGGCGATCGAGCCGTTCGGCGGGGCCGGCACCGGCGTCGGGGGCGTGATCCGCGACGTGCTGGGCACCGGCCTCGGGGCGCGTCCCGTGGCCAGCACGGACGTGTTCTGCTTCGCGCCGCCCGACCTGCCCGATGCGCGCCTGCCGAAGGGCTGCCTGCATCCGCGCCAGATCCTCGAGGGCGTGGTCGCGGGCGTGCGCGACTACGGCAACCCGATGGGCATCCCCACGGTCAACGGCGCGATCCACTTCGACGAGGACTTCGTCGGCAACCCGCTGGTCTACGTCGGCAACATCGGCCTGCTGCCGCGCGACAAGGTGCACAAGCAGGCCCGGCCCGGGGACCGCATCGTGGCCGTGGGTGGACGCACCGGACGCGACGGCATCCACGGCGCGACGTTCTCCTCGCTCGAACTGCACACCGAGAGCGAGACCCTGAGCAGCGGCGCGGTGCAGATCGGCGACCCGATCACCGAGCGCAAGGTGATGGACGCGGTGTTGCGCGCCCGCGACGAGGGCCTCTTCACCGCGCTCACCGACTGCGGGGCCGGCGGGTTCTCGTCGGCCGTGGGCGAGATGGCCGAGGGCCTGGGCGCGGAGGTCCAGCTGGCCGAGGCACCGCTCAAGTACGCGGGGCTCGCCCCGTGGGAGATCTGGGTGAGCGAGGCGCAGGAGCGCATGGTCCTCGCGGTGCCTCCCGAGCGGCTGGCCCGGCTGCTGGAGCTCTGCGCCGAGGAGGACGTCGAGGCCACGGCGATCGGCACGTTCACCGACACCGGCAGGCTGGTGGTGCGCCACGGCGAGACGGTGCACGGCGAGATGGACCTGCACTTCCTGCACAAGGGTCTGCCGGTGTTCGAGCGCGCGGCCGTGTGGCACGCCCCCGAGCTCGCGGATCCCGTGCTGCCGCCCGAGACCGACCTCCCGGGCGCCTTGCTCGCCGTGCTCGCGGACTTCAACGTGGCCAGCAAGGAATGGGTCGTGCGCCAGTACGACCACGAGGTGCAGGCGAACAGCGCGGGCAAGCCATTCGTGGGCGTGCAGCGGGACGGGCCGGCCGACGCCGCGATCCTCGCGCCCAAGCTGGGCTCGCGCCGCGGCGTGGTGCTGGGCAACGGACTCAATCCGCGCTACTCGCGCATCGATCCCGCGGCCATGGCCGAGTGCGCGCTCGACGAGGCGCTGCGCAACGTCGTGGCCGCCGGCGGCGACCCCGAACGCACCGCCGTGCTCGACAACTACTGCTGGGGCGACACCGCCAAGCCCGAGCGCCTGGGCGAGCTGGTGCGCGCCAGCTTCGCCCTGCGCGACCTCGCGCTCGCCTACCGCACGCCGTTCGTGTCCGGCAAGGACTCGCTGAAGAACGAGTTCCGCGACGGCGCGCGCACCATCACGATCCCCGGGTGCATCCTGGTCACCGCGCTCTCGGTGGTGCCCGATGTCGCACGCACCCTGACCAGCGACCTCAAGGCCGCGGGCAACCTCCTGGTCCTGGTCGGCGTCACCAAGGCCGAGCTCGGCGGCTCGGTGTACTGGAAGCGCAAGGGCCACCTCGGCCGGAGCGTGCCCAGGGTCGATCCCGCCGCAGGCAAGGCGACGCTCGACGGCGTGGCCCGCGCGATCCAGGCCAAGGCGGTGCGTTCGGCCCACGACCTCAGCGAGGGCGGCCTCGGCGCGGCGCTGGCCGAGATGTGCATCGGCGGACGGCTGGGGGTGCGGCTGGACCTCGCCAAGGTGCCGCGCGGCGACGGCGTGGCGGCGCCCGAGCTGCTGCTCTTCAGCGAGTCGCAGAGCCGCTTCCTGCTGGAGGTGCCTGAGGACCGCCTGGCCGACCTCCAGGCCAACCTGCATGGCGTGCCGCACGCGGTCGTCGGAGTGGTGCGCGCGGAACCCGAGTTCCTGGTGGTCGACGGGACGCGCGAGCTCGTCGAGCTCCCGCTCGATCGCCTGGTGCGCGCCTGGAAGCAGCCGCTCGACTTCGAGGGCACGCTGACCGGAGGTGGCGCATGAGCCGGCCCAGGGCCTTGATCCTGCGTGCGCCCGGCATCAACTGCGAGCGCGAGACCTTCGACGCGTTCGAGCGCGCCGGCGCGCAGAGCGAGTACCTGCACGTGAAGCGGCTCGTGTCCCGGCCCGCGGAGCTGGAGCGCTTCGCCATCCTGGCGGTGCCGGGCGGCTTCGCCTACGGCGACGACATCGCCGCGGGGCGCGTGCTCGCCCACGAGCTGCGCCAGCACGCCGGTGACCAGATCCTGGGCTTCCTGGAGCGCGGCGGCCTGGTCCTCGGCATCTGCAACGGCTTCCAGGTCCTGGTGCGGCTCGGACTCCTGCCGCGCACCGGCGGCGGCCCGCTGCGCCAGGAGGTCACGCTCACCCACAACCTCAGCAACCACTACGAGTGCCGCTGGGTGACGCTGAAGACCGTGGCGAGCCGCTGCACGTACCTGCCCCCCGGACTGGTGCTGCGCGTTCCGGCCGCGCACGGCGAGGGCTACCTCGCGTGCCCGGACGAACGCTTCGCCCGCCTGCTCACCGACGAGGGCTACCAGACGTTCGTGTACGTGGACGAGCGGGGCGCGGCCACGACGCGCTACCCGCACAACCCCAACGGCTCGCCGCACGGCATCGCCGGCCTCACCGACGCGAGCGGGCGGGTGCTGGGGCTCATGCCGCATCCCGACCGCGCCTATCTGGGCCACCACATGCCGGAATGGCGCCGGGACGGACTCGCGCCCGAAGGCGACGGGATGCTCGTGTTCCGCGAGATGGTCCGCGCCGCGGCGGGCGAGGCCTGAACCGGCGCGCGGACCTAGCGGGGCTCGATCCGCAGGCGGGCGAAGTCGGTGGCTGCGTCGGCCTTGGTCCACAGGCCCACGCCCCCGCCGCCCGGCAGCGCCTCGTCCTCGGCCTCGAGCAGCTGCTGGCCGTCGAGGAAGCAGCGGATCCGCGCGCCCTCGTGGACCACGCGCAGGGTGAACCACTGGTCGCTCCCGATGGTCAGGTCCTCGCGTGAGGCCAGCTGGGTGCGCCGCCCGGCGATCACCTTGTAGACCCGCAGGTTCTGCTCCAGCGGGTTGTAGCGGACCACGTAGTAGTGGTTCGCGTCCTGGACCCGCCACAGGAGTCCGCCGCCCTGGTCGATCCGCCCCGTGCGGGCACGCGCCTCGACCGAGATCGTCCCGTCGCGGAAGGAGCCCGGACGCCAGCACAGGTTGTAGGCCGCGGTGGCCGGCGACTCGATGCGCGCCAACCGGAGCACGGCGCCCCGCTCGGGATCGGCGTCGAACTCCCACCGGGCGCGCGACGCGCCCTGGTTGGTGGCCTCGACGCGCCAGGGCGCCTGCGGCCGGGCTCCGACCTCGGCGCCGGCGAACGGCTCCTCCACCACGCCCGCCTCTCCGCCGTGCCCGGATCCGGCAGCACACGCACAGAGTCCCGAGGTCAGCGCCAGGAGCGCCAGGTTCGCACCGGATCGTCGCACCATCCCCGGCACTCTACCCGCGCCCCAACGTCACGCGAACGGGAGCGTTCCGTGAGCGGGGCGGCGGGAATCCGGCGAAACGACCCGCCGGCGGCGAGCATTCGAGAGTTCAACTATCCAGTTGAGGAGTTCCGAATCATGCGGATCACGCCCACGCCGCGCGTCGCCACGACCCTGACCGCGCTCGCCCTCGCCGGGGCCACCTGGCTCGCCGCACCCGCCGCCCCGGGCCGCGCCCCGCTCCGCCTGCCCGAACCGGTGGCGGCCGGCGCCCTCGCGACGGCCCTGGCCGACCAGCCCGCGGCCTACATGCTCCTCGACGTGCGTCCCCTGTGGCAGCACCGGGAATACCACGTGCCCGGGGCGGTGCCCGCCGACCTCGACGGCGTGGTCGAGCAGGTGCGCGGGCTGCCGGGCGACACGCGCATCGTGATCCTCGACCGCGACGGCACCACCGCATGGGCGGTGGCCGGCGCCGTGATGCAGGCCCTCGGGCCCGGCGGCCCCACGTTGCGCGTCCTGCAGGGCGGCACGGCCGCGTGGTTCCACACCGTGGAGGTGCCGCGCATGGGCGCGAGCGCCACGGGGCAGGCCGCGCCGGCGAGGACGGTCCCCGAGGCAAGGACGCGCAAGGCAGGCTGTTGATCCCTCACCCTCCGCCAGGCAGGACCCGCAACGTGCACCCGATGAACCCGCACCAACACCCGATCCCCGCCGCCGGGAGCGCAGACTCCCCCGCGGCGCCGCCCTGGAATCCCTATCTGGCCGGCATCGGCCTCGGCCTCACCCTGCTGCTCTCGTACGTGGTCCTGGGCGCCGGCCTGGGCGCTTCCGGCAGCATCGCGCGCGTCGCTGCCACGGCGGCACACGCGCTGGCTCCCGCCGCCGTGGAGGGCAACGCGTACCTCGGCCCGTGGTTCGCGGAAGGCTCGCCCCTCGTGCACTACCTCGTGGCGATGGCCGCGGGCGTCCTGCTGGGCGGGTTCCTGTCGGCACTCGCGGGCCGCCGGCTCCGGGCCGGGGTCGAGCGCGGGCCCCGCATCTCGAGCCGGGGCCGCCTGCTCTTCGCCCTGGCCGGCGGGATCCTGGTCGGCTTCGCGAGCCGGATGGCGGGGGGCTGCACCTCGGGACAGGCACTCTCCGGCGGAGCGCTGCTGCTCACCGGCTCGTTTGCGTTCATGGGCGCGGTGTTCGCCAGCGGCTATGCCGCGGCGTGGTTCGTGCGCAAGGAGTGGCTGCCGTGAACCTCTTCGCCCAGGGCCTGCTCGACTCCCCCCTCGGCCTCCTGCTCGCAGGGCTGATCGGCCTCTCGTTCGGCTTCTGGCTGGAGAAGGCGGGCTTCGGCAGCAGCCGCCGGCTCGCGGGGATCTTCTACTTCCGCGACTTCACCGTGCTGCAGGTGATGTTCTCGGCCATCGTGACCGCGCTGCTGGGGCTGCAGACGCTCTCCGTCCTCGGCCTCGTCGACCTGACGGCGCTCTATCGCATGGAGACGGTGCTGGGGCCGCAGATCGCCGGCGGACTCGTGTTCGGCGTCGGCTTCGTGATGGGCGGTTGGTGCCCCGGCACCGCGCTGGTGGGACTGGCCTCGGGCAGGCTGGACGCGCTCCCCTTCCTGCTCGGCGCCATGCTGGGCAGCCTCGGCTACGCAGCGGTGTTCCCCGCGCTCGGCGGCTTCGTCGACCTGGGAGCCTGCGGGGTGAGCACGCTGCCCGAGAGCCTCGGGCTCTCGGCCGGGACCATGACGCTCCTGCTCACCGGCGTCGCCCTCCTGCTCTTCTTCCTCGTGAACCGCTTCGGCCCCCGGGATCCCAAGGCTCCTGCGGGCGACCTTGCCTCTGCTCGATCCACATGAACTCCCCCACCTTCGGCCAGACCGCCGCACTCGGCGCCCTGGGTCTCGCCCTCGTCCTCGCCCTCGCCCAGGGCGAGTTCCGCGCCCCCGCGGCCCAGACCGGCACGATCGCCTGGGCCGCGGAAGTGGAACGCGGCATGGACCACATCGCGGCCACGGAGCTCGCCGGGCTCCTGGCCCGCGGCGGCGACCGCGTCCCGCTCCTCGTGGACGTGCGGCCCGCCGCGGAGTACCAGGCCTTCCATCTCCCCGGGGCGGTGAACCTGGACCTGCCGGGACTGCTGGGAGAACCGGGCCGCGCGCTGCTGGCGGCCCACGCCGGACGCGAGATCGTGCTCTACTCGAACGGTCCGGGCCACCCGGGCCAGGCGTGGGTGGCACTGCGCGCGCGCGGCCACGACCGCGTCCGCGTGCTCGACGGCGGACTCGACAGCTTCGTGGCCGAGGTGCTCACCCCGGCCTCCCTGCGCGGCGTCGGCGACGAGGCTCGTGCCGCCGCGGAGAACGCGGCCCTGGACGCGTTGCGCGCGGCGCTCTTCCCCGCGTGGCGTACCCAGGAGGCCGCCGCGGCTCGCCCTCAGGGCCAGCCCGCCACCAAGCCCGCCGCCGTTCCTGCCAAGGCCGCACGCTACGCCACGGATCCGCCCCGCCTGGAACGGCCCACCGTGGTGTCGACCGCCTGGGTCGAGGCGCGGACCAAGGAACTCGTGCTGCTCGACGCGCGCGAGGAGGCGGAGGCGTTCGCCAAGGGTCACCTGCCCGGCGCACGCCACGTGTCGACCGCGGCGCTTCGCACGACGCTCCGCGGCGTGGCCGACATGCAGAAGGAACCAGAGGACCTGGCCGCGCTCTTCGGCAACCTCGGCATCGACGAGGATTCCGAAGTGGTCGTCTACGGTGGCGACCGGCTGCAGGATCCCGCCCACCTCGCCATCGCCCTGTTGCGCATCGGCCACCAGCGCATCGGCCTCATGGAGGGCGGCTTCCCCGCCTGGGTCGCCGAGCGCCGGCCCGTCAGCACGGCGACCACGACGCCCGCGCCCAGGCAGTACCGTGCCCGGCCGGTCCCCGACGCGTTCGCCGCCGATCTGGCGGCGGTGGCCAAGGCCAGCCGCGACGGCGGCCGCAAGATCCTCGACGTGCGCCCCAAGGCCCAGTTCACCGGCGAGTCGGAGAAGACCGAGGTCCGCGCCGGCCACATCCCCGGCTCGCTCAACCGCGAGCTGGCCGCCGATCAGGTGAAGGGCGAATCCGGGATCTACTGGCGCGCCAAGGACGAGCTGCTGGCCGAGTACGCCAGGCTGGGCCTGCTGCCGGACACGCCGGTCGTGGTGACCTGCCGCACCGGCCACCAGGCCGCGCAGACGTGGTTCCTGCTCCGCTACCTGCTCGGGTACCGCGACGTGCACTGGTACGACGGCTCCTGGAAGGAGTGGGCGCAGACCAAGGACCTGCCCCTGGAGACCGGGCCCACGGCCGGACGATGAACGCCATCACCAGGGACGAGCCGCCGAGCGCGGCCACGCTCGCCAGCGCCGCAGCCCAGTTCCGGGCGCTGGGCGACGAGGCGCGCCTGCGCCTGCTGCACCTGCTCTTCGCCGGCGAGGGCACGGTGCAGGATCTCGCCGCCCGCGCCGGCCTCGGCAACGCCAACGCCAGCAAGCACCTCGCGGTGCTGGCCGCCGCCGGATTCCTGCACCGGCGCAAGGCGGGCGTGCGCGTGGTGTATGCGCTCGCCGACGCCGCACCGCGCGAGCTCTGCGAAGTGATGTGCCGGCGGGTCCACGACCAGGCCGAGCAGCGCCTGCGTGCGGTGCGCGGCGGCGCGCGGGCGCTCGTGCCCTCGCGGCGCAGCGGCACCCGCTAGGGGCGCAGGATGGCGGTGACTTCCTCCTGGTGCCGCTCCACCGCGAAGTCGTAGGCGCGCCGGCCGTCGTCGCCGCGGGAGTCCTTGTCGGCGCCGGTCTGCAGCAGCAGGCGCACGGCCTCCAGGTGCCCTGCGGCCGCGGCGTTGTGCAGCGGGCGGAACCCGCCGGCCTGCCGGCCCTCGACGTCTGCCCCGGCACCGAGCAGCAGCCGGACCATGCGCGTCGCAGACTCGCCGTCGCGCTGCGCCAGGGCCGAGTGCAGGGGCCGGACCCGCATCGCGTTGTCGGCGACGGCATTGGCATCGGCGCCCGCGGCGAGCAGGACCGCCATGGCCTCGGGCTGGGCGAAGAACGCAGCGAAGTGCAGCGCCGTGAAGCCATCCTGGGTGCGGCGGCGCACCGCCTCGGGGTCGCGCGCCACGAGGGCGCGCAGCTCCTGCACCTCGCCCAGCAGCACCAGCGCGAACACGTCGCGCACCGCCAGCGCCTCCCCGATCATCCGCACCAGATCCATCCGCCCCTGGTAGGCGGCGAGGCAGATCACGGCGACCCCACGCTCGTCGACGCTGGCGGCGAGCTGGGGATTGCCGCGCAGCATCGAGCGCACGGCCTCGGCATCGCCCCGGCGCACCACCTTCAGGAATGCGTGTTCGCCGTCCATGCGGCGCAGCACTCTAGCGCGCGCCGTCGCGGAAGTCGCTCGACTTGATCTCGTAGCGCAGCATCAGCTTCTGGAAGGCCTGCCGGGAGATGCCGGCCTCCTCGGCGGAATGGGTGACGTTGCCGCGGTGGCGCCGCAGCAGGTTCTCCACGTAGCCGCGCTCGATCGCGGCCATCTTGCGGTGCTTGAGCTCGTGGAAGGCACCCTGCATCTCCTCGTCGGTGGGCATCTCGCCCTGGCCGCGCACTTCCGCCGGCAGGTCGTCCAGCCCCAGCGTCTGCCCCTGACCCAGGGCACAGGCACGCTCGATCACGTTGCGCAGCTGCCGCACGTTGCCCGGCCACGAGTAGGCGCGCAGCGCCGCCACCGCCTCGGGGGCGAAGTCCTGCACCGGGACGCGATGCTGCGCGCGGAACGCGGCGAGGAAGTGCTGGGCCAGCACGTCGATGTCCTCCGGTCGCTGGCGCAGTGGCGGCACCTCGATCCGGACCACGTCGAGACGGTAGTAGAGGTCCTGGCGGAAGCGGCCGGCTTCGACCTCGGCCTGGAGGTTGCGGTTGGTGGCGCACACGATGCGCACGTCCACGGGCTGGGCGCTGTTGGCGCCCACCTTGCGGATCTGCCTCTCCTGCAGGGCGCGCAGGAACTTCGGCTGGAACGAGAGCGGCAGCTCACCGACTTCGTCCAGGAAGAGCGTGCCGCCGTCGGCCACCTCGAAGAGTCCGCTCTTGTTGGTGAGCGCGCCGCTGAACGCACCGCGCTTGTGCCCGAAGAGCTCGCTCTCGAAGAGCGCCTCCGGGATCGTCGTGCAGTCCACGGGCACGAAGGGCCGCCCGGCGCGCGGACTGGCGTCGTGCAGGTGGTGCGCCAGCAGCTCCTTGCCGGTGCCGCTCTCGCCCTGGATCAGCACCGAGGCCTCGGTGCGGGCCGCGCGCTCCAGGGTCTCCAGGAGCCCGCCCATCGCCGCGGAGCGGTACACCAGCCGGCGCGACGCCGTGCCGCCGCGCAGGCGCGCCTTCAGGGCCACGTTGCCCTCCTTGACGTGGCGGTGCGCCAGGGCCTTCTCGACCCGCGCCAGGAACTGCTCCTCGGTGAACGGCTTGGCGACGTAGTCGAAGGCACCCTGCTTGATGGCGCTGACCGCGGTCTCGATCTCCGGGAACGCCGTGATCAGGACCACCTCCACGTCGGGATCGCGCTCCTTGATGGCGTCGAGCAGCGCCAGTCCCGACATGCGCGGCATGCGCACGTCGGTGACCACCACGTCGAAGTGCTCGCTGGCCAGGAGGGCGAGCGCCTCCTCGCCGGAGAACGCGGTGCGGGCCTCGTAGCCGGCACGCTGCAGGAAGAAGAGGCACGACTCGGCCAGGTCCTGCTCGTCGTCCACCACCAGCACCCGCTGCCTCGGTTCGGTCATCGTGCTACTCGCGCTCGCGGCAGGCGCGGCACAGGCCGAAGAGCTTGAGGCTGTGGCTCTGGATCAGGAAGCCGCGCGCCGCCGCCGCGGCCTCCTGGCGGCGCTCGAGTTCGTCGTCGCGGAACTCCAGGATCGCACCGCAGCGGCGGCACACCATGTGGTCGTGGTGCTCGTGGCCCACCACGTGCTCGAACTTGCGTCCTCCGTCCCCGGTGTCCAGGCCCTCGACCACGCCGGCCTGTTCCAGCATGGCGAGCGTGCGGTACACGGTGGCACGCGACACGCGCGGGTCGCGGCGCTGGCAGAGGACGAGCAGTTCCTCGGCGCCGAAATGATCGTGATTGCCCAGGGCCACCTCGGTGATCAGGCGCCGCTGGCGCGTCCAGCGCACCCCGAGCCGGCGCATGGCCGATTCGACCGCCACGACCTCCAGGTCGCGGGTGTCGTCCCGGTTCGCATTGCGCGCGGTCCTGGTCAAGCGCCGATGTCCCTGCGGTAGTGGATGCCCTGGAACTCGATCTTCGCCAGCTCCGTGTACGCGCGGCTGCGCGCCTCCTCCACGCTCTTGCCCAGGGCGCACACCGAGAGCACCCGGCCGCCGGTGGTGACCAGGTCGCCGCCCCGGCGCGCGGTGCCGGAGTGGAACACCTGCAGGTCGGGGCCGCCGCGCACCTGGTCCAGGCCGTGGATCAGGCAGCCCTTCTGGTACTCGCCGGGATACCCGCCGCTGGCGGCCACCACGCACACCGCGGTGCGCGAGTCGAACACCGGCGCCTCGCACTGCTCGAGGGTGCCGTCGGCCGCGTGCAGCAGCAGCGGCACCAGGTCCGAAGACAGCCGCATCAGGATCGGCTGGGTCTCGGGGTCGCCGAGGCGGCAGTTGAACTCCAGCAGGCGCGGGCCGGTGGCGGTGAGCATGCACCCGGCGTAGAGGAAACCGCGGAACACCCGCCCCTCACGGTTCAGGCCGTTCACCGCCGGGAACAGGATCTGGTCCTCGATCTGCCGCAGCGTGCGCTTGCCCAGCCCGGGCACCGGGCTCACCGCGCCCATGCCGCCGGTGTTGGGCCCCTGGTCGCGGTCGAACACGCGCTTGTGGTCGCGCGCCGGCTCGAACGGCGCGAAGGTCTTGCCGTCGGTGAGGTGGATGACCGAGCACTCCGAGCCCTCCAGGAACTCCTCCAGCACCACGGTGCGGCCCGCCGCCCCGAAGCGTGCCTGGTCCATCATCTCGTCGACCGCGGTACGCGCCTCGGCCCGGGTGCGGGCCATCGTCACGCCCTTGCCCGCGGCCAGCCCGGACGCCTTGACCACGATCGGCCCCTCCTGGCGGTTCTCGAGGAACGCGTGGGCCTTGGACGAGTCGTTGAACACCCAGAAGCCCGGCGACGGGATGCGATTGCGCCGGCACACCTCGCGGGCGTAGGCCTTCGAGCCCTCGATCTCCGCGGCGGACTGGTCCGGCCCCAGCACCCGCAGCGACGCGGCGCGCATCGCGTCGACCAGACCCAGGCAGAGCGGCTCCTCGGGTCCCACCACGGTGAGGTCGATGGCCTCCGCCTTGGCGAAGCGCACCAGACCGGCCACGTCGTTGGCGGCGACGTCGACGCACTCGGCCACGCCTGCGATGCCGCCGTTGCCGGGGGCGCAGTACACCCGCTTCACCAGGGGCGAGAGCGCGATCTTCCAGCACAGGGCGTGCTCGCGGCCGCCGCCGCCGACCACCAGGACCTTCATGCGGCCCAGGATGGAAGGCGCCTCACGCGCCGTCAAGCGATGCGCTCGTACACGCCCAGGAGGCAGGTCTCCGGGTGGTGCAGGCGCAGCGCACGGAGCGCGCGCCAGAACCACAGGTCGAAGGCGAGGACCGGCGGGAAGCGGGCGAAGGTGCGGCAGTCGTCCAGGTGCACGAACCACGCCTCGCGGCAGCGCTGCGCGGCGAAGAGCTCGCGCAGTCGCGCGCGGGTGTTCATCCGGAACCGGGTGGGGAACGTGTCCTTGGCCTCGGTCCGCCACAGGAAGCGCTTGATCGGATGGCGCAGTCGGAACGGCACCAGCCGGGTCAGGAGCGGCACCGGCGAGCGCGCGTTGACCGTGAACACCACCACCCGCCCGCCGGGGCGCGCCGCACGCGCCAGCGCTGCGACGGTGCGCTCCGGTTCCGCCACGTGTTCGGCCACCATCCGCAGCGTGACGAGGTCGAAGCGTCCGCCGCCGTCGAAGTCCTCGACCGCGCTCCGCACCTTGCGGTGCACGTACGGGTTCTCCTCCAGGGTGGGATCCGGGTCGAGGCCCACCAGCTCCTCGGCCCGGGCGCTCAACTCGCGCGCGAGCGCGCGGTTGCTGGGGAAGAGCTCGCGCCCGCAACCCACGTCGAGCCAGTGCGTGCCGCGCGTGACCAGCCTGCCGACCAGCGCCTCGTAGTGCTCGTCCGGGGTGAAGTACCCGTGGCGCCAGCGCAGGCGGGGGCTCCGGCCGCTCGACGCGGGGTCGCCGTGCCGCATCCGGAACACCGCCTCCAGTTCCGGTCGGCTCGGCGGGCGCAGTGCCGCTTCGGCCGGCGTGCTCAACGGGGCCTCACGCTAGACGTCCCGCTCCAGGGCCGCGAGCAGTTCCGGGGGCACGACCAGTTCGGCGGCGGCGGCGTTCTCCACCAGCTGCTCCGCCCGCGACGCCCCCACGATCACGCTGGCCACTTCCGGCCGCCGCAGGCAGAACGCCAAGGCCACCTGCGCCGGCGCGAGTCCGTGCCGCCGGCACAGCTCCGCGAACCGCGCCACCCGCGCCAGCCGCTCCGGAGTGAGCTGTGCCTCGAGGAACTGGTTGATCCTCGGGTTGGCGGCACGCGAGTCGTCCGGCGGCGGGGAGCCGGCGCGGTACTTCCCGGTGAGTGCGCCCTGGGCCAGGGGCGAATAGACGATCTGCCCCACCCCCGCCTCGGCACAGCGCGGCAGCACCTCGTCCTCGATGCCGCGATCCAGGAGGTTGTACGCGGGCTGGTTGGCGATCGGCGCGTGCCACCCCTCTGCGCGACACAACTGGACCGCCGCGACGATCTGCGCCCCGGACCAGCGGCTCACTCCCCAGTAGAGCACCTTGCCCTGGCGGATCAGGTCGTCCATCGCCATGGCGGTCTCGGCCAAGGGGACCTCCGGATCGGGGCGGTGGCACTGGTAGAGATCCAGGTACTCCGTGCCGAGCCGGCGCAGGGAGGCATGCAGGGACTCGACGACGTGCTTGCGCGAGAGCCCGCGGTCGTTGGGATCCTCGCTCATCGGGAAGAAGCACTTGCTGGCCAGCACCAGGTGCTGGCGGCGCAGCCCGCGGATCGCCAGGCCGAGGGCGATCTCCGCCTCGCCGCGGTTGTAGACGTCGGCGGTGTCGAGGAGGTTGATCCCGAGCTCCACGGCCTGCTGCACCAGCCGGGCGGTGCCGGCCTGGTCCACCGTGTTGCCGATGGTGAGCCAGGAGCCCAGCGACACGGCACTGACCTTCAGGCCGGAACGACCCAGCGTGCGGTACTTCATGACGGGATCGCAGGAGCACGCGCCCGGTGGCGGGCGCCGCGCCGCGGCGTTGCGCCATCAGTAGCGCAAGCGCGCCACCGGAACCAGGATCTCGCTGCGCGCGCCGACGCTGGCGTTCGCATCGCGCGGCTCGACGACCCGCACCACGCGCGTCCCGAACGATGCCTCCACCACGTACATCCCCATGCCGTCCGAGAGTGCGTACGGCAGGCCGGCCTGTCCCGCGTCGAATGCCGCGTACTGGCCGAACACCTCGACCCGGCCGAAGAACGGGAACGCGAGGCGCAGCGGCTGCTCCGCCGAGCCGATCGCGCCGCCGGCGCCGACAGGGACCGGCAGCGCGATCTCCACGTTGGTGTGCAGGACGGTGCAGAAGAGCCCCCCGATGCCCGGATCGACGGTGCCCAGGGTCAGGACCGCAGGCGCGCCGCCCGGCGCGCCCCGGGCATGGGTGCGGAGCGTGACCGTGCCATCGGCAGCGGTCTCCGGCGCGACGCCGAAGGCGTCGAAGCGGCCGTTCGGCGTGGTGCACGGCACCCCGAGGTAGCGCAGCAGCCCGCGGCCGAGCGGCCATCCGTCCTCCGCGTCCAGCGAGAAGGGCCCCGCGGGCGTGGTCTGCTCGGCGCGCACCTCCCAGAGCAGGTCGTCGGTGCCGTTGTAGGAGAACGGCACGTCGAAGGGGAACGCCACCGTCCACGGCGCCGGCGTCACCGCGGGCGGCGCGGCGTGATCGGGAAGCTGCACGGTCTTGCGCGCGAACACCGTCACCGGGGCGTCCTTGTAGTTGGCGGCGAACGTCGTGCCGACGCGCGCCAGGTCGGCGTGCGCCATCACCAGCGTGACCACGGTGCTGCGCGGGCCGAAGTTCCCCATCGGCGCCAGGCCATCGCGCCGCAGCTCGAGGGCCTGGAGCGCCGGGCGGGCGGTGCCGCGCTGGTCGCCGTCGACGTACTGATAGCGGCCCGACGGGTTGTGGAACGGCTGCGAGGTGGCGGCCGCGCTCGCGCCTTCGCTCGCCGCCCGGCCCGGCGGCGAGGTGAAGTGGTTCTGCGCGCTGCCGCCGGCGGCGAGGAGCAAGGCGGCGCAGGCGGCCGCGGCAGGCGAGGAGGATGGCGGCTGGATCCCCATGCGCGCGGAACCATAGCGGCCGGCGCGCAGGATTCCCGCTCCGGCTAGCGCAGCGGCACGGGGGGGTGGGTGGCGGCGAGGATCAGCATCGCCACCCCGGCCAGGAACGAGGCGGCGAGGGCGATCACCACGAGGATCCACGGCTTCTCGGCGAGGAGCTTGCGCATCACCGCTGCAGCGGGCCGGCGAACTTCGCGCGCGCCACCCGCTCCTCCCCGCCGCCGCGCACGACCACGCGCACCTCGATGCCCTCGCGTACCGCGTCCCGCGGCACCAGGACGAACACCGGGACCCGCAGGTCCCGCAGCGAATCCAGCTCGACCCGCAGCACGCCGTCGCTCTCCGGCACCGGGACGATGCACTCCGCCGGCACCGGCACGCCCGCGTCGTGCACGCCGACCTCGAGGGTGAAGGTCTCCTTGCGCGGCAGCTTGTTGATCAGGTGCAGGGTGAGCCCGTTGCGGACCTGTTCCCCCTGCACTTCGAAGAGCGGACCCTGCATGCGCAGCAGGCTGGCCTCGAAGCCCGTGCGCCGGGACGCGGCGAACGTGAACACGCCGAGTCCGACGAGCAGCAGGACGCCATAGAGGAACACCCGCGGCCGCCAGAAGCGCCGGCTGCCGGACTCGATCCCGTTGAGCGAGTCGTAGCGGATCAGGCCCTTCGGCTGGCCCAGCTTCGCCATCACCTCGTCGCACGCGTCGACGCAGTTGGAGCAGCCCACGCACTCCATCTGCGAGCCGTTGCGGATGTCGATGCCGGTCGGGCACACGGCCACGCAGCGGTAGCAGTCGATGCAGTGTCCGCGCCCCTCGGCGTGATACTTGCCACGCGGCTCGCCCCGCGTGTGGTCGTAGGTCACCTGCACGGTGTCGCGGTCGTAGAGCACGCTCTGCAGCCGCCCGTACGGGCAGACGATCAGGCAGAGCTGCTCGCGGAACCACGAGAAGTTCAGGTACATCAGGCCCGTGGCGAGGAGCACGAAGCCGAACGCCGTGGGGTGCGCGGCGGGCGAGCCGGTCACGATCGCCCCGAGTTCGCGCGCCGGCACGAACCAGCTGAGCAGCGTGTGGGCGAGGACGAACGACATCGCCAGGTAGAGGCCGTGCTTCACCACGCGCTTGCGCACCTTCGCGCCGTTCCAGGGCATGGCGCGCAGTTCCTTCTGCTTCGCGGGCGGCCCGTCGATCCAGCGTTCGATCCGGCGGAAGAAGCCCTCCAGGAACACCGTGTGCGGGCAGGCGAAGCCGCACCAGATCCGCCCCCACAGCGCGCTCACCACGATCAGGCCGAAGCCGATCCCGGTGAGGAAGAAGAACGCCAGGTAGAAGTCCTGGGCGTTGAAGGTGTGGCCGAAGAGGTAGAAGTGCCGCGCCTGGATGTCGATCAGGATCGCCTGACGGCCGCCGACCTGGACCCACGGCAGGATCAGATAGATCGCCACCAGCACGGCCCAGACGAGCTTCTTGCGCACCTGGTAGCGGCCGCGCACGTCCGCCGTGTGGATCGTGTTGCGCGATCCGTCCGGATTGAGGCAGTACAGCGTGTCCAGGTCGGGACGACGCTGCGTGGGGGGCGCGGTGGACATCGCTCCCTCACGAACGCGGCAGGTCGCGCCGTCTTTCCGGCGGCCACGCCGCGGTCCGCGTCACTCGACCTTGCCTTCGGGTGCCTTGCCGTTCGGGGCGTTCTTGCCCTTCAGGGTGAGCACGAACGCCGTGACCTGGCGCACCTTGGCCGGCCCCAGCAGCGCCTCCCAGGCCTGCATGCCCTTCTCGGGGACGCCCTTGCTGATGGTCTTGTGGATGGCCATGGGCGAGCCGCCGTGGATCCAGGCGTTGTCGGTCAGGTTCGGCCCCACCAGCCCGCCGCCGTCCTCCTTGTGGCAGGTGACGCACTGTCCGGGCGTCATGAAGACCTTCCTGCCCTCCGCCACCGCCGCGGCGTCCTGCGCCAGGGCCAGCAGGGAGGCGTCGTCGACCGGACTCCTGGCGAGCTCCGCCGCCGCGCGCTCATCGGCGGCCTTCATCTCCATGGCGTACTCCTGCAGCGGCGCGGCACCCGTGCGCAGCACGTGGTAGTGCACCCAGTAGATCACCGAGAAGATGCAGGCGAGATAGAACGACCACAGCCACCAGTTCGGCAGCCGGTTGTCGAATTCCCGGATCCCGTCGAAGTCGTGGTCGCGGACCTGGTCTTGCTGGGTCATGGTCAGTCCTCCTGCAGGGGCATCCGGGCCATGCGGTCATAGTGGCCGCTGCGCCGGCGCGCGAACGCCCACAGACACGCGCCCACGAAGGTCGCCACGAAGAACACGAGGGTCACGAGCGGCAGTTCGAGCCACTCGCTGCCTGAGAAGAGTTTCTGCCACATGGGTCGTCCTCGATTTCAGTTCTGGCCCACCGCGTTCTTGCCCAGGCGCTGCAGGAAGGCGATCAGCGCCGTGAGTTCGCTGTCCGCCGCGAGCGGCAGGCCCTTCGCGGCCAACCCCTCGGCGATCCTGCGACCCTGCTCCAGCAGCGCACCCGCCGCGCCCTGGATCTCCTCGGCCTTGTAGGGCACTCCCAGCCTGCGCATCGCCGCCAGCTTGGTGGACGTGCGCGCGGTGTCCACCTTGGCGTCGCGGAGCCAGGGATAGGCGGGCATGTTGGAGGCACCGACCAGGTCGCGCGGGTTCAGCATGTGCCGGTAGTGCCAGTCGTCGCCGTACTTGCCGCCCACGCGCGCGAGGTCCGGGCCGGTGCGCTTCGAGCCCCACTGGAACGGGTGGTCCCACATCGACTCCTCCAGGCGCGAGGGCTCGCCGTAGCGCAGGAACTCCGAGCGGAAGGGGCGGATCATCTGCGAGTGGCAGACGTAGCAGCCCTCGCGCACGTAGACGTCGCGGCCCTCCAGTTCGAGCGGGGTGTACGGGGCCACCGCGTACTCGCCGCTGGCGGTGAGCGGCACCTTCTTCTCCAGGACCAGGCCCGGGACCAGCTGCACGATGCCGCCCACCATCACCGCCAGCATGGTCAGGATCGAGAACGCCAGCGGCCGGCCCTCGATCATCTGGTGCCAGACGTGCTTGCCGGTGCCCGTCGAGTGGTACATCAGGAACCCGGCCCAGACCACGAGCATGAGCAGGAACACCAGCATCACCGTGGAGAGGGCGAGGTTGCCCAGGCCGAAGAGCACGCCGGCGACGCAGCCCAGGACCGAGATCGCGATCGGCGTGCTGAAGATCAGCCGCGCCGAGCTGGGCAGCGCGGTGCTCTCCAGCTTCGGCACCGTGACCGTCACCGCCACCGGCTGCCTGCCGCGCACGGTCGCGAGCAGGTTGTAGATCATCAGACCCCAGCCGAGCAGGTAGAGCGTGCCGCCGATGCTGCGCAGCATGTACATCGGCAGGACGGCCTCGATCACCTCCGCCCACTGCGGATAGGTCAGGCCGCCGTCGGGGTTCTCGGCGCGCCACATGAGGCCGTGGGTGACGCCGCCCACCCACATGGCCACCATGTAGAGGAGGATCCCGAACGTCCCGATCCAGAAGTGGAAGTCGGCGAGCCCGCGGCTGTGCAGCTGGGTGCCGAAGAGGCGCGGCACGAGCCAGTAGAACATCCCCGCGGCCATGAAGCCGTTCCAGCCCAGCGCGCCGCCGTGCACGTGCGCGATGATCCAGTCGGTGTAGTGGCCCAGCGCGTTCACGCTCTTGATCGAGAGCAGCGGGCCCTCGAACGTCGACATGCCGTAGAAGGTCACGCCGGCGACGAAGAACTTGAGCACCGGATCGGTGCGCACCTTGTGCCACGCGCCGCGCAGCGTGAGCAGGCCGTTCAGCATCCCGCCCCAGGACGGCGCCCAGAGCATCAGGGAGAAGAGCATGCCCAGCGATTGCGCCCACACCGGCAGCGCGGTGTAGAGCAGGTGGTGCGGGCCGGCCCAGATGTAGATGAACACCAGCCCCCAGAAGTGCACGATCGAGAGCCGGTAGCTGTACACCGGCCGCTCCGCCGCCTTCGGGAGGAAGTAGTACATGATCCCGAGGATCGGCGTGGTCAGGAAGAACGCGACCGCGTTGTGCCCGTACCACCACTGCGTGAGCGCGTCCTGGCCGCCGGCGAAGATTCCGTAGCTCTTGGTGCCTGCGATCGGCAGCGCGAGGTTGTTGACGATGTAGAGCATCGCCACCGTCAGGATCGTGGCGATGTAGAACCAGATCGCGACGTAGATGTTGCGCTCGTTGCGGATCGCCAGGGTCCAGAAGAAGTTGACCGCGAACGCGACCCAGACCACCACGACCATGAGGTCGATCGGCCACTCCAGCTCGGCGTACTCCTTCGATTGCGTGATCCCGAGGGGCAGGGTCACCGCCGCGGCCACGACGATCAGCTGCCAGCCCCACAGGTGGACCTTCGACAGCAGGTCGCTGGCCATCCGGGTCTTGAGCAGGCGCTGCGTGGAGTAGTAGATCCCCGCGAACATCATGTTGCCCACCAGCGCGAAGACGACCGCGTTGGTGTGCAGGGGACGGATCCGGCTGAAGGTCAGCCAGGGCAGATCGAAGTTGAGCCCCGGGAAGCTCAGCTGGAGCGCCGCGAGCAGCCCCACCAGCATTCCGATGAGGCCCCAGAACACCGAAAAGAAGATGAAGCCCCGTACGGACTTGTCGTCGTAGGTGACCGGCACGGTCACCGAGCTCGTGGTCGAGGTCATGGTTCCTGTTCTCGTGGGGTCGAAGGGTTCGGCACCGGCACGGCGGGAGGCCGGGCGGCAGGAGGCGTCCCCGCCGGGTCGTCCTCCAGGGGCAGCAGGGCCAGGCGGTCGGCGTGCTCGTGGTCGCCGAGGCGCACCGACCACAGGAAGAACGCCACCCCGATGGCGACGAGGCCCAGGCTGATCAGCACCAGCAGGGGGATCACGTCCATGCCGCTGCTCCCGCGGGCGCAGGGACGCGCATCCGCAACCAGGTGTGGAGGAGCAGCGTGAGCGAGCTGATCGGCATGAGCACCGCCGCCCAGAGCGGCGTCATCCAGCCGAGCAGCGCCGCCGCCACTGCGCCCACGTTGTACGTGAAGCCCAGCGCCAGGTTGGCCACCACCACGGCGCGGAAGCGGTGACCGGCCGCGAGCACGCGGCTCACGGCGCCGGAGCCGTTGCCGAGGAAGCAGAAGTCGGCGCGCGCGGGCAGCACCGGCCGGTCGAGCGCGGGCGTGCCGGCGCAGAATGCAGCCTCGAACGCGGGCGCGTCGTTGAGGCCGTCCCCGACCATCATGGTGTCGCCGCGATCCATCGCCCGCACATACGCGGCCTTGGCCTCGGGCGCCAGCTCGGCCCGCACGTGGGCGCGGTCCACGCCGAGCGTCTCCGCGGCGCGCTCGACCTTGGCACGCCGGTCGCCGCTGAGCAGGTGCACCTCGCAGCCGGCGGCGCGCAGCGCCGCGATCTCCTGGGCGAACCCGGCCCGGAACGACTCCTCCATTGCGAAGCAACCCTCCACGTGCCCGTCGCGCGTGAAGAGCACCAGGCCGTCCTCGCCGCCCGCGTTCGTCTCTCCGAGGGCGAAGCGCGGCGCGCCCAGGCGCCAGCGCGCGCCGTCCAGCTCCGCTTCCAGTCCCTGCCCCGGCACCTCGCGCACGGCCAGATCCTCGCGGAACGGAGCCGCGTCGCCCGCGACGGCGCGGGCGATCGCACGGCTGGCCGGGTGGTTGCTCGCCGCCGCCATGGCCGCCAGCGTGGCGCGCGCGGCACCCGACGGCTCGCGCAGGACGCGTGCCTGCAGCTCGCCCCAGGTGAGCGTGCCGGTCTTGTCGAAGACCACGCGCCGGACGGCGCGCGCCTTCTCGAGGAGCGCTGCCGTACGCACGAACACACCGCTGCGCCGCAGCCCGGCCAGGGCCAGGTGGAAGGCCAGCGGCACGGCGATGCCGGTCGCGCACGGACAGGTCACCACCAGCACGGCGATCGCCACGGGCAAGGCCCGCGCCGGGTCGATCCAGGCCCACGCGAGACCGGCCAGGGTGGCGAGCACCAGCACGACACCGGCATAGGCACGGTTCAGCCGCTCCCAGAACCGGCTCGTCCCGCGCAGGTCCTCGCGCGTTCCCTCGGGCGTGGCCAGGAGGCGCAGGAGGCCGCTCTCCTGTGCGGTGGCCTGCGCCTCGAGCAACGCGGGCTCGCGGCCGGCGTGGAACGCGCCCGCCGGCACCACGTCGCCCGCCACGAACGCGCGCGGCTCGGACTCGCCTTGGATCCAGTCCAACGAGAAGCTCCCGGCGCTCCGTTCGAGCCTCGCCCGCACGGGCACCAGCTCGCCCGGCACCAGGTAGAGGCGGTCGCCCCGCTGCACCTGGCCCACGGGCACGCTGCGCAGGGCATGCCCCTCGATCCGGCGCACGCGCAGGTGCTCGGCGCCGTCGTTGGCCAGCAGGTACTCCTGGTTGCGCCGCACGGCACGCTGCTGCAGGAAGCGGCCCAGGACCATCAGCGTCACGAACACCGCGAGGCTGTCGAAGTAGCTCTCCCGACCCTGCACCGCGAACGCATGGACCGAGCCGGCCCAGGCCAGCAGGATCCCGAGGGAGATCGGCAGGTCCAGATGCAGGAACCGGTGCCGCAGCCCGGCCAGTGCGCCGCGGAAGAACACGGGACCGCCCACGAGAACGGAGACCGTGGCGAGCAGGAGCGACACCCAGCCGAAGACCGTGAAGAGCTCCGGTTCGCTGGCCGCGTCGAGGCCGAGGTAGCCGGAGAGCGCGAAGAGCATCACGTTCATCGCGATCGCCGCGCAGACCCCCAGGCGCGCCAGGAGCCCGCGGTCGCGCGCGTCGCTGCGCTTGCTGGCAGGGGCGAGGCGGTAGCCCAGGCCGGCCAGTTCGGTCGCGTACTCGGCGAACCGGAGCTCGCGGCGGTCGTAGAGGAAGGACGCCTGCCCGAGCGCGGGGTTGAGGTCCATCCCGAGCGACCCCGGCCGCCGGCGCCACAGCTCCTGGATCAGCCATACGCAGGCCGCACACCGCAGTCCCTGGACGTCCAGGTGCAGCCGCACGGTGTCGCCGCGTACGACCGCGGCGGCCTCGTGCTCCGGCAGCCAGGCGAGGTCGATGGGCGGAGCCTTCCGGCCCACGGGCTGACCCGTGCCCCCGCCCAGCTCGTAGAAGCGGCTCAATCCCGCGGCCACCAGCGTGCCGTGGACGAACTCGCAGCCGGCGCAGCAGAACTCGGGGTGATGCGACCCCGGCGGGACTGGGAGCCGGCAGTGACGGCAGAGTGCCTCCTTGCCGTTCACGTGAGACGGAGCTGCACTCCGGCTCGCCGCTGCCGAACCGCTCTCGGTCACGGTGGCGGAGTACCTCGCCGCGGGCCGCATGGGCCGTCGCAACGCTGTCCTGGTCCAGGTCTTTCACGCAAGCGACACCCTCCCGGAAAGGCGCGGCGGCGAAGATGGACGTCCGGTGGCAGCCGCTGCGGCCCGGCGCGGCAGGCGACCCAGGAGCGCCGCTCGGGAAAGTCAGGGGTGCGGAACCGGTTGAGGGATTCCGCCCCCGAGCAGCGTTCCCGGGTCCCGGACTCACGGACGCTGGCTGCCGGCTCGGGAAGGGCGCCGCGTCCCTGGGCGCCCGGGGTCGTGCACGCTCCACCTCTGGGGCCCGCGCATCTCGGGCATCCCGGAAGCCAGGACCGACTCACACCGGCCCACCGGAGCCGGCACAATCCGGCCGAACCACCCCCCGTGCTCCCCACCGATCCCCTTCTCGCCGGAGTCGCCAGCTCGGCCCTCTTCGGCGCGGTGAACAGCCTGCACTGCGCGGGGATGTGCGGGCCGCTGGTCATCGCGGTGGCGGGCATGCCCGGTACCGGGCTCGCGTACCACGCGGCGCGGCTGGCGTCCTATGGCGTCCTGGGCGCGCTGCTCGGCGGCCTCGGCGGACACGTCCTGCCCACCTCGGCCCACACCGGAGCGTGGCTGGGATTCGTGCTGGCAGCGAGCCTGCTGCTCTTCGCTCTCGGCCTGGACCGGTTCCTCCACCGGGTTCCCGGTCTCGCCACGGCCGCCCGCCATGCTTCGGACGTGGCGCTCCGCCTCCCCCCCGCCGCGCGCGCCGGCGCGCTCGGCGCGATCACGCCCCTGTTGCCCTGCGGACTGCTCTACGCCGTGGCGGCCGCCGCGCTCGTCTCCGGCTCCGCCACAGGCGGTGCGGCGACGCTCGGCGGGTTCGCAGTCGGGTCGCTCCCGTTGTTGGCACTGGCCCAGGGGCTCTTGCCGCGCCTGCGCGGCATCCTGGGTTCGGCCGGCCTGGCATGGTTCCGCCGCGGTCTCCTCCTCGCAGCAGCTGCACTCCTCGCCTGGCGCGCGTGGCGCGACCTGCAGGGCGCTGCCTGCTGCGATTGATCGCGGCACGTCTCCAGGACGAGGTCCGAACCGTGGCCGGCGCACCGGGCACGACCAGGAACCTTGCTCGGATTCGCTCCCGCACCCACACTCGCGACATGCGCTTGGCTCGGATCTCGACGCCCCTGCTCGTGTTGCTGGCGGCAGGCTGCTCGCGCGCGCCGCAGGGGACCCGGGAGATCCACGTGTACGCGGCCGCCTCGCTGCGCGTCCCGTTCGAACGGCTGGCGCAGGTGTACGCAGAGCTGCACCCGGGCACGCGCGTGCGCCTGGAGCTCGGCGGCAGCCCCAGCCTGGTCACGCAGATCGAGAACGGCGCGCCGTGCGACGTGCTCGCGACGGCCGACCTCGCCAGCATGGCGCGCGCCGCGGCCGCGGGGGTCCTGGCTCCGGGGAACTCCAAGGCATTCGCGCGCAACCGCCTCGCCATCGCGGTGCCGCGCGGCAATCCCCGGCGCGTCCAGGGTCTGCCAGACCTTGGCAGGGACGATCTGGTCGTGGTGCTCTGCGCCCCCGGGGTGCCCGCTGGCCGCTATGCCCGGGAGGTCCTGCAGCGCGCCGGGGTGCATGTCCGCCCACGCAGCGAGGAGAGCAGCGTCCAGGGCGTGCTCGCGAAGCTGCGCCTGGGGGAGGCCGACATCGGGATCGTGTATGCCAGCGACCTGCTGGCCGCGGGGGGCGAGGTGGAAGGCGTCGCCATCCCAGCGGAGGCAAACACGGTCGCCGTCTACCCGATCGCGATCACCCGCACGGCCGGCCAGCCCGAGGCCGCGCGGGCGTTCGTGGACCTGATCCTGGGCGCGCGCGGCCAGGCCGTTCTCGCCGAAGCGGGCTTCGACACACGTCCATGATGTCCGGCGCGTTCCAGGGGCCCGGCCTCCGGCCTGCGCCGCGGCCGGAGACGGCCCCGTGAGTCCATACGCAGCGCGGCTGGGCTACGGCGCCGCTGTGGCCCTGGCCGTGGCGTTCCTCGCCCTGCCGGTGCTGGGGCTCCTCGCGCGCGCGCCTTGGGCCCGCCTGGGCGAGCACCTGCTCGCCGCGGAGACGCTGCAGGCGCTGCGGCTCTCGCTCCTGACCTCGGCCGGGGCCACGCTCCTCGACCTCTGCCTGGGCCTGCCGCTCGCAGTGTGGCTCGCCGGCCCGCGCACCACGGGCCGCGCGCTGGCGCGCGCGCTGCTGCTCCTGCCGATGGTCCTGCCGCCCGTGGTCGGGGGCGTGGCGCTGCTCCTGGCGTATGGCCGGCGCGGGCTCGTCGGCGGCCCGCTGCACGAGGTGTTCGGCGTCGGCATCCCGTTCACCTGGGCGGCCGTGGTCCTGGCGCAAGCCTACATGGCGCTCCCGTTCCTGGTGTTCGCGGTGGAGGCCGGCGTGCGCGCGGTGGATCCGCGCCTGCTCGAGGCGGCGGACACGCTGGGAGCGGGGCCGGCGTTCCGCTTCCGCCGCGTGACCCTGCCCCTGGTCGCGCCCGCGCTGCTCGCCGGGCTGATCACCTGCTGGGCACGTGCCCTGGGCGAGTTCGGCGCGACGATCACGTTCGCTGGCTCGCTCGCGGGCGAGACCAGGACGCTGCCCCTGGCCGTGTATCTGGCCCTGGAGACCGATCCCGACGCCGCGATGGCGCTCAGCCTCGTCCTGGTTGGCCTCGCGCTCGTGCTCCTGGTGCTCCTGCGCCGCCGCTGGCTGCCGGGGGTGGCGTGAGCCTTCAGGCAGAACTCGCCCTGTGCCGCGCCGGCTTCGCGCTGGACGTGCGGCTCGACCTGATCGCGGCCTGCACGCACGTGCTGGTCGGACCGAACGCCGCGGGCAAGACCACGCTCCTGCGCTCCCTCGCCGGGCTCGAGGCGCAGGGGCGCGGCCGCATCGTCGTCGGCGGACGCACCCTGGCGGACTCCGCCCGTGGCGTCCACCTCCACCCGCGCGAGCGGCGCATCGGCATGGTGTTCCAGGAGGGCGCGCTCTTCCCGCACCTGGATGCCCTCGCCAACGTCGCGTTCCCGCTGCGTGCGCGCGGCGCCGCTCCCGCCGACGCCGCAGCCGCGGCCCGTCGCTGGCTCGAAGACCTGGGCGTGGTGGACTGTGCCGCCACGCGGCCCGCCGAGCTCTCCGGCGGACAGCGCCAGCGCATCGCCATGGCGCGCGCCCTCGCCGCCGAGCCCGAACTGCTGCTCCTCGACGAACCCACGAGCGCCATCGACGCCCCGGCACGCGCGGTGCTGCGCTCCGACCTGCGCCGCCTGCTCCAGCGCTTCTCCGGCGTCCGCCTGCTGGTGACGCACGACCCGATCGAGGCGCTCACCCTGGCCGACCGGCTCCTGGTGCTCGAGGCCGGACGCATCGTGCAGGAGGGCACGCCGGAGGAGGTGGCGGCCCACCCGCGCTCGGCCTACGTCGCCCACCTGGTCGGACAGAACCTGCTGCACGGCGACGCCCGCGCGGGCCTGGTCGCCGTGCGCGGTGGCGGCTGCCTGCGCCTTGCCGAACCCAGGGAGGGGCCGCTCGACCTGCTGATCCACCCGCGCGCCGTGGCGCTGCACGGCCGGGCGCCGGAAGGATCGCCCCGCAACGTGTGGCAGGGCCGGATCACCGGGATCGACGCGCTCGGGGACCGCCTGCGCGTGCGGATCGCCGGCGAGCCGTCCCTGGTCGCCGAGGTCACGGCGCAGGGGCTGCGCGCGCTGGGTGTGGGCGAGGGCGATGCCGTGTGGGTGTCGGTGAAGGCGACCGAGATCGAGGCGCTGGAACCCTAGGGCCCGCTCACAGGAACCAGTCGCGCCGCTCCTCCGCCAGTTCCACCGTGTCGAGATCGGTGCCGGACTCGATCAGCCGCTCCAGCCACCAGTTGGCGCCGTTGTAGAGGCAGGTCACCTCGCGGCATTCCTTCGCGGCGTCGAAGTGGCGCAGCAATCCCTCGGTCGCGCTCGACGTGCGCGCCAGGTTCGCCTCGTCCTTGTACGCGTCCTTCTCCCCCACCTTGGCGTAGCCCACGCCACGGTACGCGGGGCAGTTGTACGTGCCGATCGGGCTCAGGACCTGGCGCAGCGCCTGGAAGTGGCACACATGCGGCTGGTTGGTGTACTCGCGCCAGCGGTTCTCCATGAGCAGCCGCAGGTTGGTGCTCTCCAGCACGCGGAATCCCGGCCGCTCGAGCTTCTTGGCCTCGTCCACCAGGACGCGGATCCGGCGCAAGACGCCCGCCAGCTCCTCCTCGGCATGCTCGGGATCCATCACCTCGGAGCCCTTGTCGCTGCGTTCCAGGAACGGCTTGAACGAGATGTACGAGAAGCCCGCGTTGCGCGCGCGTTCGGTCGCCAGCACGATCTCGTCGAGGTTCTCCACGACCTTCACGTCGTCGCGCTGCGCGCCGCGCCACGTGATGATGAACGAGAAGCCGAGCGTGGGCTTCGGGTTGACCTCGCGGATCTTGGGGATCCAGGCGCAGATCTCGTCCAGGGTCAGGGACTTCTTCGACGGATTGTGCATCCGCTGGAACGTCGCGTTGGTGCCCGAGTCGAGCGAGAGGCGCACCCAGTCGCGCTCGTCCAGGTACGGGGCGATCTCCAGGATCTTCTCGTTGCGGCTGCCGTTGCTCACCACCGCGATCTGCAGGCCGAGTTCCTTGGCCATGCGCACGAAGCTCACGAACCCCGGGTACAGGGTCGGCTCGCCGCCACCGATCAGGATGATGCTCTTGAGGCCGCGGGCCGCCATCAGACGGATCGAGTCCACCAGCTCCTGCTCGAGGTGCTTGGTGGGCTGGTTCAGGATGTCCCAGTCGATGCAGTGGTCGCAGGCGTAGTTGCAGGCCGTGGTCAGGTCCAGGTTGATGGACAGCGGCACCAGCGCCGGGGTCTGGGGCAGGCTGCGGCCCTCGGCCACGGCGGCGCGCAGGGCACGCTGCCACTTCAGGTAGTCGACCACGTGGGGCCACAGCGACGGCTGCCGCAGCTTGGCCGCGAAGTCGTGCACGGCCTCCGCACGGCGCTGGCCCTCAGCCCTGGTCGTGGGCGCGGACGATGGCCTGGTAGAGGCGGGCACGTTGCCGGATGGCGTCGGATTCGCGGCGGGTTCGTTCATGAGCGTCCTCCCTGACCGAGCGGGCGAAACCATACACGAGGGCGCGCAGAGGATCACCCACGCGCAGGCTGCGGCCCGCGCCGGCGAACGACATCGCGTAGTCGGGCAGCGCCACCGTTCGATCGAGGCGCACGCCGTTGACCGCCAGCCACGCCGGCCGCGGCTGCTCCGGCACGCGCCGCAGCAGCAGGCGCAGGACCACCGCTGCGAATGGTCGTTCGGCCACGAACTCCAGGTCCATCGCCTCGCTGGCGGCGCCACGGCCGCTCCAGCGCAGGTCGCGGATGGCCGTGCCGGCGTCCACGGGCACGAGGGCCTGCAGGAGGCTGAGCAGGTGCGAGAGCGAATCGACCAGCATCTCCCTGCCCGCCTGGGTGGGCGAGAGGCGCAGTTCGAGGCGCCGCAGCGGCGGCGCGAACGCCTCCGGCCAGCGCGGGGCGAGTTCTGCCAGCACTTCCGGCCAGGGGCAGTTCTCGACCAGGAGCAGGCGACGCGCGGCGAAGCGGTCGAGCAGGTCCGGGACCAGGTCGTGTTCCTCCGGCGCCAGCAGGGGCTTCTCGGCCAACACCGGCAGGCCCGCGGCCAGGGCAGCCTCGAGGCCGGCACGGTGCGCGGGGATCGGCGCCGCCACCACGTACGCATCCAGCCCCGGCACCTGGGCCAGGGAACGCGGGTCGGGACACGCCGCCACCGCATGCCCGTGGCGGCGCGCGAGCACCTCGGCCAGCTCCTGCGTGCGTCCCAGATCGCGGCCGGCGATCGCGACGACCCGCACGCCCGCCTCCTCCAGGAAGCGGATCAGGAAGGGCCCGAGGCCGTTGCGCGCCCGACCGGCACCGAGCACGGCGGCGGCGAGTGGCTCTGCGGCGGGTCGCACGCCCCGATCAGACCATGGCGGCGCGGCGGGCTCCAGGCTCGAAGCTCGGACTTGCCGCAGGCGCCGCGGCCGCTAAGGAATCGCCGATGGCAGCCAGGTCCGCATCCCGCTACACGGCGCGCACCGCCGACAGGCACGAGCTCTACACCATCGCGGTCCAGGCCCCGGAAGAGGACGCGGCGTTCTTCGCGCGCTGGTTCCAGCGCTACACGGGCCAGCCGCTGCGCCGCTTCCGCGAGGATTTCTGCGGCACGGCCCACCTCGCCGCGGCGTTCGTACGCCGGCACGCAGCCAACCGCGCCCTCGGCGTGGATCTGGACCGCGAGGTCCTCGACTACGCCCGCACGCGCGTCCTGTCGGCCCTGACGCCGCCCCAGCGCCGGCGCATCCGCCTCATGCGCGGCGACGTCCGCACCGTGCGCCCCCCCGCCGTGCAGCTGATCGCGGCGATGAACTTCTCGTGGTTCGTGTTCCAACGCGAACCCGACCTGGACGCCTACGTCCGCAACGCCTGGCGCGGGCTCGAACCCGGCGGCGTGCTGGCCATGGACCTCTTCGGCGGCGCACAGAGCCAGGTCGAGATGCAGGAGCGCCGCCGCAATCGCGGCTTCACCTACGTGTGGGACCAGGCGCGCTTCGACCCGATCACGCACTCGATCCTCTGCCACATCCACTTCGAGTTCCGCGACGGGACGCGCCTGCGCAAGGCGTTCACCTACGACTGGCGGCTGTGGACCATCCCGGAGCTGCGCGCCGCGCTGCAACGTTCCGGCTTCCGCGACGTGCACGTGCTCTGGGAGGGCACCGAAGCCCGCACCGGCAGGGGCAACGGCGTGTGGCGGCGCAAGGACCACGGCGAGGCCGACTCTGCATGGCTCGCGTACGTGGTCGGGCGCAAGTGAAGTCCGCGCTTCCTTCCGGTCGATCCCGGCGCTAGAGAGTCGCGGTTTCCCTCTCCGCGCAGCTACGCATGTACGACGTCGTCATCCTCGGCGCCGGCAAGATCGGCCGCCTCGTCACCCGCCTGCTCGACGGCACGGGTGAGTACCGCCTCCGCGTCGGCGATGCCCACGCCGGCAACCTCGAGACCGTCGGCCGCACGCTGCGGCACGGCAGCACCCAGCGCGTCGACTTCGACGCCAACTCCGAGCTCGACGCGATCCTGCACGGCGCGCGCGCCGTGCTGTCGTGCGCGCCGTTCCGCCACAACAAGCGCATCGCCGAGCGAGCCAAGGCGCACGGCGCGCACTACCTCGACCTCACCGAGGACGTGGCGGTGACCCACCACGTGAAGGCGCTGGCCAAGGACGCGAAGACGGCGTTCATCCCCCAGTGCGGCCTCGCCCCCGGCTTCATCTCGATCGCCGGGATGCACCTGGTGCGCGGCATGAGCGAGATCCAGGAGCTCAACCTGCGCGTGGGCGCGCTGCCGCGCTTCCCCACCAACGCGCTGCGCTACAACCTGACCTGGAGCACCGACGGGCTGGTCAACGAGTACTGCAACCCCTGCGAGGCCCTGATCGACGGACGGAAGGTCGAGGTGCCGCCGCTCGAGCAGGTCGAACAGCTCTCCATCGACGGCGTGCCCTACGAGGCCTTCAACACCTCGGGCGGACTCGGCACCCTGGCCGAGACCCTGGCCGGCAAAGCCAGGCACGTGAAC
This sequence comes from Planctomycetota bacterium, assembly GCA_020849665.1. Classification (GTDB taxonomy): domain Bacteria; phylum Planctomycetota; class UBA1135; order UBA1135; family UBA2386; genus JADLFX01. The sequence continues at coordinate 57,023 of JADLFX010000019.1, read as the reverse complement.
TACAAGACCCTCCGCTATCCGGGCCACCGCGACCTGGTGAAGTTCCTGCTGCACGACCTGCGGTTCCGCGAGCACCGCGAGGAACTCGTCCGGATCTTCGACCGCGCCCTGCCCACGACCACGGACGACGTGGTGGTGATCTTCGCGTATGCCAAGGGCACCGAGAACGGCCGCTACGTCGAGAAGACCTACGCGCACCGCGTGCAGCACCGCGAGATGCATGGCGAGTTGTGGAGCGCGATCCAGGTGACCACGGCCGGAGGGATCTGCGCGGTCGCGGACCTGCTCTTGCAGGGCCGGCTGCCGCAGCAGGGTTTCGTGCGCCAGGAGGACGTCCGCCACGAGGAGTTCCTGGCCAACCGGTTCGGCCGGTGCTTCGCCTAGGACGGGCCCGGCCCTGACGCCTAGGGCGGGCGCCGCTAGCATGCGGCGCCATGCGATCCGGAACCGCGCGGTGGCTGGCGCCCATGGCAGGGGGCCTCGGGTGGCTGGCGCCCCTGTGCGGGCTCGCCGCGCAGCAGCGCGTCCTCCCGCCTGCGCCCCTGCCCGCGGCGGTCGACACGGACCCTTCGACCGAGGGCAAGGGGCTGGCGGCCCTCCAGGCGAGCGTCGATCGCGGCCTCGCCTGGCTCGCCGCGCAACAGCGGCCGAGCGGCGGCTGGCTGGCCGACGTCGGCTTCAAGCAGGGCGACGCCTACGTGGTCGAGCTCGACACCCAGGCTCTGGCCCGCCTCGACCGTGCCCACGTCGGCGTCTCGTCGCTCTGTGGCCTGGCCTTCCTGGCCGGCGGCAACCTGCCCGGGCGGGGCCGATACGGGCCGAACGTGCGCAAGGTCCTGGACTACGTGCTGGCCCACACCGGCGAGAACGGCCTCGTGTCCGACGCGGACACGGTGATGTACAGCCACGCGTTCGCCACGCTCTTCCTGGCGCAGGTGCACGGGATGGTGCGCGAGGACCGGGTGCGCCGCGGGCTCGAGAGTGCAGTGCACATCATCCTGGACACGCAGAATGCCCAGGGCGCATGGCGCTACACGCCGTTCACGCAGGAGGCCGACCTCTCGGTGACGGTCTGCCAGCTCCAGGCCCTGCGCGCCGCCCACAACGTGGGCATCCGCGTGCCGCGCAGCGCGATGGACCGCGCCGTGGAGTACGTGCGGGCGAGCCGCGTCGAACGTGGCGCCTGGACCGGGCTCTTCTACTACAAGATCCGCGGGCGCGGGGCGTACTCGAAGAGCCGCGACTACGCGATCAACGCCGCGGCCGTGACCTCCCTCTTCTCGGCCGGCGTGTACGAGGAACCCCTCTACGGGCGCGCCCTGCGCTTCCTGGGCGACGAGTACCGCGGCATGCGCGAGTACTACGCCGACCACTTCTACTACTGGTACGGGAACTACTACGCGGCCCAGGCTCTCCACCACGCCGGCGGGGAGCGCTGGCAGCAGTACCGGGACCGCCTCACCGCCGACCTCCTGGCGCTGCAGCAGGACGACGGCCGCTGGCTCAACCGGGAGGGGCCCGGCGACGCGTTCGCCACCGCGGTGGCCTGCCTCGTGCTCCAGATCCCCTTCCAGTACCTGCCGATCTTCCAGCGCTGAGCAGGTTTCGCGGCCACCGCGCACGCGTCGTGCGTAGGCGGCCGGAGCCCTGCGCCGTGCCGGGGCGGCACCGTACGGGGAGTCCCCTCCTCTCCCGTTGATTCCGCCCGCCGGTTCGGCAGGATTGCCGCCGCATCACGACGCAGGGCGGCGCGTCCATGGGCCTCGTAGGGAGGGGCAATGGGTGCGCCCGTTCCACGTCCCCACCCGTTGCGAGCGACATGAACCCGATCCTCCTGTTCGCCCTCCTGGCGAGCGCACTGCCTCTTCCCGACGGGCCCAAGAGCCCGACTCCTGCGTCGCGCACCAGCGCCGCGCCGGAGCGGCCGATCTGGAAGCTGGAACCTTTCGCCGGCCAGGACCGACAGGGCCGCCCGCCGCAGGATCGCGACTACGCGCCGTCCACGCTGTGGAACGAGTACCACGGCGAGTACATGGTCAAGTACCGGCCCTTCACCCCCGACATCACCGGCAGCTACATCTGGGACCAGCAGCAGCAGGTGCAGGGCGAGGCCGGCGACTTCGATCTGCAGCAGGTGAACTTCCTGGCGCGCCTGCCCTTCGCGCTGCAGCCCGACACCATGCTGCGGATCGGCGGGCGGTACCAGCTCCGCGACTACAACTTCGACAACCTCGTCGTGGGCGCGGAGGACGACGAGCTGCATGTCGCCGGCCTGAACGTGGGCCTCGCCCACTTCGTCAACGATCGGATCCTGCTCGAGGGCGAGTTCATGCCCGGCATCTACTCCGACTTCGACGGCGCGCTCAGCACCGAGGACTACCAGTGGTACGCCAAGGCCCTGTTGAGCTGGCGCCTCGAGGAGAACGGCAACCTCTTCCTCAAGTTCGGAGTGAACTACGACGGCACCTTCGAGGAGATGCCGGTCTACCCGGTGCTCGGCCTCTCGTGGTACCTGAGCCCCGAGTTCCGCTTCGACGTGCTCGCCCCCGAGTACCTGCGCTTCTCGTGGACGCCCTCCAACTGGCTGATCCTGGGCGTCGGCGCCGACGTCCAGGGCGACGAGTTCCGCCAGCGTTCGGCCCCCGCCACGGGCAAGATCGAGTACTCGGTGAACGTGCAGGAGATCCGCGCCTACGGCGACGCCACCATCCGCTTCACGGACAACCTGAGCGCGTTCGGCCGCCTCGGCGCGATCGTGGCCGGCGACTACCAGTTCCGCGATCCCGCCGGCGCGCGCTACAACGGCACGCTCGAGCCGAACTTCTTCTTCGAGGTCGGGTTCGGCGTGAAGTTCTGAGTTGGCCCAAGGGGCGCCAGTGGCCCCCCTTTCGAACCCCGAGTTGGCCCAAGGGGGGCCAGTGGCCCCCCTTTCGAACCCCCCGGCGGCAACAACGACAAGGCCGCCCAGCAGAGAGGCGAGGCGGAGGCCTCGACACGGCAGCCCGAGGGAACGGCCTTAGCCCAAGGGGGGCCAGTGGCCCCCCTTTCGAACCCCGAGTTGGCCCAAGGGGGGCCAGTGGCCCCCCTTTCGAACCCCCCGGCGGCGACAACGCGAAGGCAGCCCAGAAGAGAGGAGAGGCGGCCGCCTCGACAGGGCACGAGGCTCGGACGATCCGTGACCTCCGCAGGCGAGGGGCGCTGGGTGCCCGTCGCATGCAGCGCCGGAACCACGAGGCGCCGCGCCGCACGCACGGCACCCCGGGCCTCCAAGGCTCGTCGCCGCCGCCGTCCGGCATTGGGGCGCCGGGGGTCTGCCCTCAGGAGCCCTGCCGATGCCCTGCCGCCACTTCGCGATACAGCGCCGCGTAGCGGCCCAGGCAGGTCTGTGCCTCGTAATGCTGCTCGCAGCGCTCGCGGTTGGCGCGGCCCACCGCGGCGCGCACCTCGGGATCCGAGACCAGGGAGTCCAGGCCGACACCGAGCGCCGTGGGCTCGGGGAATGCCGCCAGGTACGGACGGTTGAGCTCGTGCACCATCGCCTCGACGTCGCCCACCGGCGTGGCGGCGATCGGCAGGCCGCTCGCCATCGCCTCCAGGACGGCAAGCGGCATCTGCTCGGTGGTCGAGCTCACCGCGAGCAGGTCCATCTCGTGGTAGACCGGAGCGGTGTCGTCCACCGCGCCGCGGAAGGTCACGCGCTCCGCGATGCCGAGTTCGCGCGCCAGCCGCTCGCATGCCGGCCGGTCGGGACCATCCCCCACCAGGAGCAGGCGCGCATGGTCGCGCAGGCGCATCCCGGCGTACGCGCGCAAGAGCAGCTGCTGGTTCTTGACCGCACGGAACGAACCGACGCTGCCGATCACCACGGGGGAGCGCGCCACCGGCTGCGCGCGCGGCCGGAAGCGCCGCAGGTCCACGCCGTTGGCGAGGTGGTGCACGCGGCCCCGCGGCACCCACCACGTGCCGGTGGCGATCCGCGCGAGGACCTGGGACGGCACGACCACGGCCGCGGGGGCGCGCAGCAGGAGGCGCCGCGCCCAGTTGCGCCGCGCCAGGAGGAGCGCAGCCTCCTCTGGCCCGAAGCCGTCCTCGTGGTGGACCAGCGCGCGCTGCCTCGCGCGCCACGCGCCGGCCACGGCCTCGATCGCCCCGAAGTTGTAGGTGAGCAGCAGGTCCGGTGTGAGGGCGCGGATCTGCCGCGCGAACGCGCCCGAGCGCGCCCAGAGGCCCCGGCCCGCCGGGGCGGAGGCCACGTCCACCCGCACACCGGCCGGCACGCGCGCGCACGCGCCGGTGGCGCCATCCATCGCGATCACGGTGTGCCGGACGTCCGCGCCGAGCAGGGCGAAGATCTGGGCGGCACGCACCTGCGGCCCTCCCGGATCGAAGGTGGCGAACACGTGCAGCCAGTGCTGACTCACGGCCCGGCCTCGCCGCCCTCCGCCGCCGGCGGGATCGCCGCCGCCAGGAAGCGCGTGCGGTCCGGCTCGGGTGCGAACCCGAGGTCGCGCCGCGCCGCCTCGCACACGATCGGCGCGCGGAAGCTGCGCGAGGCGAGATCGCGCGCGCTCACCCAGGACGCCGGACGTCCCGCGAGACGCTTGATCAGCCACTTGGCGGCCTCCAAGGTCCAGGTCAGCCAGAGCGGCCGCGGCACGAACACGAACCGGCGCCCGCGGCGTTCCTGCACCGCGGCCAGCCATGCCCGTGCGCCCAGGCGCACGTCGCCGGCCAGGTCGTAGGAGCGCCCCACGGCGGCCTCGCTGCGCAAGGCGCCGAGCAGCGCCCGCGCCACGTCCCGCACGAGGACGAACGGCAGCGGCTGCCGCCCCAGGCCATAGCCGACGCACACGCCGTCCCGCACCCAGATGCCCACGCCCGGGTGCTGCAGGGCAGCCTCGGACCCGACCACGATCGCCGGACGGACGACGACGAGGCGCAGCCCCTCGCCGCGCGCGCGCTCCCGCAGTCGTGCCTCGGCGGCGATCTTGCCCTGCGCGTACGCGCCGCGCCGGGAGGGCATCGGGTCAGGACCCGCATCGTCGGACACCGGCCGCCGCCCGCCCAGGTAGAGCGCCGCGCTGGACGACACGTACACCAGGCGCTCGACCCCCTGCGCCAGGCAAGCCGAGGCCACCGCGTCGGCGCCCTGCACCATGCTGGCGGCGACCTGCGCAGGATCCTCGCCCGCCGCGGTGGCGAGGTGCACGACGTACCGCACTCCGGCCAGCGCCGCACCCAGGGCCTGTGGATCACGGGCATCGGCCTGCAACACCCTCAGCTCCGGACCGCGCAGCGCGAGCGGCAGCGCCTCGGGACGCCGGACCACGAGCGTGACCGGGAGGCCCTGGGCCAGCGCCTCCGCCACCAAACCGCGCCCCACGAAGCCGGCCGCGCCGATCACCGCGATCTCGCCGCGGCGGGGCGGCACCGGCGGAGGCGGCTGGAACGGCATCTGCGCACGCGGCAGTGCGCGCACGGCAGCCGCCGCCGCGTCGCAGACCGCCAGCACCTCGGCGGCGTGCGCGGCATCGCAGGGCGGCGGCGCGCCACGGCCCAGGGCCGCGTGGAAGGCCTGCACGCTGGCACGCATGCTGCGTGCATGCGGGTCGCTGCCGGCGCCCAGGCCGAAGAGGCCGGCCACGTACCGTGCCGGTTCCACGACGGCGCGCCGCACGGCCTCGCAGGCCCGGCCCGCCTCGTTCGCCGCAGCGTCGACCATGTCGGGCCAGCGGGTCTTGCGGCCCCGCAGCAGCGTGCCGCGCGCCAGGTCGAGCCACGCGGTACCGTCCGTGCCGAGCGCGTGCACGGTGGTCTCCGTCTGGCTCCGCCCGAACCCGAGCCAGAGCTGCGCCGTGCCGCGCGCACAGACGATGGCCAGGGACCAGCCGGCCACGAATGCGCCGCCGTGGTCCAGCACGCGGACGCCGCTGGTCTGCACCTGCACCGTGCGCGCCGGACCCAGGAGGCTCACGACCAGCGAGAGCGGATGCACCGCCTGTTCGTAGAGGATGTGCTCGGGAGCGCGCAGCACCCACGCGCCCAGATCGCCGCCGTGCAGCTGGCGCAGCGGCACGTGGTGCACGAGGTCGAGGTGCTCGAGACGGCCCACTGCGCCGCGCGCCACGAGCCGGCGCAGCCGCACGAACGCGGGGTGGAACACCAGGTTGTGGTTCACGCCCAGGGCGAGCCCGCGCGCCGCCGCGAGCGCGCCGAGTTCGCGCGCCTCCTCGGCGCCCAGCACGAGCGGCTTCTCGGCGAGCACCGCCACGCCCGCCTCCAGGCAGCGCCGCACCGCCTCGGCATGCCGGTCGGGAGGCGTGAGGACGTGCACGACGTCGGGCGAGGTGGCGAGCAGGGCATCGAGGTCGGCGCACGCGCGCCCGATCCCGTGGCGGCGGGCGAACCCGTGCAGGCGTCCATGGTCGCGGTCGCAGACCGCCCACAGCTCGAGGTCCCCGAGCGCCCGCAGGGCCGCGACGTGGGCGCCGGCGATGAACCCCGTGCCCAGCAGGGCCACACGCCGGCGGCGGGAGGGAATGCCAGAGGATGCCATCGGTCCTGGGGTCTCTATCGACACGGCGGCGCCGCCAACCGCTCCGCACGGTTGCCGCCTCCGTGCTGGCCCGCTACCCTGCCGCGCCGCGACGGGCTGTAGCTTAGTCTGGTAAAGCGCGTGGTTTGGGACCACGAGACCGCGGGTTCAAATCCCGCCGGCCCGACCAGCATCGCCGCGGACCTCGCGGCGGCGCCGGCACCGGGGCCATACGCGCAACGCGGGGCCGGCCTCACAGCAGGCCCACCCGGCGCACCATGCGCAGCAGCACGAGCGCCGCGCCGCCGCCGGCGGCGCTCAGCACCAGGGCAGGCACCGTGTTGCCATAGAGCCACTCGCCCAGGCCGAAGAGGATCCCGTACACGGCCACGCAGCCCACCAGCATGCAGGCGACGCCCATCGGCACGGGCCACGCCGCCCCGGGCAGGTCCAGGGCCACGCCGTCCTCCTGCGCGCGCGCCCGCACGCGCGCCCAGCCCGGGCCGCCGGGACGCGTGAGCTGGTAGAAGCGCCGCAGGGTCGGCTCCGCGCTGGGGCGCGTGAGCAGGGTGACGCTCACCCACGCGAGCGTGGTCAGTGCCACGCCGCCGCAGAGCTTCTGCCAGTCGGGAACGCCGCGCAGCGTCTCCGCCCAGCCCGGGGCGAGCGCGGACCACAGCCGCGCCTCGGTGGCCAGGGCGAGGACGAACGAGACTCCCATGGCGGTGATCTCGCTCCAGGCGTTGATGCGCCACCAGAACCAGCGCAGGACGAAGAGCAGCCCCGTGCCGGCGCCGATCTGCAGGAGGATCTGGAACGTGTTCAGCGCGCTTTCCAGCAGCAGCGCGAGCAGCGCGGAGACGGCCATCATGACCACGGTGGCCGCCCGGCCGACCCGCACCAGCTCCCGTTCGGCGGCCTGCGGGCGGACGAAGCGCTTCCAGAAGTCGTTCGCCACGTAGCTCGAACCCCAGTTCAAGTGGGTCGAGATCGTCGACATGTAGGCGGCCGCCAGGGACGCCACCACGAATCCCAGGGCGCCCGCCGGCAGGAACGTGAGCATCGCCGGATAGGCGAGGTCGTCGTTCACGATCGCCGGGGCGACGTGCGGGAAGGCGGCACGGATCGAGTCGTGGCTGGGGAACACCACCAGCGACGCCAGGGCCACGAGGATCCACGGCCAGGGCCTAAGCGCGTAGTGGCAGAAGTTGAAGAAGAGCGTCGCTCCCAGGGCGTGGCGCTCGTCCTTCGCCGCGAGCATGCGCTGGGCGATGTAGCCGCCGCCGCCCGGTTCCGCGCCCGGATACCACACGCTCCACCACTGCACGGCCAGCGGCACGATCAGGAGCGGGATCACCACGTCCGCCGCGAACGCGCCGTCGCGCTGGAACTCGGGCAGGATCGCGAGCCGGTCCTGCACGGCCGGATGCGCCAGGAGCGCGCGGAGGCCGCCCACCTGCGCGTGGTTCACGGCCACCACCGCCGCGTACACCGATCCCGCCATCGCCGCGACGAAGAGCACGAAGTCGGTGAGCAGCACGCCGAGCAGGCCGCCCAGGCTGGTGAAGACGACGGTCACGCCCGAGGCGATCAGGACCGTGGGCACGGGGCCGACGCCGAGGAGCACCCCGCTGATCTTGATCGCGGCCAGCGACACCGAGGCCATGATCATCACGTTGAAGAACACGCCCAGGTAGAGCGCGCGGAAGCCGCGCAGGAACGCGGCCTCGCGGCCGCTGTAGCGCAGCTCGTAGAACTCCAGGTCGGTGAGCACTCCCGAGCGCCGCCAGAGCCGCGCGTACACGAACACCGTGAGCATCCCGGTGAGCAGGAACGCCCACCACACCCAGTTCCCGGCCACGCCGTTCTTGCGGACGATGTCGGTGACCAGATTGGGCGTGTCGGTGGAGAACGTGGTCGCCACCATCGAGAAGCCCAGCAGCCACCACGGCATCGAGCGCCCGGACAGGAAGTACTCTGCGCTGCTGCGCGAGGCCCGCCGCGTCGCGTAGACGCCCACCAGGAGCGTCACCAGGAAGAACGCGCCCAGGATCACCCAGTCGACGGCTTGCAGGTGCATGGCCCGCGGGAGTGGATCGCGGCGCCGGGTGCGATGCAATCCTGCTGGCCCGACGAGGCCCGTGCTCAGGGGCTGGCGCCGGCGCGGCGCCGGTCCACGGCGATCGCCGCGAGCAGGATCCCGCCGATCAGCACCTTCTGCAGCGGGTCCGGCACCTCGGCGTACACGCAGCCGCTGCGCAGGGTGGTCATCAGCAGCGCTCCGGCCATGGCGCCGACGATGCTGCCGCGCCCGCCGCCCAGGCTGGCGCCACCCAGCACCACGGCGGCGATCGCCTCGAGCTCGAGGCCCACGCCGCTCATCGGGTTGCCCTGCCGGCTCAGGTTCGCGAACTCGAACACGCCGCCCAGCGCCACGAGCAGCCCGCCGAGGGCGTACACCACCATCTGCACCCGGGCCACCGGCACCCCGCACAGGCGCGCGGTGGCCGCGTTCGAGCCCACGGCCACCACGTGGCGGCCGAACACCGTGCGCCGGACCACGAAGGCCAGGACCAGCGCCAGCGCCGCCACGATCCACACCCCGTCGCAGACCAGCCAGGCCGAGCCCGGGGCGGGTGGGTCGAGCAGGCCCCCGAGCCACGCCGGCGCCGGCGCGGGGATCTTCTGCTGCGCGGCGATCTCCTCCGCCAGGCCGCGGAACAGCAGCATGGTGCCGAGCGTGGCCAGGAAGGGCACCAGCCGGAGGCGCGTGACCAGGAGGCCGTTCACCGCGCCCGCCGCGGCGCCCACGGCCAGCGTCAGGCCCAGCGCGGCGAGCGGGTCGACGCCGCCCGCCAGCGCCTGCGCGAGCACGACCGTGCAGAGCGCCAGCATCGACCCCACCGAGAGGTCGATGCCGCCGCTCAGCACCACCAGCGTCGCGCCGAGCGCCGTGACGCCCACGATCGCGGTCTGCTTGGCGATCAACGCCATCCGGAACGCGGACAGGAACTGGCTCTCGGGCTTGGCCACCCAGCCGTAGACGGTGAACAGCGCGACCACGACGAAGAGGCCGACGAACGGCGCGAATGCGCCGCGCAGCCAGCTCCCGGCCCGGGCGATGCCGCGGCGCTCCTGGCTCATCGCTGGCCTCCGGCCGCCACCCGCACCAGGTCCTCCTCGTTCCAGTCCGCGGCCGCGCGCACCTCCACCATGCGCCCGCGCCGGAACACCGCGATCCGATCGCACACGTGCAGGAGCTCGGGCAGGTACGAGCTCACCAGGACCACCGTCCGCCCCGCGGCGGCCAGGGCGCCGATCTTGGCGTAGAGCTCGGCCTTCGTGGCCACGTCGATGCCGCGCGTGGGCTCGTCCAGCAGCAGCACGCGCGCGTCCTGGTGCAGCAGCCGCGCGAACGCGACCTTCTGCTGGTTCCCGCCCGAGAGTTCGCGCACCGGCTGGTCGGGCGAGCGCATGGCGATGCGCAGGCTCGCGCCGTGGCCCGCCGCCGCGGCGCGCTCCGCGCGGGGCAGGAGGAACCCGCCCCGCGCGCACCGGCCGAGGCCCGAGAGCGTCAGGTTGGCCGCCACCGGCAGGTCCAGGGCGAGCCCTTCCCCGGCGCGGTCCTCGCTCAGCAGGCCCACGCCCGCGGCGATGCTGGCCCGGGGCGAGCGCGCCAGCGGCCGGCCGCCGGCCAGCCGCGCCGAACCGGCGCGCACCGGGTCGAGGCCGAAGAGGCAGCGCAGCGTCTCGCTGCGTCCGGCGCCCACGAGGCCGGCCAGCCCGAGGATCTCGCCGGCGTACAGGGTCAGGTCCAGATCCAGCGGGGCACGCCGCCCGCCGAGCCCGGCGATCTCCACCAGCGGCGCGCCAGCGCCATGCGGCACCCGCGGGAACATCGCCGCCAGCGGGCGCCCGACCATGAGCCGGACCAGCGCGTCGTCGTCGCAATCGTCCAGCCTGCCGCCCCCGGCCACCGCGCCGTCGCGCAGCACGGTGCAGCGGTCGCCGATCCGGCGCACCTCGTCGAGGAAGTGGCTCACGTACACGATCCCCAGGCCGCCGGACCGCAGCTCGGCGAGGAGCGCGAAGAGGCGCGCGGCGTCGGCCTCGCCCAGCGACGAGGTGGGCTCGTCGAGGATCAGCACGCGGGCCGCGTGCGCGACCGCGCGCGCGATCTCCACCACCTGGCGCAGCGCGAGCGGGAGCGTTTCCACCCGCGTGTCGGGATCCAGCTCGCCATGGCCGAGGCGCGCCAGCACCGCCCGGGCGGCGCGGCGCTGCTCGCCGGCACGCACCACGCCCCAGCGTGCGCGCTCCGCGCCCAGGTGGAGGTTCTCGGCCACCGTGAGGTGCGGCGCGAGGCAGAGCTCCTGGTGGATCATGGCCACGCCGACGCGCCGGGCCGCCGCGGGGCCGCGCGGCCGGTACGGCTGCCCGAGCAACTCCATGCCGCCCGCGTCGGGAGCATGCACGCCGGCCAGCACCTTGAGCAGCGTGGACTTCCCGGCGCCGTTCTCGCCCAGGAGCGCGTGCACCTCGCCGCGCCGCACGTCGAACGACACCCCGCGCAGGGCCTGGGTGGCGCCGAAGCTCTTGGTCACGTCCTGCACCCGCAGCAGGACGCCAGGCTCGCCGGGACCGTTCACGAGCCCGGGAAGAGCAGGGCCCGCACGCGCGGCTGGTCGAGGTTCTCGGGCGTGGCCAGCACCTCGCCGGTCGGGATCCGCGCCGGCACCGGCTGCCCGGTCAGCCGCTTGTGCATCGCGTGCACGGCCTGATGGCCCATGCCGACCGGGTCCTGGAGCACGATCCCGTGCACGGTGCGATTCCGCAGGCCCTGGGCCAGCACCGCGCTCGAGTCGAACCCGACCAGCTTGATCCGGCCGGCCAGCCGCCGTGGGTCGCGCTGCAGGGCCGCGAGCATGCCGGCGGTCGAAGACTCGTTGGAGCAGAACACGCCGTCCAGGCGGTCGCCGAACGTGGCCAGCAGGTTCTCGCTCACCTCGACGGCCTTCGCCTCGTCGGGCCCGCCGTGACGGTCGCTCGACACCACCTCGATCCCGGGCGCGCGCGCGAGCGCGGCGAGGCAGCCGGCCTCGCGCGCCTCGGTGCTCTCCGAGCCGACCTGATAGCGCAGGACCAGGACGCGCCCCTTCCCGTGCAGCAGCGCCGCGAGGTGTTCCCCGGCGAGTTCGCCGCCGCGCCGATTGTCGGTGGCGACGTAGCTGACGATGCCGAGTCCCGGCTCGGCGAGGCCGGAGTCGAACACCACCACCGGCACGTTGCGCCGGAGGGCCTGGCGCACCGGCGCGACCAGTGCGCGCGCGTCGAGCGGCGCGAGGCAGAGGCCGTGCACGCCGTCGGCCAGGAACGACTCCACCAGGGCGATCTGCGCGCCGGTATCGCCCTCGCCGGCCGGGCCCTTCCAGACGATCTCCAGGTCCGCGAGCTCCGCGTCGGCCGCGCGGGCGCCCTTGGCCACGGCCTGCCAGAACTCGTGCCCGGTGCCCTTCGGGATCACCGCGATCCGGTACTTCGCACCGCCATCCGGGCGGCCGGAACACGCGGCCAGCAGCGCGAGCGCGAGGACGAAGGGGACGAGGAGGGCGCGCGGCACGCCGCGGACCGTAGAAGCCTCGGGCAGGGCGGGCAAGCGCTGGCTTGTGACCGGCACGCGGGCCGCCTACGGTCCGGTCCCCGTGCCGCGCGTCGCGCTCTTCGTGACCTGCCTGGCCGACCAGTTCGTGCCCGAGGTGGCCCACGCCACGGTGCGCGTCCTGCGCCGGTGCGGCTGCGACGTCGCGGTCCCGCCCGCCCAGCTCTGCTGCGGTCAGCCGGCCTACAACTCCGGGCACGTCGCGGAGGCACGCGACCTGGCGCGCGCGTGGCTGGCCGCGTTCGCGGGCGCGGAGTACGTCGTCGCGCCCTCCGGGTCGTGCGCCGGCATGGTGCGGCACGGGTTCGCGCAGCTGGCCGCCGGCGACCCGGCGTTCGCCGCCGCCGCCGCGGCGCTCGCGGCGCGCACCTTCGAGCTGGCCACGTTCCTGGCGGACGTGCTCGGCGTGCGTGCCCTGCCCGGCGCCGTGCACCGCCGCGTCGCCTGGCATCCCGGCTGCCACGCGGCCCGCATCGCGCGGATCGGCGACGCCCCGCAGCGGCTGCTCGCCGGCATCGCGGGCCTGGAGCTCGTGGACTTTCCGCGTCCCGAGGACTGCTGCGGCTTCGGCGGCACGTTCTGCACCACGCTGCCGGCCATCGCCGCGGCGATGGCCGACGAGAAGCTGGCGGCCCTGCGCACGAGGGCGCCGCTCACCCTCGTCGGCGCCGACCTGGGGTGTCTCCTCCATCTGCACGGCCGCGCCGCGGCCTGCGGCGAGCGCCTCGAGGTCGCGCATCTGGCCCAGATCCTCGCCGAGGCCATGGCATGAGCCACGCCGCGGACCCCGGCGACCTGGCCGGCCGCGCCGCGCGCGCGCTCGGCGATCCGCGGTTGCAGCGCGCGGTGCGGTTCACCGCGGACCGGCTGCGGGACGCGAAGGCCGCCGCCACCGCGAGCCTCGGCGGGTTCGCCGAGTGGCGCGAGCGCGGCCGCGAGATCCGCGCCCACACCATCGCCAATGTCGACCACTATCTGCGGCTCTTCGCCCGCAATCTCGCCGCCCGCGGCGGGCGGGTGCACTTCGCCGCCGACGCGCGCGAGGCGTGCGCACTGGTGACCGAGATCGCCCGGCAGGGCGGCGCGCGCAGGGTCGTCAAGGGCAAGTCGATGGTGAGCGAGGAGATCGGCCTCAACGCCCACCTCGCCGCGCAGGGGCTCGAGGTGGTCGAGACCGACCTGGGCGAGTGGATCGTGCAGCTGGCCGGCGAGACGCCCTCGCACATCATCCTGCCGGCGATCCACAAGACCCGGGGCGAGATCCAGGAGCTCTTCGAACGCGAGTCCGGCGCGCGGCTCGCGCCGGACACCGCCACGCTGGCCGGGCACGCGCGCGGGCGCCTGCGCACGCGGTTCCTGGCTGCGGACCTCGGCGTGAGCGGCTGCAACTTCGCCGTGGCCGAGACCGGATCGGTCGTGCTGTTCACCAACGAGGGCAACGGCCGCCTCGTGGCCGCGCTGCCGCGGGTGCACGTGGTGCTGATGGGCCTCGAGCGCGTGGTGCCGACCTGGCAGGACCTCGAGTGCATGGCGCAAGTGCTGCCGCGCTCGGCCACCGGCCAGCCGCTCACCACGTACGTCAACGCGATCCACGGCCCGCGGCGCGCGGGCGAGGCGGACGGGCCCGAGGAGCTGCACGTGGTCGTGGTCGACAACGGTCGCTCGCGCCAGCTCGGCGACCCGGAGTTCCAGGCGATCCTGCACTGCATCCGCTGCGGCGCCTGCCTGAACGTGTGCCCGGTCTACCGGCAGATCGGCGGGCACGCGTACGGCGCCGTGTACCCGGGCCCGATCGGCGCGGTGCTCAACCCGCTGCTGGAGCCCGACCGCCCCGCCCGCACCGAGCTGGCGCAGGCCTCCAGCCTGTGCGGCGCGTGCAGCGAGGCCTGCCCGGTGGCGATCCCCCTGCACGACATGCTCGTGGCGCTGCGCGCGCGCGACGTCCGGCACGGCCGCGGGGGCCCGGGCCTGCGCCTCGCCCTGCGCCTGCTCGCATGGCTGGCGCGCCATCCGCGGCTCGCGCGTCCACTCCTGCGCCTGGGGCGCACGCTGGCACGGCTGCCGGGAGTGCGCGCTCTCGGGCCCGCGCGCGCGTGGCGCAGGATCCACGCGCCCCTGGTTCCCGCGCCGCGCTCGTTCCTCGACCAGTGGCACGCCGGGACCGGCCGCGACGAGGTGCAGCATGGACCCTGAGCGCTTCCTCGCCGGGCTCGCCGCGCGCCTGGGCCGCAGTGCCGGGGCCCCGCCGGCGCCGCGGGACGGCTGCGGCGTGCCCGAACGCCACCGCACGCACCCCCTCCGGGCGGCGGGCCCGGGCGCGCGCCGCGCGTGCTTCGGCGCAGCGCTCCGGCGGGCCGGCGGCAACCTGCAGGAGTGCGCCGATGCCGCCGCGCTGGAGCAGGCCCTGCGCGAGCACCTGGCCGCCGGTGGCGGGCCGGCGGTGTGCGACGCCACGGCAGCGCTGGCCGGCCTGCGCCTGGAGTGGCTGGTGGGCGAGGGCCTCGCCACCCCGCCCTCGCCCGGCGACGCCGCGACATGGCGTGCCCGTTGCGCCGCGGCCGCGCTCGGGATCACGCTCCCGGCGTTGGGCGTGGCCGAGACCGGGACGCTGGTGCACGCCCTGGGACCCGACCGCGCCCGCCTCACCAGCCTGCTGCCGCGCCACCACGTGGCGGTCCTGCGCGAGTCGTGCCTCGTGCCGCAGCTCGGCGACGCGTTCGCGGCGCTGCACGGCGCTCCCGAGGCCTTGCCCTCGGCCACGGTGCTGGTGACCGGCCCGAGCCGCACCAGCGACATCGAGAACGACGCCACCATCGGCGTGCACGGCCCGGCCGCGGTCACCGTCCTCCTCCTCCTCGACGCCCCCTGAACCTCCCGCCATGACTTCGCCACCCGTCCCGCCGGCTGATCCGTCCGCATCGGAGCCCTTCCGCCTCGACGGCCGCGTGGCCTGGGTGACCGGAGCCGGGTCCGGCATCGGCCGAGCGATCGCCCTCCTCTTCGCCCGCCAGGGTGCCCGCGTCGCGGTGCTGGACCGCGATCGCGCCGCCGCCGACGCCACCACCGCGGCGATCCGCGCCGCCGGAGGCACGGCCGAGTCCTGTCAGGCCGACGTCGCGTCCGGCGCCGAGGTCGAGCGCGCGCACCGCGAGGCCGAGCAGCGCCTGGGGCCGGTCGACATCCTCGTGAACAACGCCGGGATCGCCCACGTGGGCAGCGCGCTGGACACCGGCGAGGCCGACTTCGACCGGATCTACGCGGTGAACGTGAAGGGCGTGTTCCACGGCACGCGCGTGGCCCTGCCCGGCATGGTCGCGCGACGCCGCGGCGTGATCCTGAACCTCGCCTCGATCGCCGCGCTGATCGGCCTGGAGGATCGCTACGCGTACTCGATGAGCAAGGGCGCGGTGCTGGCCATGACCCGGTCGGTGGCGGTGGACGCGATGGCGTACGGCGTGCGCTGCAACTGCATCTGCCCGGCCCGGGTGCGCACGCCGTTCGTGGACGGCTTCGTGGCGAAGAACTACCCGGGTCGGGAGGCCGAGATGCTGGCCCGGCTCGCTGCCTACCAACCCATCGGACGCATGGGCACCCCGGAGGAGGTGGCACAGCTCGCGCTCTACCTCTGCTCGGACGCGGCCGCGTTCATCACGGGTCAGGCGTTCCCCATCGACGGCGGCGTGCTGGTGAAGTAGGACTCCGCCATGCGCCTGATCCGCTGCGGCGCGCCTGCCCTGGAGCGGCCGGGCGTGCTCCTTCCCGACGGCACGCGGCTGGACGTGTCCGCCACCGTCCGCGACTACGACGAGGAGTTCCTGGGCGGCGACGGGCTCGCCCGCCTGCGGGAGCTCGTGCGCCAGCGCGGCGGCTCCCTGCCGCGCTTCGCCGAAGGCGCGCGCCTCGGGCCGCCGGTCTGCCGCCCCAGCAAGATCGTGTGCATCGGCCTCAACTTCGTGGACCACGCGCGCGAGACCAAGGCGCAGATCCCCAAGGAACCGGTGCTCTTCTTCAAGTCCACCACGGCGCTGCAGGGTCCCGACGACGACGTGACGATCCCGCGCGGCGCCACCAAGGTGGACTACGAGGTGGAGCTGGCGTTCGTGGTGGGCCGGCTCGCCCGGCACGTGCCGGAGGAGCGCGCGCTGGAGCACGTGGCCGGACTCGTGCTGCACAACGACTACAGCGAGCGCGCCTTCCAGCTGGAGCGGGGCGGCCAGTGGGTGAAGGGCAAGAGCTGCGACACCTTCGCGCCCCTGGGGCCGGCACTGGTGACGCTGGACGAGGTTCCCGACCCGGGCCGCCTGCGCATGTGGCTCAAGGTGAACGGCGAGACGCGCCAGGAGAGCAGCACCGCCAACATGGTGTTCGGCGTCGCCCACCTGCTCAGCTACGTGAGCACGTTCATGACGCTCCTGCCGGGCGACGTGATCAGCACCGGCACTCCGGCCGGCGTCGGCCTCGGCTTCGATCCGCCGCGCTACCTGAAGGCCGGAGACGTCGTGGAACTCGGCATCGAGCACCTCGGCCAGCAGCGCCAGCGCCTGGTCCCGTTCCACGGATGATCCGCTTCGGGCAGGTGCTGGGCGTGCGGCCGGAACGGCTGGCGGAGTACCGGCGCCACCACGCCGCGATCTGGCCCGAGATCGCCGCCGCGATCCGCGCCGCGGGGATAAGCAACTACTCGATCTTCCAACACGGCGGGCAGCTCTTCGCCTACTACGAGTACGTCGGTCCGCCGGCGGAGTACGCCGCGCGGATGGCCGCGCTGGCGGCGGCGCCGCGGATGCGCGAGTGGTGGGATCTGATGGAACCGATGCAGGTGCCCAGGGCGGATCGGGCACCCGGCACGTGGTGGACCGACATGGAGGAGGTGTTCCACCTTGACTGAGTTCGCACACCAGTCCTGGCCCATGCCGGACCGGCCCGCCCCCATCGTCCTGATCGGCGCGGGCGGCATCGTGCGCAGCGCCCACCTGCCGGCGTATCGCAACGCCGGATTCCCGGTGGCGGGCGTGTACGACCTGCGTCCCGACGCGGCGTTCCGCCTCGCCGCCGACTTCGGCATACCGCGCGTCTACGCGACCCTGGCCGAGGCCGTGCGCGAGCCGGGCGCGGTGTTCGACGTCGCGGTCCCGGCCGAGGCCGCGCTGGGGATCGTGACGGCGCTGCCGCCGCGCGCCGCGGTGCTCCTGCAGAAGCCCCTGGGCCGCGACCTCGCGGAGGCGCGGCGGATCGTGCAGGCCGCCGAGGCACGCGGCCTCCTGGCCGCGGTCAACCTGCAGCTGCGCTTCGCCCCCAACCTGCTGGCTCTGCGCCGGCTCCTCGACGACGGCACCCTGGGCGCGGTGCGCGACGTCGAGGTGCGGGTGGTCACGCACACGCCATGGCAGCGCTGGGCGTTCCTGCGCGGCATCCCGCGCCTGGAGATCGTGTACCACTCGATCCACTACCTCGACCTGCTGCGCGGCTGGTTCGGCCTGCCCGAGGCGGTGCACGCCGTGCTGACCCGCCACCGCGAGGGCTACGCCGACACCGCGAGCACGACCCTCCTGCGCTACGGCCCGCGCGCACCGGGCGCGCCCGCGGCGGCGGTGGCGCTCGACCCGCGCGGCGCGCGCGTGCTGGTGCACACCTGCCACGACCACGCCTACGGCCCCCGCCATGCGTCGTCGGCGCTGCGCGTGGAAGGCAGCGAGGGCTGCGCGGTGGCGACCCTCGGCGTCAACCTCGACTACCCCCAGGGCGTGCCCGACCGACTCGAGTACTGCCTGCGCGGCGGCAGCTGGCAGGACGTGCCGCTGCGCGGCAGCTGGTTCCCCGACGCGTTCGAGGGGCCGATGGCCAACCTGCAGCGCTGCCGCGAGGGCAGCGACCCGGCGCCGGTGTGCGGGGTGCGCGACGCGCTGGCGACCATGGCCCTGGTGGAGGCCGCGTACCGCGCATCCGAGGCACCTGGTGTTCCGGTCCCCGATCCCTCGTCCCCGATCCCGCCATGAAGATCACGGCCGTCGACTCGTTCCTGGTCCGCGTCCCGCTGCGCCAGCGCACCATCACCGACTCGCAGAGCAGCGTCGACGCCGTGGACGTCCTGCAGGTGGTGCTGCACACCGACGCCGGGATCTCCGGCTACGGGATGAACTGGAGCTACACCAGGGGACTGCGCGCCGCGCAGGTGATGGTGCAGGACGACTACGTGCCGCTCCTGATCGGCCAGGACGCCACGCTGCGCAAGGAGCTGGTGCGGCGCATGTTCTACGCCAACCACTTCGTGGGCCGCGTCGGCGCGGCCCGGGTCGGGATCGCCGCGGTCGAGTTCGCGCTCTGGGATCTGGCGTGCCGGCGCGCCGGCCTGCCGCTGTGGCGCTACCTCGGCGCCGCGCGCGAGCGCGTGAAGGCATACAGCACCGACGGCGGCTGGCTGAGCTGGAGCGTGGACGAACTGGTGCGCGACGCCACCCGGCTGGTGGAGCGCGGGTTCGACGCGGTGAAGATCAAGCTCGGCCGGCCGGACCCGCGCGAGGATCACGCGCGGATCGGCGCGGTGCGCAAGGCCCTCGGCCCCTCCGTGCGGATCATGACCGACGCCAACTGCGCCTGGAGCCTCGCGCAGGCGCGCTACTGGGGCGGCCGCCTCGCCGAGCACGACGTGTACTGGCTGGAAGAACCGATGGTGCCCGAGGACGTGCGCAGCCATGCCGAGCTGCAGCGCGCCATCCCGATCCCGGTGGCGGTGGGCGAGACCCTGTACACGCGCTACCAGTTCCGCGACTACATCGAGGCCGGAGCGGTCGGCATCGTGCAGGCCGACGCCACCAAGCTCCTGGGCGTCGATGAGTGGCTGGAGGTGGCCGCCCTCGCCGCCGCCGCCAACCTGCCGGTCGTGCCCCACACCAACGTGCAGCAGAAGCTGCACGTCCAGTTGGCCGCGGCCACCCCGGGCGTGCTGATGGTCGAGAACTGCTACGAGTCGATCGAGGACATCTGGGAGGAACCCCTGCGCGTGGTGGACGGCCACTACCCGCTGCCGCAGGAGCCGGGTCTCGGCCTGAAGCTGCGCGACGCGGTCGTGCGCGAGCATCGCGTGGGGTGAGCGCGATGCGCGTCGACGCCCACGTGCACTTCTGGCGCTACGCGCCGCAGGACTACCCGTGGATCGGCGCGGACATGGCGGTTCTGGCGGCCGACCACCTGCCGGCGGACCTCGAGCCCGAGCTGCGCCGGCGCGGGTTCGCCGGCGCGGTGGCGGTGCAGGCGACCCACACGGTGCAGGAGACCCGCTGGCTGCTCGACCTCGCCGCGCGGCACGGGTGGGTGCTCGGGGTCGTGGGCTGGGTCGACCTCTGCGACCCCTGGCTGGAGCGCACCCTGGCCGGATGGTGCCGCGAACCGCGCTTCGTCGGCGTCCGCCACCTCGTCCAGGACGAAGCCGATCCGGGATTCCTCGGCCGGAGCGACGTGCGGCGCGGGATCGCGACGCTCGCGCGCTTCGATCTCTCCTTCGACCTGCTGGTGCGCCCGCATCTCCTGCCGGCGGCCGCTGCCCTGGCGCGAGCACTCCCGCGGCAGCGCTTCGTCCTCGACCACATCGCCAAGCCGCCGATCCGCACCGGCGCCCTCGGACCGTGGCGGGACGGCATCCGGGAGCTGGCCCGCTGCGGCAACGTGTGGTGCAAGCTCTCGGGACTGGTCACCGAGGCGGAGTGGCGCACGTGGCAGGCAGGGCAGATGCGCGCCTGCGCGGAGGTCGTCCTCGAGGCCTTCGGCCCGGGCCGGATCCTCTTCGGCTCCGACTGGCCGGTGTGCCGGCTGGCCGCCGCCCACGGCACGGTCGTGGACCTCGCCGAGGACCTGCTCGCCGGCCTGACACCGGCGGAGCGGGCCGCCGCCTTCGGCGGCACCGCGCTCCAGGTGTACCGCCTGGCGAGGTGATCCTCGCCCCGTGTCCCGCCCCCGGGCAGGATGCGCGTCTGATCCGCCTTCCCGAGGTGCAGCCATGTTCGGTCTCGTCGAGTTCCTGTTCGTGCTCCTGATCGGCCTCACGCTCCCCCTGCCGCTCGGCATCCCGCCGCAGAAGGAGGACCCGACCCTGGTCCGCGCGGTGCCCAAGGACTCGCTCGCCTTCGTGCAGTGGTTCGGCATCGCCACTCCGGACGCCAAGGCCACCAACCGCGCGGAGCGCTTCGCGGCGCATCCGGAGATCCGCGCGCTCTTCGTGCACCTGGAGCGGGCCGCCCTCGACTGGTGCGCGGCACAGGAGAAGGAGTGGCAGGCGGCGCAGGTGCCGGTCGCTCCTCTGGAGGTGTTCGGCCTGCTGCGCGCGGCCTGGAACAGCCAGGGCGTCGTGTACCTCGAGTCGTTCACTCCGGACGGCGATCCGCGCGGCGTCAAGGCGGGACTCCTGGTGCATCTGCCCGCGGCGGCCGGCCAGGCCGGGCCGGCGCAGCGCATGTACGAGACGCTGAAGTCGATCCAGGCGCGCGTGGCGCGTGCCGCCGCGCGCGACGGCGATCCGTCCCCGGGTCAGGATCTCCCGGTGGCGGGCGGCGCGGCGCGGCGCTTCGACCTGGGGCCCCGGATGCCGGCGCTGGTCTACGGACATCGGGGCGACCACCTCTTCGCGACGCTGGGCGAGGGCACGCACGAGCGCCTCCTCGCGGCGCTCGCGGCGCAGGACGGCGTGGGCGCCACGCCGCGCTTCGCCGGCCTGCGCGCCAAGGCGCAGGTGGAGCGTCCCGTGGTGCGCGTGTACTGCGACGCCGAGGGCCTGCTGCGCCTGGCCGCCGCAGGCCTGGACGAGGGCGAGCAGCGCTTCGTGGAGGCCTTCGGCCTCGACTCGGCGCGCGGGATCCTGGTCGAGAACGGCCTCGAGGGAGAGGGTGTGTGCGCGCGCACCTTCCTGGCGGCCGAGGGCAAGCCGCGGGGCATCTTCCGGGCGCTGGCGCAGAAGCCGCTGGCCGCGGAGGACCTCGCCCCGATCCCTGCCGACGCCACGCTGGCGCTCGCGCTGCGCATGGAGGGCGAGGCCCTGCTCGACGAGGTGTTGCAGGGCGCCGCGCGAGTCGATCCGGAGCTGCGCCGTGCCATGGAGAGCGAGCTGCTGGGCGCGGCCGGAGAGCTGCTGGGTGTGCGGCTGCGCGAGGATCTCCTGGCCGGCCTGGGCGACGTGGTGACCCTCTGGAACGCACCGAGCCAGGGCGGACTCTGGTTCACCGGTCTGACCCTCGCGGTGCCGCTGCGCGATCCGCCGCGTGTCGCGCGTGCCCTCGAGACGGTGCTGCAGCGATTGCGCGCCACGATGCCGCCGCGCGCGGCGCGGGCCGAGCTGCGCGCCAGATACGGGTTCCTCGAGGCCGCACAACAGGACTTGCAGCTGTTGGCCTGGGGCGTGCAGCAGTGGCGCTCCGACCACGACGGGAAGCTGCCGAAGATCGAGGAACTCGACCGATCCAATCTGCGCGAGGCCGCGCGCGGCGAGGAGGGCAAGCCGCCGGTCGACCCGTGGGGCCATCCCTACCGGCTGGTGGTCGCGGAGGGTCAGGAGTACCGCGTCGTGAGCGACGGAGCGGACGGCAGGCCGGACACCGACGACGACCTCGATCAGAACAACGTGTGGGAGCGGGCGCAGGCCGCGTCGCCGTACGCATCGAGCCTGGAGCAGGCCAGCTTCCTCGACCAGACCATCCACTACGTGAATCCGGGCCAGAGCGCGTTCTTCCCCCTCGCGTGGTCGCTCACGCCCGGCCATCTCCTGATCAGCCTCGATCCGGCGACGCTGAAGGCCTCGCTCCTGCACCTGCAGGCCAAGGACCGCGACCTCGCCAGCGTGCCGGCGGTGCGCGCGGCACTGGGGAGTAGCGCCATCCTGGTGCAGGACACGGCGGGGCTCTTCCCGTTCGCGTACGGGATCGGCAAGCTGATCGCGGCCCCGCTCTGCGCGCAGCTGCAGCGCGAGGGGTTCGACCTGACGGTGGACGCGCTCCCCTCCGCGGCGGCGTTTCGCGAGGTGCTGGGTCATGACGTGCACTCGCTGCGCGCGGTGCAGGGCGGGTACGTGCTCGAGAAGCGCGGCAGGATGCCGGACCTGCTGGGCGCGCTGCCCTTCGTGCCTGCGTTCCTCTTCCTCGCCAGGAGCTTCTGATCCGGCCCTGCTCCCCCGCACGCATGGTCCTGATCCTGATCGGCACCGGCCTCTGGGTCGGCGTGAGTCTCGTCGCGGCGCTGCTCTGCTGGTGCGTGGCACGCCTGCGCGGGCCGGTCCGCGCCGGCTGGTGGCGGCGGGCGGGCGTGGTGCTGGCTGCGTTGCTGCCCGTGCACGCCCTGGTGCTCACGCCCCTCACGCTGGGCGCGGTCGGCGCGTTCCTCGCCGGCACCCGCCCGGACGAGCGCGGATATGCAGGTCCGCGCTTCGGCCCGGACGGGAGCTGGCAGATGCAGTCCCGCGCGACGCTCGAGGCCGCGACGCAGCCGGGCTTCGCGCCCGGGCCCCACGCCGAGCTGCGCTGGCTGACCACGAGCGACGGGGTGCGCCTGCGTGCGTTCCGCATCCGGGCACGCGGCGCGCCGTGCGGCGTGGCCGCGGTGCTCGTGCACGGCCTCTTCCGCTCGGCGTTCGAGCTGGAGACCGTGGCCGGGATCCTGCGTGAGCGTGGGGTCGAACTCCTGCTCGTCGAGCTTCGCAATCACGGCGGCAGCCAGCGGAGCCGGTGCACCCTGGGCCGCCTCGAGGCGGAGGACGTGCTGGCCGGCGTGGCCGAGCTGCGCGCCGATCCCGTGGCCGCGGAGATGCCGGTGCTGCTCTTCGGCGTCAGCCTCGGGGCCGTGGCCGTGGCACTGGCGGCGCCGCGGGTGGGCGACCTCGCCGGGCTCGTCCTCGACTCGCCGGTCACGGACCTGCCCGCCACGGCCGAGCGGATGCTCGGTACCGGGGGCGAGCACCGGCCGCGACGCATCGCGCTGCCCCAGCCCTTCCGGTCGCTCACGCTCTTTGCGCTCGAGATCTGGACCGGGACCGGGCTCGACGAGCTGCGGCCGCTCCAGGCCCTCGAGCAGGTGCCCCTGCCGGTGGCGAGCCTCGTGATCGCGGGCGCGCTCGACGACCGGGTGCATCCCGACGAGGCGCGCAGGGCCTACACCGCGCTGCGCGCCCCGGAGTCCCGCAAGGAGTTCTGGCTGGTCACCGACGCGGGCCATGGCGATGCATGGCGGACGGAACCGCGCGAGTACGCGCAACGGCTGGAGCGGTTGCTGGAGCGGATCCAGCGCTGAGGCCTCGCGTGGCCGCGTACGCCACGCGGTCCGCCGCCACCCGGGCACGTGCCCGGACGCGTCTCAGGTCCCCAGCTTCGCGTGGCCACCCTCGGAGAGGAGGAGCGTGTAGGTCGTCGTGGAGGTGCGCGAGTCGAAACGCTCCAGCCAGGCCAGCCATTGCTGGTAGAACTCGACGCCGAGGAGTGCCGGGACGTTGGGCACGGCGAAGGCCGCCTCCGAGGCGAAGCAGTTCGCACCGCCGGGCGTGGCCGGCATGGGCAGGACGACGTCCGTGCTCTGCAGGAGCAGGCAATTCGCTCCGCCGGCGAGGGCCGGTGGCACCTGCCAGGGCAGCGCGATGCCCCCCATGGCCGAGCGCGAGACGCCGGTGAGCAGGATCGGCCGGTAGCGGAACGAGATCGGGCCGAGGAAGCCGCAGAGGTTGGGGCCGCCGTACGTCACGGTGAACGTCGTGCCCAGCCTGGGCACGCCACGCACACCCAAGGAGGGCGAGAACCCCGGCGTGCCGCATGCGGTGCCGAAGAGTGTGTAGGAGGCGCCCTGTGCGGGCACGAGGGGCGCGAGGGCGAGAGCCAGCGCCACGAGGCACGAACGGATCATCGAGTGCACCTTGCAGTGAAGGGGCGCCGGAACCCCGAGGCGATCCTCGCAGAGGAGCCCCGCCTCCGCCAGCCCTGCCTTGCGGTCGCGAGCGGCGGCGCCGGCGGAGCGTGTGCCCCGCGGACGGCGCACGAGTCGCACGGTGCGGTGCACCGCCGGCAGCGATGCAAAGTGCTACGCTGCCGTGACACGACCGTCGAGATTGCTCAGAGTCGTTTCAGCCGCCTCGGGTGTGCATCTCGAGGCGGGGATCGGCGCGCAGGTCGGCGAGGGATGCCATGGGACCGCGCTGGTGCAGGGCGAGGCGGTCTTCGGCGCCGCGGTCGGTGCGCGCGCGCCAGGCCGCGGCGATGGCGTCGCGGATCGCCGCGTCGTCCGCGCCGCCGCGCAGGAGGGCGCGCAGGTCGAGGCCGTCCCGGGCGTAGAGGCAGAGGAACCAGTGCCCGTCCGCGGTGAGACGGCTGCGGTCGCAGGTGGCGCAGAACGGCTGGGTGGTCGACGAGATGATCCCGAACACGAGGCCGTCCGGCAGGCGGAAGAGGTCGGCGGGGGCGCTCGAGTCGTCGTGCACCGCGTCGATCGGGCCGTAGCGGGCGGCCAGCCGGTCCAGGATCTCCCGGCGCGAGACCACCTGTTCGGGGCTCCAGCGCGTGGCGCCGCCCACGTCCATGTATTCGATGTAACGCAGCTCCGCGCCGATCGAGCGGGCGTACTCGAGCAGCGGCACGAGTTCGTCGTCGTTGGTGCCGCGCAGGACCACCGTGTCGAGCTTCAACGCAGCGAAACCCGCGGCGCGCGCCGCGGCGATGCCCTCCAGGACCTGGCCGTGGGAGGCGCGGCGCGTGAGGCGCCGGAAGCGCTCCGGGTCCAGGGTGTCGAGGCTCACCGTGACCCGGTGCAGCCCCGCCGCGCGCAGTGCCCCGGCCTGCTCCGCGAGCAGCGTCCCGTTGGTCGTGAGGGCGATGTCGCGCAGCGCCGGACGCCTGGCGAGCAGGCGCAGCAGCTCGGGCAGGTCGCGGCGCGCGAGCGGTTCGCCGCCGGTGAGGCGCACGCGCTCGACGCCCAGTCCGGTGAAGACGTCCACGAGCCGGACGATCTCCTCGAAGGTGAGCACGTCGCCCCGCGGCAGCCACGCGTACTCCTCCTCCGGCATGCAGTAGGCACAGCGCAGGTTGCATCGGTCGGTGACCGACAGACGCAGGTTGCGCAGGGGCCGGCGGAAAGTGTCGAGGAGCGGCGCCAAGGGTGCGTGCTAGCGTAGCCGAGGGCCGTGGTGCGGACAGGTCAGCGCGGCAGGTCCGCCTCCGCGCGCGAGGTCTTCACCTCCAGCACGAGGAGCCCAACGTTCACCAGGAGGCCCAGGAGCACGAAGAAGGGCCAGGGATCCGGCCGCTCGGCAAACGCCATCAGCCCCGCGGCGAGCAGGAGGAGGCCTGCGGCCAGCATCCCGGCGAGCGCGGCCAGGCGCAGGCCCGCGCGGGCAAGGCCCGGCACGAACGCGCCGGGCACGAAGAGCAGGACGCTCGCCACCGCCAGCACGCCTGCCAGGACCCCGAAGAGGCTCATGGCCCGCTGCGCTCCGGCCGCAGTCCGGCGCGGTGCTGGTTCAGCGGATCACCATCCGCCCGCCCTGGCTGAAGCCGAGGCCGAGCGCGTTGGCTCCGGCGTCCGGAAACACCCACTGGGCGCTGAAGGCCTGCCCGATCAGGCCCGGGCTCGCCGGGATCGGCAGTCCGGCCACGGCGTTGCCGCCGCCGACGGGCAGGGAGAACACCAGCGCCACGTCGGTCTCGAGGAAGCAGTCGGGTGCGCCGATGAACCCCAGCTCGGCAGGGAGCGAGAGGCCGCCGAACACTGCCGATTCGCGCGCGAAGAGCAGCGCCGCGGTACCGGCCGTCAGACCCGGCGCCAGGAGCGTGATCGCGAACGAGGAGTTGCCGATTCCCGGAGCCCCACCGGTCGAGGCGATCACCGGACGCCCCGATGCCGCGCGGCAGGCCTTGCCATACGGCAGCATCTGGTCCTGGTCGTAGAAGCGGATGACGTAGCCGCCGGTGCCGGGATTGCCGTTGGCCGTCGGCAGGCCGCACTGGCCGTTCTTCCCGTACATGATCGCCATGTTGGGATCGTTGTTGACGAAGTCGAAGGCCGTGCCGTTGCCGCCGCTCCCGCAGGGCAGGTTCTGGAAGCTGGTGGGCGCGAGGTCGATCAGCAGCGGCGCCGTGTTGGCGTGCACGTAGAGCTGCGAGAACGGGATCAGCAGCGAGAACTCCAGGCCGTCCTGCGGATTCGGCCGGCGGATGTTGAACGAGCCGCTGAACACGAGGGCGACGTTCGCACCCACGTTGTTGCCGTACGTGGTGTCCAGGGCGTTCAGCGGCCGCGCGCAGTCCGAGAGGCGCACGTCCATGCCCTGCACCTGCACCTCGATCACCGAGGTCGGGAAGGACCGGGGTCGGAGGGCCATCCCGAAGAGCACCTTGGGACCCGTGAAGTGGCTGGTGCCGATGGCCTGCTGGAGACGGGTGTAGCCGGTGTAGCTGAACGGGAAGCCGAAGCTGGCGTTGCCCGGCGCGTTGGTGGCGCTGGCCGGGACGACGAAGGAACTGGACTGTGCGGCGAGGGCGCCGGCGGCGAGGAGTGTGGTGAGAAGGGTGCGGATCATGCTCGGGTCTCCTGGGCAGGAACCCAGAGTCTAGCGTCGCGCACGGCACCGGCGCGGCCCCCCTCGTGGCGGCCGACCCGCCCCTGTGGCCGCAGTCACGGAACGAGGAGTTCCGCCGCGAAACGCGCCGCGGCCGCGCGCGCATCCTCCCCCTCGCCCAGGGCACGGCCCTCCTTGCGGTCCAGGAGGAAGCGATAGCCGTCCCACAGGAAGACCAGCGCCAGCAGCGAGCGTCCTGCGGGGCCTCCCGCCTCCACCGGCACGGCCTCGCGCGCGAACACCAGGACGGCGCGCTCCCCGCCCGAACGCCCCGTCAGCAGCGCACCGCCATCCAGCGCTCCCACGAGGGGCGGCCGCGCGCCCGCACCCCGCGGCTGGGCCCCCGCCAGCAGCTCCGCCTGACGCGCCTGGAAGCCCGGACTCAGCCAGCGCTCGGCGGCGGCACGCTGGCCCTGGCTCCACGCCCGGTCGAGTTCCGCACAGGTCCGGGTCAGGAGCGTGAACGTGGGGTCGCCGGGCCGGAGCTCCGCGGCCGCGGGCATGGCCGTGGGCCAGCGGACCCAGGGCAGGACCAGGAGCACGACGCCGAGCGCCCCGGCCGCCACCAGGAGGTACATCCGGCGCGGGGCGGGCGCGGGACCGGGGGCCGGATCCGGGATCATGGATAGCGCACCCGCAGGAGCCCCGGCTGGAAGCGCACGACCACGCCGCGGCCCACGGCGTCCACGCGCCGCCGGTCGCTCGGCCAGGCCAGTTCCTCCTCGGCGACGCGGACGCCACCCTCGATCGCGGCGGGCTCGGGTCCGGCCAGGAACGCGGTGCTCGTCGTGCCCGCGCCGCCCTCGGTGAAGAGCTCCAGCGTGCGCGAGCTCTCGTCGTAGCGGCAGGCGCGCACGACCGTGCCGGTCGCCGCGACATGGGGCGGCAGCGCCCGTCCCGTGGCGCGCACGCGCAGGCGCCAGGTGCCGGGCTCGCGCGGCAGGTAGACGGTGCGCTCGGCGAAGTACGCCCACGGCCTGCCGTCCAGTTCCACCACGTCGAAGGGTGCTGCGAAGGTCACGCCCGGCGCCCCCACCAGTGCCGGCACGCGCAGCACGCTCACCCGCAGCACCTGCTCCGCCTGATCCGCGGCTGCCGCCGGCAGCTCCTCGATGCGCAGGCTCTGGCGCCAGCCTGGGCTCGCGCGCGGGCCGCGCCACGTCGGCTCGGCGGCGATGCGCACGGTATCGCCCGCCGCGTGCACGACGTGCAGCCAGGCCAGGCCGTCGCCGGCGCCCTGCGCGCCGCGCCCGGTCCACCCACCCTGTTCGCGCACCAGGAACGGTCCGGGCTCGGCGTGGCGGATCGCCACGACCCGGGCGTGCGCGACCGGCACGAGCGGCGCGAGGTCCGCCACGCCATCGGCATCGAGCGGGATCTCGCGTGGCGCCTCGACCTCCGCGCAGAGCGCCGGCAGGTGGGCCAGCGCCTCGTCGCCGGCAGCGCGCAGGAACACGAAGCCCACGCGCACCTCCTCATTGCTGCGCGGGTAGCCGACCAGCTGGAGCCCGCCCACCGCGTCGAGGACGAAGTTGTGGTAGCGGGGCAGGCGGTACGGCACCACGGCCAGCGCCGGCAGTGCCGGATCGTCCGCACTGAGCACGAAGGGGCCGCGCAGCGCGTCGGACCCGGCCTGCAGCGCACGCGCGACGCGCCGGTAGGACGCGAGACCGAAGTGGCGGGTCACGCGCACGTTCGCCGCCGCGTGCCGGTAGTCGATCGCCAGGACGAAGCCCGGCCAGTCCGCGATCGTGGTCAGGGTGCGCCGCTCCGCGTGGGCCTGCGACGAGCTCTGCTCCACGAGCACGGCGCGGTGGCCCGCCGGGTGCACGATGCGGCTCTCCTCGGCCACCTCGGTCTCGGGCCCGCGCAGGAGCCGGCACATCTCGACGGCCACCGTGCCACCGTCCACGACCGCAAGGGAGAGGCGGCGCTCGCCGCCCTCCGCCATGTCGCAGCGCACGACATGGCGCGTCGCGCCGGCCCCGCTGGCGAACGGCAGCAGGTGGATCAGCTCCTCTTCGCGCCGCACCTCCACGACGCCGCGTCCCTCGACGCCGCGCAGCACCACTTCCAGGTCGTGACGGCCGGGCTCGGCCCGGAACCCGACCAGCACGCCGCGCGGCCAGCTCGGCAGATCGTCGTGCGCCAGCCGCGCCGGGAAGCGACCGGCCCCGACCTCCGCGCCACGCAGCTCGACCAGCGATCCGTAGCCTCCCGCGCCGCGCGGTACCGCACCGACGAAGTCACGCACGGTCTCGCTCGCGCTGCGCGGGCTGGGCCGGAACTGGCCGATCCGGGTGGTCAGGAAGGAGGGCGCCGCCACCACCGCACCCTCCTGGGCGTCGCGGAAGCGCGCCAGCCCGCCGGGATCGAAGAGCAGCGCGCCACCGGAGCCGCACAGGCGCAGGTGGTTGTTCTGCAGGAACGCCGCGTCGTGGGGCAGGTCGACCTCGGCGCCGAACCCGGTCTGCACCGTGCCGGCGAACCGGCGCTGCAGGTCGCGCCATCCGCCCGTTCCCGTGGCCCAGGGCCGCGCCGCGACCGCCGCGCGCAGCGGATCCAGCGAGACGCCGTGCACGTAGCGCACGGTGTCGGGAGGCGTGATCGCGCCGCCGTGCGCCTCCCACCACAGCACCGGCGCGGCGTCGAGTCGCGCGCGCACGAAGTCCGCGGCCTGGCTCAGGACCCAGTCGCCGTAGCTGCCGCCGGCCAGAGCGTGCGCCTTGCCCCAGAGGCGGGACGAGGGGCGCCACGTGCGCGCGTCGAGCGCCGCCGCGGGCCACTGCTCCGGCAGGAACGCCGCGCGCCAGCGGTCGGAGAGCCCCTGCGCGGGGATCTCGCCCGGCCGCCCCAGCTCCGGGACCAGGGCGGGCACGAAGCCCTGCCGCTCCAGGCCGCGCCAGCCGCCCGCGAACGCGCCGCCGTCGGGCTGGTGCAGCGCCAGCACCGCGAGGGTCCTGCCCTCCGGATCGTCGGGCCACTCGCGCACGCCGATCCCGGCGAACGCCGCCGTGCCGGACGAGCGGAGATCGAAGAGCTCCCTGGCCAGGAAGCGGAACGCCAGCAGCGTCTCGTCCGGATGGCCGCGCGGCGCGGGCGGCGGCTCGAGGTCGAGGAAGGGCCGCAGCCCGAGCCCGTGGGCGCGCGCCGCGATCTCGCGCAGGCCGCGCACACCGTATGCAGGCCACGCATCGTGGCCGAGGTACGCAGCCGGGCGGCGGAGCGGATCCGCCTGCGACCAGCCCAGGGGATAGCCGAGGGCGAGGTCGGTGGCACGCAGGACCACGAGTCCCGCCCCGCTCCGGGCCGCGGGCACCAGTGCGCCCTCCGTCAGCTGCACCGGCAGGAGCGGCTCGCGGGCGCCCTGCTGGTGGTTGAGCGGCACCTGCCACCCCCACGCCGCGAGCGTGGGGATCCCCGGGTGGCGGCGCTGCGCCAGCGGCGCGAGCGCGCGCGGCGCGGGGGCCGGTGGCGGCGGAGCGCCGAGGACGCAGAGCGCCACGCGGGGCGCACGGCCGGGATGCAGGGCCTGCACGGCGTTGCTCAGGAAGCGCCGGGCATTGGCCCCGACCGGGGCGTCGCCACGCCAAGGCTCGGGCAGGTTGCCGTAGGCGAGCACCTGACCACGGCCCTCGCGCCAGCGCACGAGCACCGCGGCATCCAGGTCCAGGCCCTCGCCGTCGCGTTCGCGGTACATCCTCCCGAGCACGTCGCCGCGCTGCGGGGCGGCCGCTTCCCAGTGGCAGGTCTCCACCGTGACGCCCTCGCCCCCTCCCAGCAGCACCGTGCCCGGGTCGCGCGCGAGCACCAGCTCGCGCAGCAGCGAGCGCGCCAGCGGGTCGTCCGGAACCGGCACACGCAGCCCGTAGAGGTAGCGGCCCACGGCGCTCCGCTGGTCGAGTCCCCATCGGTACGTGTCGACCCGGTCGGGAGCCACCGGCTCGAAGCCGAGCGCATGCGCCAGGAGCGCCGCGTGCCCGAGGACCAGCAGGCAGGCACCGTCCCGCACGCCCTCGACGACGGCGCGCCGCAGCTCGGCATCCGCCACAGGCTGCGGCCGCGCACGGCCCTGCGCCACCACGACCACGACGTCGTGGGCGGCGAAGAGCGCGCGGGCCCCGGCGGGGTCGGAGGGCCAGGCCAAGGTCGCCGCGCCGAACGCGTCGTGCAGCACCTCGCCCACGCCGCGCGGCCCACGGTCCGGCAGAGGGACCGGGGCCGACGGAGCGCCGCACGCCGCCAGCAGGCACCCCACGACCAGCCACCGCCACCCACGCATCGCCGGGGATTGTGCGCCGCCTGCGTGCGTGCGGCCAAGGGCTTCTTGCCGTGCCTGCCGGTTCCCGCCGAGCATTGCCGCCATGTCCGCCGAGCCGCCGCGCCTCTACTTCCGCCAGCTACTCTCCGGACGCGACTTCGCCCGGGACGACCCGATCGCCGCACAGATGGTGAACTTCGTCTACCTCCTGGGCGACACCCAGACCAGGGAGTGCCTCGTGGTCGATCCGGCCTACGCCGTCGCGGAGCTGGTGCAGATCGCGGAACGGGACGGGATGAAGCTCGTCGGGACGCTGGCCACGCACTACCACCCCGACCACGTGGGCGGTTCGATGCTGGGCTTCGATCTGGAAGGCATCCGCGAGCTGCTCGAAGTGCGCGGCATGAAGGTGCACGCACAGCGCAGCGAGGCCCCGTGGCTGAAGCGCACCACCGGCGTCTCCGACAGCGATCTCGCCCTGCACGACAGCGGCGACGAGGTCCTGGTGGGTGCCATCCGGGTGCAGCTCATCCACACTCCGGGCCACACGCCGGGCAGCCAGTGCTTCCTGGTCGAGCGCCGGCTCGTGGCGGGCGACACGCTCTTCCTGCAGGGCTGCGGCCGCACCGACCTGCCCGGTGGCGACCCGGCGGAGATGTACCGCAGCCTCACCCAGCGTCTCGCCAGGATCCCCGACGACACCCGCCTCTACCCGGGGCATCTCTACGGCCCCGAACCCGAAGCCACGCTCGGCCAGACCCGGCGCGAGAACTACGTGTTCCGGCCGCGCAGCGAGGCGGAGTGGCTGCAGGCCTTCGGCGCCTGACCTCCGGCGCCGGGCCGCCGACCAGCCACGAATCCCCGCGCCATCTGGAACGCCGCACCCCCACGAGGATCCACCGCTCGAGCCGTCCCCATGCAGGGTCTCGCCCTCGTCACCGTCCTGCTGCTCCTGGTCCTGCTCCTGGTCGAACTCGGCCGGCGCTCCTCCGTGCCCTACCCGACCTGGATGGTCCTGGCCGGACTCGGAATCGCGCTGCTCCCGGGGATGCCGCGCCTCGACCTGGAGCCCGACTTCGTGTTCCTCGTGTTCCTGCCGCCGATCCTCTACAGCGGCGCGTGGCGCACCTCGTGGTCGGAGTTCCGCCGCAACCTGGCACCGATCACCTACCTCGCGATCGGGCTGGTGCTCGCCACCACCGTCGCGGTCGCGGCGATCGCGGTCGCCCTCGTCCCGGGCATGTCCTGGCCCGTGGCGTTCGTGCTCGGCGCGATCGTGTCCCCCTCGGACACGGCCGCGGCCCTGGCCGTGTGCCAGCGCCTGCGCGTACCGCGCCGGATCGTGACGATCCTCGAGGGCGAGGGGCTCGTGAACGACGCCACCGGACTGATCGTGATGCGGATCGCGCTGGTCGCCGTGGCCACGGGCGGCTTCTCGCTCGCCTCCGCGGCCTCGAGTTTCCTGCTGGCCGGCGCCGGAGGCGTCGTGCTCGGCTACCTGGCCGGCAGTGGCATCGCGCGCGTCCATGCACGCATCCGCGACCCCCAGATCAGCACGGCGCTCTCCCTCGTCGCGCCCTACGCCGTGTACCTGGTGGCCATGCAGGCACAGGTCTCCGCCGTCATCGCGGTGGTGGCCGCGGGACTGGTCGTGTCCCGCCGGAGCACGCAGGTCTTCGACCCGGCCACGCGCCTCACGGCGATCCCGGTGTGGAACACCCTCGTCATGCTCCTCGACGGCCTGGGGTTCGTGCTCCTGGGCCTGCAGGTGCCGCACCACTGCGCCGACTGCACGAACCTGAGCTGGCCGCAGCTGCTCGGACTCTGCGCCGTGGTGAGCCTCGCCGTGGTGCTCGTGCGGTTGGCCACCGTGTTCCCCTTGAACGCCATCCTCCGTCTCCTGCCCGTCCGGTGGCGTGGCGCGCCGTTGGCCGACTGGCGCGCGGTCACCATGATCGGCTGGACCGGCATGCGCGGGATCGTGTCCCTGGCCGGGGCCCTGGCGGTGCCGGTCCTGACCGACGACGGCGGCGCGTTCCCGCAGCGCGATCTGCTGATCGTCCTGGTGTTCGCGGTGATCCTCACGACCATCGTCCTGCAGAGCCTCTCCCTGCCGTGGCTGATCCGCCGCCTCGGGCTGGAGACCGGCGACGAGGAATGGGCGCAGGAGCGCGACGCGCGCGCCGCGATGACCTCGGCCGCCTCGGCCCGTCTCGCCGCGTTGCGCGGGGCCGCCCACCACCCCGCGGCCCTGCTCGAACACCTCGCCGAGGCCCTGGCCGCGCGCCAGGCCCTGGAGGCCGCCGTGGACTGCAACGAGTGCGTGCAGCGCGGCGACACGCGGCTGGCCGCGGAACGCGAGGTCGAACGCGAACTCCTCGCCGCGGAACGCCAGGCGCTGCACGAGGCCCGCCTGCGCGGCGTCGTGAGCGAGCCGGTGTTCCGTCGTCTGGAACGCCGCCTCGATCTGGCGGCCGAACGGCTGGCGGCGCTGGACTAGCTCACTTCGGGCCGGTGCGCACCAGGACGTGGTCCAGGAGCATCTGCTGGAAACGCCGCGGCTCCTCGAGGAAGGGCCAGTGGCCGGAGCTCTCGAAGAAGATGATCTCGTGCGCCGGCGCGATCAGTTCCTTGGCGTACTTGGCGGCCAGGCCCACCGGCGCCACCCGGTCGTGGCGGCCGTGGAAGAGGTACACCGGCACGTCGATCCGCAGCGCGTCCTGCAGGAGGTTGAGCCGCATCCAGGTGCCGTGCAGGTGGCGCCACGAGACTTCCTCGCCGGCGCCGATGCGGAACCACTGCATCAGCGAGTACTCCGGCGAGACCAGGGCCTTCCCGGAGTACGAGACGCTGTCGCCGTTGAACACCTCGCCGCCCAGCCTGCGGATCATGGCGCGCAGGCGCCGCGACTCGTCCGGGGTGTCGTGCGGCGGCGGGCCGATCGCCTCCAGCTCCGCCTGCGCGCCCGAGTCGCCGTCGGCCGTGGCACGCTGCACGGCCCATTCGTAGGTCACGCGCTCGCTCTCGGCCATGTCGACGTACTGCCCGACGCCGACATACGCGGCGAACAGGTCGGGCTTCTTGTTGGCGGCGAGCGCGGCGATCACGGTGCCGAAGTCGTGCGCCACCAGCCACAGCTTCTCCTTCTGGAAGCGGGCCAGGAGGTGCTCGGCGAGTTCGCAGAGGTCGTCGGCGAGCCGCTCGACGGTGATCGACTCGCGCGGGACGCTGCTCGAGTTGGAGAGCCCGGCCCCGCGCTGGTCCCAGTGCACGACGATGAACATGGTCTCCAGACCCTTGTTCAACTCGTGCGCCAGCGGCATCAGCGGCTGGCCAGGACCGCCGTGGACCCAGAGCAGGAGGGGCCGCGTGCGGTTCACGCCACGGATCGACACGTACTGCGGCACGCCGCCGATCGTGATCGCGTCGAGCGTGGCCACGCCCTCCTTCGCATCGATCCGCCGGTCGGACTCGATGCGGTGCATCATCACCGCGCGGCCGCCCAGCGCGATGGCGGTGACGATCCCACCGATGAGCAGGACGGGCAGGACGAAGAGGCGAAAGAAGTTCCCCATGGCTGCGGACGCCGTTCCAGCAGCGTGTATCGGCGCGCGGCTGGCCCGGCGTGAGGGGAATGCCGCCAGGGTCCGGTCCGCGCCATGTCGCCCCGCCCACCCGCGCGCGGATATCCTCGGCGCGATGGAACCTGCCGAATCCGGCCGCCCTGCGGCGCCCGCCCCCGAGCCACGCCGGGCACAACGCCTGCATGCCGCCGGCCGGCTCTCGTTCCGGCGCCGGGTGCCCGAGGTCCGCGCCCAGGACCTGCCCTGCGTCGTGGGCGGCGAGGATCCGCCGGCACTCTCCGACCTGGTTCCCGAGGGCTACCGGCGGGTGGAGATCGAGGTAGGCCCCGGGAAGGGGATCTTCCTGCTGGCCGCCGCCCAGGCGCAGCCCGAGACCTTCTTCCTCGGGATCGAGGCCGCCGTGGCCTACGGCCGCCACGCGGCCGAGCGCCTCGTGCACGCCGGCGTGCGCAACGCCCTGCTGCTCGTGGACAACGCCAACCTCTACCTCGGCGACCGGATCGAGCCCGGCACCGTGGATCGGATCCACGTCTACTACCCCGATCCCTGGCCCAAGCGCCGCCACCGCAAGCGCCGCTTCTTCCACGAGGGCATGCCCGAGGTCCTGGCGCGCGCACTGCGGCCGGGCGGCCACCTGCTGGTGGCCACCGACAACGCCTGCTACGCGGGCCAGATCGCCCTCGTGCTCGGCTCGTCGACCTTCCTGCGCCGGGACCCAGAGGAAGAGCGGCGCCTGCTCGGGGGACCCCCGGGGTTCGGCTTCACGCCCACGGCGTTCGAGCGCAAGTATCTGGCCGAGGGCCGGGTGCTGCGCCGCTACGCCTACCGCAAACCGGAGGCTGCGGCTTGAGCGCCCCGCGCTGGGTGCGGGTGGGCGCGATCGCCACCTTGCGTTTCGATCCGGCCGCCTGCGTGCAGGTGGAGGGGCGCGAGCTCGCCGTGTTCCGGGACGGCAGCACGTGGCGCGCGATGGAGAACTCGTGCCCCCACCAAGGCGCGTCCCTCGCCGAAGGCGACTGGGACGACGGGACGGTGGGCTGCTCCTGGCATGGCTGGCGCTTCGACATCCGCAGCGGCGCGTGCGTCAACGTCCCCGGCGAGACCCTGCGCGTGTACCCCGCGCGCGAGACCGAAGGCATCCTCGAGGTCGATCTCGGCGGCTAGCGAACCGAACGCCGGACCACCGCGGGGCGCCCGGCCCGAGGCCGGCGCTCAGCGATCCTGTTCGGCCAGCCCGGCCGGCCGCACCTGGACGCGCACGGGCACGCGGTGCTCGTTGCCCGCGGCGTCGCGCAGGACCTGCACCGCCCGCTTGGTCATCGACCCGTCGGCATGCCACCAGGTCGCGAGCCCGTCGCCGTCGATGCCCCGGCGCACGAAGGCCTTCGCCTCCGGGCAGGGTCCCACTCCGTCCGGGTCCGGCACCTCTCCAGGGCCGTGAGCGTCGGGCCGCAGGGCCAGCGCGGCCACCGGGAGGACTCCCTTGGAACCCGCCGCCTCCTCGGCCTGCAAGGTCTCGACCGCTGGCCTGGCCGGAGGGCTCTGCCGCCCCTCGGCCGCGGCCCCCGACGGAGGCGCCGGCTCCGTGTCCGGATCCGTGCATGGCAGGAACGGATTCCCACAGAGCAGGGCGGCTCCGAGGATGCCGATGGCCGTCAGGAAGATCAGGGTCGATCCGCGCATGCGTGAGGCACTACGGGTCTGCGGCTCGCGATGGTCCGTCGAACCACGCGGCACAGCCCGGCTACCCTATCCCATCGGCCTGGACCCTTCCATCGACTGGAGCCGGGCGGGAGCAAGGCTCCGGCACCATGGCCGGGATCCGGCGCCCCGAGGCGGGACTGCCACCGGCTGGGTGCGGCCACAACCCCAGGGCAATCCATTGGTTGGGAGCGGACCCGGCTAGCGCAGGGTCCACCGGGTCACGTTGGTGGTCGCGGCCGGAGCCATCCCCGAGGTCAGGACGAGGCCCTGGACCCACAGGGTCACCCCCACGAGGCTGGGGTTGGCGCGGAGCGGAATCCTGGGGGTCGCATAGACGCCCTCCTGGTCTTCGTCCCAACCCGCGACCCCGGCCTTGGCGTAGCGCGTGATCGCGCCGCCCAGGCCCGCGGCGACGAAGAGGTCCGCCAGGCCCAGGCTGGCGGGATCGATGCGCAGGACGGCGC
Source organism: Planctomycetota bacterium (assembly GCA_020849665.1). Lineage (GTDB taxonomy): Bacteria > Planctomycetota > UBA1135 > UBA1135 > UBA2386 > JADLFX01. The sequence goes on along the minus strand of JADLFX010000019.1, from coordinate 20,244 downwards.
CGTTGCCCAGGTCCAGGGAGGTGTTCGGTCCGCCCGGAGCGGTGGACACCACGAGCGGCAGGGCCACGTGCGTGGGCGGCTGGCCCGACACGTGGTGGCGCTGGGCCTGGACGTAGAACCCGAAGAACGAGGCCCCGGCGGCCGAGGCCAGGTCGGTGGCGTACGCGCCCGGGCCGAGGTGGGTCTCGAAGCCCTGGGGGTCGTTGGCCACGCCGCCCGCGCTCGAGCCGTAGATCTGCAGCGTCGGATCCTCGAAGCGCAGCGCCGCGCACAGCTCGCCCGTCGCGCTGGGCTGGCCGCTCTGGCCGTACATGCGCAGCGTCCCGGTGGCCGCGTCGTAGCTGCCGGAGTAGGCCGGACGTCCCGGGGCGAGGTGGCGCTCCTGGAAGGTGGACTGCAACACGACGCCCGGCGTGTTGGGATCGCGCTTCTGCCCCACCTCGGCCAGGAACACGAGGCCCAGACCCGCACGCTGGCCCTGGTCCAAGGCCGGCACCGTGAGCAGGCCGCGCAGCTTGGGGTCGCTGGCGCTCGGGTCGAACGCCACCTCCACCACCCAGGCGTTGTCGCTGGGCAGCAGGATCTGCAGCGGCTCGAAGCGCGGGCCGACGGGGCGCGCCAGATCCGGGACCTCGTAGGTCTGCCCGGCCACGGAGTGCACGCGCGTGCGGCAGAGCTGGAGCGCGGGGACCCGCACCAGGACCGGCGGCGAGAAGCCCCCCGTGTAGGCGTCATCCACCGAGAGCGCGACCTTGTAGCCCGAGATCCGGTGGTCGCCGTGCCGCTCGAGCACCTCGGCGGGGAGCACCTTGAACAGGGCGTCGCCCGCCACGTTGCCCCCCGCGCGCAGGTAGTTGGGGAACAGCTCCTCGCGGTCGACGATCCAGAAGTTGCCGAACTCGAGCTTGTTCTGCACGAAGCCCTGGCCGGCCAGGGCGGGTGCCAGGAGCAGGAGGGTGGCGCGCAGCAGGGTCCTTGGTGCAGACATCGACGCGGCGGGTGGAGGGTCGGGAGCGCGAGGGATTCTAGCGTGTGCGTGCGCGGGGCCGGGGTCCCCGCGCGCGAGCGCGGCAGGCGCCGCGGCGTGGAATCCCCGATGCCTTGGTCTATCCTGCCGCGCTTTCCCACGCGCCGCCGCAGGAACGACGAACTTGACCGATCGCATCGCCAAGGACCGCCTGGAGAAGCTCGAGGCCCTGCGTGCCAAGGGCGTGCCACCCTACCCCGCCCGGGTTCCGTCCCCCGAACCGATCGCCGGGTGCCTGGCCGGATTCGAGGCGAGGATCGGGCAGACCGTCACCGTCGCGGGGCGCCTGACCCAGGTGCGCGACTTCGGCAAGCTGCGCTTCTCGCACCTGCTGGACCGGTCCGCGTCGATCCAGGTGGGCTTCCAGCGTGACCGGCTGCCGGGCTTCTGGGAGGACCGCCGGCTGGTCGAGGCCAACGACCACGTCGTGGTCACCGGCGAGCTCGGCCGCACGCAGAAGGGCGAGCCGACGGTGTGGGCGACGCAGGTCGTGCTGGCCAGCAAGACCCTGCGCCACGCGCCGGAGAAGTGGCACGGTCTCCAGGACGTCGAGACGCGCTACCGGATGCGCTACGTGGACCTGTTCACCAACCCGGACGTGCGCAAGGTCTTCGTCACGCGCGCGCGGGTGCTGGACACCGTGCGTGCGTTCTTCAACGGCCACGGCTACGTCGAGGTCGAGACGCCGATCCTGCAGTCGATCTTCGGGGGCGCCACGGCCCGGCCGTTCAAGACCCACCACAACGCCCTCGACATGGAGCTCTACCTGCGCATCGCGCCGGAGCTCTACCTCAAGCGCCTCCTGGTCGGCGGACTGGAGCGCGTCTACGAGATCGGCCGGGTGTTCCGCAACGAGGGGATCAGCCCGCGGCACAACCCCGAGTTCACCATGCTGGAGAGCTACGAGGCGTACGCGGACTACCGCACGATCATGGCGCGCGTGGAGGGACTCTTCGCGCTGCTCTGCGAGCGCGTGCTGGGCGGCAACACCGTGGTCCGCTTCCGCGGGCGGGAGTACGACCTGCGCCCGCCGTTCCGCAAGGTCCGCTACCTCGACCTCTTCGCCGAGCACAACGGCGGCCTCGACTTCTTCGACGCCAGGGCCGTGCGCGCGCGTGCCGCGGATCTGGGCCTGGCCAGCGCCGGGTTGCCCGACGAGAAGGTCGCCAACGACGTGTTCGAGGCCACCTGCGAGAAGACCCTCGACGGCCCGGTGTTCGTGCACGACTACCCGGTCGCGATCTGCCCCCTCGCCAAGGCCGCCGACCACGACCCGCGCATCGCCGAGCGCTTCGAGCTCTTCGTGGCGGGCATGGAGGTCGGCAACGCGTTCAGCGAGCTCAACGACCCCGTCGACCAGGAACGCCGGTTCCGCGCCCAGCTCGAGCATCACGACGAGGAGTCGCCGTCCGAGCTGGACGTCGACTACGTGACCGCGCTGGAGTACGGGATGCCCCCCGCCGGCGGCCTCGGCATCGGCATGGATCGCCTGACCATGCTGCTGACCGACTCCGCCTCGATCCGCGACGTCGTGTTCTTCCCGCTGCTGCGCCGCGTGGCGGCGCCCGACGTCGGGCTGGAGACCGCAGGCGACCCAGGCACGCAGGCGCCCGCGGGAGGCTGAGGGACCGCCGCGATGCCCCCGGTCTACGCCTGGTTCCTGGCGCTCCGCTACCTCGCCGCCCGCCGGGTGAACCTGGTCGGGATGCTCGGGGTCGCGGTGGCGGTGTGGGCGCTGATCGTGGTGATCTCGGTGTTCTCGGGATTCCTGGGCGAGATCACGGACAACGTGCGGGCGTCGTCGGCGGAGCTCTTACTCACCGGCGTGCGCGAGCGCAGCTCGTACGAGGCGGTGCGCGAGGTCCTGGAGCGCGACCCCGACGTCGCCTCGACCGCGCCCCGGCTGCGCCACTACGCCATCCTCTACCCCTACCAGCCGCCGCGCGCGCTGGGCGGTCCGGCGATGTCCACGCGGGCGCTGGAGGCCAACCCGCTGGCGTTCAACTTCGTCGAGCTGCTGGGCATCGACCCGGAACGCGAGGCGCGCACCAGCGCCTTCGCCACGTGGCTCGCGAACCCGGGCACCGGCGCGCGCAGCGCCCTGGCGTCGCTGTACCGGGTGGACGATCCGGCGGCCCCCTTCGCCGTGCCGCGCGAACGGCAGGAGGAGGCGATGCGGCTCCTGGGCCAGCGCGTCCCGCCGGGCGGGCTCCTGGAGGCTTCGCCCGGGATCCTGATGAGCTGGCGCCGCCTGCGCTTCTCCGAGCAGGTGGAACCAGGCCAGCAGGTCGAGCTGGTCAGCGCGCGCTTCGCGGAGCAGGCGCGGGCCGAGGATCTCAAGAAGATCCGCGGCCGCTTCGCCGTGGCCGGCGCCTACGAGACCCGGCACCGGCTCTTCGACGACTCGCACGCACTGATCGGCCTGGAGGCGCTGCGCACGCTGCTCGGCCACGACGCCGCGGACCCTGAGGGCACGGATCTGGTGAGCGAGGTGGCGATCCGCGCCCGCCCGGGCGCCGACCTCGACACGCTCGCGCGGCGCCTCGCTGCCGCCGTGGCCGGGGTGAGCGGCGGCACGGTGCAGACGTGGCGCCAGCAGAATGCGGTGTTCCTCGGCGCGGTGGAGCAGGAGCGCGGCCTGATGAAGATCGTGCTCTTCGCCGTGATGCTGGTGGCCGCGTTCCTGATCTACGCCACGCTGCACATGATGGTCACCGGCAAGTTCCGCGACATCGGCATCCTCATGGCGCTCGGCGCGAGTCCGCAGGGCATCCAGGCGCTCTTCCTGCTGTGCGGACTCACGGTGTCCGGCCTCGGCTGCCTGCTCGGCTTCCTGGCCGGACGCTGGTCGGCCGTGCACCTGAACGACGTGAACGACGCGGTGCACGCCCGCTTCGGGATCGAACTGTTCCCGCGCGAGCTCTACTCCCTCGAGCGCATCCCCTACCGGCTGGAGGCCGAGTGGATCGTGCAGGTCCTGGTGGCCGCGCTCGTCCTCTCGCTGCTGGTCTCCTACCTCCCGGCGCGCCGGGCGGCCCGCATGCCGCCGGTGCGCGCCATCGCCTACGAATGAGCCCATGACCCAGCCCGTGTTGAGCGCCGAGAAGGTGGTGAAGGGCTATACCCTGGGCGGCGAGACCATCCCGGTGCTGCGCGGCGTGGACTTCCAGGTGCATGCCGGCGAGATGGTCGCGCTGCTGGGTGCCTCGGGAGCGGGCAAGTCCACCCTGTTGCACGTCCTGGGCCTGCTCGACCCGCCCGACTCCGGCCGCATCCTCCTGGCCGGCCAGCCGGTGCACGACCTGCCGATCCGGGAACGCGCCGCGATCCGCCACCGGCAGATCGGATTCGTGTTCCAGTTCTACCACCTGATCCCCGAGCTCACGGCGCTGCAGAACGTCCTGCTCGGCCGGATGATGCTGACGCGGCCCCTCGCGTGGCTGCGCGAGCGCCGCGCCGCGCGCGCCCGCGCGGTGCAGCTGCTGGAGAGCGTGGGGCTGGGCAAGCGCCTCCGCCACCGCCCCGCACAGCTCTCCGGCGGCGAGCGCCAGCGGGTCGCGATCGCGCGGGCCCTGATCGCCCGGCCCCGGGTGATCCTGGCCGACGAGCCGACCGGCAACCTCGACTCCCACACCGCCGCCGAGGTGCTGGAGATCCTGTTCCGCATCCACCGCGAGGAGGGCATCTCGTTCGTCCTGGTCACGCACAACGCCGAGCTGGCGGCGCGCTGCCACCGGATCGTGCGCATGAAGGACGGGCTGGTGCTGGGCTGATGTACCGCCTCTTCCTCGCCCTGCACTATCTCCTCAGCCGGCCGATCCACCTGCTCGGCATGGGCGGGGTCATGCTGGGCGTGTGGGCCCTCATCCTGGTGGTGTCGATCTTCTCCGGGTTCCTGCGCGAGGTGCGCGCCCACGTGCAGAGCGCCACCTCGGACCTGACCGTGTTCCGCCTGCGCTGGCCCACGACCTATCGGGGCCTGGAACAGCGCCTCGCCGAGGACGCCAACGTGGCCGCGACCGCGCCGCGGCTGGTCTGGTACGGCCTCCTGCACCCCATCGAGCGGCCGGGCGCCGCGCCGGCGCCGCAGGAGGACCTGCCCACGCGCGCCGACGCCCGGTTCGTCAGCCTGATCGGCATCGACCCGGCGAGCGAGCGGCCGGTGAGCGGCATCGAGCGCTGGCTCGGGGACGTCACCGAGCCGCGCCTGCGGGTCGCGCAGCCCGCCGACCCGCTGCCGCGGAATGCGGAGCTGCCGGGCATCCTCCTCAGCCGCACACGCATGCAGCGGGAGAACCTGGTCGCCGGCGCGCGCGTGCGGCTCACCCTCGCGCGCATGAACGCGGTGAACGGCGAGCAGCAGCTGCACTTCCTGGACCGCGAGTTCCAGGTGGCCGGGGCGTTCACCACCAAGCACGTGGGCTTCGACGAGAGCAACGCGTTCGTGCCGATCGACACGCTGCGCGCCATGCTGGCGGAGGGCGAGGGTGCCGTCGTCAACGAGGTGGCGGTGCGGCTCGTCGATCCCGCCGACGCCCGGGCCACGGTCGAGCGGGTGCGCCGCGCCCTGCTGCGCGACCACCCTGGCGTGATGGTGATGACCTGGGAGCAGCGCAACGAGATCTACCTGCAGGCCATCGGCCACCAGGGGTCGATCATGAAGCTGATCCTCTTCGTGATCATGGTGGTCGCCACGTTCCTGGTGTTCGCCACGCTCTCGATGATGGTGGTCGAGAAGACGCGCGACATCGGGATCCTCACCGCCATGGGCGCCACGCCGGCCGGCGTGCTGCAGGTGTTCCTCACCTGCGGGCTGGCGGTGACCACCGTGGGCACGGTGCTGGGCATCCTGGCAGGCTGCCTCTCGGCCTTCTATCTCGACGCCTTCCGCAGCTGGATGAAGGCGGCGTTCGGCATCGATCTCTTCCCCACCTCGGTCTACCACCTCGAGCGCGTGCCGTACGACCTGGACCCGCTGTGGATCGCGCAGGTGGTGGGCGCCTCGCTGGTCCTGGGCCTGCTCGCGGCGGGGATTCCCGCGTGGCGCGCCGCCCGCCACGACCCGCTGCGCTCGCTGCGCTACGAGTAGCGCGCCCGCGCGCCGCTCACTCCTCAAGCAGTTCGAAGAGCCCCAGCAGCTTGCCGTACACCCAGACCACGCGGCGTCCCTGGAACACCTCGGTCGGCACCGGCGGCCCGAGCCGATGCAGCCCGTGGGCGCGGCAGGCCGCCAGCGCCGCCTCCAGGTCCGGCACCTCGTAGCAGAGGTGCAGCAGGCGCGGACCGTCCTGCACGCTGCGGGCGATCGGCGAGCGCTCGCCGGCCGCCTCCAGCAGCTCCACCGGCAGGCCGTCGATGCGGGTGAATGCCAGGCCCACGCGCTGGGCGGTCTCGTGGTGCACCTCGGCCCCCGGGCAGACCTCGGCGATCGATGCGACGCCGAGGCCGACGTGGTGGAAGCGCGCGCCTTCCCCGAACAGCGACAGGGCGCGGAGGTGGCTCATGCCGGGACCCGGTCCAGGACCCTGGCCACCCGCTCAGCGAGCGCCGCCACCGTGAGGGTCTCGGCGTCGTCCCCGGCGAGCGCGGTCTCGAGGATGCTCACCGTGCGGCGGAACGTCCTCTCGATCCGCTCCTCGATCCCGATCGCCAGCTTCAGGAACGCCAGCGAGTCCAGCCGGCCCCCGCCGGTCAGCACGGTGTCCACGGACAGCGGCAGGGCGTTGCCCGGCGCGAGCGTCGTGTTGATGTCGGCGATCGCCTCGTAGACGAGCTGGATGACGCGGTCGTAGGAGTTCAAGGGTGTCTCCGGATCAGCCGATCGTGGCGTGGGTGAGGCTCGAGCGCCTGGCCTGGCCCTCGAGTCGGGTGCGGTACGGCAGCGGCAGGGCCTTGAACTCGCCGAGCTGCATGCGGACCCCGAAGGTCATGACCACGCGGCCGGGCACGCCCATGACCGTCGCCCCCTCGGGCACGTCGCGCACCACCAGCGAGCCGGCGGCGATCGTGGCCCAGGAGCCGATCTTGACGTCGGGCAGCACCGTGGCGTTCGCGCCCAGATAGACGCCCTCGCCCGCGCGCACCCGGGCGTTGACCACGGCGTTGGGGCCGACGATGCAGCCGGGACCGAGCGCGGAGCCGTGTCCCACGATGCCGCCCATGAACACCACCGAGCCCTCGCCCAGGGTCACGAGCGGCCCCACTGTGGCGTTGCGGTAGACGATCACGTCCTGCGGCAGCTCGGCGCCGAACACGTCGATCGAGCAGTCGACCAGAGACGCGAACGGCACGCCGTGGGCGGCGATGCGCAGGCGGGCGGCCCAGCGCTTGGGCGTGGTGCGCGCCACGAAGTTGACCACGCGGTCGTTCCGGGGATCGGCCCCCGCCAACAACGCGAACGGTCCCTCGACCCGGACCCCGAGCACCTCGCTGCCGTGCTTGGCCGGGTCGTCGTCCAACAGGACGAGGCGCGCGGCGCTGCCCGTGTCGCGCACCACGTTGCGCGCCAGCCGCACGCCCTCGGAGTTGCCCGCGCCGCAGAGGTAGAGGATGCCCATGGTTCCCTCACACCGCCTGCCCGTCGGGCCGCTCGCGCAAGGCCGCCCCCACCATCCAGTCCTTGCACGCGAGGCAGCGCTCGGGGAGGAGGTCGAAGCGCTTGCGCATGTGGTTGGCCCGATGCACGCCGAGCCGGCCCCAGAGTTCGGTCAGGGACGCGTGCCAGGCGTTGCCCGCGCCCTCGTCCCCCTCGGTGTCCCCGGGGCAGCGCGGCACGCGCCCGTCCCAGAACACGTGCAGCTGGGTCATGGCCCACGGGCAGGCGATGCGTGCCTCGTCCGGCACGCAGAGCCCGGTGGCGAAGCGGCCGCCCCAGCTGAGCATGTTGCGCAGCTTCACGGTTGCGCCGCGCGCCAGCCACCATGCGCGGAACGCGGCGATCTCGTGGGCGTTCTCGTCCATCTCGATGAACTGCACCTGGACCTCTGGTCCGGTGCCGCGCTCCCGCCTGCGCGCCAGCAGGTGCTCGACGTTCGCGTACACCAGGTCGCGATCGCCGCCGACGCGGATCTTCGCGTACGTCTCGGCGGTGAACGCATCGAGTCCGATGACCACCAGGTGGGCGCCCGCGTCGATCAGGGGGTCGGCGAGGTCGGGAGTCATGTAGACCCCGTTGGTGTTGACGTTCATCCGCTCGAGTCCGACCGACTTCCCGTACCGCAGGACCTCCAGCAGCGTCTGCGGCGCGAGGAACGGCTCGCCGATGAACGAGAACCAGCACTCGGTGCGCGGGGCGATCGCGGCGATCTCGTCGGCGCACCTCTGCCAGAGCGGCATCGGGATGAGCCCCTTCGGCCGGCGCATGGTCGCGTGGTGGCACATCGCGCAGCGCAGGTTGCACTCCGAGGTGATCTCGACGGCGACCTTCTTCGGGAAGCCCGTCTCGGCGAGGCTCCTGGCGATGGACTCGAGCTGGGGTTCGTACATGGCCTTGGCTGCGGATCCTGGTTGGGCGGGTCCAGCCCGAGGGCGGGACGGCGGGTCACCAAGGATCGCCCGGCCGAGGCCACCTCGCGACTGATGCGATCGCATCATTCTGGTGGTCAACCCGACCGCGCACGGAAGGTGCGCCCCGCACGGGGTCCGCCCGCCCGCGGCCCGCTCGGAAGGGCGCACGGAGCGGTAGGCTCCACCGATCCCCCGGCCCGATCCGATCCCCGCCTGGGCCGCGGACCGCGGCGAACTCCCGCCATGCAAGAGCGCGAACTCAAGAGGCTCGTGGACAGCACCGCCGATGCGGCGTTCGCGATCGACGCCCACGGCACCATCGTGGCCTGGAACGCCGCAGCGGAGGCGTTCTTCGGCAGGACCGCGCAGGAGACCCTCGGCAGGGCGTGCGGCACGATCCTGGAGGGTGCCGACGAGTGCGGCCCGGTCTGCTCGGCCCGGTGCGGCATCCGGCACGCCGTGAAGGAGCGCAAGCCCATCCACGCGTTCGACCTCGAGGTTGCGACCCCGCAGGGCCGGACGTGGTGCACGGTCTCCGTCCTGCGGGTCGAGGGGGCACCCGGCAAGGAACCCTGCTCGCTGCACGTCGTGCGTCCGGTCCACGTGCGCAAGAAGCTGGAGTTGCTGGTGCGGGACTTCCTGATCGCGGAGACCGCGCTCTCCGCCGAGCAGGCCAGGACCGTGCTCGCCTCGACCCGCTCCGCCTCCGGACAGGTCGAGCTCACGCGGCGCGAGCACGAGGTGCTGGCCCTGCTGGCTTCGGGCACCAAGACCGCCACCATCGCCGAGCAGCTGCACATCAGCCGCACGACCGTGAACAACCACGTCCAGCGCATCCTGAAGAAGCTCGGCGTGCACTCGCGCCTGGAGGCCGTGCGGCGCGCGGAACACGCCGGCCTGCTGCGCTCGCAGCGCCCCTGAGGACGCGCCATGCGCCCGCGGGCGACGGCACCGCCCGGCACCTGCTTGTCCACCCACCCTCCGCAGGCCGATGATGCTCCCGTGCGCTGGGCCTCGATCCTGATGCTGGGACTCGCCGCGCTACCCGCCTGCAGCAGCCAGGACGAGTCCGTGCTGGACCCGGTGGTGGCGCGCGTGGCCCGGCACGATCCAGCGGGCTGGTTCGGGTCCGAGTTCGGCCGGCTCGGGCACGTGTCGCGGCATCTGGCCGCGGCCCAGCCGTTCCAGCCCGCGACCGGAGCGGACGTCGCCCACGTCCGGGACGGGCTCCAGACCGCGGCAGGCATCGAAGTGCAGCAGCGGCCCAAGGCCGCCGCGACGCGCGCCGGACAGCTGCTGGGCGACGAGTTCCTGCGCACCCAGACGCTGGCCACCTCCGCCGCCGCGGCCGAACTCCGCACGGCTCCGGAGACCGCCGCCCGGCGCCTGCGCCACGCGGGGGACCAGGTCATCCCGGTCCTGGGCCTGGACCGCCGGATGCTCGAGCTGCCCGCGCAGACCTCGGCGCTCGGCTACGACACGGGCACGAAGGCGCGCCCCTCGTTCTGGCAGCGGCTGGCCTGGCGCCTGCCGCTCTGATCCGCCGCGCGCCTCAGGGCAGGCGCCGCAGCGTGCGCGGCGCGCTTTCGATCGCGTCGTGGCCGCTCGCGCCGCGCGTGCGGTCGGGGAGGCGCCGCACCTTCCATTGCACTGCGCCCGCCTCCGGCAGCGCGCGCCAGGCCGCATCGGGCATGCGGAACTCGCGGTCCGCGATCCCGATCCCGCCCCACTCCGCGGTGGCGACGACCAGCTGGCCGGTGGCTTCCAGCCAGACGTGCACGCTGTACCGCGCCCCGCTGGGCGCCTCCGGATCCTCCCAGCGGAAGAGCGGAGCTGCGGCCAGTGCGGCACCGTCGGCGGGCTCCGTGGCGCGCACTCCCTGGCGCGGCGCCGGGGCCGGGGTGCGCAGGCCGGCGACCATGGACGCGTAGTACGGGTCGGGTGGAGCGGGCGTGCCGCCCATGGCCGGGCGCAGGACGACCAGGGGCGGGAGCCAGGCGAGGAGCAGCAGCGCCGCGATCCCGGGCCAGCGCAGCACGGCGAGGCGCGGCCACTGCCGGGCCCACGCGGAGAGTCCGGCCGCGAGCAGGATCGCGCCCGCGCCCAGCGCCGGGAACAGGTAGCGCCCCTGCGGCTGGAAGAAGGTGCGGTTGAAGTGCACGAGGCTGGCGGCCACCAGCACGAACGCGAGCCCGAGCGCGGCGAGCAGGGCTCCGCGCCCGCGCAACCACTCCGGCCGCGGCAGGAGCCACCCGCCGAGGCCGGCCAGCGCGAGCGCGGCGAAGCCCGCTTCGACTGCCGCCGGCGCGGGGAGCTGGGCCCAACCGTAGCCCGCCACCACGGAGCGCAGCGTGCGCGCCGGGAACTCGCCGGCGAGCCAGGACCAGCGCAGGGCGTCGGGAACGAGGTTGCTGGCGTAGGCGTCCCGGTGCGCCGCCATCGCGAGCAGGTCGCCGTAGAGGCGGTGGTTCTGCCAGAAGAACGGCGCCGCCACGAGCAACGCCACGGCCAGCGCGAGCACGAACCCGAGGCCCACGCCCCGGCGCTGGCCGACCCCGGCCCGGCGCAGCGCGAGCCACGCGCCGGCGACCAGCCACGGCAGCAGGAAGAGGCTGGTGAGCTTGGTGTGCAGGGCCAGGCCGCTCAGCACGCCGATCGCCAGCGCGCGCCGCACCGGGAGCCGCCCGTCGCGCACCGCGCACGCCCCCAGGAGCAGGACCGCGGTGCACAGGGTCGTGGCGAGGTTGCCGTTCTCGACCATGCCGTGCAGCCAGGCCCACTGCGGCAGCGCCGCCAGGAGCAGCACCGCGCCGTCCGCGACCGCGCCACAGCCGGGCACGACGACCCGCGCCAGGGCATGCACGAGCAGGAGGGTGGCGAGCCCGCAGAGCAGCGACACGGAGCGCCAGGCGCGGAGCAACCAGAGCTCGGACGAGCCCGCTCCTGCCTCGTCGGCGCCGTGCAGCCAGTGCAGGTGGCGCGTCGGGGACTCCGGCCGCTGCCACTCCGGATTGCTGCGCCACGCGGGCGCGGTGTCGGCGACGCCCAGGAGATACGCCACGCCGGCGAGGACCCGGTAGTAGAGCGTGGGGTGATGCCCGAGGCTGGCCTCTGTGTACTTCGCTGCGCCGTTGCGCGCCGCGGACCCAAGGATGGCCGGCCGCTCGCCCGTGCAGGCCAGGTAGTACGCGTAGTACGCGTGGTCGTTCTCGTCCGGCCCCTCGTGTGCCGGGGTGATCCACACGGCGAGGCCCCCCGCGGTCAGGTAGAGCAGGAGGGCGAGCCAGAGGAGGGGGCGCTTCACGCGGACGGGGACCGTGCCTCGAAGGCGGGGAAGAGTATCCTGCCGCACCGCCCGCCCCGGTGGCCGTTCGCATCCGACCCGACCCCGCCGTAGACAACCCCATGTCCACACGCCCTTCCGCCCGCGGCGCCGGCGCGCTCTGCGCCGCGCTCGTGTTCGTCTCCGTCCTTCCTGCCCAAGGCTCGACGACCCTGCGGCCGCTCGCCCAGGACCGTGCGAAGGGCGCCGCGGCGGTGACCGAGGCGATGTGCCGCGACTGGCTCGGCACCCTGGCCTCGCCCGAGTACGGCGGCCGGGGCACCGGCCAGCCCGGCTACGAGCTGGCCGCCGTGTACGTGCGCGACCACTTCCAGAAGCTCGGCCTCAAGCCCGCGTTCCCCGAGGGTTCGTACTGGCAGGCCCTGCCTTGGAACGTCACCGAACCCAAGGCCGAGGGGACGCATCTGCGCCTCACCCATGGCGGCAAGGCCGTGGTGGATCTGGGCCTCGCGGAGCTCGCCGGGACCGCCACCCAGGAGATCGAGGCCAAGGGGGACGTGGTGCTCGTCGTGGTGCGCGACCTCGAGGGCAACGACCTCGCCGGAGCCGATCTCTCCGACAAGATCGTCCTGGTGCACGCTCCCGCCGGGCTGGTGCCCAAGGGTCAGGCCGGGCGGCGCGGCAACGCGGCCCTCTTCCGCCTGCAGTCGGCGCTGCAGCAGGCCAGGGCCAGGCTGACCGTGTTCTGCGACGACGAGCTCTTCGCCGCCACGGGCAAGGTCCAGGGCGCCTCCGTGCCCGGTGGCGGCGGGGCGAACCGCGCCATGCGCGGCCGCGACCGCCGGCCGGTGTCGCTCACCGTGAAGACCTCGGTCCTGGAGAAGGCGCTGGCTGCCGCCGGCAAGACCCTGGAGAACGTCGCCGCCCATGCCGGGCTCGTGGACCTGGCCGGCCTCCAGGCCGACGTGGCGGTGAAGGTCGAGACCAGACAGGGGCCGGCCTACAACGTCGCGGCGATCCTGCCCGGCAGCGACCCGGCGCGGCGCGACGAGTACGTCGTGATGGGCTCGCACCTGGATCACCTCGGCCAGCGCGGGGCGACCCTGTTCCCCGGCGCCGACGACGACGCCTCGGGCAGCACCGGCCTGATGGCGGTCGCGGCGATGTGGGCCAGGAATCCGGTGAAGCCGGCACGCAGCCTGCTCTTCGTGGCGTTCACGGGGGAGGAGATGGGCCTGCTCGGCTCCAACCACTTCGTCGAGAATCCGCCCATTCCGCTGGGATCGATCGTCGCCGAGCTGCAGATGGACATGATCGGGCGCGACGAGGAGGGCCAGGACGAGTCCGCCGACGCCAATCGCAACACGCTGCACCTGGTGGGCACCGAGCGGCTCAGCCGTTCCCTGCACGAGCTCTGCCTGGCCCGCAACGAGCAGCACTTCGGCTTCGCGCTGGAGTACGACGAGGAGGACGTGTTCTCGCGCAGCGACCACGCCAACTTCGCGCGCAAGGGCATCCCGATCGCCTTCTTCTTCACCGGCTTCCACCGCGACTATCACCAGCAGAGCGACACGCCGGACAAGATCCACTACGCCAAGCTGCTGAAGGTCGCGACCTATGTCTACGACCTCTCGTTCGAGTTGGCGCAGGCCAAGGGCCGGCCGCTGGTCGATCCGGACCTCTGGGAGAAGTCGCGCAAGGGCCTGGGCCGCAACGTGCCCGAGAAGCCCGTGGCGCCGCTGGCGCCCGCCAAGGGCGGCTGAGGCGGGCTTCGCCCGGCCGGACCCATCGCGAACGCGTCTGCGCGTACGTCAGCGGATCGTCGGGTTGTCGCGCGTCTGCTCGTGGAAACGGTCCATGGCAGCCGCGGCCCGACGATCGATGTCCACGAACCAGGGCGACCGATGCGCGCGGCCGTCGCGAAGCGCTCGACGCAGCAGCCACCGCTCGATCGTCCATGGCAGGATCGCGCCAAGCAGCACAAACGAGATCCCCGCCGTCACGATCAGCCCGCCGAGCCATGCGGCGGAGTCTTCGCGCCGGACGACCGACGCGTACCCCATCACCACGACGGCCCAGGCGGCGAGGCAGGGGATCTCGATGGCACAGCGCAACAGGAAGCTCGCTCGCACTCGCGCCATGACCATGTCAGGGAGAACGGGCAGGATCGTGCCAGAGACCAATCTGTCACGGAATGCGCGGACCCCTACGCCGGGCTAGGTTTCGGACCCGTGCTCGCGCGGGCCGCGCAGTCCGGGCGGTGGCCCGAGGATCTCCGCGGCCACGATCGTGGCCGCCGGATCGTCGAGCATGTGGCGGAAGCGGCTGGAAAGGCGGCCGCCGCGCACGACCCGCTGGGCACCCGCTGACATGGCACCCCGGGCCGCCATGGCCTCGCTCATGCCGGAATGCGGGGGCTGCCGCATCGGAGTGCCGATCGTGCTCTGCAGGGTCGCGAAGCGCCGCGCTCCGGTCTCGAGATCACCGAGCCCGGCACCCACGGGCCGGGACTCCGCACGGTCGCCCTCGCCGGGCTCCGGGGATCGGCTCGCCTCGGCGCGCTCTTCGTCCCGTGCCCGGGCGTCGTAGGAGACCCGCTCGTCGTGGCTGCGGGCCCGCGCCTCGCGGCTGCGGGGCGGCTCCGGCTGCGGCGCCGGCGCGGGCTCCTCCGCTTCCCCCCCCATCATGCGGCGGATCTCCCTGGCGATCGCCTCCTCGTCGAGCGGCTCGGGGGCGCGCGGGGGGCGGGTCCCGGCCGCGGGTGCCTCGCGGCGGCCGGGGTGCTCGATCTTGGCGCCCTGGCTCTCGGCGCGCCGGCGCGCCGCCATGCGCTGCAGCCAGCGGCCGAGCGCCCCCAGGAGCGCCGGCACGACATACGCGAGGATCAGGAGCAGCAGGATCGGGTTCTGCTGCAGGAAACGGATCAGCTCGCGCACGGCGCCTCCAGGGTCCGGGGTGGGGAGAAGCGGCCCATCGCTCAGTGCTTGCCGCCCTCGTCGGAGCGCTGCACTTCCTCACCGGCGATCTGCGTGCGCATCCGGGTGTCGGCCTCGATGTTCTTCAGGCGCTGGTAGTCCATCACGCCGATCTGGCCCTTGCGGAACGCCTCGGAGATGGCCTGCGGGATCTCGGCTTCGGCGAGCACCAGCTTGGCGCGGTTCTCCATCAGCTTGGCGGCGTTCTCCTGCTCCTCGGCCACCGCCATGGCGCGCCGCGTCTCGGCCTTGGCCTGGGCCACGCGCTTGTCGGCCTCCGCCTGGTCCGCCTGCAGGCGCGCGCCGATGTTGTCGCCGATGTCCACGTCGGCGATGTCGATCGACAGGATCTCGAACGCGGTGCCGGCATCGAGGCCCTTGGCCAGCACGGTCTTGCTGATCCGGTCGGGATTCTCCAGCACCTCCTTGTGGCTGTTGGCCGAGCCGATCGTCGAGACGATGCCCTCGCCGACGCGGGCGATGATGGTCTCCTCGGTCGCGCCACCGACCAGCCGCGCGATGTTGGTGCGCACCGTGACGCGTGCCTTGGCCAGCACCTGGATGCCGTCCTTGGCCATCGCCGCCACCTCGCTCTTGCCCTTGCCGGGCTCCGGGCAGTCGATCACCTTGGGGTTCACGCAGGTCTGCACCGCGTCGAGCACGTCGCGGCCGGCCAGGTCGATCGCCGCTGCGCGGCGGAAGTCGAGGCCGAGGTTGGCGCGGTCCGCGGCGATCAGGGCCGTGACCACCCGCCGCACGTCGCCGCCGGCCAGGTAGTGCGCCTCGAGGTCGCGCACGGTCACGCCCACGCCGGCCTGCACCGCGCTGATCCGGGCGCGCACGATCGTGTTCGGATTGACCTTGCGCAGCCACATGCCCACCAGCGCGAAGAGGCTGATGCTGGCGTTCGACATGTAGGCCTGGATCCACAGGTTGAAGAAGCGCAGCAGGAAGATCAGGAGCAGCAGGAAGACGAGGAGCAGGGCTCCGATCAGGTACGGGACGATGTCCACTTGGGCGAGCAGCACGGGATGGGACCTCATGAGGTTGTCAGGAATGCGGATGGCCGGCGCGCCGGAGTCACGGCCCGCCCGCCTCGGGAGAACGGGCCACCAGTACGCGGTTGCCCTCGACCTCGATCACCTGGATGCGGACGCCGCGCGCCAGCATCTCGCCGCGCGTGATCACGTCGACACGCGCGCCGTCGATGCGTGCGATCCCGGAAGGCCGCAGGTCGGAGAGTGTCTCGCCGGTCTTGCCCAACAGGCGGGGCAGCGCTCCGTCGGCCGCCGTGCCGGAGACGGCCTCGTGCGCGGGGCCGGAGAGGATCAGCTCCCTGCCCACGCGGGTGCGCGGCAGCAGCCGGAGCGCCGTGAGCAGCACGGCCGGGACGCCGAACACGCAGATGCCCAGGAAGAGGAAGCCGACCGCCTGCCCGTGATGGGTGAACGCGAGGAACACCGCCGACACCAGGCTGAGCGCCGAGAGCACCGCGAGCGCTCCGAACGAGACCAGGAACACCTCGGCGACCACGAGCAGGAGGCCGAAGACCAGCAGCAGCACCAGCAACCCGATGCTCACCTCTCCGGACTGGCCGTCCGCTACCGGCTCGACCACCACCCGGGTCCCCTCGACCCGCGCCACGCGCACCCTCGTGCCGCGCGCCACGTACCCGCCTTCGCTCACCACGTCCAGGCGATCGGCGCCGAGCAGCACGATTCCGGCCGGACGCAGGTCGCTGTCGGCGACGCCTTCGCGCCCCACCAGGGCCGCGGGCGCCAGGACCGGCACCGCGCCCGCGAACGGCGTCGAGGCGCCGGTCGCGGGCTCCAGCGGCGGACGCAGGAGCACGCGGTTGAGCAACGGGATGCGCGGCAGCAGGCGCCACAGGACCCAGGAGCATGCCACCACCAGGAGCATGAGCAGCAGCAGGTTCCAGAGGTTGCCGACCAGGATGTCCTCCTGGGTCTGGCTGGACGGAAGGGTGAACGGCTGCTGCGAGAGCACCAGGGCCGCCACCACGCTGGCGAAGCCGAGGGCCCCGAACACGAAGGTCCCGGGCAGGACGAAGATCTCGACCGCGATCGCGCCGAGGCCGAGGAAGAAGAGCAGGATCTCGGTCCACTCGGCCAGACCGACCAGGTAGGAACCGAAGAACGCGAGGCCCAGCAGGACGGCGCCGAGGATCCCCGGCACGCCGAAGCCCGGCGTGTTGAACTCGACCAGCAGGAGCAGGAAGCCGATCAGGAAGAGCAGCGGCTTCATCGTGTCGAGCCAGGTGACGGCCTCTTCCGACCAGCTCGGCTCGAGGCGCTGCACCCGCGTCATCGACTCGCCCAGCTCGTCGCGCACCACTTCGTCGAGCGACGCCAGGGTTCCCTTCGAGAGGCCGTGGCGGAATGCCTCCTCGGCGGTGAGCACGATCGGCCCAGGCCCCAGCGCCCGGCGCTGGAGCACCTTCGCCCCCTGCTGCTCGAGCTCGCGCAGGCCGGCCTCGTCCTCCACCACCGTGCTCTGCACCCCGTTGCGGTCCTCGAGCGTGGCCTCGAACACCTGCAGGTCCGGGTCCACCATCGCCTCGACCAGCTTGAGTGTGCCGCGCGACACCTGTCCCTTGCGTTCCACCAGGGCACGCACGTCGCTGCGCAACGCCGCGAAGGTCTTGCGGCGCACGTCGGCGTCGGGGATGCCCTGCACGCCGCCGGGCCCGACCAGCACCGGGGTGATCGCTCCCAGGCTCGCCCCGGGAGCCAGGTAGAGCTGGTTGCACGCCAGGGCCAGGTAGGCGCCGGCGGAGAGTGCGTGGCGCTTCACCCAGCCGACCGTCTGCACCCCGTCCGTGCGCAGTCCGACCAGGAGGGTCTCGATCTCCTTCATGGCCAGTGCGAGGCCGCCGGGGGTGTCGATGTCGAGGATCACCGTGCGGGCGCCGCCCGCGCGGGCCGCGCGCAGCGCCCGGTGCACCAGCGCCACCGTGGGCATGCCGATCGCGTCCCGGATCGGCACCACCAGGACCGTCGGTCCCGTGCCGCCCAGGTCTGGCGGACGCTCCTGGCCGGACAAGGTCCCGGCCGGCAGGGCGAGGACCGCGAACGCCGCTGCCATCGCCCGGAGCCATGCGCCCAGGCCGCGGCTCGGGGCGGCGCGGGGCAATCCCCAAAGCGCCCGAACCGCCGTCGCCGCGCAACCGCACCGCATCGTGAACCAGGACATTCCTGCGGTCTTCTTTAGCACAGCCTGGAGCCTGCTCCCAGGCTGCCGGGCCGGGATCGGCGGCCGGGTTCAATCCCCGGTGCGAGGCCGCTCGATCTAGACACCGTGCCGGAACCCCCCCACGCCGACGACGCAGCACCCGCGGCCCGGGAGCCGGACAGTGTCCGGCACCGGGCGCTGTGTGCCGCGTTGCGCGAGGCCTGCAGTGCGGCGCGCACGTTTCCCGCGGGTCATCCGGTGCGGGACGCGAGCATCGCGGAGTTCGTGGTCCGCACCCTCGAGGGGCTGGCCCGGCGTGCGCTCGGCTTCGAGCTCCACGGCAACACCCTCTTCGTCGATGGCATCGCCACCGGTCCCGACACCGAGATCCACCCGCTGGCGCGCGCCCTGCACGACGCCGGCGCCAGCGGACTGGTCCTGGAGCGCGGGATCGACGCGGATCAGCTGCGCGCCCTGGTCGCGGCCCTGGCCGGCGAGCCGGACGACCCGGACTTCGTCGTGCGGTTGCGACGGGCCGGACTGCGCCACGTGACGCTGCACTTCGCCGGGTCGGACGGCGCCACGGATCCCGTCGCGGCAGCGTCCCGCCCGCCCGCGCCATGGGCGGCGCTGCCGGCGCAGCGGGATCCCGAACTGCGCCAGCTCCTGGAGCGCGAAGAGCGCCTGGACCTGCGCGTGGCCGTCGGCCGCCATCTCCTCGCCGGCCTGGAGTCCGGCACGCCGGACGAACGGTGGAGCGCCCTGGCGCGCAGGGCGGTGCACGAGCTCCTGGCCACGGCGCTGCGCCGCTGCGACCTGCACGCCGCCCTCACCCTGCTGGACGAGGTCCAGCGTTCGCCGGCGACCGACGCCGCATGGCTTGCGGACCTGCACGGCGTGCTGCATCGCACGACCGACGAGGCCTGGTTCGCACGCTGCCTGGCGATCGCACGACCAGCCGATCTGCGCGCGCTTGGCTCGCTCCTCCTGGAGCTGGGCGAGGAGGCCTGGGGACGCATCCTCGCGATCCCGCACCTGCTCCAGGATCCCGACGTGCAGCGAGCGATCGTGTCCCTGGCCCAGGTCGATCCGGAGCCCCTGCGCGCGCACGCCGAGGGCGCGGCCGGCCCGCGCCGCGAGATGGCACGTGCCCTGCTCACGCGGATCGGGACGCCCTGATCCGCGCGCCGTCCCCGATCGTTGCATCCGCCTGCCTCCGCACGACAATCCCCGCCTCGGCCCGCCCCGTCGCCACCCGGAGCTCGCGGCCCTGGAACGGGGTGCGCTGGCTCGCTGCGGCGGATCCGAGATCCACGGAGCAGACGATTCCAGGATTCTCCGCGCTCCATGCGCACTCGCCCACCGATCCGCCCATGACCCAAGTCGCCGCCCCGCCTTCCCGCCCGCGCCGCCCGGACAGCGTGATCATCCGGCCCTGGCCGAAGGTCGTGTTCCTCTACCCGACCTTCCTGGCCGCCCTCGTGTTCTGGTTCCTCTCGTTCCTGTGGGCCGAGTCGCCGGACAAGGGGGCAGCCGGCCTCGGCAACTGGTTCTGCCTGATCTTCTTCCTGAACCTGATCGTGTTCAGCTTCGACTTCTCGCGGGTGAAGTCGATCACCCTGCTGATCACGGTGGTCGCCGTCGCCCTGCTGATCGCGTGGCTGAACACCAAGTGGCAGGTGGTCGCGGGCATCGACAAGGCGCTCGACGCCATCGACATCCGGATGAACACCCAGTTCTACGGGTGGCTGGCGGCGTTCCTGGCGCTGGTGTTCCTGCTGGTCCTGGTCAACACCAGGTTCAACTACTACGAGGTCAACAGCCTCGAGATCCTCCACCACCACGGCTACCTGGGCGACATCACCCGCATGCCGACCGCCGGCCTGCGCATGCACAAGGAGATCTACGACCTGTTCGAGCATCTCCTGCTGCGCAGCGGGCGCCTGGTCTTCTACCCCTCGACGTCGCGCGAGGCGATCGTGATCGACAACGTCCTGTCGATCAACCGGGTCGAGGAGCGCATCAAGGACCTGCTGCGGGTCCTGACCGTCAGCGCCGAGCCCACCGACGGCGGCATGCCGGATCGCTGAGGCGGAGCTCGCGACCCGGGCATGCCGGCCCGGCGGACCCGGATTCAGACAGGATGAAGCGGTCGGCCCGCTGCGCATGTGCGCGGGTTAGCCTCGAATCGCTTCGCGGCCAGAGCCGCAGGCGGAGGGACCGACCGATGACCAAGACTAGCCATCTCGCGTTCGACGTTC
>JADLFX010000018.1 GCA_020849665.1 Planctomycetota bacterium | reverse complement strand
TGCGGCACCTGGGTGGGCGCCTGGTCGAGGAGTTCACCGGATGGGGCGCCCCACCGGAGCGCCTGCACGTCCTGGTCGAGGAGTTGGAGTTGCTGGTGGAGCACTACCGGAGACCGTTGCCGGCACCGCCACCGCCGCCCGGTCCCGAGGGCGAGGAGCCCGAGGAGATCGAGATGTCTGAGGACGACTTCACCACCGACACGGAGAACGCCACATGAGCACGATCACGATTCCCGACTTCCTGAGTTCCGTTGCGAGCGCGACCGACTCCGCCGCGCGCGCCGACCGCATCGCACTGGCCGACCTGGTGGGCGCCCTGGCCGCCGGCAAGCGGCCGAGCATCGACGCCACCGCGACCGCGAGCCTCCTGCAGCGCCTCAACCTCACTGGCGAGGTCCTGGAGGAGTTGGTGGCCACGAGGCAGCGCCTCGACCACCTTCTACTCGAGGCCGCCCGCGAGCCCGAGCTGCGCTCCGCGATGCGCGACGCCCTCGAGCACCACACGCGCGAGATGGAGGAGATCAAGGTGGCCGAGTCCGCGCTACGTGCCCGACGCGAGGCCGCCGAGGGCGAGCTGCGCCGTGCGCGCTCCGAGGTCGAGCAGGCGCAGGTTGCCGGCCGCGCCGCCGCCGATGCCGTGGGCGAGCTGTTGGCCCTGCTGCACCCGTCACTCCAGCATGAACTTCGGACGGCCGCGAGCGGGATCAAGGTGAGCAGCGGCAAGCTGATCGAGCTGCGCCGCCGGATCACCGAGACCGAGGGCGAGTTGAAGGAGACCGCCTCGGCCGAGTTCTCGAAGGTTGAGCTGAAGGCGACCAAGTTGCAGGTTCTCCAGGATCTTCTGGAGCGCCTGCGGCGCGAGCTGCACGAGGTCGAGGAGCAGCACGAGCGCGCCCGCCGCGAGCACGAGGCACTGAGCACCGAGGCGCGCCTGCTGGTCGGCGAGGAGTGCACCCGATGAGCACCCCGACCAAGACCGTGCTGGAGCGCCTGCGCGCGCTACCCGCGTTCATGCAGAGGCAGATCGAGTCCGCCCTACTCGGCCCCGGCGACGCACCGTCGGGATCTACCGTTGACCGCGTGCGCGAGGTTCGCCTGGCCACGCTCGTGCAGGAGGCCGAGGAGCAGCTTCGGGCCGCAGATCCGGGAACCCCGCCCGACATCCGCAGAAACCGAGGGCCGACGTTGGCCCAGGATCGCGCCGGAGGCATGGGGGGGCTACCCCAACACCTTCGCGTTTCGAGCACCACCGGAGCGACCGCCGCCGCGACCGCTGCCGTGAAGGCCGCCACCCTAGCCGAGCGCGAGCGCCTGCTGCGCGAGGGGTCGGGACCAAACCGGCATCATGATGCCGCTTTGCCCACCGACTTCGACGAAGCGCTGCGGGCCGCCGTGGACCACGCACAAGCGGCCCGCGATGCCGGCGCGGATGACGGGAAGGTCAAGACGATCCTCGGCCTCTACTGCCGCGAGCTGTGGAAGCGGCCCGCCGTCCGCAGCGAGTTCGGCAGCATCGACGAGCTAGATGCACTGGCGGACTTCAAGATGACCGGCGGCGCGCAACCGCGGCGGAAGCGGGGCCGGTGACGTGGCCGGCCCGTTCCTGACCTACCGCGGCGCGGCCGAGCTACTGAGCCTCGGCCTCCGCGGCGTGACCCTCGCGGGCGCGACGCTCGACAGGTTCGACGTGCTGCTGGTGAAGGCCGGCACCGTCGTCTGGCCATCGAGTGAGAACCTGGGAAGCATCGCCTGGGATCTGCGCCCCGGCATCGACTACGTGAGCGGGTTCCTTCCGCGCGCCGATGGAACCTGGACCGTCGGCCCGCGTGCCGGATCCGAGCCGATCATGCAGGCCCGCGCGGCCGCACCGCTGACCTTCGATGCACTCACGAGCTTCGACCTGGCCGGCGCCGCGATCGCACTTGGAACGGATCCGGGTTCCACGCTGATCTACTTCGCGCCGCTGCAACCGTGCCCCGTGAGCGCACGCCAGCGCGTGACCCTGGCCGGCGTGAACATCGGGGAGGGGCCATACGCAAACGCCACCGCCTTCTACACGTCGCACGGGGTCGAGGTCCTGCTGCGCCTGGCGCTGAACGGCACGATGCCGGGAGGCAACCCGACCACGTTCGGCGTCGGCCTACTGGACTCCTCCTACGTGCCGCCCGCGTTCCCGCTCGGCTGGAGCACGACCCGCGCGGACCTGTCCCCGTTCCTCCTGGCGCCCGACGTGTTCGATCGGAGCCTGTTCGTGCCGCGTGCACCGACCGCGTGGAACGTCACCGTCGGCAACGCGAGCACCTGGACCGTGGCGAAGCCCTCGGCGCCGTTGTCGTTCTCCTACCTGGGAGGCGGGACCGAGGAGGTTGCCCATGCCGTTCTCTTCGACGGCCCCGCGCTGAGCGGCGAGCCGATCCTGGTGCAACCTCTAGATGCCACCTACGAGCTGACGCACAACACAACCGCCCGCATCGAGTGGGGGGGATCGCAACCGTGACCATCGACCTGGCGCTGCTGCTGTTGGTCGCGTTCGCCCTCATGCACGCATGGGCCGCGACGGGGAGGCGCAGGCGGTGACGCGCTCAAATGGGTCGCATGCGACCCATCTGCCCCCTGCCCGCGCGCCCGGTGCGTCCCGCCCAAAAGCGGCGCATGCGCCGCATTTGCCCGCCGCCTCGAATTTGAAGCATGCTACGAATTTGCCCACCGCGCACCCGGCGATCGGGAATGTGCATCGTGGTGCACAATTGCCAACCGACATCGCCGCGCGCCCGTCCCTCTCAAATGTCTCTCGTGAGCGACATTTGCCCGCCGACATCGCCGCGCGCCTAGCGCTCGCAAAAGCGAATCATGAGACGCATTTGCCCACCGGCGCCGGCCAGTTCGGCCGGCTCTTCGCCGACCACGAGGATGCCGTGGCCAAGCCGATGGAGTTCAGTAGGCAATGGGCCGCACGGCTCATGAAGTTGGCGGCTCACCCAACGATCGGAAATGTAAACCATGGTTTACATTTGCCCTCCGACATCAACGCCCTGGACATGCTCGCCCGGCTCTCCGAGTCGGAGGTGGCGCCGCGGTGAAGCCGCTGCACACCATCACCGTGGACACGCGCGAGCAGCGGCCGCTACCGCTGGCCGAGGTCGTCCGCGCCACCGGCCTGCCCTTCGAGGTCCGGCGTACAACGTTGGCCACCGGCGACTACGCACTTGCGGGGCTGGAGCACGTCGCCCTGGTCGAGAGGAAGAACCTCGGCGACCTGGTGGCATGCTGCACCTGCTGGCGTCCGCGCTTCGAGAAGGAGCTGGAGCG
>JADLFX010000017.1 GCA_020849665.1 Planctomycetota bacterium | reverse complement strand
CGCGCGGCTGCAGACCGTGTGGCGCGAGATCGACATGAGCCTCTCGCGCACCGACCCGTTCGACTTCAACCTGGACCTCGAGCAGATGTTCTGGGCGCCGTTCGCCGGCGCGCCGATCACCTACGACGCGTTCGACCGGCTCTCGCTCTTCGTCGGCCACTCCGAGTGGCGGCCCGAGCCGTGCGTGGGCCAGGTCGGCGCGCTGCCGACCCTGCCCTCCTCCGGCCTCAGCACGGTGTTCGCGGACAACTTCGCCTACAACGTCACGCTGGCCGGCGCGAAGGAGGTCTCGTCCCCGGCGCCGCACACGGCGTTCGCAGACAAGAACCTGGTGATCGACGCGAGCCTCGCGATCACCGAGCCGAACAACGTCAACCGCTTCCTGCCTCTGCCCAAGTTCCAGAAGCCGTACTTCGTGTGGCGCGACGAGACCCAGCCGGTGCAGGGCGCCAACAGCCAGGTCGGCGCCGACATCAACGACGGCACGCGCCGGGCCTACACCGCCTACATCGTGTCGCCCTTCCTGGCCGGCCAGGGCCGCTACGTCAGCACCAATGCCCAGGGCCAGCCGGCGTTCAACTTCGGTGCCTGGCAGAACTCCGACGAGTACTGGCTGGTGCAGCGCACGCGGCGCGACCTGCTCACCGGCGGGCAGGTGGGCTCGATCGGCCTGCCGCTGCTCGCGGACTTCTGGGTCTATCCGGACTCGCCCGACCTGCCCGTGGGCGAGGGATTCATCGCCAGCGGCTCCAACGGCTGGCAGGTGGCGCTCGCGGTGCAGTCGGCGCCGCAGCCGAACTTCCGCGTGCTCTCCGCAGGCGGTCGCGTGACCGGCGGCCGGCCGATCCTGATGGATCCCAGCAACCAGGGATGGAGCCGGGCCCAGGGCGGCTACGACCCGCAGGGCAACCGGACCTCGAACGGCGACAACACCGTGTACTGGCTGATGGCCGACTTCCTGAAGCGGTCGACCGTGGTCACCAACGGTTTCGTCGAGATCCTGAACCCGCACCGGATGCCCACGACGGGCGGCGTGATCGATCCCCGGCTCGGACCGTACTTCAGCGGCACCCAGCCGGCCGACCGCCTGCCGGTGTTCAACTACGAGTTCGAACCGACCCTCGACAAGCTGCCCGGCGGCACCTCGGTCACGGTCGAGTTCCGCGGCGCGGGCGTGATCGACAAGCTCTCCCAGGTCAGCGCCACGGTGTTCGGGCCCTGGCGCGCCAAGGAAGACACCTACCGCACCGTTCCGGACGAGGAGAACTTCCCCCTCGATCCGTTCAAGGCCGGCGACGCGCACATCCGCAAGTTCGACGACCGGTCGCTGAACGGCCAGCCGCGCAACACCTGGACCTACTACTACAACCGCAACGTCACCGAGTATGCGCAGGACCCGAACGCGCTGATGGACATCCGGTTCACCAGCCAGTTCGCCGGTCCGAACGAGAGCTTCCAGCCGCAGGACGTGAAGTACTTCAACTGGCGTTTCCTGATGAAGAACAACGTCGACGTGGTGCCGCCTGCCACCCCGTCGGTCCAGTCGTTCGCCGTCACCTACCGCTTCGAGCGCACGCGATGAACCCTGGCGTCCCTGCCATCGACCCTTCCCTCCACTCCCGCCGACCCTCCGGCGCGGGTGTTACCCTGATGAGCCCTGCTACGCAGAACCAGAACGAGTTCCCCACCCCCGTTACGTGGCTACCAGGACCGGACGACCGCGCGTCCTCGGTTGCTGGCGCGACGGTGACCAAGGAGACCATGACGATGAAGACCATCCGGATCGCGTCCCTGCCGGCGGCCCTGCTGGCGTTCCTGCTCGCCGGCTGCTCCGGCGGCGGCGACTCCTCGGCCATCAAGGGCACGGGAGGCGACTTCCTGGTGCTGCGCACCGAGCCTGCCAACAACGGGCGACTGTTCCTGAACGAGCCGATCTCGATCGACTTCAGCAACACCGTCGATCTCGCCACGGCCAACCTGAACACGATCAGCTTCGCGGTGTTCAACCTGAACGGCGACCCGGTGTCGGAGCAGCCTTCGGGGACGTTCCGGCTCTCCGCGGCGCCGGGCGACGCGGACGTGGGGCGCCGCCTGGAGTTCGTGCCCCGGTTCCCCACCAACAATGCCTACGACGACGGCGGATTCCGTCCCGGCAGGCGGTACGTGGTGCAGATCGTGGGCGGCGATCCGCGCAACGGCGCGGTGCTCAAGGACAGCCGCGGCAAGAGCGTGGCCCAGCCGATCTCGTTCCAGTTCTCCACCGCGGACGGCACCACGCCCTCGCAGCTCTTCCGTGACACCAAGGCCGGCGGCCCGCGCCGCGCCGGTTTCTCGGTGACGCCCAGCGACAGCACCGGGGTGGCACTGAACAAGCTCGGTCTGGCAGCGGTCGAGGTGCGCCTGCGCTTCGACCAGCCCCTGAACCCGGCCAGCACCAACGTGCCGGTCACGGTCGAGACCGACCCGCTCACGCGGGATCCGGGCCGTCGCGGCCGCGTGTTCCTCGAGTACGACGACCCGGATCCGCTCCGTGGCCGCAACGCCTGGATCCCGGCCGACGTGGACCTCGAGGTCAACACCCTGGACGGCTCGACCCTGGTCCTGCGGCCGGTGGGCGTGCTGCCCAACAACGCGAGCATCCGCGTGATCGTCGAGAACACGCTCGAGGACATCGCCGGCGAGTCCAACGTCAACGACGTCGGCTACAACCGGATCTTCGCCGAGTTCAACACGCGGCAGTCCTACGAGCCGCAGTTCGATGCGGTGGTGGAGGGCTTCGACTCTACCAACCAGGTGGATCCCGACGCGGCGTTCCTCGACCCGCGCGCCGAGCTCGGCCAGGGCTTCATCCGCGCGAACTTCGAGTTCGAGGGCACCTCGACCATCCTCGACTACGAGCCGGCCTCCCGTGAGGTGGTGCTGAACACCGACTTCACCCAGATCGTTCCCAAGGGAGCGCCGCCGATCAACGTGCAGGGCGGCGTGTTCAACTTCCGCAACGTGACCATCCCCTCGGGCGTGACGGTGATCGGCACCGGCACGCGGCCGATGGTGTGGTTGATCACCGGCGACTTCATCGTCAACGGCACGCTCACCGTGAACGGCGGTCTGGGCGCGCGCGTCGACACCCTGAACGCAGCCAACTTCCCGACCGCAGGTGGCGTCGGCGCCTGCGGCGGCGGCGCCGGCGGCCGCGGCAGCCCGAACGTGAACGGCCCTTCGGAGCGCGGCGAAGCTGGCAACGGCGCCGGCAACGCGGCGGGCAAGGGCGGGCAGGGTGGCCAGCTCAGCTGCACCTCGACCTGCAACCGCGGATCGGGCGGCGGTGGTGGTGCCATGGCCGTGCAGGGCGATCCCAACTTCCCGGCCAAGACCACCGGCAACAAGTTCCCGCAGCAGCGCGGCATCGGCGGGTTCGGCTGCATCGGTGCCAGCGGTTCGACCACGCGCAGCCTGCCGGGCGGCAACTCCGGAGTGGCGGTGTTCACCGATGCCCGGCGGGACAACAACTACTGGGGTTCCGCGATCGACGTGAACCGCCAGATCCGCATCACCGGCGAGCTGCTCGCTCCGGTCGGCGGCCAGGGCGGCGGCGGTGGCGGCGACCGCAGCAACGTCTGCGGCGCGAACCCCGGCTGGATCAACGACAACAAGGGCGGCGGCGGCGGTGGTGGCGCGGGCGTCCTGATCATCAAGGCGCTCGGCTCCATCAAGGTCGGCCCGTCCGGCAAGATCCTCGCCAACGGCGGCAATGGCGGTGGCGGTGAGCAGGCCGGCGGCAACAACCAGGGTGGCGGCGGCGCCGGCGGCGCCGGCGGCATGATCGTGCTGATGGCGGCCCGCACCATCGAGTTCACGGTGCAGGGCGAGACCTACGCCAACCGCAACTACGACTTCGCGATCTCGGCCGACGGCGGCGTCGGCACCCAGGGTTCCTTCGGTGGCGCGCAGATCGACACCAAGTACCCGCCGCCCACGATCCCCGATGCGTGGGACCAGAACCCCACCGGCGCGATGGGCGGCATGGGGATCGTCCAGCTCATGGCTCCGGCCGGCAACAACGCCGACACGACCAACACCGTGCTGGACGACAGCATCATCGTGCGGCGCGGCACCGACATCCTGACCGGGACCGAGAAGCAGCGCTACATCGCCTGGCGCGGCTTCCCCAACGCCAGCGGCCAGTTCGTCGACGACAACAACCAGTTGATCAACCTCAAGGCCGCCTGGGAAGGCGGTACCACCGGCGTGGACGGCGAAGGCGACATCCGCCCCTCGCCGATCCTGATGCCGTGCCCGTTCGGTCCGCTGTCGCGGGCCCGTTCGCGCTGGATCGACCTCGGCGCGGCGGTGCGGCGCGAGATCAACGCGCCGGACGGACTGCCGCGCGGCGTGGTGAAGGACCCGCAGACCGGGTTCGGCACCGGCCCCGCGTACTACTTCGCGGGCACCAACCTGAGCCAGGCGAACTACGTCGGCTACGCCAACTACGACGCGACGCAGCCGAGCGTGCCGGTCATCTACCCGATCCCGGCCGAGCTGCAGAACATCACGCTGAACATCGTGTCGACCAACGCCAACGCCACCTTCGACGGCCAGCCGGCCTATGAGGTGCGGTTGGCGAACGCGCCGCTCGGCGTGGTGTCCAGGGACCGGTTCGCGCACTACCGCGCCGAGCTGGTGAACCTCAATGGCACCGTGGTGACGGACTTCCGGATCCTCGGCCACAGCGACAGCGCGGTGTTCCTCGACCCGGCCGGTGCGCTGCCGGGAGTGGGCAACAGCGAGACCGACGTGAAGACCATGGTGATCCGCGCCAAGTTCTTCCGCCTGGTCACCGATCGCGCCGTGGGCCTGGGCCCGTCGTACATCGCCAACGGGCGCAACGTGCCGTACGCCAACGTGCGCTTCGGCTTCGCCTTCCACAAGGATCCGGGCAAGCCGAACTACCAGCCTCCGGGGCAGACCCGCATCGATCTGAACCGGCTCCCCAACCAGGTCGGAACCTTCCTCTTCGACGTGAACTCCGCGGCGAAGGTCGAGGAGATCCGGCAGTTCGCCGCGGCCTTCGTGCAGTGGGAGGTCCAGTTCAATCTGCTCTTCTCCGAGGAGCCGGGCAACCTGCGCCCCGGTGTGAGCCTGAGCCCGTCGGACCCGCGTCCGTCGGTCCTGGACCTGGTGATCCCCTATCGGTTCTGAGTTCCTCGCCGCCGCCGCGGCGGCGAGCCCGAGCCCGCGCTGGTGACGCGGGTCCTACACAGTCAGTGACGCGATCGATCCAGCAGAGCTAGTTCCTGGTGGAGGTCGGAGGCCGCTGCGGCCGCCGACCTCCTGCACCACCCGCATTCCGCAATCCGAGACCCAACATGAGCTGTCCAACCGCCGCTTCGCGGTCCCACTCCTCCGGCCATGCCGCCCCTCAGTCCCGCGGCGGTCTGGCGCGAGGCAAGTCCAGGCATCTCCCGTGGCGCAGCGGCCTCGTCCTGTGCGCCACGTTCGCGGTGGCACTGCTGGCCGGCTGCGACGGCAGCTCGGGCGGCGAGGGCGCGCCCGGCACCTCGGTCGGCGGCGCCGCCAAGCTGCTGAAGGTCGAGTACGGCAGGCTGGTGGATGTGTACGCGTACCGTCGGGTGAACCCCGGCGTCGCGGACCGTCGCGCGGTCTACAACCGCGTGCCGGTGCTCGTGGAGCGCGACGTCGTGGTGAGCGCCACGATCGAGACGCAACCGCTCTTCGACGCGCTGGGCGAGGAACGCCAGGACGCGGACTTCCGGTTCCGGCCGTTCGACGTCACGGTCGGGCACGAGGAGCTCGTGATCCTCTGGGATGACACCGCACCCACGGAGAAGGGGCGGTTCCAGGCCGCATTGCAGGAGGCCACCGCGTTCCTGAACGAGGTGCCGGCTTCGTACCGCGGCCAGAACACGGTGAACCGCCCGATCCCGGTGGTGCCGCGCAACGCCGCCATCAAGCTCACCTTCGACCGCCAGCTCAGCATCGACACGGCGTTCCTGCAGGCGAATCCGTCGGCCGTGCAGTTCCTGGAGTTCCGGGCCGATCCCAAGACCGCACAGCCCGGCGCTGCGTTCCGGCCGCTGAGCACGCGCCTGGTCGCCAAGGGCAATGCCATCGTGGCCGACACCACGCTGATCGGTGGCGAGACCCTGGGCGGTCAGTCCAGCAACGGTCTCCCGGCCAGCCAGGACAACGTCACCGCCAACCTGCGGATCGCGATGCCGACCTCCGGCATCGTGTCGCGCAACTTCCGGGTCGAAGCCGACGCCGTGCCGGAGCTGAACGGCATCGACGCGCGCGGCGACACCGCGGTGATCCGCGACTTCCGCTCTGGCAACCAGGCGGATGGCCGGGTGGGCGTCCTGGTGGACAACGAGCGGCCGATGCTGGTCGCGGACGTCTCGATGGGCATCATCGAGATCGACCGCCAGAACCGGGTGTTGACCCTGAACAAGCGGTACTCCCAGCTGCCGGTGCGCGGCCGGGTGCCGTTCGTCGACGGCGGCCTCGTGGCCAGCACGGGCTTCCCTGGCGGACCCAGCAAGGTGCCCACCGACGAGCCGCTGCGCTCCGGCGACCTGCTGAGCCAGGACGTGCCGGTGCCCGGCACCAACCAGCGCTACCGGATCCGCACGGAGATCCTGCAGAACCTCGCCGTGGGCACGGTCCTGGGCGACACCGCCCTGCCCACCCTCGGCCTGGACGCCGCGGGCACCGACAACGGCAGCGCGTCCATCGTGCGCGTGCGCGTGGCTTCGCTGGACTTCACCGACCCGGCCGGCAACCAGGTCACGTTCGTCAAGAGCGACCTGCCGCTGGGCGCCGACTGCAAGCTGCGCTGCTTCTATTACGAGAACGTCCCGTACAACGCGAGCTTCGGCAACGCGGTGGTGTCCGACACCACGCGGCGCAGCGAGTTCATGGTCGTCGATCCGGCCCCGCCGCTGCTGGACGCGAACCGCCAGCCGATCCCGCGTGGGACGCTGATCAAGGCCTCGGCCTCGGTGGCGCTGCGCTTCAGCGAGCCGATGGACCTCGATTCGGTGCAGCCGCTCGACAACTTCTTCCTGAGCAACAGCTACTTCACCGACGAGAACGTCGCAGCCCTGATCAAGGAGCCGAAGCCGTCCAGCCTGTCGATCCTGGCCGCGCGCCTCATCGACCAGGAGCGTGACGGCACCTTGCTGCGGCTCACCCAGCCGCTGGGGCACTTCCACGAGAAGACCAAGGCCGAGCGGTACTGGCTGCACCTGATCCTGGGCGAGAGGGGGGCGTTCGACCTCTCGCGCAACACGGTCGACGTCTTCGATCGCCGCGTCACCGCCACCAACACGAACTGGTCGGCGAGCTACACGCTGGACCCCAGCGACGACAACAACCACGTGGGCTCGCGGATCTACCGGTTCGCGGACGCCGACGAGGACGGCACGAAGCCCGGCTCGGTGGACATCTTCGGCCAGTTCGCCCTGCGCGACGGCCGGCTCTTCGCGGCGGAGACGTCGCGCTCGACCAGCTACGCGGACGGACAGACGCTGGGGTCGATCCTGCGCTACGACAAGGGCCACTGCCTGGACACCATCTCGCAGCCGCCGCCGGCGAACCCGAACCTGACCCCGGCCGCGCCGTTGGGACCGCTCTACCTGACGCCCAACATGACGGCGACCAACCTGAACCCGCCGCTGGTGTTCCAGCCGCCGCCCGGCCCGCGCACGTTCGGCGGGATCGTCGAGCCGCACCAGCCGCGCGGCGGGCGCGTGCAGATGACCTACCGCGAGGACGACTTCGGGCTGAGCTACACCGACCCGACCCAGTTCGTGCTCGACGTCGAGCAGATGCACTGGGCCAGCTGGCGCAACGATCCGGTGCTCTTCGACGTGTTCGACCGCTACTCGATCTCGATGGGCCACTCGGACCGGCGGCCGGACATCCTCTTCTATCTCGCGCCGCCGACCGCGCCCGGCCAGCCGCCAACGTGCGCGCTGGACTGCGACTCGCTGCTCAGCGGGCTCGGCGACACGTTCGCCAACAACCCGCTCCGCGGCACGACGATGACCGAGGTGGTGAAGGACAAGATCTACACCATCAACCCGAACGAGTCGTTCATCGGCGCCACCGGCACGCTCTACATGCCGTACCCGAAGTTCGAGCGCACGTTCACGTGGCGCGACTCGCGCCTGGTCTCGATCGACCCGGTCGAGGGCAAGGTGACGGGCCTGGGCGGCGCGCGCCAGCCCGACGGGCTGCCGCCGAGCCGGGATCGCACCGCGCATGTCAGCTCGCCTTGGGTGCCGGACCGCCTCCCGGCGGGCTTCAGCGGAACGATGTACGTGCTGGACGAGGGTGACTTCCTCGGCTGGCGCGCGTTGGACCACGATCCGATCGCGCTGCCTCTGCTGATGGACTTCAAGGTCTACCCGGACAACATCGCCAACGGCATCGCCGCCGGCGCCAACCTCTTCCACATCGCGCTCGTGGGGCCGAACTGGCCGGGGACCGTGCTGGGTTGCGGCTACTACAACTCCCTGGCGATCCAGCCCCCGCATCCGTGCCGCGGCTACGACTGGCCGAAGTTCCGCGTCCACAACGTCGGCGGCTTCGACCCGCAGAACAACGTCGAGGTGAAGGTCGACCCGGAGAACACGTTCGTGGCCAGCCAGATCTGGATCAAGGACGTCGGTCTCGGCGACCCGATCCAGGGGCTCTACAAGACCCGCAGCTTCGGCGACAGCCACACGCACTGGGCCAAGGCGGACTTCGTCCGCAAGGTGTCGACGATGACCTTCGGGTTCTTCGACACGCTGCAGCCGAACCGCCACGCCCTGCAGGGCGCGATCAACACGACGTGGCCCGGGCTCGGCAACGCCGCTGGCGTCCCCGACCTGACCACGATCGGACCGGCCGTGTTCGTGAAGGACTTCACCTCGATCGTCGATCCGCCGCCGACGGCGCAGCCGGCCGGCACGAAGGTGAAGCTCGAGTACCGGTTCGCGCAGACGTTCGAGAACTCCAACTCGATCTACGACCGCAAGCCGGCCGAGACCACGGACCGCGGCAACCTCCTGAACCCGCACTACGCGTGCGAGGCCTACCGGTACTCGGTGCCGAACTCCAACAAGGACCCGCTCAACATCTCGGGTGGTGGCAACCTGCCTCGCGTCGCGGCGACCGGCCTCACGGTCTACGTCGAGGAGGAGAAGATCGACACGATCCGCAACGTCGCGACCGGGCTCCTGCCGCGCTACATGAACGTGCGCGTGGTCATGGAGAACAACACCCAGGTCGTGCCGGCGCTCTCGCCCTCCCTCAGGAGCATCGCGGTCGTCTACCGCGTGGCCGTTCCGAACTGATCCGCCGCCCGCCAGCATCGAGGTGCCGCCGGCGCCGGGAGCCCCCGGCGCCGGGCCGCACCGGCGCGGCCGGTGCCCGAGCCTCCCGCCGGGGGGCGCCGGGCCTGGCGCCCACCCCGCCCGCAGCCGGCCTCGCATCCAGGGGAGCGGACGTCCGGCGCCCCGAGGAAGCTCTGCGCGCGCGTCTTTCGCCGTGGAGAATGGGAGCAAGCGGCCGTATGGCTCGTCGCCGCACCCGCGCCACATGTCCTGGAAGGTCCAAGCCCCGCTCCTCGGTCTCGCCCTCGCGCTCCTGGCGTGCCGTGGCGAGCGCCCGGGTGCGGCCGCCGCGCTCACGGTGGTCCGGGTCGTTCCGGAATTGGGGCCGAGCGGTACCGGGCCGGCGCTCTTCCTGAACCAGGACCTCACCGTCTACTTCAGCGAACCGCTGGACCCGTACTCGATCTCGCCGGACACCGTCTGGGTCACGGACGAATCCGGGGGCGCTGTGCGGGGCGCGCTCAAGGTCCGCTCCCGTTCGGTGGTGTTCCAGCCGCACCCGCCCCTGGCCGCGGGGCTCTCGGATGGCAGCTTCCGGATGGGCGGAACCTACCGCCTGCACGTGGCGGGGTTTCCGCGCGCCAATGCGGTGCGGGACGCATCGGGCAGGGTCCTGGACCGGGTGCACGAGTGGGCGTTCCGCACCGTCGCTGCGGTGCCCCCCGGCCACGCCTCGCCCCTCCTGCCCGTGGGGGACGGCACCGAACCGTTCCGGGTCGCGAGCCAGGAGGTGGCCATGGCCGAATCCGGCGGCACGATCCGCATCACCTTCACCCTGCCGCCTCTGCCGGACTCGTTGACCCCGCACGCGTTCCGGGCCGTGCGCGTCCGGGAGGGCGCCGAGGAGGTGAGGGTGAGCGCCGTGCGGGTGCTCGCCGATCCGCTCGATCCGTACCCGGGTTGCAGCGTGGAGGTGGCGCTCGATCCGGAGGCGGGCGTGCGCAAGGGCGAACTGCTCTTCCTGGTCCTCGAGGGCGGGAGCCACGCCGTGGTCGACTATCGCGGCCGTCCAGTCGGTCCGCCCGCGGGTGGTTCGGGCTATTTGCCGGTACGGGTCTTCGCCGGCGCCGAGCCGGTCCTCCTGGAGGAGGACTTCGATCGTCCGGTGGCCTTCTCGCCCACCGCTCACGGCCGGCCGCGATTCGAGGTCATGCGCGGGCTGGCCCTCCCGCGGCTCCGCCAGGAGGCGGGCGACGGCAGCCTTGGCGTGTTCCGCCCGGTGGCAGACATGGTCCTGCAGCCGGACGTGGCGTTCGACCGCGGCGACGGCACCCGAGTCCGCTCCGCCGGGAACGAGTTCCCATTCTCCGCGATCGAGATCCCCGCCGGGGTGTGTGTGACGGTGCGCAGCGAGCAGCCCCTGGTCCTGCGTTCCCTGACGACGATCCGGATCGACGGGACCCTGCGCCTCGAGACCCCGGCCGGCACGGCGCCGGCGGCCGGCTCGGACCAGCCCGTGGCCGCGATCGCAGGGCTCGCGGGGTGCGCGCTGGTTGCCGGGGACGAGCTCGCCGTCGAGGGGCGGGTCGAGCACAGGGACGAGAGGCGGCTGCGGGAGGCGTCGGCTCTGGCGCTGGTGAGCGGCACCCGGATCCGTCTCGCGGGCCGGATCCCCAGCGGCGCCGTGTTGGCTGCCGGTGAGGAGGTCCAGGGCGATGCCATCGCCCCCGTACCCGTGCATCCGCTCTTCACCCAAGGGCTTGCCGGGCAGGCCTCCTGCACGGTCGAGGCGTGGACCCCCTGGTATCCCCTGCCGCGCAGCGGTGCGACCGCCCTCGAGCCGAGCGTCCTGGTCGCGCGCGGCGACGTGAGCGTGGCCATCCAGGTCGCCACTCCCGACCCATTCGACACGACGCGGCCGTTCCTGGACCCGGGCTCCCTGAGCGCCCCGATCCCCCTGCCGGGGGCGGCGTCCATCCCCATCGCCTCCGTCTCGCACGTGCGCTTCCTGCTGCGGGCCACCGTACGAGCAGGGGAACCGCTCCCTGCCTTGGATCGGGTGCGCGTGCTCCCGCGGCGCTGAGCGGCGCGACGCGCGCGGAACGCGCTCCCGGGTGCAACCCCGTGCCGCGAGGCGGCGCGAGAGCCTGCTGCCCTGCCATCGCTCGGCTGGACTCCGTTCCCGGAGCTCGCTACCTTCCGACCCGTCGCTGCGCAGGTCAGTGCGCGGCACTTTGGCCAGGGAGGCCGGATTCCTGGCAGCGCATGTCCGGAGCTGGTGCTTTGCAGGCGGTCCTCGATGACGGATTGGGTGCTACTGGTGGGGGCGATCGCGCTTGGCGCCTGCATCGGCTCGTACCTGAACGTCCTGATCCATCGCCTCCCCGCAAGGGTCCTGAGCGACCGGCCGGTGCACTTCCCCGCGCGCTCGTTCTGCCCGGCGTGCGGCAAGCCGATCCCTGCGTGGCTCAACGTCCCGGTCTTCGCCTGGCTCTTGCTGCGCGGGCGCGCGGCGTGCTGCGGGGCGCGGATCCCGTTCCGCTATCCGTTGGTCGAGGCGCTCACCGCGACGATGTACGGCCTGGTGTTCGCGGTGCCACCCTCAGGCCTGCACCTGGTGCGGGCGGAGTGGGACTGGGAAGCCGCGCTCGCGTTCGGACTGCACGCGTACTTCCTGGGCAACCTCATCGCGAACACGTTCATCGACCTCGACCACCGCATCCTGCCCGACCGGCTCACGCTCTCGGCGTGTGCGGTGGGCATCCTCGGGTCCCTGTTCGTGCCCGGGATCGCCGGCTCCCTCGGCACGCCGCTTCCACCCGCCAGCGATTCGCTGCTCACCGCGATCGTCGGTGCAGTGGCGGGCGCGGGCAGCACTGCGGGGATCCGCTGGCTGGGAACCGTGGCGTTCCGGCGCCAGGCCATGGGCCTGGGCGACGTCAAGCTGATGGCCGCGATCGGCGCGTTCACGGGCTGGCAGGGCGTGCTGGTCACGCTCTTCGCGGGCAGCCTGCTGGGCGCCCTGGTCGGCACGTGGCATCGCCTGCGCACCGGCGAGGCCGAGATCTACTTCGGTCCGTTCCTCGCCGTGGGCGCGGTGGTCGCCCTGTTCCTGCGCGTCCCGCTCCTGCGCTTCTTGCTGGAAGACCTGCCCGAGTGGCAGCGCTCTTCGCCCGCCGCGCCGTGGATCCTGTTGGTGACGGCCGGCCTCTGTCTCGTTGCCTTGTTCGTCCTGCTTCGACGGGGGCGAGCGACGTGAATCCCACGCCGCACCGCCGCCGTCGGGCCGTTCCGTTTCCCTTGTCCAGGTGTTCCATGGCTCTACGGCATCTTCTGATCCTCATCCCTGTGTCCCTGCTCTTTGCCCTCCCCTCCTGCTCCAACCGCTACGAGGACATGCTCCGCGAGCGCGACGCACAGCTTCGCGACCTCAGCGCGCGCAACGCCGACCTGCGTGCCCAGCTGGCCGAGGCCGAGGCCCGCAAGTCCAGCGAACCCAAGCCGCAGGAGGCCACGGCGCCCAGGTCGGACGACGAGCTGAAGAGCGTGCAGAACGAGCTCAGCGGCGAGCAGGGCGTCTCGGTGTTCCGCCGCGACGGCATGATCTCGATCGGGATCGAGAGCGCGGTGACCTTCGACTCCGGCTCGTTCAAGCTGAAGTCCCAGGCCGAGGGCACCCTGCGCCGCGTGGCGGGGGTGCTGAAGGGCAAGTACGGCGGCCGGAAGATCTTCGTGGCCGGCCACACGGACACCGATCCGATCCAGAAGCTCAAGGGGGTCGTGGAGGACAACTTCGAACTCTCGTTCAAGCGCGCGAAGGCGGTGCAGAACTTCCTCGAGCGCCAGGGGATCTCGGAGAACGCGTTCGTGATCGTCGGCTACGGGCAGTACGAGCCCAAGGTCGCCGGCTCCTCGTCGACGGCCAAGGCGCAGAACCGGCGCGTCGAGATCACGGTCAGCAACGACCGCCTGTGAACTCCGGCGCGCCGCATCGCGGCGCGCGCGTACCGGAACCCCTGCACCCTCCGCAGCGCCCCCGCGGTGCGGGGGCGGGCCGGGCGGGCCGGAGGTCGGCGGCGCGTCGCGCCGGGGCGGCGCCGGCGCCACGAGGAAGCGGGTCAGGCCCCTGCGGGGGGCCCGCCGGGTCGCCGCGCGCGCCCCGCGAGGCCGGGGGTTCATCGCCGCGGGTTGCATGCCGCCGCTCTCCGGTCCTGCGTCGAGCCACCGGATCCGCCGCACCGCCGCACCGCGGCGCCGCCACGCCAGAGAGCAGGCGGATGTGCCGGTGCGGGGCGTGGTTATAGTGCCGCGACTCGACTTCCCCGACGTGTCGGGCCCGCGGGCCCGCAGAAAGGCGAATCATGGCCCACCGTCCTGAGGAGATCCGCAACGTCGTCCTGTTCGGACAGACGGACAGCGGCAAGACCGGTCTCGTAGATGCCCTGGCGCTCGTCGCCAAGGTGACCCAGCGCCACGGCAACAGCGCCGACGGCACCAGCATCAGCAACACCGAACCCGAGGAGAAGGAGCGCAAGCACACGCTCAGCAGCCACCTGTTCCACTTCCAGCTCGACAAGGTCCTGGTGCATGTGGCCGACACGCCGGGTCACACCGACTTCCTGGCCGACACCATCTCGGCCATGCGGATGGCCGAGATCGGGTTCCTGTGCGTCAACGCGCACGTGGGGCTCAGCTTCCACGGCCGGCGGCTGTGGAAGGAGGCTGGCCGTTCCGGCATCGGCAGAGCCGTCCTGGTGAGCCACCTGGACACGGACACCGCCGATTTCGATCGCGTTTGCGCGCAGCTGGTCGAGGCCATGGGCGACTGCGTGGTGCCGGTGACCTACCCGGACCAGAGCGGCCACGGCCTCGGCAAGGTCTTCGACGTCCTCGCCGGCGAGGGGCCCAAGGCCGCCGAGTATCGCGCGCGCCTGGAGGAGCACGTCGCGGAGGTCGACGACGACCTGCTGGCCAAGTACCTGGACCAGGGCGCGCTCACCCGGCAGGAGCTCGAGCAGAACCTGTCGCGCGCGATCAGCCTCGGCAAGCTCGTGCCGGTGTTCGCCGTGTGTCCGCCGAAGATGATCGGCATCCCGCAGCTGATCCACTACCTCGTCGCCGAGCTGCCCTCGCCGCTGGCGTACGGCGCGCGCAACGCGGCGAAGCCTGGCAGCGAGAGCTACGACCAGCTGGTCGAGCCGGACCCCAACGGTCCGTTCGCGGCCCAGGTGTTCAAGGTGGTGGTCGACCCCTACGTCGGACGCATGGCCTACCTGCGCTGCCTGCGCGGCCACCTGAAGGCCGAGGAGGGGTTCCTGAACGTCCGGACCGGCAAGCACGACAAGGTGGGCGGGCTGCTGAAGGTGCAGGCCAAGGATGCCAAGCCCATGGACATGGTCGTCGCCGGCGACGTGTTCGCGGTCGGCAAGCTCGAGGACCTGACCATGTGGGACACCGTCACCGCGGATGCCCACCCGCTGGTGTTCCCCAAGCCCCAGTACCCGGTGGCGGTCTACTCGCTAGCGGTCCGTCCCAAGGCGCGCGGCGACGAGACCAAGATCGCCCACGGTCTGGAGAAGCTGGCTGCCGAGGACCCGACGTTCCACGTGTCGCGGGATCCCAACACCGGCGAACTCGTGGTGTCCGGCAACAGCCCGCTGCACATCGAGATCAACCTGCAGCGCCTCCTGAAGCGCTACGGCGTGGCCACCGAGTACCACCTGCCGGTCGTGCCGTACCGCGAGGCGATCCTGGCCAAGGCCGAGGGTCACCACCGCCACAAGAAGCAGACCGGCGGGCGCGGCCAGTTCGCAGAGGTGTACCTGCGCGTGGCGCCGCGCGAGCGCGGGCAGGGCTTCGAGTACGTGGACTCGGTGGTGGGTGGTTCGATCCCGCGCCAGTTCATCCCCGAGGTCGAGAAGGGCATCCGCAAGTTCCTCGAGAAGGGTGGCCTGGCCGGCTTCCCCGTCGTGGACGTGACCGCGGAGGTCTACGACGGCAAGTTCCACGACGTGGACTCCGACCAGATCTCGTTCCAGATCGCGGGCGAGCGGGCGTTCGCGGACGCGTTCACCAAGGCCCGCCCCGTGCTGCTCGAGCCCATCATGGAGGTGGAGATCCAGGTGCCGGAGCGCTTCACCGGCGACGTGGCCGGCAACCTCTCGACGATCCGTGGGCGGATGTCCGGCATGGAGGCCGCCGAGGGCATCCAGGTGATCCGGGCCCAGGTGCCCTTGAAGGAGATGCTGGACTACTCCACGCACCTGCGCTCCATCACCGCGGGGGAAGGCACCTTCACCATGCGGCCGTCGCACTACGAGCAGGTGCCCGGGAACCTGCAGGCCGACATCGTGGCGCGCCACAAGAAGGCCGCCGAAGAAGCCCACAACCAAGGGCATCACTGAGCCGCGCGCCGGCCCCGCTCCGCCGGGAGCCGGCCGAAGCGGAGGGGGAGCTCGCCGGCGGCATCGCGCCGGCGGCATGGCGTCGTTCGCGCCAGGAGCCTCGGCGGCTCCGGGGGGCGGGCGGCGCGGCGGATCGGACCGTCCGACGGGTCCGGGGCCGGCTGGCCTGCGCGGGACCCGGACCGGCTCCCGGCCCGGGGACCGGCCGCGGTGGCATGGCCCGGACACGGCCGCGAACGCGGCAGGTTCCGCAGACCGGGACGGGTCTGGGCGCAGACTCAATCCGCTCCGGGGGGGGTGCCGATACACCGGGGACGGGCGCCGTCAGCGCCCAAGCGGACCCGCACGACGGAGGCGACACCATGGTCTCGATGGAGGAACTGCTCAACCTGATGGTCCAGCGCGGCGGCTCGGACCTGCATCTCTCTGCGGGCGCACCACCGAAGATCCGCATCGACGGCAAGCTGATCGACACCGAGCACGACGTGCTCCATCCCGAGGCGACCAAGAAGCTGGTGTACTCGGTGCTGTCGCCGGATCAGGTCGCCAAGTTCGAGAAGACCCTGGAGATCGACTTCTCGTTCGGCGTCGCCAACCTCGGCCGCTTCCGCACCAACGCCTTCATGCAGCGCGGCACGGTCGCCGCGGTCATGCGCGTGATCCCGTTCGAGGTGTTCGACTTCGAGCAGATCGGCATGCCGAGGCAGGTGTGCGAGTGGATCTGCAACCTGAACCGGGGCCTCGTGCTGGTCACCGGCGCCACCGGTTCGGGCAAGTCCACGACCCTCGCGTCGATGGTGGACTACGTCAACAACAGCCGGCAGGACCACATCGTCACGATCGAGGACCCGATCGAGTTCCTGCATCGCAACAAGAACTGCCTGGTGAACCAACGCGAGGTGCAGGCCGACACGCATGGCTTCGCGGCGGCCCTGCGCTCGGTGCTGCGCCAGGACCCGGACGTGGTGCTGGTGGGCGAAATGCGCGACCTGGAGACGATCGAGGCCGCCCTGACGCTCGCCGAGACCGGCCACCTCACGTTCGCCACGCTGCACACCTCCGACGTGGCGCAGACCATCAACCGCATCGTCGACGTGTTCCCTGCCCACCAGCAGCAGCAGATCCGCACGATGCTCAGCTTCACGCTGCAGGCGGTCGTCTGCCAGCAGCTCATTCCGAAGTCGACCGGCAAGGGCCGGTCGCTGGCCGCCGAGATCATGATCGTGAACCCGGCGATCCGGGCCCTGATCCGTGACAACAAGACCCACCAGATCATGTCGATCCTGCAGACCAGCGGGGCGTCCGGCATGAAGACCATGAGCCAGGCCGTGTACGAGTTGTACCGGTCCGGCACGATCACCTTCGACGACGCGATGACCTACGTGCCCGATCAGGCCGAGTTCCAGCGTCTCATGGATCGCAACCCGCGCGGCGCGGGCGCGTCCGCGAGCCCCAGGATGCGATGATCCAGCTCGCCAAGAAGCTGAAGAGCATCCTCGAGAAGGCGGGGAAGCTCAAACCCGAGGACGGGGAGGCCATGCTGGCGGAGGCGCAGAAGGAGCGCCGTCCGCTCAGCGAACTCCTGGTCAAGAAGGGGGTCGTGACGGAGGGCGAGATCCTCGCCCACCTGAGCCGGGCCGCGAACCTGCCGGCGATCGACCTGGGCAGGCTGAAGGTCAACAAGGAGGTCCTGGACGCGGTGCCGATGGACGTGGCCAAGGACTACAAGATCTTCCCGATCGACCGCATCGGCACGATCCTGACCATCGCCGTCGCCAACCCGTTCGACGTCGTCAAGCTGGACGACATCCGGATCATCACCGGCTGCCAGCTGCGCCCGGTGATCAGCACCGAGGAGGCGATCGAGAAGATCCTGGGGCAGGCGTACCGCTCCGACGAGGAGACCGTCGGCGACATCCTGGGCAGCTTCGAGGACGCCGACCTCGAGCTGAAGGAGACCGAGTCCGAGGACGAGGGGATGGACCTCTCGGCGATCAGCGACGAGGCGTCGCCGGTCGTGAAGATGGTCAACAAGATCATCGCCGAGGCGGTGGCCTCCGGCGCGAGCGACATCCACATCGAGCCGTTCGAGAAGCGGGTGGTGGTCCGCTACCGGCGCGACGGCGACATGGTGCAGGTGATGGAACTGCCCAAGCGGATGCAGAACAACGTCACCTCGCGCATCAAGATCATGTCGAAGCTCGACATCGCCGAGAAGCAGAAGCCCCAGGACGGCAAGTTCCAGATGAAGCTCGGCAACAAGGCGATCGACTTCCGCGTGTCGATCCTGCCGGTGATCTGGGGCGAGAAGACCGTGTTCCGCATCCTGGACTCGTCGAACCTGGCGCTGGACATCAAGGGCCTCGGGTTCGAGCAGCGCTGCCTCGACGACTACCTGTGGGCGTGCGAGCGCCCCTACGGAATGATCCTGGTCACCGGGCCGACCGGCTCGGGCAAGTCCACCACGCTGTACTCGGCGGTGCGCCACATCGCCTCGCCGGACATCAACCTGGTCACGGTCGAGGACCCGGTCGAGTACACGATGGAGGGCATCAACCAGGTGCCGGTGAATCCCAAGCGCGGATTGACCTTCGCGGGTGCGCTGCGCTCGATCCTGCGCCAGGACCCTGACGTGGTGCTGCTGGGCGAGATCCGCGACCACGAGACCCTGGAGATCGCGATCAAGGCGGCCCTCACCGGACACCTGGTGCTGAGCACGCTGCACACCAACGACGCACCCTCCACGATCACGCGCATGGTCGACATGGGTGTGGATCCGTTCATGGTGTCGAGTGCGACCATCCTGATCTGTGCCCAGCGCCTCGCGCGCAAGCTCTGCACCCACTGCAAGCAGCCTTCCGACCTGCCCAAGAAGGTCTACATCGAGGCGGGCCTCACCGAGGCCGAGGTGTCGAGTCCGGAGTTCCAGCCGGCCAAGGCGGTCGGCTGCCCGCGCTGCAACCAGGGCTACAAGGGCCGCTTCGCCCTGCTCGAGACGATGCGCATGACCGACCCGGTCCGGCGCATGGTGGTGGAGCGAGCCAACGTGATGGACATCAAGAACCAGTCGCTCAAGGAGGGCATGATCACCTTGCGGCGTGCTGGGCTCATGAACGTGCTGCGCGGCAAGACCACGCTCGAGGAAGTGGTGCGCAGCACGATGGCGGACTGAGGATCCGACACATCCGGCGCCGCAGCCGCGGCCCCGGGAGTCAGGGGAGAGGGACCATGGCGACC
Source organism: Planctomycetota bacterium (assembly GCA_020849665.1). Lineage (GTDB taxonomy): Bacteria > Planctomycetota > UBA1135 > UBA1135 > UBA2386 > JADLFX01. The sequence continues at coordinate 38,225 of JADLFX010000017.1, read as the reverse complement.
ACGTTCAAGTACCAGGCGAAGGACACGGCCGGCAAGACCGTCAGTGGCACGATCACTGCGGAGAGCCAGGCTCATGTGATGGAAGACCTCAAGCGGCGCAAGCTCATGCCGATCGAGGTCAAGAAGAGCGGCGGGCTCTTCGGCGGTCTGCGCGGCGGCCGCAAGAAGGTGGCCACCAAGGCATCGGCCAAGAAGGGCGAGCTGGAGGTGTTCACCCGCCAGCTGGCCACCATGCTCAGCTCGGGCATCCCGATGCTGGAGGCCCTGGAGATCCTCGCCGACCAGGCGGAGAGCGCGGGATTCTCGTACTGCCTCAACAAGGTGGTGGACGACATCCGCGGCGGCGCCGACCTGTCCCGGGCGATGGAGCCGCACAAGCGGGTGTTCTCGAACATCTACGTCAGCATGGTCCGCGCCGGCGAGGTGTCGGGCCAGATCGACGTGATCCTCTCGCGTCTCGCCGACTATCTCGAGGCGGCCGCCCATCTTCGCCAGGAGATCAAGTCGGCGATGACCTACCCGGTCATCTCGCTCTTCCTGGTGTTCGGCATCGCCGGCTTCCTGATGATCGGCATCGTGCCGTCGTTCAAGCCGGTGTTCGAGTCGCTGGAAGTGAAGCTGCCTGGCCTGACCGTGATGATCATGGACCTGGCGTTCTTCCTGCGCGACAGCTGGTGGATGCTGGCGATCGCCGGCATCGGCGTGTTCTTCGGCGTCGGGTTCTGGAAGCGCACGCCCGGCGGCGCGTACCTGTGGGACGCGATGATCCTGAAGATGCCGGTGTTCGGTCAGCTGTTCCGCAAGGTGGCCCTGTCGCGCTTCGCCCGCACGTTCTCGACGCTGGTGAAGAGCGGCGTGCCGATCCTGGCCGCGATGGAGATCGTGTCCGCCACGTCCGGCAACCGCGTGATCTCCCAGACCGTCGACCGGGCGCGGGAGAGCGTGAAGCAGGGCGAGTCGCTCTCCGATCCGCTGTCCCAGTCCACGGTGTTCCCGCCGATGGTCACCAAGATGATCGGCATCGGCGAGCGTTCGGGCGCGCTGGACTCGCTGCTGGAGAAGATCGCCGAGTTCTACGACCAGCAGGTCGAATCGGAGGTGAAGGGACTCACCTCGATGATCGAGCCGATCATGATCGGCGTGATGGGCTTCGTCGTGGGCGGCATCGTGCTCGCGGTGTTCCTGCCGATCTTCAAGCTGCAGGAGAAGCTGGCCGGCGGCTGAGCGCGCGAGGTCCCGTGAACGACTCCACAAGAAGGCTCCTGGGCTATGGCGGCGCCGGCGTGCTCGTGGCAGCGCTGGTGTGGGGTGGCTTCGTGCGCAAGCCCGATGCGAGCCCGGGCACGCTCCTCGAATCGGCGCGCTTGCACCTGCAGCTGGCGGGTGGCATGCCGGCCAAGGACCGCCAGGGGCGTCCCCTGGCCGCACGCGTGCAACTGCTCGAGCAGGGCGAGGACTTCCTGGCCCGCTTCGAGCGGTCCGAGCCGGGGGCTGCGGACGGGCATCTGCTGCGCGGCTACCTGAACCACCTGCGCGGCGATCATGCGGCCGCGGCCGCGAGCTACGCGCGCGCCCGCGCGGCCGCGGACGTGCCGCCGGAGGCCGTGCCCGGGATCGTGCTCGACCAGGCCCGCGCGCTGCGGCTCGGCGGCAATCCGGCCGCCTGCCTCGATGTGCTCGCCGGCCAGTGGGCGCAGCTGGAGGCGAGGAACGCCCAGGAGTCCCGGTTCGAGAAGGCCCTGGCGCTGGGGGCCCTCGGGCGCGGGCCGGAGGCCCTGGCCTCGGCACGGGAAGCCGCGCAATGCGCGGAAGATCCGATGCGAGCGATCCACTGCGGCCAGCTGCTCGAGCGGCTGGGCGATGCCGACGCCGCGGGCGCGGCCTATCGCCGCGCCCTGCCGGCCAAGGGCGTGGCCCACTACTTCCTCGCGCGCCTCAAGGCGAAGTCGGGGAACTTCGATAGTGCCTTGCAAGAGCTGGAGTTGGCGGTGCAGGCCGACGGAAGCCAGACCCGGCGCCTCCTCGCGGAGGATGCCGAGCTCTGGCGGCCGGTGGCCGACACCGACAGCTTCCGCACGTGGGTGCCCTCCGCGGCTCCCGCGGCCGTTCCCGGCCGCTGAGGCGTGTAGGGCGGGGAAGCAACGAGGGAGAGTGTCCGTGCCGATCGGCACGGGCCAAAGGCTGTCTAGGGAGACTGATCCATGACCAAGCGCAACCAGGGCTTTACCCTGATCGAGCTGATGATCGTGGTTGCGATCATCGCCATCATCGCGTCCATCGCGATTCCGAACCTCCTCAGCGCGCGTCTGAACGCCAACGAGTCCGCGGCGATCGCGACGCTGAAGAACATCTCTTCGGCCCAGGCGCAGTGCCAGGCCTCCGGCGTGATCGACGCCAACAACAACGGCGCTGGCGAGTACGGCTTCTTCGCCGAGCTCTCCGGTGGCGTCGGCGTCCGCGACGCCTCGGGCGCCGCCTCGACGCAGCGCATCAGCCCGCCGGTGCTGTCCTCGGCGTTCTCGAACATGCAGGCGGGTGGCATCGGCGCCGGTGGCGTCGTGGTCCGCTCGGGCTACGTGTTCCAGATGCTGCTGCCCGACGCGACCGCCGCGGCCGTGACCGAGGCCGCCACCGGCGGTGTCGGCGCGAGCCCGCCCGACGCGGCCCGCGCCGAGGTGCTGTGGTGCTGCTACGCCTGGCCGTCGGCGTTCGGCAACAGCGGCAAGCGCACGTTCTTCGTCAACCAGGGCGGTGACGTCCTGGCGAGCCGCAACACCACGACCCGCTACAGCGGCATCGGCGGTGGCGCCACTCTGCCGGCCGCGAACGCCGCGTTCCTCGCGGGCACCGCGGGCCTGATGAGCAGCACGGTCGCTGCCAACGCCACCGCGTTGGATGGCGAGCGCTACGTGGTCGTGAACTGATCCGCGAGGGTCGGTCCGCACCAAGGAAGGGGTGGGAGCCGCTGGCTCCCGCCCCTTCTGCGTTTCCGGGCGGCCGCTGCCGGCCGCGCGCCGGCGGCTGCGCGCGGCGCGCCTCAAGCGAGCGGCCGCGACGGGCCGATAGCAGCGCCGTGTCCCCCCTGCCGGCGAACCAGCGGATGCGGGCCGGCGCCGCGTCCGACGTCCATGCGTTGCCCGGGCTCATGGCCACCGGGGAACTCCCGGGCCGCCCCGCGACGCCGGCGGATCCGTCCCCGCCCGCCACGCGGGTGCGCAGCCTCACGCTGGTGATTCCGGCCAAGGACGAGGCCGCCAACCTCGCAAACCTGCTCGCCGAACTCGTTCCCGTGCTGGCGGCGCTGCCGGGCCTGCGCAGCGAGGTCCTGGTGATCGACGACGGCTCGCGCGACGCCACCGCCGAGATCGCGGCGGCCGCGGGTGCGCGCGTGGTCCGCCACGCCGAGAGCCTGGGCAACGGCGCCGCGGTGAAGCGCGGCATCCGCGAGGCGCGCCACGAATGGATCCTCCTGCTGGATGGCGACGGCCAGCATCCGCCGGCCGCGATCCCCGAGCTGATCCGCCAGGCGGAACGCTACGACATGGTGGTGGGGTCGCGCGGGGGCACGGGTGGCGCCTGGTACCGCAACCTCGCCAACCGCGTCTACAACCGGCTGGCGAGCTACGTGACCAACCGGCCGATCCCTGACCTCACCAGCGGGTTCCGCCTGATCCGGGCCGATGCCGCGAAGGGCTTCGCGTACCTGCTGCCCAACACCTTCTCCTACCCGAGCACCATCACCCTGGCGATGCTGCGCGGCGGCTACTCGGTGGGCTTCCAGCCCATCCAGGTGCGGCCGCGCGGCGGCCGCAGCCACATCCGGCTGCTGCGCGACGGCAGCCGCTTCGTGCTGATCATCCTGCGCATCGCCACGTTCTTCGCGCCGCTGCGGGTGTTCCTGCCGCTGAGCCTGGCGTTCGCCCTCGCCGGGCTCGCCTGGTACGCCTACACGTTCTTCACCGAGAGCCGGTTCACCAACATGGCCGGCCTCCTGCTCACCCAGGCCACGGTGATCTTCGTGCTGGGCCTGATCTCCGAGCAGATCGCGGCGATGCGGTTCGAGCGGGGCGAGGATCGCCGGTCATGAGGGTGTGGGCGTTCGGGGCCTACGAGGTCGGCCCCGGCTACCCGCGTGCGCGTGCCCTGCTCGCCGGCCTGCGTGCCGCCGGCTGCGAGGTCGTGGCGATGCACCGCGAGCCCCGGCCCGACGGAGCCGCGCGCCGCCGGGCCGTGCGTGCGCCGTGGCGCTGGCCCGGCCTGGCCGTGGCTACGCTGCGCCAGCGCCGCGCCCTGCGCCGGCTCCTGCGCGCGGAGCTCTCTGCGGCCCGGCCCGACGTCCTGCTGCTGCCGTACCCGGCCCAGGCAGTCGCCACCCTGGCCCGCGAGGCGTTCGACGGGCCGATCGCCGTCGATCTCCTGCTGCCGGTGCACGACGCGGCGGTGGTGGACCGGCGCTGGTTCGCGGCGGACTCGCTGGCGGCGCGCGCCCTGCGCTGGCTGGACCGGCGCGTGTGCGCCAGCGCCGACCTGGTCCTGCTCGACACGCCGCAGCACGCGGCGCGCGCCGCCGTTCTCACCGGCCTGCCCGCCAGCCGTTTCGCGTGGGTCCCGGTGAGCGATCCGGACGAGGGACCGCCGCAGCCGCTGCGGCGCCCGCGGGTCGACGAACGCCTGCGCCTGCTCTTCGCCGGCACGGGCGTGCCGCTGCACGGACTCGAGGTGCTGCTCGAGGCCGTGGCGCGCACCCCGGGCGTCGAGCTGGTGCTGGTCGGCGGCAGCGGGGCCGACCGCCGGCGGGCCCGGCTCCTGCCTGCGGGCCGGCTGCGCCTGGAGGCGGAGTTCGTGCCGCGCGCCCGCCTCGGCGAACTCCTGGACGAGGCCCATGCGGTCGCCGGCGTGTTCGGCGCCTCGCCCAAGACCCAGTGGGTGGTGCCGTTCAAGGTGGTCCACGGGCTGGCCGCGGGCCGCCCCGTGCTCACGGCCGACACCCCGGCCGCGCGGACGTTCCTCCGCCCGGGCGCGGATTCGCTGCTGGTGCCGGCCGCGGACGTGCCGGCAGTGCAGCGCGGCCTGGAGGAACTCATGGCGGCACGGGCCCGGCTGCCGGCGATGGGCGCCGCGGCCTTGGCCACCTACCGCCGCTCCTTTTCGCTGGACGCCACCGGCGCGCGCCTGGCGGGCCTGCTCGCCGGCCTCGCCGGCGTGACGCCGCCCGCCCGGCTCGAGGCGCCGCCCGTGGCCGCCGCGGAGCAGATGGCATGAGCCAGGCGCCGTGGTGGCGCGACCCGCGAGCGGACACGCTGTGGGTCGTCGTGGCGGCGCTGCTCGCCTACGGCACCGCCCTGGCCGGCGCGTTCGTCTACGACGACCTCCACTCGGTGCGCGACAACGAGGCGATCCGGGACCTCGGCAACCTGGTCGCGTTCCTGCACCGGCCGGACATGTTCAGCGCGGCGGACATGCGCATGTACCGCCCGGTGCTCCTCGCCAGCTTCGCTCTGAACCATGCCGTGTCCGGTCCGGAGGCTCTGGGCTTCAAGCTGGGCAACCTGCTGCTGCACGCGGCGACCGCCGCCGGCGTGCTCGCGGTGGCCCGCCGGTTCGCCGTGGGCCGCGCCGCAGCGCTGGGCGCCGCGCTGGTGTTCGCGGTCCATCCGCTCGGTTCCGAGGCGGTCAACATGATCTCCGGACGCAGCGAGCTGCTCTCGATCTGCGCGCTGGTGTGGGGCGTGCGCGCGCATCTCGCGGCCCAGGATGGCGTCCGCTTCGCATCGCTCGCCACGCTCGCCGCCCTCGTGGTCGCATGCGGGAGCAAGGAGACCGGCGTGATCCTGCCCCTGCTCTGCGCGCTGCTCGAGCTGCGGCGCGGCGTCCGGCGGGTGGCGTGGCGCGGGGCCGTGGCGCGCCTCGCGCCGCTGGTCGCGATGGTGGGGGTCTACCTGGCCGTGCGCCAGGAGGTGCTCGGCCACGCGGCGGTCCCGCTGCGCGGCTGGCACGAGGGCGACGATCCGATGGTCGGCGCCGGACGCTCGCCCGCCACGCAGCTGATGACCATGGCCACCCTCCTGCCCCGGGTGCTGGCCCAGATGGTGGTGCCCCTGGGGCTCAGCCTCGATCCGCGCGTCGAGTACCGCAGCGCGGTCGACGGTCCGGTGGCGGCCGGGGCCGCGCTGGTGCTGGGCCTCGTCGCCGCGGGCCTGTGGCGGCCGGCGCGCAATCCGCTGCGTGCGTTCGGCGTCGCGTTCGCCCTGGGTACGGCGTTGCCGTGGATCCTGATCCCGCTCAACGTGCCGCTCTCCGAACACCGCTACTACGGTCCCCTGGCCGGCGCCGCGCTGGTCTGCGCCGCGCTCGTGCCGCGCGCCGCCGCGGCGCGGCTGGCGGTACGCCGGGGCCTCGCCGCCGCCGCCGCCCTGTGGCTGGCGTCGGCCGCGGTGCTGTCGGCGGCGCGCAGCCTCGACTACCGCGACGAGGAGCGTCTGTGGCAGCAGGTGCGCGCCCAGCACCCCGGCTCGATGCGTGCCGCCACGGGGCTCGCGCTGGCGGCGATCGCGCGCGGCGACGGCGCGGCGGCGCGCCGCTTCATCCACGAGGCCCTCGCCATCTACCCGAACCACCGTCCGGCGCGCGAGAACCTGGTGGAGGTGGAGCTGGGCATGCGCGCGGCCGGCGACCCGCAGGTCGCGCTGGAACACGCCGAGTGGCTCAAGGAGCGCGATCCCGCGAATCCGTTCGCATGGCTGCGGCTGAGCCGCGCCATGGCGGCGGTGGGGGAACGTTCCGGCGACCCCGAGTGGTTCGCGCGCGCGGAGGCTGCGGCGCTGCACTGCCTCGTCATCGCCCCGCCGAAGGGACTCGCCTACCGCACCGCGGCCGACGCGCGCGCGCGGCGCGGCGATCCCGAAGGCGCGATCGCCCTGCTCGACGAGAGCATCGCGCGCGGTCTCGCGCATCGTTCGGTGCGCGTGCAGCGGGCCGAACTCCTGCTGCAGGTCGGACGCCGTGGCGAGGCGGAGCGCGAGCTGCACCGATTGGCGGCCGAGGACCCGTTCGATCCGATGGTGATCGTGGCGCTGCAGAAGCTGCGCGGCGCGGGCCCCGGCCGCTGATCCGCTCACATCGCGAACAGCGCCCGCGCGTTGGCGGTGGTCGCCGCGGCGATCGCGTCCGGGCTGCTGCCGCGCTCCGCGGCGAGACGGGCCACGGTGGCCACCAGGTAGGCCGGCTCGTTCTTCTGGCCGCGCCAACCCTGCGGCGGCAGGAACGGCGCGTCGGTCTCCACCAGGATCCGGTCCAGGGGCGCGCTGCGGGCGGCCGCGCGCAGCGCGTCGGACTTCGGGTAGGTCAGCGGGCCGGCGAACGACAGGTGCAGGCCCAGGTCCAGCGCGGTGCGGGCCTCGTCCGGTCCGCCCGAGAAGCAGTGCATGACGCCACGCAGCGGCGCGTACGGTGCGAGCAGTGCGAAGAGGCGGGCGAACGCGTCGCGGCAGTGCAGGATCACCGGCAGTCCGGCGCGCCGGGCGAGCTCCAGATGCGCCAGCAGGGCGCGCTCCTGCTGGTCGGGCGGCGTCCAGTCGCGGTAGAAGTCGAGCCCGGTCTCGCCGACGGCCCGGCAATCGCCTTCCCGCACCAGCGCCTCGATGGCGGGGAACTCCTCGGCGAGCCGGCGTGCGTCGTTGGGGTGCAGGCCGGCGCTCCAGCCGACGCCCGTAAGGGCACGCGCGGTGTCGCGCGCCAGCGTGCTGCTCGCGGCATCGATGCCCACGTCGAGGAGCTGCGTGACCCCGGCCGCGGCGGCGCGTGCGACGATCGCGGCGGCGTCGGCGCCGCCGTAGCGCAGGTGGCAGTGCGTGTCGAAGATCACGCGTGGTTCCGTGCGCGCCGCCGGCTCAACGGTTGGCGGTGCGCTTGAGCAGGTCGACGAGCTTGTTGCGCACCAGCTCGTGCTTCTCCGCCCGCAGCATCGCCTCGAACCACTCGGTGGCCGACGAGCCGTCGATCGCCGCGATCGCGTCCAGGCAGTGGTTGCGGAACAGGGGGTTGTCCTGCACCGCGGGTGGCGACTGGAAGAGCTTGCGGATCGCTTCGCTGGCCTCGCGGGCCCGCACCTGCCCCAGGACCTTCACGCACTCCTGGATCGTGGGCAGGTCGTGCTCCTGGCGACCGATCACCATGAGCAGCGTGGCGACGAGCTCCGGGTCCTTGGTGTCGGCGTAGCGCGCCACGAAGTTGTGGAACCCGGACGCCGCGGTGCGCAGCGCGAACTGCTCCACGACCGTGGCGCGCAGCTCCGGCGGCAGCCGGTCGCGCTGCACGCCGCGCGCCGACTCGCTGCGCAGGAGCTCGCGCAGCACCAGCCCCGCCTGCTGGGCGTCCACGCGCACCAGCTCGTCGCAGGCCAGCCAGCGCAGGCGTGCGCTCACCGGCAGGTCGAGCGCGCGGATCACGCGCGCGAGGAGCACCTTGCCGCGGATCGGGTCGAGGCGGGTCGCGGCGACCAGCAGCCACTTGCGGTACTCGTCCTGGTCGGTGCCCGTCTCGGCGAGGAAGGCCTGCTCGACGCGACGCGTCGCCTCGGGGCCCAGACCCTCCATCGCCGAGAGGATCTCGCGCACCCGGGCCTCGATGGCCGGCACCTCGACCCGCGGCGTGGTGGAGCGGTCCAGCAGCGGCGCGTAGTGGCGGAGCTGCTCGAGCAGGGCCTCGATTCCCAGGCCCTTGGAGCCCCGTTCGAGGCGCAGGAGGTGCAGGGTGCGCTGCACGGCCTGCAGCTCGCCCCTGGACTCCTCGATCGCCTGCCGGAGCCCGCCCATGCGCTGCCAGACCATGACGAGGCCGGCCAGGCAGGCCAGACCCGGAAGGAGCAGGGCGAGGTGCAGGTTGCGCGCGCTTGGGGCGTCGGACATGGGGCGGGAACCTTATCCGGGGTTGAGTGGCGGAGCAGTCTCCTGGGGTGCCGTGCGGGATAGGCCGACGCTGCTGGAGGGTCACCCGTTCGACCCCGCCCACGGCGGTGTTGGGAACCGCACACCCGCCGCACCCCGCCGTTGCCGACCCCGTCCCAAGCGGCCCGCCCCATGGGGCTTGGGGAACCCCTCCGCCGGCGGGGTTGCGGCACGGATCTTGGAGGGATGCCCGGACTGGCGTCTCCTCCCGGCGAGGGGGGCGACCTCTCCCTGCTTCCCCGCATGCATCCCTGCCCACGCAGCGCCCCCTCCAGGCTACCCGTGACCCCGGACCTGGCGCGCCCTGCCCCCACGGGGTCGACGACCCCGTGCCAAGGTGCCGCTCCGCGAGGCCGCGGTGCATGCCCCTCGCCAGCCCTGTTTGCGGCGGCGGTTCCGCCCATGGCTTGGGTCGGGACGGCTCAGGCTGGACGGCTCCGCGTTCCGACCAAGGTTGCGGAGCCGGATCTGGACCCTGCGGCCGGGTTGGTCACAATCCCGCCTTCCGCCTGGGAGCGCTCCGGAGCCGAGTTCCCGCACGGCTGCTATCCTTGCTCCATCCCCTTCGGCAGAACACCCGGCCGCGGTCGTCCCCCCGTCCGGCGCAAGACCCCGTTCCCTGGTCCGCGATCGATCCCGAGGTCTGCATGACGCGTCCACACCCGACTCTTGCCGCGACCCCCTACCTCGCCGCCCTGACCCTCGCGAGTGCCTTGCTGCTCGGAGGTTGCGGCGGCGGCTCCGCGCCCTCGTCGGTGCGCGGCGATTGCGCCACGGGGACGGCCAGCTTCTGCCTGCAGTCCTGCAACCTTGGGTGCACCCTGGCCGGGTGCGTGATCAACGAGATCGCCCAGAACCAGCCGCTGATCTTCAACTTCAGCCAGGACGTCGACCCCTCGAGCATCAATGCCGGCAGCATCTCGTTGAAGACCGCCACCGGCGAGGAGCCGGTCGGGCAGCTGATCGTGAACCGCAACTCGGTGCAGTTCGCCCCCGAGATCCGGCTGGTCGGCTCCTCGACCTTCTTCGGCTTCCGGCCCAACGAGACCTACATCCTGACCCTGGCCGGCGGCGAGAAGCCCTCGCCCGTGCGCTCGACCTCGGGCGACACCCTGCCCAAGTCGATCACCTGCCAGCTGGCGGTGACCAAGGGCGTCGTGGATCTCGATGGGCAGCCGCCGCGGGCGACCCTGATCGTCCCGACCACGCCGAGCAACGTCGCGTTCGACACGCAGATCGTCCTGGAGTTCACGGAGCTGATCGACGCGAGCAGCTTCACGATCGGCGGGTCGAGCCCGATCCTCTACCGCCTGCGCAAGACCCGGGTCGGCCAGGGTGGCGCACGCGAGTGCAACCCCAATTCGCCGACCGTCGCGCTCGGCGGCTCGCCGCGCGTGGTGAACGACATCGTGCGCCAGCGCACCACGGTGACCTACCGTCCGCCCTTCGATCTGCCAGGCGACGCCTGCATCGAAGTGGAGGTCTCCAACCGGGTGCGCGACCTCTCGGGCACGCCTGCGATCCCGGCCGTGTTCCAGTTCATCACCCAGCCGGCATCCACGACCGTCCAGAGCCTGGCCGAGGACTTCTCCACCGCCGACAAGTTCGAGCGCGAGGTGTCCTCCGGCTCGTGGGGCGACCGCAAGGCGACCCCCGGGCAGCTCGGCGGAGATGGCCTGCATGGCGAGTTCCTCGCCTCCCTGGGCCGGCAGATCTCGCCCAACGTCTACGAATGGAGCACCGACGACTTCACCATCCCGCGCACCCGCACCCTCTCGGGTAGCGACGAGCGCGTCACGGATGGGGTGTTCCGCTTCACCACGTTCAAGCTCGACCGCGACAGCGAGGTGATCTTCAAGGGCACGCGTCCGCCGCGCATCCTGGTGCGGGGCCTGGTCGACGTGCAGGGCAAGATCACGATCCGGGGCGGCAGCCAGCCGCAGTTCTCGGGCACCTCGCCGGTCGGCCAGGTCGGCATCGAGGGTGGCGTATTCGGCGGGCGCGGCGGCAACGGCGGTGACGCCGGCGACGGCGTGGCCAACCAGACGCGCTTCAACGGGTTCGCCGGCGAGAACGTGCGGCTCCCGGCCGGGCACGCCTATGCGGGCCGCGCGGCCGACACCGGCGGCAAGGGGTCGATCCAGCACCCCGCCTCCGGCCGCAACAGCGACGTCACCTACAACGCCTTCAGCGGCTCGTTCTCCGCGATGGTGTCCGCGGGCGGCGGCGGCGGCGGATTCCGCGGCGCCGGTGCGCAGGGCCGCGCGGTCAACACCACGGGCAGCATCCCGGCCGACCTCGGCGCGCCCGCCGCGGGTGGGCTGGCCTTCGATCCGTTCCCGATCCCAGGGGGGGTGCGCTCCATCGACCACTTCCTGATCGGCGGTTCGGGTGGTGGCGGCGCCGGCACCCAGCCGTTCTTCAGCACGCGCGGCACGCCGGCGAGCTGGGGCAGCGGCGGCGCGGGAGCAGGTGGCGGCGGCGCCATCGCCTTCCGGGTCGGCTACGACCTGCGCATGGGCAGCAGCGCCCTGATCGATGCCGACGGCGGCAGCGGCTTCCAGACTGCGTCGGCGGGCAGCCGGATGGCGTGCCCCGGCGGCGGCGGATCGGGCGGCAGCATCCTGCTGCAGTTCGACGGCGCGGTGGCGCCCACCATGCTCGGCATCCTCAGCGTGCGCGGCGGCGCGGGCGGGTTCATCCGCCAGCCGATCTCGTTCACGCTCGACGTGAGTGCCGGCGACGGCGCGCCCGGCTACGTGCGGCTCGAGATGCCCGGCGCGAATCCGCCGCCGGTCGCCCACCTGGGAACCGTCCGGCCTGCCGCGGGCCCGGAGAACGTCGGGGTCCTCACGGACACCGATTCCGTGGTCGGCATGCAGTCGAAGTGGTACCGGCTCAACCGGCTGCTGGCCCCCGATTTCCTGCGCTACGAGATCCGCGCCAGGCTGAACGGCTCCACCAGCGTGACCTTGTACAGCGACGACCCTGCGCTGCCCGGTTCGGCCGGCCAGGCCGTCGAGGGCAAGCCCATCCGGTTCCTCGTGCAGGGCGCGGTCGAGTTCGACAACGGCGGGCAGCCGGTGCCGTCGACCATCCAGCCCTGGCGCCGCTTCGTCGGTCCGTTCGGCACGGGCGGCGAACTCGCGCTCTCCGACGACAGCGCCGTGGGATTCCGGTTCACCCTGCTCTTCGACCGCGCCCTCGCCAGCAAGATCGAGGTCGAGAGCGTCACCTTCTTCTACCGTGGCTGATCGCCCCGTGACCTCGCCGACCACACTGGTGCCTCTCCCGCCCCGTGGTCGTGGGGGTCGCCACTCCGCACTCCGTACCAGGACATGAAGTCGATGCGCGTCCTCAGCTCCCTGCTTCCCATCCTCCCCGCGGTGATGCTGCTGGCCTGCTCCGGCAGCTCGAATCCGTCCGCGCTGAAAGGCGTGCGCTGCGTGGGCTCCGCCGAAGGCAGCAACTTCTGCCTCGCCTCCTGCAACCTCGGCTGCTCGACCGTCGGCTGTGCGATCACGGAGATCCCGCAGAACCAGCCGCTGGTGTTCGACTTCACGCAGGACGTCGACCCGAGCACGGTGAACAGCTCGACCATCTCCCTGAAGACCGCCACGGGCGAGTCGCCGGTGGGTGAGTTCCGGGTCGAGAAGAACCGGATCTCCTTCGTGCCCAGCGTGATCGTGCAGGGCGGGCTCACGGTGTTCGGATTCCGCGCCAACCAGACCTACATCCTCACGCTGCCCGGCGGCCCCAACGAGACGATGACCGTCCGGTCGACGTCCGGCCAGAAGCTGTCGAACACGTTCAGCTGCTCGCTGACGGTGTCGAAGGGGATCGTGGACCTCGACAACGCGCCGCCCACGGCGGTGCTGCTGCAGCCGACCGCGACCACCAACGTGTCGCGCGAGACGCTGATCCTGCTCGAGTTCTCCGAGTACATCGACATCGGTCCCTTCCAGGGCGGCAGCACGCAGACCAGCCCGATCCAGTACCGCTTGCGCCGTACCCGCGTGGTGGGCGGCAGACTCGAGTGCGACACCTCGAAGCCCGCCGAGTTGCTCGAGGGCACGCCTCGCGCCGAGCTCGACACGGCGAACGCCCGCACCCGGATCTCCCTGAAGCCGGCGATCAAGCTGCCCGGCGAGGTGTGCGTGGAGGTCGAGGTCACCGAGCAGGTGAAGGACCTGTCCGGCCGCGCGGCCCGGCGCCAGCTCTTCCAGTTCACCACCCAGCCCTCGTCGGCGGTCGAGCAGTCGCTGGTCGAGGGGTTCGCCTCGGACCTGCAGATGGAGAAGGACGCCTCCTCCGGCACGTGGAGCGGCGGCCGCGCCCTGCCCGGCCTCGTGGGCGGTGACGGCAAGCTCGGCGACTTCAACCCGACCCACGGCGTCTCCCTCGGCGGCAACGTCTACCAGTGGAGCACGGACAACCAGTCGATCCCGGGCGACACCACGCTGAGCGGGCGGACGGAGACCGTCACCGACGGCGTGTTCAACTTCCGCAACCTCAAGCTCGCCAGCGGCATCACGGTGGTCTTCGTCGGCTCCAAGAAGCCCATCCTGCGCGTGCGCGGCAACTGCGAGATCCAGGGCAAGTTCGTGGTTTCCGGCGCCGATCTGCAGGTCCACAACGGCAAGACCAGCGCCACCGGGCAGCTCGGCGGGGCCGGGGGGCCGGGCGGCGGGCGCGGTGGAGCGGGTGCCGATCGCGGTGACGGCGCCGCCAACCGCCCGAACTTCAACGGCCAGAACGGTGAGGACGTGCAGCTCCCCGCGGGCCATGCCTACGCCGGCCGTCAGGTCGGGACCGGAGGCAAGGGCTCGCTGCAGTTCCCCACCTCAGGCCTCAACTCGGCCGTCACCTACAACGCGTTCTCCGGCTCGTTCAGCGGCCAGATCTCGGCGGGTGGCGGTGGCGGCGGCTTCCGCACCCCGGGTGGGATCGGGCGCGCCACCAACACGGCGGGCAACGTGGCCACCGACCTGGGACCCGCGTCGCAGGGTGGCATCCAGTTCGACATCCTGCCTCTGCCGGGCGGGGCGAAGTCCCTCGACCACTTCCTGGTCGGCGGCTCGGGTGGCGCCGGCGGCGGTTCGCACCCGTACTTCTCGCCACGCGGCGGCGTCCCCGGGTGGGTGAGCGGTGCCGCGGGCAGCGGCGGCGGCGGCGTGTTCGCCCTGCGCGTGGGCCGCAACCTGCAGATGTCGCAGGGCTCGGCGATCGAGGCCCGCGGCGGGCGCGGCACGGCCGCCAACAACGTCACCTTTGGTCCCGCGGCGCCCGGCGGCGGCGGCAGCGGCGGCTCCGTGCTCCTCCAGGTGGGTGGCCAGCCCAGCATGGGCGGGCTCCTCGACGTGCGCGGCGCCGACCCCTCCACGGTGGACCTCGGCGTCTCGTACCTCGCCAAGTGCGAGGGCGGCCTCGGCGCCCCCGGCTATCTGCGCCTCGAGGTTCCGAGCGATCCCAGCGTAGGGCTCGTGGGTGCGGCACAGCCGCCGGCAACCGCCGACAACGTGGGCCTGCTGGCCGACACCGATCCCGTGGTCGGCGCCCAGTCCAAGTGGTACACGACGCGCGAGGTCTTCCCCCCGGTCTGGCTGCGCTACGAGATCGAGGCCGAGGTCAACGGCGTGCCCAAGCTCTTCAGCGACGACGCCGGTCGCGGGCCTCTGGCCGAGTACGGCTCGAGCTCGGAGGTGTGGTTCCTGGTCCAGGGCGCCAAGGTCGGCGCCGATGGCCAGCCCGGCTCCGGCACGATCGGGCCCTGGCACCCGCGCGTGGCGGGACCGGACTCGCTGATGCAGGACGACCGCTACACCGGCTACCGCTTCCTGCTCTTCTTCAACCGCGCGTCCGTGCAGAACATCGTGGTCAAGAAGATCACGGTCTACTACCGCAGCTGAGTCGCACCCCATCGCACCGCCGCGCCCGACGAGGAACGACGTCCACCGGGACGCGTCGCTGCGGCCGTGAGTGATGCACGCGGGCCCACGGGCGCGCGTGCCCACCGCGCAGCGCTCCTCTGGCTCGGCCCCGACCGGGTCCTGGCGCCCGGCGAACTGGTCGTCGGCCCACACGGCCGCGTCCTGGCCTGCCGGGCGATCCGGGCGCGCCGCGTCCCCCCCGTGGCGATCGTGCCGGGACTGGTCGATGCCCACGTCCACCTGCAGATCGCGCCCCTGGAACGGGCCGAGCGGCGCTTCCTGCCCTGGCTGCGCGCGATCCTGCGCCGGCGCGCCGGCACGGAGCCCGGCGCACTGGCCGCGCGTACCGCGCGCTCGCTCGAAGCGCTGCTCGCGTCGGGCTGCACCGCGGTGGGAGAGATCGACAGCGCGGGTTCCTCGCCACCGCTGCTGCGTTCCTTCCGCCTCGCCGGCCGCTGCTTCCAGGAGGTCCTCGGCTTCGACCTCGGGCCACGCGCAGCTGCTATCCGCGTGGCCGAGCGGCGGCTCCCGGGGACGCGGCGCTGTCCCGCGGGGCTCTCGCCCCACGCCCCGTACTCGGTGTCGGATGCCCTGTTCAAGGCCGCGCGGCGCTCCGGCATGCCCCTGCAGGTGCACCTGGCGGAATCCGAGGAGGAAGTGGAGTTCGTGCGCCGCGGTCGGGGGCCGTTCCGCGACCTCCTGGCCGAGCTCGGGCGGCTGCCGGAGGGCTACCGGGCTCCCGCCTCCTCGCCGTCCGCGCACCTCGAGCGGCTCGGACTCCTGTGCCCCACGACCAGCCTGGTCCATGCGCAGCATCTGGAGCGCGGCGACGCCGAACGGATCGCCGCACACGGTGCCGCGATCGTGGTCTGCCCCGGCACGATCCAGTGGTTCCGGCGTGCGGCGCCGCCGGTGCCGGCCTGGCTGGAGCTCGGGATCCCGGTGGCGTTGGGGACCGATTCGCCCGCGAGCTGCGCGGCGTTCTCCATGGTGGCGCAGATGCGCGCCGCCCGGCGCCTCTGGCCCACGCTCGCTCCCGCCACCATCCTGGCGATGGCGACCCGCAACGGCGGCCAGGCCCTGGCACGCCCCGGACTCGGCATCCTGCGGCCCGGGGGCGCGGCCGACTTCGTGACGGTGCCGCTGGCGCAGGCGATGGCTCCTGCGGCATTCGTCGACGCGTTCACCGCGGGCGAGCTGCCGGTCGCGCGCCTCGTGCTGGCGGGGCGGATCGGCTGGCAGGAGGGGAGCGGACGCGGCCCCATCCGGGGGCGGGACGCCGCCGGCGGATCCTCTGGTTGAGGCTCCGTGCCCACGGACTTAGCATCGGCCGCACCCCCGCCTCCAGCCGAGTCGCGTGACGCCGAACCCGAGCTTCCTCCACCTCTTCCGCGAGCCCCGGCGCTTCCTCCTCAGCGGCCACGAGAACCCCGACGGCGACTGCGTGGGTGCCCAGGCGGCCCTCTTCCACCTGCTAAAGGCTCTGGGCCGTCCGGTCGTGATCCTCAATCCGGATCCGCTGGAGCGGAGCTACGACTTCCTGCTGGACCACACGGAGTTCCGGAGCTGGCAGCCCGGCGCCACCGTGCCCGAGTTCGACACGGTGGTGCTGCTCGACTGCCACCAGACGTCGCGCCTGGGGCCCCTGGGCGGGGTGCTCGCGGCCCGCCGGCCCACCCTGGTGGTGATCGACCATCACCTCGGCTCCGACCAGGGCGAGGAGGCGCTGCGCTACGTCGACCCTGCGGCGCCTTCGACCGGTACCCTCGTGCACCGCCTCTACCACGCCCTCGAGGTGCCGCTGCCCCGGGCCGCGGCGGAGGGCGTGTTCCTGTCGCTGGTCGCCGACACCGGCTGGTTCCGCTACTCGAACACCAGCGCCGAGGTGTTCGCCATCGCAGCGAGCCTGGTCCAGGCGGGCGTCGATCCCTCGCGCCTCTTCGACCTCATGTTCCGGCGCAACCACCCGGACAGCGTCGGGCTCCTGGCCGACGCGCTGGGCACCCACCAGTATCGGTTCGGGGGCCGGTACGTGTTCGCGGTCCTGGACCGCGCCTTCCAGGAGCGGGCCGCCAAGGCGGGCTTCAACACCGACGACGTGCTCGAGCCGATGCGCTCGGTGCAGGGCGTGGAGGTGGTGGCGCTCCTCAAGGAGCGCTCCACGGGCCAGGTGAAGGTCTCGCTGCGCGCGGTCGGCGACGTGGACGTGCAGGCGATCGCGGCGCGCTTCGGCGGCGGCGGTCACCGCAAGGCCGCGGGCGCCACGCTCGACATCGACCTCGCCAACGCCATCGCCCAGGTCGAGGACACCGTGCGGCGGGCGCTCACGACCGGCGGCGCGGGCGCGAGGACCGGTCCGTCTTGACCGCGTTCGCGCTGATCTCCGACCTGCACAGCAACCTCGAGGCGCTCGAGGCGGTCTTCCAGCGCATCGACGAACTCGGCGTGCGGGACGTGCACTGCCTGGGCGACGTGGTCGGCTACGGCGCGGAGCCCGAGGCCTGCACCTGGCTGGTGATGCAGCGCTGCTCGTGGACCATCATGGGCAACCACGACTGGGGCCTCTTCCACGACCTGGAGGACTTCAACCCGCTGGCGCGCGAGGCGCTGCTCTTCACCCGCCGGCGGATGAAGCCGACCTGGTTCGGCGCGCGCCGCCGGCAGATGTGGGAGTACCTGCGCAATCTGCCGGATCGGAAGGAGGACCACGGCTTCCTGTTCTGCCACGGTTCGCCGCGCGACCCGATCATGGAGTACGTGCTGAAGAGCGACGGCTTCCTGGAGCCCGACAAGCTGCGCGACATC
The DNA here is from genome assembly GCA_020849665.1 of Planctomycetota bacterium. Lineage (GTDB taxonomy): Bacteria > Planctomycetota > UBA1135 > UBA1135 > UBA2386 > JADLFX01. The sequence continues at coordinate 20,545 of JADLFX010000017.1, read as the reverse complement.
TTCGCCCGCATCGACCGGCCGTGCTTCGTCGGCCACACGCACTGGCCCGGCATCCACCGCACCGACCTGCGCTTCCTGGCGGCCAACGACGCCTTCCGCACCGTGGACCTCGACGGTGCCCCGGCCGTGGTGAACGTGGGCAGCGTCGGCCAGCCGCGCGACGGCGATCCGCGGGCCTGTTTCGTGGTGGTGGACGGCAACCGGGTCGAGTGGCATCGCGTGCCCTACGACATCGCCAGGACGCAGCGCAAGATCATCGCGGCCGGACTGCATCCGGCGCTGGCCGACCGGCTGGAGCGGGGCAAGTGATGGGGGAGAGCGGCGTGAACCTGGTGCTGTGCACCGCCCCGGCCAGCCACGCCGACGCGCTGGCCGAAGCGCTCCTCGCCGAGGGCCTCGTGGCCTGCGTCAACCAGATCGGGCCGGTGCGCTCGCGCTACCGCTGGCAGGGTGCCATCGAGGCCGCCGAGGAGGTCCTGCTGGTGATCAAGACCAGCAGCGAGCGGATCGCCGAACTGGAGAGGCGCGTCGTGGCCCTGCATCCGTACCAGGTGCCCGAGTTCCTGGTGTTCCCGGCGGTGTCCGGCCTGCCCGCCTACCTCGCCTGGGTGCGGGACTCCTGCGCCGGGCCGGGCCGGGGCGGGCCGTGACCGAGGACACGGGCTTCACCAGCGTCCGGCCGCGGGCGCTCCTCGTGGGTCTCGCGCTCGCGGTGTCGAGCGGCTGGCTCGCCACGCTGCTGCCCTTTCCCGAGCCGGAGCAGGCCGCGCGCGGCGCCCGGGCGATGGCCGCGACCGTGTTCACCACCACGTGCTGGCTCACCGGCGCGATGCCGCTGGCCCCGGCCTCGCTGCTGCCGCTGGCGCTCTTCCCGCTCCTCGGAGTGCAGTCGACCGGTGCGGCGGCCGCGGGCTACTCCGACCCGATCCTGTGGATGTTCTTCGGCGGCTTCGTCCTGGCGATGGCGATCGAGCGCTGCGGCCTCCACCGGCGCCTCGCGCTCCGGGTGATCGCCCTGCTCGGGCTGGACCCTCGCCGCCTGGTCCTGGGCTTCTTCGCGGCCGCCACGCTGGTGTCGATGTGGATCAACAACACCGCCGTGACGCTCATGCTCCTGCCGATCGGCGCGGCCCTGGTGCAGCGCGTGCAGGGCGAGGCGCTCCTTCCCGAACGGGAGGCACGCTCGTTCGGCGTGTGCGTGCTCCTGGCGATCGCCTACGGCTCCTCGATCGGCGGGGTCGCCACGCCGATCGGCACGGCGCCCAACCTGCTCTTCTACCGCAACTACCAGCCGTACGTGGATCGCGGCGCGCCGCCGTTCTCGTTCCTCGACTGGATGGCGGCGTTCGTGCCCTTCGCGCTGGGCTTCATGGTGCTGGCCTGGCTGGTCCTGGCCCGCCTGCTGCACCGCCTCGGCGACGCCGAGCCGGCCGTGGCCCAGCGGCTGCGTGCCGAACTGCGCGCCCTGCCGCCGATGGATTCTGCCGAACGGCGGGTCGCCTGGCTCTTCGCCGGCGCGGTGCTGCTCTGGATCACGCGCGCCGACCTGCGCCTGGGCCCTGGCCTGCACGTGGCGGGCTGGGTGTCGTGGATCGGCCTGCGCGAGCAGGACGTCCTGGACGGCTCGATCGCGGTCCTCGTGGCGATCCTCGCGTTCGTGATCCCCTCGGGTCGGGCGCCGCGCGAGCGCTTGATGGACTGGAGCACCGCGCGCCAGATGCCCTTCGAGATCCTGTTCCTGCTCGGCGGCGGCGTGGCGATCGCCAACGCGTTCGAGGCCACGGGGCTCTCGGCCGCGGTGGGGCAGGCGGCGGCGCCCACGCTCGCGTCGGTGCCGCCCTTCGTGGCCGTGGCGCTCACCTGTGTCGGACTCACGCTGCTCACGGAGGTGGCGAGCAACACCGCGATCACCGCGCTGATGCTCCCGCTGCTGGCCGCGACGGCTTCGACCGCGGGCATGGACCCGCGCCTGCTGATGCTGCCGGCGACGATCGCCGCGAGCTGTGGGTTCGCGCTGCCGATCGGCACGCCGCCCAACACGGTGGTGTTCGCCACGGGGCGCCTGCGGATGAGCGACATGGTGCGGGCCGGCATCCTCCTGGACGTGCTGTCGGCGGTGATCCTGTCGCTCGTGTTCTGGTTCTGGGCCCTGCCGGTCCTGGGCATCGATCCGCAGCAGCGGCCGGGGTGGGTGCGGTGAGTCCGGCCACGCCGCGCTCGCCGGCCCGCGGGCCGCTCCTGCTGCTCGGGCTCGGACTCTTCCTGCTGCTCGGCACCTTCGCGCACGGCTACGTCGAGAACACCGACGGCGAGGCCAGCCTGCATGCCGCGCGGGCCCTGTGGCAGCGCGGCGACCTCGGCCTGCGTGCGGACGCCGCCGACGGATGGGAGGCGGAACGGGCGATCGCCGCCGGGCGGCATTACGGCATGGCAGGGCGCAACGGCGCGCACTACCTGTGGTTCCCCGTGGGCCACCAGCTCCTGCTGGTGCCGTGCGTGGCGGCTGGCGAGCTGCTGGCGCGGTGGATGCCGGGTCCCGAGGCCGCGCTGCGCGCACGCCTGGGTCCGCTCTGGGGCGAGATCTTCTGGGCGCGCTTCCTGGCCAGCTTCCTGCCGGTCCTCGCGGCGGCGGGGGCGGCGCTGATGCTGCATCGCATCGCCCACGGCATCCTCGGCACGCACCGCGAGGCCCTGCTGGTGATGGCGGTGGCGGTGGGGGCCACGCAGTTCCTCCCGGGGTCCAGCGAGACGCTCTCCGACATGCCGGGCACGTTCCTGTTGCTGGCCTGCGCCGCGCTGGTCTTCGACCACCACGCGGGGCGCGGGGCGTGGTGGACGGCGTTCCTCGCCGGGGTGCTGGGCGGCCTCGCGGTGCTGGTGCGCTACCCGCACGCCGTGCCCGTGGCGGTGCTGGGCATCCTGCTCCTGCGCGGCGCCCGCGGCCGCGCGCGCCTGCGCGACGGGCTCGGGTTCGTGTTGGGCGGCCTGCCGGCGCTCGCGGTCCTCCTCGCAGCGAACTGGCTGCGGTTCGGCGATCTCCTGGAGACCGGCTATAGCGCCGGGGCCAACGCGGCGAACCTCTCCTTCCCGCTCTGGCTGGGCGTGCCCCTGATCCTCCTCGCTCCGGGCAAGGGCGCCTTGTGGTTCTCGCCACCCCTGTGGCTCGCCCTGGGCCTGGCCCTGCGCCGGCTGCGGCAGGGCGTGGTCCTCGCCGCGCTGGCGATGCTCGTCCTGCCCCTCCTGGTGGCCGGCCGCTCGGCCAGCTGGGCCGCGGGGCAGTGCTGGGGGATCCGCTACGTGACGCCCTCGGTGGTGCTGCTGCTCTGCGTCGTGTTCGCCACGGCCAGGCCCTGGCGTCACTGGCCGAAGACCTTCGCCGGCCTGGCCCTGCTCGGGTGCCTCGTGTCCCTGGGCGGGGTCCTGGCGCCGTATCGCGGGCACCAGCAGCTCGCCCACGAGGCCGCGCGCGTGGTCTACGCGGCGGAGCTGGCTCGCGGCGAGGTCACCGAGGGCCTGCTGCCGGACCGCTACCACGTCCACCCGCGTTTCTCGCCCTTGCACACGCACTGGATCTACGCGGGGCTCAACCTGGGCGGCCGCATGGCGCTGGGCGGCGCGGCCAACACCACGCTGCCGCTCTTCGGCGTCGAGGTCCCCGGACCCGTGCGCCCCGCGCACGAGGCGGACCTCGGCTTCCGGCACTGGTGGATGCGCTACGTGGGCCTGGTGGGCGGGCCGGGCGCCCTCTGGCTCTTCCTGCCCTGGGCCGCGGCGACGCTGCTCTGCCTCGTCCTGGCCGTGCGCAGGCTCTGCGCCATCGACCGCGCCGCGCTCACACCGTCCACGTGAACGCCTGGTCGCCGTCACCGGCGCTGACCAGCCAGGCGTCCGGGTCGCCCACCGCCTGCACGCTGGGTCCCCGCGCGCCGACCGTGACCCAGGTCTCGCGATGCTCCTCCTCCGAACGGTGGAAGCCGAGCTCCTCGAACGCGGCATGCCAGCGGCGGAGGAGGCCGGTGGTGGCGATGGTGTCGACGCCGGCCTGGTCCAGCTCCCGGCAGGCGTGGCCCACGAGCGCGCGCAGCGCGTCGCCGTCGGACGGGTCGGCGAGGAAGAGTTCGAAGATCTCGCCGTCCTGTCCACACGGTTCCAGGTCGTCGTCGAGGCCGGCGCGCAGGCCGAACACCACTTCGCCGCGCGCGGCGCCGCCGCGGTCGCGGACCTGGGCACAGCGCAACGAGGTCGCGGGGGCGTCCACGTAGCGCCAGTTCAGGTAGGTGCTGTCCTTGGCGAGGCCGAAGCGCGCGTGTGCCGAGAGCTCCCGCCACAACGCGTCGTGACCGGCGCCGAAGCGCGCGAGCGGTTCGACCTGCAGGGAGCCGGCGTAGCGCGGCAGGGGCCGGGAGCGGCGCGCGGAACCCGGCCGCAGCATGGGCGCCAGGAAGGCCGCCGCGCGCGGGCCGGCGAAGCTGCGCAGGAACCCGGGCAGGCGCCGCCGCAGCATGCGCCGCACGGCACCCCCCTGGCGCCGGGTCAGGATCAGGTGCTGCCGGGTCAAGGTCACCGGCCGCAGGCCGAGGAGCGAGCCGATGCGGCGCGCCTGCGGCGAACCCCCCGAGGCCAGGACGTCGCCCTGGCTGGCGATGCGCTGCGCGAGCGGGATCGCGGTGATCCGGTGCCGCGGCTCGGCAACCATGTCGCAGCTGCACAGGAACGTCCGGACGGAGCCATCCACCCGCAGCGGCAGAGGAAACGCGGCGTGATGACCGACGACCTCGTCGCCGAGGACCGCGACCGCGATGACCGGCCGGCGGAGCGCGACGTACGGGTTGCTCGCGAACTGCCACTGCCAGCGCGCCGCGAAGCGGCCTGCCGCGTGGGCCCCGAACCAGCGCAGGTAGAGTCGCATCAGCCCCGGCCAATGCCTGGGGCCGAACGGTTCGATGCGGACCTGGTCCTGGCCGGTGGAGGTCATGGGGACGCGACCGAACCGGCCAAGTATCCGGTCCCCCTCCCGGAAAGCGAGGCTCGCGCCCCTGGCAGCCAGGGCGAGAATCCTCGTGTGGCGCGGGCCTTCCGAGGCGCTTCCTCTGCCGCGCACCACGGGCCGCCCGGCGCACACCATCCCCCCGGCCCGCGCCGGGCGGCAGGTGGCGCAGGCTCGTGGCGATTCCCTCAACAGTCGGCGTCCCGCCTGCCGATACCACCGGCACGAGCCGGCCGCCCCCCTGGCGGGCGTGCTGCCCCATTCCGAGGACCCCTGACCGCCATGCTGACCCTCACCGCGTTCCTGCTCTGGTCCGCCATCCAGGACCCCCAGCCGACCCGCGTCCAGGTCACTCTCAAGGACGGGGCCGTGCTCGAGGGCCAGGTCGTGCAGGACACGAAGGACTACCTCGAACTGCGCCTGGACGGCAACACCGTCGTGGGCTTCGAGCGCATCCGCGTGGCGGGGATCGCACCGGTCGCCGCGGTCGCGACCGGCCCCGTGGAGCCCGCCGCCGGTGCGGCCCAGCGCGAGGAGTGGTACGTCCTGCACGACGCCGAGGGGCGTCTGGTGGGCCGCGTGCAGTGCACGGAGAGCCGCGGCGCGCGGATCCGTCTCGCCGAGGAGTGGGAGTTCGCGGACGCCGGCACGCGCACCGAGGTGTCGGTGGTGGAGGTCCTCGACGCCGAGCGCCGGCCCGTCTCGTGCTTCTTCCGCGAGCGCACGCGCGCCAAGGACGAGGAGCGCCTGCGCAGCGAGCGCGTGGTCCGCGCCGAAGTGCAGGGCCAGGAACTCGTGGTCGAGCACAGCTCGCTGCTCGCGGGTGCGAAGCGTCGCTACCCGTTGCCGGCGGGCCTGCGCTTCCCGCTCGAGCTGCGCGCGAGCCTGCGCGGCACGCCCGCCCTGCCGGAGTCGCTGGCCTTCCCGGTGTTCGATCCGCAGCGCGAGGAGCTGCTGCAGGTCGAGTACGCGCACGTGCCGCGCCGCCGCATCCTGCACGAGGGGAAGAGCCTGGAGGTGCGCGAACTGATCCGCCGGCAGGGGCGGCTCGCGTCGAGCGAGTGGCTCACGGCGACCGGAAGCACGCTGCGCCGCGAGGTGAACGGGAGCGCGCTCGTGGCCGTGCCCAGCAGCGAGGAACGGGCGCGCGGACTCACGCAGTGGCAGGCGGCCCTCTTCCCCGCGGCGCTGCGCCGCGAGGCCCAGGGCCGCTTCGCGCTCACCCTCCCCAACCCGAACTGGACCTTCCTCGACGGTGACGCCGGGCAGGTGCGCGCGGTTGCGCGCGGCGAGGGCGCCAGCGCGTCGCTCCTGATCCTCGATCACCTCGAGAAGGGCCTGCTCCTGGATTCCGCCGCCGACGCCGTGCAGCGCTGGTTCACACTGGTGCAGCCCGAGGTCCGCTTCGTGCGCCGCCAGCCCGCGACCGTGCGGCAGCTGCGGGCGCTCTGCCTGGAAGGCACGTGCGACCGCGTCGCCGATGGCCACGCGGTGGAGCACCGCATCGCCCTGCACGTGATCGCCACCAAGGCGGGCTTCCTGGCGCTCCTGGTGAGCGCGCCCAAGGAGCGCTTCGCGGCCCTGCAGGACGACTTCCAGCGCCTCCTGCAGGGGATCGAACCCGACCCGGAGGCGCTGCGGCCGCCGCCCGCCGACCCGGTGCGCGAGGCGAGCGCCCCGCGCAACGAGCGGTGAAGCGCGCGGCGGCCGCCGGCGAGCGGCCGCGCCGGATCAGTTGAACCTGACCACGATCCCGAAGGTCGAGGAGGTCCCGGACACGGCCACGTCGCTGGTCGTGTTGCGGATCGCGTAGACCTTGCGGATCACGGGCGCGGCGTAGGGCACCACTTCGTGGAACGTCGCATCCGAGAGGTAGAGCTTCTGCGCGGCGGTGTCGAGGGCCGCGAACTGGCTGTACACGTTGAAGCTGGTCCCCGGGAAGGGGAAGGAGACCGTGAGCCGGCTCGCGGACGAGGCGATCGCACCGGTCGCGTCGGTGTTGATCGGCAGGACGATCTCCGCGCTGGTGCGCAGGGGGGCGCAGAAGAGCCCCGCGAGGTTCGGATCGCTGATGCCGATCGCCAGCACGCCGGGGGAGCTCACCGGGCCGCGCAGCGCGTACCAGCCGATCGACGTCACGCCACCGGCGCTGGTGGCCGCCGCCGAGGAGATGATGTCGAACTGCGTGGTGTTGGGCGGCACGACGCAGCCCACGCCACCGTTGTAGAAGAAGTTCCCGAGGCCGCCGAACGCCGTCGAACCGTTGGTGGCGGTGTCGAGATACGTCGTCCCGGCGGCGGTGTTGTTCTTGCTGGCCAGTTCCCAGAGCAGGTCGAGGGTGCCGCTGTACGCGAACGGCACGTCGAAGGGCAGCGTCAGGCTGAACGGGGCCGGGGGCGACGGCGGCTTGGCGTTGAGGTCGGGCACGTTCACGGTCTTCAGGGTGAACACCGCCGTGGTCGGACCGTTGTAGTTGGTCGCGAAGGTCGTCGAGGGTGCGGCGGCAGAGACGTCGGCATGCCCCATCAGGACGCTGATGTCGATGGAGCGCGGACCCGCGGTCGTGGTGTTCGCCTGCCCGCCGTCACGGCGGAAGGCCATCTTGGCCAGTGCGGCGGCCGCGCCGCGCTGGTTGCCGTCGATGTACTGCATGCGGCTCGCGGCATAGGTCGCGAAGTTCACGGCGCTGAGGCCGTTGCCTTCGAGGTTGCTGGTTCCCACCGGGGAGTAGATGGGAGCCTGCGCGGCAAGCGAGGGGACGAGGGAGGCGATGCCCAGGAGGGCGAACGAGTGCTTCTTCATCGGGGTAGGCAAGAAAGGAAGAAGGGGGCAGGCCGGCTTGGGGCGTCGCCTCAGGCCGGCATGGGAGGCCAAGGCGGCCGCCCACGCCCTCGCCGACGCTTCCTCGCCGGCGCCTTGTTCTGCACTCTGGGACATTTCCGCGACATTTCTCTCCGGGCGGGCAGCCACGGCGCGACCGGGGAGCCGGCGTCGGGCCCGAGCCCACGCTGCTTCCTGTCTGGCGTACCTGCCGGGTCGGCACCGTCCGCGGCCTGCCGTGGGTCCGGCCACGGACCTCCCATCGGAGAGAGGGGCCGGCCCGGGGCCGCCAACGGGCGCGGCTAGCGGGCCGGGGGCGCCACCTCGCGGATGGCCGCGCCGTCCTGTTCGCTCAGCATCAGGATCGCGTAGCGCTCGGCGCGTTCGGTGCCGGACTCGGACACCGAGGCGTAGTCGAAGCGGCCGCGCAGGTCGGTGTAGCCGTCCTTGTGGAAGCGCACGGCGCCGCCGGGCAGGCGCGCGTAGACCTTCACGTACACCTTGCTCAGCGGGCGCTGCGTCGTGGCGTGGGTGAGCCGGAGCTGGCCGTAGTTCTCCTGGGTCTGCACGTCCAGGGACGTGGCGAGCCAGGCCTGCCTGCGCACCACGCCGCCGCCGCGCACCTCGACCAGGACGTTCTGGTTGTGGTACTCGGCGGGCAGGTCCAGCACCGTCTCCGCGGCGCCCGCGGCCAGCGCCTGCTCGGCGGTCGAGCGCGGGCGCACCCAGGTGAACGCGCCCGTGCCCTGCTGCACGAACGGGTTGGTGGAGAACGAGAACTCCACGTCGAGCGGGTAGTAGCTCAGCGTGACGCGGTCGAGGTTGCGGTGCCGGATCGTGATGCGGCGCCCCGCGATCGCGAGGTCCAGGGCCGGTTCGCTCGCCGCGAGGCCGCTCTGCCACTGCATGCGGTCGCCGGGCTCGCCGGGCGCGGCGGGCTTGCCCTCGGCCTCGGCGATCTGGTTCAGGGCTTCGCGGAAGCGCGCACGCCAGCGTGGGACCGGATGGTCGCGGTGGCGCTCGGCGATGCGGCGCGCCCCCTCCAGGTCCTCCCTGTAGAAGGCCAGATAGGTCTGCAGGTACTCGTACTGCAGCCGCGTTGCGACCTTGCCGGGATCGACCCTGGCGAACGCCTGCAGCGCCTCGGCCACGCGGTCCTGCAGGAGCAGATGGCAGGTCACGAGCAGCCAGTCGTCCGCGCCGAGCTGCGGCCGGTAGGCCAGCAGGTCGAGCAACGCGAGGTAGTGCCGGGCGAGGTCCGGGTTGAGGATCACGCGGCGGGGCCCGAAGCGGTGCGCGCGGGCGAGGAAGAGCGGTTCGAACTCTACGATCTGCCAGCCGTGGCGCTCGACCGGGTCGAGGTCCAGGAGCGGCGAACGCAGCGCCGGTCCGCAGCGGGCCACGAACCCGGGGTCGTGGGCGAGGTACTCGCGCGTGGCGACGGCGTCGCCGTGTGCGATCCCCCAGGCCCACAGGGCATGCGCGTAGACGTGGCGGCGGCGCAGCCGTTCGAGCAGGCCGGCGAAGAACTCGCGGTCGCGCAGGCGCCACTCGATCTGGCCCAGGTCCACGCGCTGCAGGTTGGCCTGCTCCAGGAACGCGAACACCTCGGCGTCGCTGCCCTCCTGCGCCACGTGCTGCCACGAGGCGGTGTCCACCCGGGTCGGCGTGGGAACGACGTTCAGGACCGCGGGCGCGGCGGCGGCCAGGAGCCTGCCATCCCGGGCCACGTGCGCCGGGAAGTGCGGCCACCTGCCGGGCGCCGGGAAGTAGAACGCGTACTCGAACGACTCCGACTCGTAGGCGCCGAGCTGCACCGCGCGGCCGCGTGTGTACGACGCGTCCTGCAGCGGCACCGCGCCCGCCGGCACCTGCAGCAGGAGTTCGAGCTTGCGCGGCGTCGAGGTGGGGTTGGTGAGCACCACCTGGCAGCCGTAGGCCACGTCGACCAGGAGTTCTCCGGTGACGAAGCGGTCGAGGCGCTCCCCGGCCTCGTAGCGCCAGCGGTCATCGAGGCGGAACAGGTTCTGCCCGATCAGGATCGGGGCCTGGTCGCCCGCAGGGTCCGCGGGGCGGAGCTCCTCGCGCACCAGGAGCAGCGGCGAGCCCGGGCGCAGCGTCAGGCGCCGCTCGGCGCGCTCCTCCGCGTGGGCCGCGGGCTGGAAGGGCAGGTCCAGGACCGCCAGCGCGACCAGCATCTCGGCCACGCTGCCGGTGGCATGCGCCACCCGCGACGAGACGAACGGGACGCCGTCCGCGGCCAGGGCATAGTCGGCCCAGAAGGCGTTGGCCCGGATCAGGTCCGGGCCGTGTTCGGCCAGCGGGCGGTGCCACCAGTTGCTCTCCACGTATTGGCGGGTGGGTTCCACCGGGCGGTAGAGCTGGCGCACCTCCACGCGGCGTTCCAGGTCCTCTGCCTGCAGGCGCGCGTCGTGCTGGACCTCTTCGGCCACCTCGCCGGCCCGATCCATGAGCTCCTTGGCCTTCTCGGCCGGCTCCAGCGCATCCTTGTCGGCCAGCTTCTTCTCGTCCTCGGCGCCTTCCTTGCGCGCCGCCGGGGGAGCACCGGGCCGCGCGCGCCTGGCCGCCGGCGCGTCCTCCTTCCCCTCGGTCTCGGCGGGGGCGCCGGTGGTGGGGGCCGGGGCAGCCTTGGCTTCGAGCGCGCCGCTGCGCAGCGCCGCGGTGAAGAGCCGGTCGAGGAGCGCCTGGTCCGCGGGCTGCAGCTCGACGGCCTCACGCACCGCGCGGCCCACGGCCGCGCGGTGCTCGGGGAGGCGTCGCGCCAGCAGGATCCGCTCCACCACGTTCAGGCGGTCGAAGTGCCAGGGCTCCAGGTAGCGGCCGAGGTCGGCCTCGAGCAGCCAGTGGTCGAGGAAGGTCTTGTGCGCCTTGTGCGCGAGATAGGGACGCACCACCGCGTCGAAGAACGCGCGGTCCTTCTGGTGCAGGAAGAGGTGCACCTCGTGGCAGGCGTGCTTGCCGTAGAGCTCGTGCTTCTGTTCGGCCGTGAGCTCGGGCCAGCGCAGGAGGAACGCGAAGGTCTCCAGGTCGCGGCTGCCGCTCAGTGCCTGGAAGAGCCGGAACACCGCCGCGAGCGAGTCGTAGGTCGTGGTGGCCGCCGTCGCCGTGTCCTCGACCACGGCGCTGGCCCCCGCGGCCACGAACTCGATGCGCCGCTGCTGGGTGAAGTGCCGTTCCGGATCGAGGCCCGCCTCCAGCCGGCGCTCGCGCGTGCGCAGAGGCTGCTCGGCCAGCGCGAGGGTCGCGTAGACCGTGTCGCGCGCGTCGGCCGCGAGGACGTGCACGAGGTGGCCGTCGCCCAGCTCGCCGCGCTTCACGCGCAGGATGCCGTCGGCGCCCGGCCGCAGATTGGCATGCACCCGCGCGGGCGCGGCCAGGAAGTCGAGGTTGGGGAAGACCCCGGGCCGCCCCGCCGCGCCGGCTGGGCCCGCGCCTCCCGAGGGCCCGCGACCCACGCCGCCGCGCCGGCCGCCGAAGCGCCCGCCCTCGCCGCCGCCCAGGCCCACCGCCAGCGCCGTGGTCTCCAGGGCCCAGGGGTTCAGGAGGAGTCCGGGCCGGGGCAGCATGTTGCCGGGGAAGCGCTCGGTGTAGCGCCGCTCCAGGACGTAGCGGAACTCGTCGCCGAGGGTGCGCCCCGCGTGGTAGCTCGATGTGCCGTGCTCGACCACGGTCGGCTCCGCCTCCTGCGGCCGGGGCAGCACGAGCGAGAAGAACGGATCCGCCGCCGCGACGTACCGGGTCGCGGTCAGGTGCACACGGGTCTCGGGGGTCGCATTGGCCAGTGCCACGACCACCTCGTCGCCGTCCTGGGCGAGACGCGTCACCTGCAGGGCGTGCCGGCCCGAGGTGGGCAGCCAGCGGTCCCGCCCCACGGCCAGCCCGTCCCTGGCCGCGCCGGCGCTCATCTGCACCTCGATCCGCACGCCGTCGCGCTTCAGCCACAGTTCGTAGTCCCCCGGCGGCAGCCCGCGCAGCTCCACGAAGCCCGGCACCACCGCGAGATGCTCGAATGCGTCGCGTACGAAGACGCCGCCGCGCACCTCCAGGAGGGCGAGCGCGTCCCGCCCGCCGCCCATCGTGCCGTCCATCCAGGGCACGCGCAGCGTCTCACCCACGCTGCCTCGCACGGCGCGCGGGTAGGTGCGATCGGCGGCGCGCAGCTCGAAGGCGCCCAGCTCCTCGGGGTACGTGTCCACGCGCACGGTCGAGATCCCCGCGAGTTCGCCCAGGGCGATCCGGCCCTGCGCGTCGGTGCGCAGCGCGACGTCGACCGGATCGACGTAGTCGCGGTGCTGCAGGCGCACCCGCACCGTCGCGCCGGCCTTGGCCTCGCCGTTGCGCCCCAGGACCTCCAGGCCATAGCCCTCCGCGCTGCGCCGCAGGAGCGCGCAGCCGGTCGTGGGCGTGGCGTCGATCCCGTTCAGCTGGAAGCGCACCGTGCGGGTCTCCAGTGCCACGTCCCTGCCCGTGCTCAGGCTGCGGACCCGCCCGCGCAGCTGCACCGTCACCTGACGCAGGCGCTCGGGCACGGCGATCTCGTGCACGAACTCCGCCTCGCGCTCCAGCTTCGGGTTGCGCACGGTCTGCACCAGGGGCGTCCCGTCGGCGTCGGCAGCCGTCACGACCAGCTCGGCGCCCTCGAGGAGCGCGAGCGCGATCGGCTCGCCGTGCAGGCGCAGGTCGGGACGCACGAGGATCCGCGCGCGCCGGCCGGCCAGGAGCGCCTCGCGCTCGGCCCATGCCGCGGCGGAGAGTTCGTACTCCTCGCGCCGGTGGGCGAAGCGATGCAGCGACGCGATCCCGCCGGCGCTCACGACCGCGGTCCGCTGTCCGGGCTCGGTCGTGAACGGCACCACGATCGCGCCGCGCTCGTCGGCGGCGTACTCGCGGCCGTTGCACCACAGGGTCGCCTTGGCCGGCCGGTTCCCGTCCTCGTCGTACACGGTGAACACGTGCCCGGCGGCGCCGATGCGCTCGCGCACCTGCAGGCGGCCCTTCTGGATCACCGCGCGGCTGGAACGGCCGTTGCCGAGGAACTCGACCACGTAGGTGCCGGGCGCGCCCAGCGCCTGGAACTCGAAGCGCCGCCGCACGCGCCGCAGGGCGTTGTCCTGGTACGTGTGGCTCTGTTCCTCGGTACCCACCATGCCGTCGAGGTCGATCGAGGCGTCCACGTCCTTGCCGGTGGCGCGCAGGTAGGCGCTGGCGTCGATGGCGAACACCTTCACCAGGAGCAGCGGGACGTTCTTGAGATCCACCTCGATCGCGACCGGCCCGCCGGCCGCGAAGCGCGTGGGCTGGGTGGGGGGGAAGAGGATCTCCACGCGCTCCTTGAGCTGCTCGTAGAGACCCGGGTCGCCGAGCAGCGAATACCAGCGCTCCATGTCGCCGCGGCCGAGCAGGATCTTGGTCTCGGCGAACACCCGGCGCAGGTAGGTCTCGTCGAGCCACGGGGCGTAGGCCTCGTAGCCATCCGCGTCGGCCAGGAAGTGCTCGAGGCAGGCGCGCACCAGCGGTTCGTCGTCGCCGATCGGCGTGAACCCGGTCGGGAACGCGGCGGCGCCTTCGACGATGTGGGCGGTGTCGCGCACGCGCTCCACCAGCTCCGCCCGCACGTGGCTGCCGCGGCGCGGCAGGCGCAAGAACGCCTGGAAGCGCTCGCGATCCGGGGCTCCCGCCGCGAGGTCGTGGGCCAGCCGGTGGTAGAGGACGTGCGCCTTGAGCGAGTTGTGCGTGGCGGAGAGGCGCTGCACGAAGGCCTGGAGCCGGTCGAGGTATGCGGCGCGGGCTGCCGGGTCGTGCCGCCAGTCGAGGTCGGGCGTCGGAACCAGGCGCTGCAGCCACTCCGTCACCATCCGCGGGTGGTCGAGGAGCGCCGGCTGCAGGCGCACGAGTTCCTCGAGCTGATCGAAGAGGAGGCGGTCGTGGATGGTCAGCGAGCCGAAGCCGCGGCTCTTGGGGTTCTGCAGGTTGCGGGCCACCAGGGCCGGCAGGTTGGGGACGTCGGGGCGCTCCAGGCGCATGAGCAGGCGCTGCAGCAGGTCGTCGTCGAGGCTCGTGCCGGCCAGCGCGGGCAGCGCGGACGCCGTGAAACCGTCGAGGCTCCTGGGGTGCAGCTGCAGCGCGCGGCGCGCGAGCGCGGCCGGGGCGATGAGCGCGGGATCGAGGCGGCTCGGCAGCTCCGCGCCTGCGCCCGCCCGGATGCGCGCCGCGTCGAAGCGCAGCCCCAGGCGCTCGCGCAGGAATCGGAACGTGGCCGCCGGGTCCGAGGCGTAGCCGAGCAGCGCCTGCCGGATCTCGATCTCCTCGACCTTGCCGCCGCGGCCATGCCGCGTGATCCACGCCTCGAGCAGCGCGGGGACCTCCGCCAGGGCCCCCGAGTTCTGCCGGTGCAGGCAGTGGTAGTAGTAGTACTCCGGAGTGCCGGGAATGAGCTGGTCGAGGACCTTGGTGCGGTCGGTCGCCAGGGCGAACTCCTCGGCGAAACCGATCGGCGTGCCCTGCGCCGGCACCGGCTGCGCCTGCAGCAGGAATGCGGTCACGAGGGCGTAGCGGGAGGCGAGGCGGCAGAGGGGGTGGTCCATGGCGGGTCGGGCTGCTGGCGCGTCGCCAGCAGCAACGTGCGTGGAGGCGGCGGGTTTCCTGGCGCAGGAGGTACCTGCAACTCCAGGGCCGAGTGTCGGGCGCGGGCGGGGCCTTGCAAGGGAACGGTGCGGTCCGCGACCTGCGGCCCGCCGCCCGCCGCTCACCGCCCGCCCCTCGCCTCGTAGCCGCGCATGCGTGCCGCCTCCACGACGTCGTCCGGCGCCACCGCGTCGCGCGCGTCGAGGTCCGCCAGGGTACGTGCGATCCGCAGCAGCCGGACGCGCGCCCGGCCCGAGAGCCGGAAGGCGCGCAGCACGCGCTCCAGGGCGTCCTGCACCGCCTGGGTGGGCCGGACGGCCCGCTCCAGCTGCCGGTCCTGCAGCCGCCCGTTGGGTACGAAGCCGTCCCGGAACGTGTTCCGCTGCGCCTGGCGCGCGGCGGCCTCGGCCACCGCGTCGCGCAGGCGGGCCGTGCCCCACTCCGGGTCGGCCGGCTCGCGCAGGCGGCGGGGATCGAGCGCCGGCACCTCGACCTGCAGGTCGAGGCGGTCGAGAAGCGGACCCGAGAGGCGTTGCAGGTAGCGCTGGCGTGCGGCGGCAGGGCACGCGCACGGCCGGGACGGATGACCGTGCCAGCCGCACGGACATGGGTTCATCGCGCCCACCAGGAGGAATGCCGCCGGCATGGTGATCGTGGCCTGCGCGCGCCCGATCGTGAGCTGACCGTCCTCCAGGGGCTGGCGCATGCCCTCCAGGGCCTCGCGGCGGAACTCCGGCAGCTCGTCGAGGAACAGCACTCCCTGGTGCGCGAGCGTCAGCTCGCCAGGGCGGGGCCCCTTGCCGCCTCCGAGGAGGCTGGGCGTCGAACTCGTGTGGTGGGGGGCTCGGAAGGGCCGTTGCCGGCCGAGGTCGGGGGGGATCGTGCCGTGCGCGCTGCGCACCTTGAGGATCTCCAGCGCCTCGGCGTCGCTGGGCGGCGGCAGCAGGCCGGGCAGGCGGCGCGCCAGCGCACTCTTGCCCGAGCCGGGCGGGCCGACCAGCAGCAGGTTGTGCCGCCCGGCCGCGGCCACGGCCAGGGCGCGCTTGGGAGTCTCGTGGCCGCGGATGTCGGCGAGGTCGAGTTCATCGCCCGCGGCACGGGGCACGGGGGGCGGTGCGGGCGCGAGTTCGAGCTCGCCGCGCAGCCAGCCCAGCACTTCGGCCAGATCGCGCACCGGCAGCACCGCGATCCCGGCCACCAGGCCGACGCAGGGCGCGTCCTCGGGACTCACCAGCAGGATGCGGGCCCCGGCGGCGCGGGCCGCCAGCGCCACGGGGATCGCGCCCTCGACCGGCAGGATCCGGCCGTCGAGGCCCACCTCGCCGTACGCGGCGAGTCCCGCGCAGGCGTCGGCGGGCGTCATTCCGGCGGCTGCCGCCAGGACTGCGGCCAGGGGCAGGTCGAAGCCCGGCCCGGTCTTGCGGAACGTGGCCGGCGAGAAGTTCACGACCATGCCCCCGCGGCGCGGCGTCGGCAGGCCGGAGGCGAGGAACGCGCTCATCACCCGCTGGCAAGCCTCGCGCACCGCCGTGTCCACCTGCCCCAGGATGTGCGGCTTGCCCTCGCCCTCGAAGGTCGCCTCGACCCGGACGGGCTGCGCGTCGACACCCTGCAGGCAGCCGGTACCCACCGCCGCGGTCACCGTGAGTCGTGCCACGCCCTCCAGTGGCGGTGGCCGCGGGCCCGGTCACGGCGCGGCTAGCGGATTCCGCGGCGCTCGACCAGGAAGCGCACGATCCGGCCGGCGGCGGCGCGGCTGCCCGGGTGCAGGCCGTGCACTTCCTCCACCCCAGGCACGCGCGGGCCGTTGCTCGCCCGGAACCAGAGCACGGGGAGGTCCGGATCGACCGCCTGCAGGTCGAAGGCCATCGTGCGCGCGTCGCCGGGCGTGATCCCGGGGGCGAACACCAGGGCGTGGTGGCCGCCCGAGCGCAGGAACGCGGCCCGCGCGGCGCCGAGGTCGGTCGCGCCGTCCACGCGGATGCCCTGCACGGCGAGGTGGCGGCGCAGCGTCGAGAGCGTCATCGGCGTGGCGCCGACGGCCAGGACTTCGAGACCGGGTTCCAAGGGGCGGTCCCCCTCCATCGGCCGGGGCGGCGCCGGGGGTCAAGGTGAAGGCGCGCCCGCGTCGATCCAGCGCATGCCATGGCTTGCATCCGGGTGCTCGTGTCGATCGGTCTCGCCGCCGCCCTGCCCGCGCAGACGCCCCGCGTCCTGCCGCCGTCGTTCGCCGCCGCGGAGGCCAGCGGGTCGACCAACGTGCCGTTCGGGCGCAGCACGCCGATGCGCGCGCAGCACGCCTACGACGCCCTGCTCTTCGCGGCCCCGGCCACCATGCAGGCTCTCGCGTTCCGGCTGGAAGGCGGCACGACGATGCCGGCCAAGCAGATCGAGTGCGAGCTGCGCCTCGCTTCCATGGCAGGCGGCATCACCTGGATCCAGTCCGAGTTCGCCCGCAACCTCGGCGCGGATGCCACCGTGGTCGTGAGCCGCAGGGTCCTGGACCTGCCGGCCCTGGGCACCGGGCAGACGCCGAGCCCGTTCCACCTGCGCTTCCCCTTCGAGCAGTCGTTCGCCTACCCGCACGCCGGCCGCGCCCTCGTCGTGGACGTCACCGTGCACGCGCAGCAGCCCGGCGTTGTCACCCTGGACGCGCCATACCTCTGCGCCAGCCCGCAGGTCGGGTTCGGCGCTCCCGGCTGCGGGCCCAACGGCGGTCTGCGCGTGGCCTCCCTGAGCGGATCGGTGCTCTGGGGGCGTGCGTGGGTGGTGCAGGTCCTTAACGCCGTGCCGCAGGCCCAGACCGCGCTCTTCCTGGGGACCCTGGAGGGAGGCTCGTGGAACGGCTGGACCCTGCCGATCGACCTGGGAGTGGTGGGTGCACCGGGGTGCTCGCTGTCCACGGATCCCGTGTACCTCCTGAGCCGTGCCGCCGATGCACTGGGCAGGGCGGAATACCAGATCGGCATCCCCTCGATCCCGGGCCTCCAGGGCGGGTGGCTGCGCTTCCAGGGCGTCGCCCAGGACGCCGGAGCCAATGCGCTCGGCTGGGTCGCCAGCGACGCCGGAAAGGTGCAGATCTGCGGGTGGGAGGCGGTGGCCCGGGTCTACGCGCCGGGCGTGACGGCGACGGTCGGATCGCGCGAGTTGGGGGTGGCGCCGGTGATGGAGGTCACGGTGCGCTGAGCGGCTCGTCCTCGGGCTGGGAAGCCATGGTCAAGTCACAGGCTTGGAGGTTCGGCCGACAGTGGCCTCCGTGGCCGACCCTGCCCTCGCGCGGTGCGATGCCCGAGTTCACGCCTCTACGGCCCTCCCCCAACCAGAACGTCCTGGAGCCCGCCCGTGGCATCGCCTTCGCGTGCCTGTGGGGGAATCCGGCCGCCGTTCCGGGGCAGCTCTGGGACGCCGCGGCGATGGCCGACCTCACGACCTGTTCCGCGGAGCATGGCCGGGTCGTGGCGAGGGCAAGCGGCAGTCCCTTCGGCGGGGACGTCCGAGGTGTGTCGGGAATGGTGCGTGTCGGGGCGAGGCCGACCCTCGACTCCTGACCAACCGGGTCAGGGCGGCGGCCCTGCGCGGGTGGCGTCGATCGGGTGGTCCCAGCACATCGACAACCACCTCGCCCAGCGGGCCCTTCGGCGCTTCGCCGCGGGCAGCAAGAACCTGCTGTGCATCCAGAGCGAGGGCAGCGCCGAGACCGCCGCCCTTCCGGCCATCCGGCTGCAGACCCTGCGAGCAGTCGGCATCGACCCGAAGGCCTGCTTCCGCCACGTCCTGCTGCGCATCGGGTGCGAGGGCGACGTCACCAGGATGACCCCGCACGGCTGGAAGCACCACATCGCGCAAGACAGTGCCGACCACGACGAGGACAACTCATGTGGGCTGCGTGATCCCTTCGCCGAGGCGAAGTAGTTCCGTCTATCAGCAACGGTTGCGCCACTGGGCCGAGCCGGCGGCGTGTGCTCGACGCGACGGATGCGACCGTCTGGAGCCATGTCAAGCGTGCCGCGGCAGCGGCTCTGTCGCGGATGCCGCGGCTGGTTTGCGCTGGTCGAGGGAATGCGCTCTTACGAATCGCGACGCGTCGCGCAGCAGCCCTGGGGCGGCCAACGCAGTCCTCTGCCCATACGGCCAGAGTACATCGATTGCCCGCTCCACCGAACACCCCGCCACCGTCCTGAGGAACCGCATTCGCAGATGCAATATCCGTGCCAGCATCAGCACTGCAATGGAGCGTATCGCGCCTACCTCCGGGCGACACCGTGTGGGTGCTCATGGTGTGATCCCGCGGAACGTGTGGTCGATTCTCGGCGCACTTGACAGGCGGATGCGTGCTGTGTAACTCGTCGCGCCCCCTCGCCGTTGACCTGCCGGCCTCGTCGGCTCGCACGAGATGCCATGACGCCCTCTGAGCACACGCCACGCGTCCGCCAGTCCGTAGGGTCCTCGCTCCTTCACCGCAAGCTCGTACTTTCCCTCGCAACGTGCTGCGCCGCCGGCGTCCTCGCAGAGATCGGGTTGCGATCCCTGCAGTGGATTCGCCATGGCTCGTGGAGCGTACCGCAGTGGCTACGCGACGCACCACCGATCGTAACCACGGATTGGCATCCATTTCTGCGACGAGTTCCTCGCCCTGGCACCACCTGGAACGTCGTCGAGGGCGAGAGTCAAGCACGGATCGAAATCAACTCACTCGGATTCCGCTCGCCCGAGATGCCCCGGACCAAAGCGCCCGGAACCTTGCGTGTGGCATGCCTTGGCGGCTCCGTCGTCTACGACACGCGCGTGTCCCTGGCCGAATCCTGGCCGATGCGTCTGCAGGAGCAGCTGCGCGACCGTCTGCATGTGCCAATCGAGGTGATCAACGCCGGCATTCCAGGTCGCACAAGCGCGGATACCATCGTGAATCTCGCTCTGCGGGTGCTCCCACTCGACCCCGATGTGATCATCGTCGTGCACGGCGTCAACGATCAGAAGCCGAACCGATGGCCTGGGTTCCGCGATGACTACTCGCACTGGTATGAGCCCCCGGCGTCGGCGGCCGCCGTGCTGCTGAACAGCGTGATCGATCACAGCCTCGTGCTCGCTCACTGTCGGTGGCGAATCCGCCGCCTCGACCCTGGATACCGCGACAACGTCCGCGGCATGCTCGTCGAACGGCATGACACCGTCTCACCGGTTGGTCTGGAGGCCTATCGACGCAACCTCATCACGATATCCGGCATGGCTCGGGCCCATGGTGTGATCCTGGTGTTGGCTACCGTCGGACATAGTCTCGACGGCAATGCGGATTGGCAACCATGTGATGGTCCCAATCGCCTCCTGTATCACCACGCGGGGCTCACCTTGCAGGGTCTGAAACACGGATTCATGGAGTACAACCGCGTGACGCGCGAAGTGGCTGCCGAGGTCGCCGCGCCGCTCGTCGACATCGAACGGCACCTGCCTCCCGGCGAGCAGTTCTTCCAGGACGACGTCCACTTCACGGCTGCGGGCGCGAGTCGGGTCGCGGACCTGTTCGGTGAGCTCGTTCTCTGGACTGGCTGGGCCGGCGAAGCGGCCAGGAGCCGCTGAGCGAGTCCGGGAAAGGCGGTCACCCGCACAGGTGCACGAGAGGCTTCGCACCACCGGCATCCGCGGACGTTCCCCCTACGCGGTCCTCCTGTCCCCGAAGATGCCAAGTCCGAGCAGATGCGCTGCGTACCGGGGGCGGCGAGGCCAGTTCGCGGGTGCCTCCAGGGGCGAGGCCCGCCTCCCGTGCGCGAGTGCCGGGCCTGCGACGGGCTCGGACCGGCACGCCGTGCGGGCGAGATTCTCGGCAGCGCCGCCTGGGGAGTCGCATTTCCCGGGTCTCCCCCCGACGATCCGCCCATGTACCGTGCCGCACGCTGGCTTCTGGCCCTCCTCATTCCGACGGCGCTCCTCGCGCAGACCCCGGCGACCCGGGAGCCGGCTTCCGCCAACTCCGTCACCGCGAAGCTGCTCGAGGAGGGGCGCCAGCGCTCCCAGGTGATGGATCACCTGGACCACCTCGTGAACGAGATCGGGCCGCGCCTCACCGGCTCGAAGCGGCTGACGCAGGCGCAGGAGTGG
>JADLFX010000016.1 GCA_020849665.1 Planctomycetota bacterium | reverse complement strand
GTGGCGACATAGCCGGCGGCCGCGAGATCGAAGCGGCGGTACGGGAAGAGGCTCGGCAGCAGCGAATTCACGCCCTGGTACGCCTGGGTACGCACGTTCGTGTCGTCATCGGCCAGGGCGTCGAGCAGTGCCGGCACGGCCGCGGGCACCTTGAAGCGGCCGAGCACCCGTGCGGCCTCGCTGCGGTGCGAGCCGGGCGCGGCCAGGAGTTCCACGACGCGCGGCAGGCCGCTCGGGTCGTCGAGGCGGCGCAGCGTGTCGGCGGCCACCAGCGCCACCTCGGGCTGGGGCGAGGCGAGCAGCGTGCGCAGGGCGTCGGGCGGCAGCGCCCCGGTGAGGCGTTGCATGGCGTCCAGGGCGGCCCGGGCCACGTGGGCGTCGCCGTGCTTCAGGAGCTTGCGCAGCAGCAGCACCTCCTTGGAGCCGCCGTGCTGGCCGAGCACACCGATGGAGGTGGGCAGGTAGCCCGACGCGTCGGCCGCTTCGATGTGGGCGGCGATGGCGTCGAGGACCGGCTGCGGCAGCTTGGGCGCCCGGTTCAGGAAGCGGCTCAGGCGGACGACGATCGCTCCACCGCGCGCGCGGATCGCCTCGGCCACGAGATCCCCTTGGGAGCCTTCGCCCTGGGTGAGCAGGTACGCCGCGCACACGGCGCGGAAGTCGAGGGGAAGGCCCTGCGTCGCGGCGAGCCCCGTCACCACCGCCGGGGTGTCGCGGTCCTGGGTGAGGAGCAGGTGGTAGAGCGCGTTGTCGACGACCTGCGCCTCCGCCTCCGCGCGGACCAGGGCCCGCACCGCCGCGGCGACCCGCGCGTCGCCGATCCCGTAGATCCTGCCCAGCATCATCGCGAGTTCGGATCCGCTGGCGCCGGCGTCGCCGAGCGCCCGCACCAGGATCTCCACCGCGCCGGCGTCTCCGCCGCGGTAGAGGATCGCGGCCGCGCCGAGCCGCAGCAGCGGCGAGGGCGCGCGCAGCAGGCGCTGCAGCGCGGGCCGGGCCGTGTCGAGGGGATAGGAATGGAAGAGCGAGAGCGCCAGGTTCTGGGCGCTGGGCTCGTAGCCCGGCAGCGCCTCCACGAGCAGGGCCAGGGCCGCCGGCGGCCGTTCGCGCTGCAGGGTCGAGTAGGCCGCCGACCGGCGCTGGTAGTCGGGCTCGCCGAGCTGCGCGATCAGCTGGCGCACGGCGTCCGGTGCCGCCTTGTCCTTCTCCCGGTCCTTGTCCTGCGCCGGCGCGAGGGCCGCCGCGCAGAGCCCGGCGAGGACGAGGCCGGGCCTCACTTGCCGCTCCCCGTCGTCGGTCCGCTGGGGCCCGCGCCCGCGCCCGTCGCGCCGGCGCGGGGCGGGCGTCCGGACTCGGTGACCGTGACCGGATCGGGTGCGTTCTTCGACTTGGGGCGCTGGCGGTCGATGTCCACGGCGATGCCCGGATAGGTGAGGTGGAAGCGCGCCACGCCCTGGCGATGCAGAGCCACGGCGAAGGGCGTGTGCGCGTAGAGCTCGTGGTAGCGCACGATCATCGCGTCGAGACGCAGCAGTTCTTCGCGCAGCCGGGGGCCGCCGGGCAGCTCCACCTCGAGGAAGGGCCGCGCGCCGTGGCAGAGGCTGTAGTTGGACCAGCCGATCCCGACCGCGCGCTGTGCATGGTCGACCGGCGCGCGCTCCGGCGGCGCCGGATCGGGCGGATCCTTGGCCATCCAGCCGGGCGCCACGTCGCGGCACCAACCGGCGAACGAGATCAGATTCACCTTGGTGAGTTGCAGCAGCAGCCGCGTGAACTCGGCGCACGCGCGCTGCCGCGGGCTGCCCTTGGTCGGCTCGATCCGTGCCAGCTCGGCCTCGAACGCGGCGAGGATGCGCTCGCACTCCTTGGCGGTCTGGTCCGCCTTCTCGGCGTTGCGTTCCAGGTTGGTCGTGAAGCCGAGCAGGGTGCCGCGGTCGGCGCGCGAGCGGCCGCCGCTCGCGGTGCCGCCGAGGCGGGGCGGCTGGCTGCTCAACACGCCGGCCGAGGCGGCCTCGCGCCAGGCCTTGGCCGTGGCGCGCTGCCACGGATCGCCGCCCAGCTCCGCCGCGACGGCGGGCCGCGCGCGGACGCTCGGCGCGAGCAGGCGCACGCGTGCGTCCCAGTACACCTCGGTCTCGGGGATGTGGTCGCCCGAACAGAACAGGCATGCGCCGTAGATCGCGCACTGGTGGTTGGCGGCGTCGGCCGGCGTGAAGAGGAACACGCGGCCGCCGGTGGCTGCGGCGACGCGCGCGAGCGCGTAGCACGCGTAGCCGCTGGGAGCGACCTCGTTCGCGGCCGTGATCTGGAAGAGCCAGCCCCACGGCAGGTCGATGAACGCCGAGTCCCCGCCGGCGAGGCGCGTCCCACGCGGTGCGCGCTCGTAGGGGCGGGCCGCCCAGAAGCTGTCGGCGACGTAGGCCTCGCTGGTCAGCACGTGCACCTGGATCTGGGCGGCCTCCAGGCGCGCCACCGTCCCCTCCAGGTCGTCTTCCGCGTCGCCGTTGTCGAGCGTGGCGAGCAGGATCTGGCGGGCGCCGCCGCGGGCGGCGAGTCCGGGGACCAGGGCGCGCAGGTCGGCGTACACGTTCTGGATCGCCTTGCTCGGCGCCGCGAGGGTCTCGCGCAGGCCGGCGAGGACGGCGCCCCGGTCGTCGGTGGGCGGCACGACGAGTCGTTCGCTGCCGGCCTTGGCGATGCCGATCCGCGTGCGGGCCAGGGCCTTGGCGTGCCGTTCGAGGCCGGTGGCCAGGGCGTCGGCGAAGCCCGACTTCTGCAGCGACGCCGTGGCGTCGACCAGGAGGACCAGGGTCCGCTCGGGAGCGGCGAGCGGATCGGCGCCTGCCAGCACCACGTCGAGGGCGCGCTCCATCGTGCGGCCCGGCTCGGTCACCGCGGCGGCGGTGCCGGCCTCCTGGCCCGTCAGCGGGCGGGTCAGGAGCAGGAGGAGGGAGAGGGAAGCCAGCCGGTTCACGCGGCGAGGATACCCGTACGCGCGCTTCGGGGTGGCCCGGGCCTAGCGCCGGAACCCGGCGGGCACGGGTTCGTTGCCAGGCCGGACCTCGCGGATCGCCGCGGCGATCTGTTCTGCGACCCAGCGGTTGCCGGCCGAGGTCATGTGTCCGTCGAAGAGGCGCGCCTTCGCGCCCGGATCCCTGCGCAGCTCCTCCTGGTAGCGGGCCACGAGGTCCAGCGTGCGCGCCCCGGCCGCCGCCGCGCGCGCCAGGACCGCGTCGGCGCCGGGCAGCGACTTCTCGCCCTGCAGCACCACCAGCAGGCGGCACTGCCGCTCCCGGCAGTGGGCGGCGATCCGGTCCACCAGGAGCAGGCCGATCTCGTTTCCCTTGCCGCCGGGATGCACGCGCCGCTCCTTCTGGTCGGTGACCCACCAGGCCTTGCGCGTCAGCGTGAAGATCGCGTCGAGCAACGCGCTGTGTCCGAGCAGGTCCTTGAACCGCCGCTGCGGCACCTCCTCGGGGTGCGACGTGTCCTGCACCGGCACGTTGCGCAGCTCGAGCCTCCCGTCCACGATCTCGAACCACGGCACGGGCGCGTAGCGCTTGGAGAACTCGCAGCGCGAGAGGTCGTCGGGCAGGAAGCTCAAGACCAGCCATTCGGCCGGCTCCTGTGCCAGGAGCTGCTCGGCGCGCAGGACGGTCTGCGCGAAGCTGTAGCCGAACACCCCGCCGTTGCGCACCGGCCGGCCCAGCAGCCGCTCCAGGTGCGCCGGCCAGCTCTCGTCGTCGTTCACTTGGTCGCCGAACGTGAACGAGTCGCCCACGGCCACGATCGGCTTGCCCTGCACCGGCGCTGGGTTGCCGTTCGAACGCAGGCCGCGCGCGTCGATCGTGACCCGCGTGCCCCAGTGGTTGTCGTCGCTGCTGAAGTCCGGGCGCGGGGCGTAGCCCAGGAGCGCGTCGTCGACGGCCGGGTATCCCCGGTGCACCTGGTCGACGCGGAGCTGCCGATAGCTGCCGAAGTGGAACGGGCCGCGGACGCAGCGCGCGACCAGCTCGGCGAAGAGCAGGAACCCCAGCAGCGGGACCAGCGCGAAGAGCAGCTTCTTGCCCAGGGGGAGTCGGCGGCGGGGCTCGGGTCCGGACGGCGGCGACGGGTGGCTCGATGACACGCTGCGCAGATCGTAGAGAAGCGCTGCGTGCGGCCCCAGCACCGAGGCGGCCCCTGCGGACCGCAGATCCGGCCGGGGAGCCGGCCGAGCGAATGCGGGCCGGACCCGCCCCCCGGTTCCCGGTTCTCCCCCTGCTTGCCTCGCGCGCCTCCCCGGGTATCCTGCCGCGTCCTTTTCGGCCCCTCCCTCGCGGAGGACGCCTCGGTCGGGGCGTGGCGCAGCCTGGTAGCGCACTTGCATGGGGTGCAAGGGGTCGGAGGTTCAAATCCTCTCGCCCCGACCAACTTAACTCGCTGGGAAGCAGGGTCCTGTGGCGCGTGCCCGGGACCTGAGGAGAGCGTCGCGCGACGCCGAAGCCGGTAGTGCTACCGGATTCCACTTCGACTCCCGTTCCTACGGGAGAGCGACGCTCTCCATGGTGCGTACGAGGCTCCCCAGCTACCGACGACACAAGCCGACCGGGCAGGCAGTGGTCACCCTCAACGGCCGCGATCACTACCTCGGCCGCTACGGCACCGCCGCCAGCGTCGAGGCGTACAACCGACTCCTCGCCGAGTGGCTGGCACGCGGCCGCACGGCTCCCGCCGACGAGAAGCCGCCGTCGCCGCGATCCCTGACCGTGAACGAGGTGGTGGCCGCCTTCTGGGCTCACGCCACCCAGAGCTACCGACTCCCCGACGGGTCTCCCTCATCGGAGATAGGTGCACTGCGCTCGGTCCTCCGTCCGCTCGTAGAGGTCTTCGGGGACCACGAGGCGGCAGCGTTCGGACCCAGAGCCGCGAAGGACCTGGTCGAGCGTTGGATCCAGCGGGGCTGGTGCCGGCGGACGGTCAACCACGCCCTCTCGCGACTCTGGCGGGTGTTCGCCTGGGCCGTCGCCGAGGACCTGGTGCCCGGCGAGGTGCACTACCGGCTGCTGGCCCTGAAGGGACTCCGGCGGTTCCGGTCGTCGGCCCGGGAGACGGAGCCAGTTCAACCGGTTGCCTGGAAGTACGTCGAGCCCGTGCTGGCTGTCCCCCTGCCCGAATTGTTGGACGTCCTGGGCGAGTGAACCTCTGACGAAACCACGCGGCCTTCCAACTCTTGGAGACGCCTCAGGAAGGAAGAGTCCGATGACGAGTGTCGAAGGTTCCGGTCGTGTGGTTCCGCCGGTGCCCGGTGCCGGGGGCCTGCCGCGGTTGTTCAGTGACGCCGAGGGGTCCGCCGTGCAGGCGGTTCCTGGGTAGGCGGTGTCGCCGCAATTGGAGCCGGGTCGACTGGCATGTGCCTGGCGCGGTGTGGGCGGTCGCCGGCAGCTTGCTGGATCATGCCGTCCACGGATCGGGTCGCCGGGCCCTGATCGTCGTCGAGTTGCAGCGGCGGCAGGTGCTGGCGCTGCAGTCGGTGCCCGGGGGGCGGGCATCGGCGGTCCTTGCGCTCCTGGAGCGGCTCGTGCGCCAGCACGGGCCGCCCTTGGTGCTCAAGGCCGGCAACGGCACGTCGTTCCTCGCACCGTGTGTGTCGCGCCTTTGCCCGCGCCACAGCATCACCCTGATGCACTCGCCGGTGCGGCGGCCGCGCTGGAATGGCACCTGCGAGGCGTCGGGCCGGTGGGCCAAGGAGCGTGCGCAGGCGGCAGCCCTGCGCCGAAGTGGCGTCACGCTCACCCAGCAGGATCTCGATGCCGCGGTGACCCTCGATGGGTCGCTGCCAGTCCTCGCCGCGGAACTGCGATCGCGCTTCCAGAGCGCCTATGACGAGCAGCTGGCGGACCTCGCTCGCGAGCGGGGGCTTGCAGACCAGGACCGCGCGAAGATCATCTGCTCCGCTCGCTGGGTCGAGTGGCTGCCCAGCGCGCTCTCCAGATCTGCCACATCCTCACCATCGAAGGTCGTGTGTATCGCCAGTGGTTACCGCCTCAGACACCGTGACAAGAAGGCAGGGTGTACAGCATGGACCGAGCTCCCGCGTCAGGCGCCGAGCGAAGATTGGCAACGGTTCTTCGATGCAATTCGAAAGGGCGAGCGGCCTTTGCCGCCCAGAGTCTACCGTGGTCCCAAGTACTGAGCATCCGGATGCAGCATGTCTTTGGCGAAGCATGTTGTGTGGGGTGTAACTATTCAGAGTACGGACCGATGGTTGTCAAGTGGTGCGTAAGTGCCGATAGGCAGGAGTTGCCACATTGTATGGACGAGGTGGTAGTGCGTTGTGTACTGCGGAGCTGTCATGTCTACCAGACGTGGGGAGTAAGGCGTGCGAAGCACGAAGTGCACGAACGTAATGAGTATCTCGTGCGAAGAGTCGTGAGCGGTGTTCACGATTCTTGGAAGGGTGTGCCGGCTCATGGGTTGCGGGCGACAGCCAGCGCTAGGGTACTAGTATGAAGGTCCTTGTGTATTTGTGGGCTGGCATAATGCTGGGGCCACTGCTGTTCTGTGTCATGTGTGCTGCTGGGTGGATAGCGTGTATTGCGCTCCCAGACCAGCTCTCTGAAGCTGATGTCATCAGGAGCGATGTGTTAACAATTGTGTGTGGAGTAGTGTCGGTGCTTGGCGGCGTGTTCGGGTTTGTTCTTGGATTACGTAGAGTGAAACTGCATTCGCAATAGTACTCTCTATCGCGAGCGGCAAGCAAAGACGGGATGTCCCCCGTCCTGAAGTTCGCCCTCCGCGGAGCCTGAGAATCCCCATCGAGACTTGTCCCCTGCCCGAATTGTTGGGCGTCCTGGGCGAGTAAACCCCTGACGAAACCACGCGGCCTTCCAACTCCTGGGGGCGCCCCAGGAAGGAAGAGTCCGATGACGGGTTTCGAAGAGTTCGACCGTGTGGTTCCGCCGGTGCCCGGTGCCGGGAGCCTGCTGCGGTTGTTCTGTGACGCCGGAGGGTCCGCCGCTGCAGGCGGTTCCTGGGTAAGCGGTGTCGCCGCAATTGGCGCCGGGTCGCCTGGCGTGTGCCTGGTGCGTGTGGGCCGTCGACGACACCTGGTTGGAGCAGGCCGTCCGCGGATCGGGCCGCCGGGCCCTGATCTCCGTCGAGCTGCAGCGGCGGCAGGTGCTGGCGCTGCAGTGGATGGCCGGGCGTTCACCTCGAAGGCCGTGTCGAAGGCATGCCGCAGCACGAGATCACACTGATGCACTCGCCGGTGCGGCGGCCGCGCTACAACGGTGCGTGCGAGGTGGGCGGCCGCTGGGCCAAGGTGCGGGCCCTGGCCGCGGCGCAGGCCCGGGGCGCCGTGGGGAGCTTCTGCCAATCCGACCTCGATCAGGCCGTGCACAGGAAGGGACCGATCGAGCGTGTGGACGCAGAGACCCGGGAGCGCTTCCTTGGGGTGCTGGACGAGCAGCGACGCCTGGTGGCGGAGGAGGAGCTGCAGCGCAGGGTGGCCGAGCAGCAGGGGCTTGC
>JADLFX010000015.1 GCA_020849665.1 Planctomycetota bacterium | reverse complement strand
TCTTCAACCTCGCCTCGTCCCTGGAACAGACCGGCGACCTCCGGGGTTCGCTGGCGGAGTGGCTGCGCATCCACGCACTCGCGCCCGCGCGCGCGGACGTGGTCGACCACGCGGAGCGCGTGGCCCGGCAGGCTGGCGATTCCCCGGCGGTGGCGCGGCTCCTGGAATGGCGAGTGGCCAACCAGCCGGCGCAGGCCGGGGTCGTGCGGCAGGCCGTCGCCGCGCTCCTTGCCCTCTCGGACCAGGAGCGACCCGACCGCCTGAGTGTGGCCGAGACGCTGGTCCTGGGTGCGCAGGCGCGGAGCTGTCTCCCTCCCTGGGAGACGTGGTTGCTCCTCGCGCGCGTCCGCGCGGCACGCGGGGACGCGCGTGGGGTCCGGGCTGCCCTGGAACTGGCGCGTGCCGCGTTGCCCGAAGACCAGGCGCAGCGTGCCGCCGCGGAGGCCGGCGTGGCCGAACTGGCGGCTGCCTGGCCAGCGGGCTCGGCGGACTCGCGCCCCATGAGCCGATAGGCGACCGGTCCGTGACGGCCGGCGGGGCCAGGGCATCCGTGCCACGTGGGGTGGCACGGATCGAGGACCCGCTCGGAGCCGCGTCCGGATCAGCGGACGTCGTTCGTCATGATCAACGTGGTCACCGGGCTGTCGAGCGACACCCCCTGGAGCACGACGTTGTAGGGCGTGAAGTTGTACGGCCACTGCACGGTGCCGCCCACGGGGATGGTCTGCGTGCCCAGCCCGATCGAGATCGTCAGGTCGATCAGGAGGTTGCCCTGGATCGGCGGCGGCAGCGGAACGGGAGTCCCGAGCAGGCTCACCGCCGCGAGCGCGAACACCTGCCGCCCGGCCTTGTCGGCGCTGATCAGGGTCTTGTTGCTCTGGGCGTCGATGTAGAAGAGACGCGGCTCGGCGCCGAACAGGAACGTGCCCGTCTGGTTGTTCCAGTCGCGGACCAGGACGTAGTGGTCGCCGGTGCCCAGGGCCGCGCCCGCGAAGCTGTCGTAGTTGGGGCCGAAGTCCTCGTTCTGTGCCACGCAGAGGCCGGTGGCGTCGAGGAGCGCGATCTGGGGATCCTGCAGCGTACCGTTGGTCGTGTCGGCGAGCACGGTGAGCGGACTCGGCGTCCCGATGCGCAGGCGGTAGCCGGCGGACTCACCGACGTTGGCCACGTTCCCGGCGTTGGCGCCGAAGCTGGCGTTCACGAACGGGATGTTCGCGCCACACACGCCGTTCAGCGTGTAGCCGCCGCTGTCGCCCGGATAGGGGCGCATCACCACGTAGTAGGTGGCCCCGGGGAGCGGCATCGCCAGCTTGGAGAAGTACGAGCTCTGGTTGTCGTCGTTGTGGGCGATGAACCGGAACTCGCGGTCGTACAGGTGGAGCCAGGAGTCGCTGAGGGGAGATGCGCCGTTGCCGGCCACGGTGAAGTCCACGCCGCCGGTCGGCACGACCAGGCGGTACACGTCCATGGACTCGTCGCCGAGGATGGTGCCGTTCACGCCCGTGCCGCAGGGAGCGCCGGGGATCGAGGCGGCCGTGACGTCCACGCGGAACGTGAACGGGCCCGTGAGGCCGTTGTACTCGCCGAAGGTCAGGTGGTAGACGCCGGCCGGCAGGGTCGTATCCCACCCCGGGTCGAGGCCGGTGCTGCCGTCGTCGCAGAAGAAGACCTCGCCATAGTTGCGTCCGCCGGCCGCGAGGTTGAGGTCGAGCGTGCCACCCTGGACCGTGACCTTCACCTTGGATTCCGCGGCGAGCGGCAGGCGGTACACGACTCCGTTCGCGCCGAGCGTGGCGTTGATCGAGACGCCTGGGACCACCGTGCCAAGGGTGGCAGGCGCGGTCTGCAGGTTGAACTGGTACGTCCCGGTGGCGGAGAACAGGGTGCTGACCGTGAAGTAGTAGGTGCCGGCCGGGAGGATGAGGTTGAGAGCCGGGAAGAAGCCGCTGCCCGCGTCATCGTTGAACGCCACGAACACGCCGTTGCGGTCGGTGACGAGGAGTGCCGGGTCGGTGGTGGGGACGCCGGTGGTTCCGGCCACGACTGCCGCGTTCACCGCCGTGTCCGCTGCCAGGTCGAGCCGGTAGGTGTCCTGGTCGACGGGAGTGGCGAGGTTGCCGTCGGCCGAGGTCTGGGTGCCGAGTGGGTCGGCCCACGCGGGCGTGTCGTTGCGCTCGGTCTCGGTGATGGCGGCGAGGGGTGCGGTCCAGGTTCCGGTCGCGGCCGGCACGTGCAGCGGCCGCTGGTTCGCCGCACCGAGCTTCCCGCGCAGGGTCTTGCCGGCGACCGCGCGGTAGGCGCGCTTGGCCGCCAGCAGGTCGGCCGGGGCCTGGATCCTGCCCTCGGCCCGCATCGCGGCCACGAACTCGGGCAGACTCACCTTGCGCAGGTCGAATCCGCCGCCGCGCAGCGTCTTGGTGAAGGGGTCCTGTGCGGGGAGGAGTGCGGAGAGGGAGAGCAGTGCCACACCGAGCACTGCACGCGGGACGGTCGCGATCATGGGGGTTCCTGGAACGCCCGGATACGGGCGGGGGCGCCGGTGTCGACGGCGCGAGCACGGAGAGAGGCCGGCTGAGGAAGTCTAGCTCGCGCCGTTTGCGCTCCTGCGACGAAGGGGGGCCGGCGCCGGGTTCCCTCGATCCCAACGGGTCCCCACGGCAACGGCCCTGGGCGGCCGTGCGGGTATGGTTGGCGTCCATGTCGGAACCCATCTCCAGGCGCCGCTTCCTCGAACTCGGCGCGGCCACGGCCGCGGTCCCGCACTTCCACGTGCCTGTGCGTCGGCGGGCGCCGGCGCCTGCGGCCGTGTCCAGCGCGAACGGCCTGCGCTCCGTGCAGATCGCCGTCGAGAAGATGCGGGCCGGCGTGAGCCCGGTGGAGGCCGCCGTCCTCGGGATCGAGCCCGTGGAGAACGATCCGGAGGACGACTCCGTCGGCTACGGGGGGCTCCCCAACGAGGACGGCGTGGTCGAACTCGACGCTTGCGTGATGGACGGCCCCACGGGCCTGGCCGGAGCCGTGGCGGCCCTGCGCAACGTCAAGAACCCGGCCAAGGTCGCCCTGCTCGTCCTGCGCCGGACGGACCACGTGCTGCTGGTTGGGGAGGGCGCCCTGCGCTTCGCGCGGGCGCACGGGATCCCGGAGGAGAACCTGCTCACCGAGGCCAGCCGCCGGAAGTGGCTGGCCTGGAAGGAATCACGCTCCAAGACCGACGACTGGCTCGAGCCTGGCGAGAACGAGCCGGCCGGTGCCCGGCCCAAGGTCGAGCGCAAGACTGGCACGATCCATGTCGGCTGCGTGAACGAGGCCGGCGACCTGGGCGGGGCCACGAGCACCTCGGGTCTCGCGTTCAAGATCCCGGGTCGAGTGGGGGACTCGCCGCTGATCGGCTGCGGCAACTACGTCGACAACGAGGTGGGCGTCGCAGGATCCACGGGTCGTGGCGAGGCGGTGATCCTCACCAACGGCGCCGCGTACGTCGTGCACGCCATGCGCCAGGGCCGGAGCCCCACCGATGCCTGCCTGGACGCCTGCCGGCGCGTGGTGGCCTGCACGCGCATCCCGCGGCTCCTCGACGGGAAGGGGCGCCCCGACTTCCAGGTGAACTTCTACGCCGTCAACAAGGCGGGCGTGACCGGCGCGGCCGCGCTCTTCCCCTCGCGTCACGCGCGGATGACCGCGAACGGACCGGAGCTGGTCGACTCGGCGGCGCTCTTCGAGCGCTGAGCGTTCGCGGGACTGGTCCTGCCAAGGCGCGGACCAGCGTGCGACGCAGCGAGTCCACGGCGGCGTCCTGCCGGACGCCCCCGCCGAGTGCGGCGCGGAGCGCGAGCGCCGCATGGCGCAGGGCGGTAGGTGCCGCCGGCAGGATCTCGCCGGGCGGCACCGCCGCGAGGCGCGCGTCGGCCTTGGCGAGGAGGCTCGATGCGCCCGGGAGTCCTCCCGGACGGCCGAGCTTGTGCAGCGCCGCCGCGAGCTGGATCAGGGCCTGCAGGAGCGCGCGCACCGCCGGTGCGCGTGCCTGGCGCCAGAGAACCTCCCAGTGCTCGTGAGCTTCGAACCATGCACTGCCGGTCCAGGCCGCGAGCCCGGCGCGGAACTCCGGCGCGCGGGCCAGCTCCCCTGACTCAGCCCCGGCCATCGGCGGCCACGATCTGCAGGTTGAGCTCCTCGGCTTGGTCGATCCGGCCCAGCAGCTCGCGCCACTCGGCGAAGCGCTCCGGGGGGACGGTGCCCGGACGCTGCAGCAGGGTGCGGCGTACCAGCACGGCGCCGTCCTCGGTCCGATCGAAGCTCAGCGAGTAGTCGAAGAGCATGTGGCGGATCTGCACCCCGGCCGGCAGACGGGCGATCCGGTACTGCGGGCCGGGCTCGACCCGCACTTCGATCGACTGGCGGGAGAGCCCGCGCAGCGCCAGGGGCGTCTTGCGTTCGGCACGGTCGCCCAACGCCTGGGTCAGGCGCGGGCGCGGGAACGGCAGGGAGAGGAGCTGCACGTCGCCCGCCGGACGCAATGCACCGCGCTGGTGCAGGACTCCGGCCATGCGCAGCGGGCGGCCCGGGGGCTCGAGGTCGGTGAAGGCCACCTCCTTCTGGGTCCAGCCAGGAAGCACCTGGCCGGTCACCTGCCGCGCCGCGAGCTTGCGGGTGTTGGCGTCGAGGTTGCGGATCTGTTCGGCGAGGCCGTAGCCCTCCTCGCCCTGCAACTGGGCCTCGACCTCGAACACGCCGGTGCCATCGCGGTCCAGCCCGAGACGACCCCGCAATACCAGTCCCGCACACGCTGCGACGTCGCCGCCCGGCACGCGGGTCAGGGTTCCGCCGCCGTCGCTCAGCAGGACGGCCGCGGCGTCCATCTGCGCCGCCGGGATCTCGCCCAGCGGGAACCAGCGCGGCGTCTCGGCGAAGAGCCAGAGCGGCGCTCCGTCGCGCGGCGCGATCCGCACCGCAGGGAGCTGGAGCTCGTGGTCGCCCAGGAAGAGCGAGGGGGCCTGCTCCTCGAATTCGTCGCGCGCGTGGGCGACCTGGGCGAAGTCCAGCGGCACGCCGGCGGCACGCAGCATCGCCACCTGCAGGAGGAACCGATCCCCCTTGCCCGTGAGCAGGATCGCCGCGGGGCGCTGACCGCCGCGGCCATCCGCGACGGACTCCTGGACGAAGCGCCAGATCGCCCGGGCCCTGGCCGTGTCGCCGTGCACGTCGGCGACCAGCTCGGCGGTCCGCGCCGTGACGATCGGGTCCGGATGGCTGCGGCCGCGTGCCGCGGCCAACCCAGCGCGCAGTGCCGGGAGCGGGGTGCCGTCGTCGCCGAAGGTCACCACCGGCACCAACTCGGCCTCCGCCAGGCCATGCGGTTCGGGTGGCAGACGGTCCTGGTCGGTGAGTCGGTACACGTGCGCCTCGCGGCCGCCGGCGAGCTTCTGCACCTCGTGCGTGCCGGCGAAGTTGCGGGTGCGGAACCTGCCGGAGTGGCCGGCAGGCACCACGACCACGAGTTCGGAGAGCACGTAGGGCTCGTCGCTGCTGCGGAAGTGGAAGGTCGCTCCCCGCCAGGGCGCACCCGGCAGGGTGGCGTGCTCTTCGCGGTAGCACTCTTCGACGAAGGCGCCCGGCTCCAGGCGCGGCATCGCGAAGCTGCCTTCGACGCGGTGTGGCACGAAGCTCGTGCCGTCCTTGGCGATCGTGCGCACACGCACGAGGTCGTCGGCCGCGGCGGCGCGGTGCGCCTCCTGGCGTTGCTCCACGCCGCGCAGGTCGTTGATCCTGCGGAGCTGATGCACCTCCTCGGTGCGGGAGCCATCGTCGTGCATCACCACCAGCATCTGGTCGAGCACCAGGGTCGTGGGGGCGCCCGCGTCGCGGGGCCCAGGCCGGTACTCCCGGGCGAGGGCATCGGCGTCGCGGCGGAACGCAGCGACGGCCGCGAGCGGGTCCTGACCCTCGAGCTCGCCGAGGGCGCGGCGCAGATGGGCGCGCGCCGGCCCGCGACCGAGCGCGCGGCGCCACGCGGCGGCCGCGGCCTCGACCTCCCCCTCCTCCAGGAGCCGGTCGCCGGCCCACTCCAGCCAGCCGGAGTGCACGGTGTCGGACCCGGCGATGGTGCGCAGGGCCGTGAGCGTCGCGTCGCGATCGCCGAGCGTGCGCCAGAGGGTGGCACGCCACGCGGGTACCCGCGTGGCTTCCGGGTCGTCCCGTTCCGCGAGTTCCGCGGCCGCCAAGGCCGCGGGACGGTCTCCGGCACGGGCCGCGAGTTCGGCCACCTGGCGGGCGAGCTCCACGTCGTTCTGGTGGCGCGCCAGCAGGGGGCGGGCCAGTGCGAGCACGCCCGCGGCGTCGCCGGCGGCCATGCGGATGCCCATCTCCTCGCGGATGCCGGCCTCGTCGCCGGGGAATCGTTGCTGCAGCAGGGCCGCGCAGTGGCGTCGCTCGGGTTCCAGCTTCAGGCCGCGTTGCAGGCGGAGCAGGGCCTCGAAGTGCGCCGGCATGGCCCTGCCCGCGGCGACCTGCTGCTCCAGCAGCCGGATCGCGGCCTCGCGCTTGTCCTCCTCCTCGAGCGCCCGCGCCTCGAGCAGGACGCGCACGCCGTGCGTGGCGAGCCCTTCGCCCAGGGTGTCGAGCAGGGCGCGCACGTGCGACCTGCGGATCTCGGGCGGCAGCAGCTGCACGAGGGTGAGGGCATGGGCGAGTGCGAGGCGCAGGAATGGATCGGCGGGCGGCTGTCTCAGCAGCGGTTGGAGGGCCAGGACGCCCTCGTCTTCGTTGCCGTCGAGCAATTGGATCAGGCCATGCGCGAGGCTGGCGTCCGGCCGGGCGGGGCCCTTGGGGAATGCATCCGCGGCGTGCGGATGGCGCGGCAGGAGCGCGGGGCGATCGCCACCGGAGGCGATGGCGCGCACGCCGCCGCTGGCGGGCAGCCAGCGCAATGCCGCCGGGGTCCCGTTGGCGGCGAGCACGCGCAGGCCGAAGCGGAGCACGGCATCCGTGCCGCCCTTGACCAGCAGGTGATTGACGCCGGCGCGGAGGGCCGCAGGCACGTGCTGGCGGCGCGACATCGGACGTGCCGATCGGTCGACGCTCGCCAGCCGCTCGCCGTTCACGAACAGCTCGAACGAACCCGGACAGTGCACCTCGACCTGCACGGCGAGGGGCTGGTCGGCCTCGGCCTGTGCCAGCGCGTACCAGCAGCCGGGGCGGGGGTCCCGGGGCACCTCGACTTCCGTCGCGAAGGGTGCCCGCGGGATCGCCCGCGGCCGCACGCTGCCGCCGGGCACCTGCAGATCCTGGTCGAGGCGCGGGAACTCGAACTCCGGGGCAAGGGGCACGCCAAGCCAGTGGTTGGTGCGTGAGGGCGCGACGCCGACCAGGTCGGCGACGGGCCCCAGGCACACCAGCTCGCGAGGGGATGCAGCGAAGGCCTGCAGGCGCGCGGCCTCCTCGCGCCGGCCGATCCGGTCGAGGAGCCTCGCGCGCAGGACGAGGAGCGCGTGGCGGGCCCGCGGCCCGCCCAGTCCGTCCTCCGCGCCCGCCAGCGCGTCGAGCAGGGCCTCGGCCCCGCGCACGCGCGCGGCGAGCCGGTCCGCGTGCGCCAGCAGCCACTCGGCCAACGGGTCGGGCGCGCCGCGGGCCGCGGCGACGAGGCGCGGCACGACCGTGTCGGCTTCGTCCGCCGTGACCAGGGCTTCCAGGACCGGCCGGGGGTCCTGCACCTGGGCGCGGGGCTGGAGGCCGACGAGGGCCAGCATGGCGGCGAGACAGGAGCGGAACCGGAGCGGACTCATCGTGCACCTCCCTTGCGCACGACCACGGTGGTGCGGTCGGCCTCCTCGATGCGCTGGATCACCTCGCGGTACTCGGCGTACTCCTGGGGCTCGACGCGCTGCGCCTTGCGCACCAGCCGCCGCTCCACGAGCACTTCGCCTTCGCCCGCGCCCACCTTGAGGTCGTAGTCGACGAAGCGCGTGCGCACCTGCACGGGCGCGGGCACCTGTTGCGCCGCGAATCCGGCCGGCAGACGGTACCGGAGGGTCTGCGCCTCCGCCTCGGGCACGCCGAGGAGCAGGGCCAGCTGGCGGCCCGGCGCGCGCACTCCGGACGCGAGTCCGGATTCTCCCAGGGCGACGCGCAGCAGCAGGGCCTCGCCCTCGCGCGCCGCGAAGTCGCGCACGGTGCCCTCGGCGCCCAGGCGCACGGGCTGCCCGGGTTCGAGCAGGTCGCTGGTGTCCAGCGTGCGCAGCTCGACCTTGCCCAGGGAGTCGGCGAGCGCGCGCTCCAGGATCTCCTTGCGGCGGGACGGCTCGCTGCCCAGCGCCTCGCGCACGCCCACCGCGGCCGTACCGCGGGGCTCGCGGCGCCAGCCGATGGTGGCGTTGCCGCGCTCGTCGAGGTTCACGACCACCGTTTCGGTGTCGAGGTTGGCGTCGGCCTCGCTCCAGGGGATCGGCCGCACCACGCCGCGGCCGTCCTCGACCACCAGGACCGTCGCGCCCTGGTCCATCTCCGGCAGCGTGTCCAACGGGTGGTAGATCGCCGTGCCGTCGAGGAAGAGCGCCTGCCGATCGCCCTGGGCGGGCACGTAGCTGATGCAGTGGTTGAAGTGGTGCACGAGGGGCAGCGTGAGGTCGTCCGCGCTGCGCAGCGGCTCGGCCCGGATCAGCACCGGCCAGGCGCGGACGCCAGCCAGCTCCAGCATCACGTTCAGCAGCAGGGCCTTGTCCTTGCAGTCGCCGTGGCGGCGTTCGTAGATCACCGACGTGCTGTACGGCTTGTAGCCGTGCACGCCGAACTCCCAGGCCGTGTAGCGGATCTCGGTGGTCACGAACCGGTAGAGGGCCTCGATCCTGGCCAGCTCCGACGTGGCTCCTGCGGTGAGCTCGGCCACCTTGGCGCGGATCGCGGGCGAAGCGTCCATCTGCTTGCGGATCAGGCTCCACCACCATGCGGCGAACGCGTCCCAGTCCTGGAACGTCGTGACGCGCACCAGCGGTTCGGTCTCGAACGGCTCGGGCCGTTGCTCCTCGGTCACGCGCCGCGGCAGATCGCGGAGCTCGTAGGCCACCTGCAGCGTGCCGTCGGCGAGCGTGGCCCGTGTGCCCTCGGGCGCGCCGTTGCGGGTCTGGAAGCGGTACTCGCGCCCGGGCTCGAGGAGGAGCACCAGCGCGGCACGCCGGCAAGGCACGCCCTCTGCCGGGACGAAGCGGTGTTCCAGGCCGAAGTAGTCGCCGAAGAACGTGGGCGCAAGGTCATCGACCCGGGCCTGGATCTCCACCACGTCGCCCGCCGCGAGCGGCGGCAGTTCGACCGCGGCACCGGCGAGACGCGGCCGCTGCGTGGTGCCGTCGGCCTTGAGCACGCGCACGTCCAGGATCCGCGCACGCTGCTCCTCGCGGAAGTGGGGCATGGTCCAGCGGGCGAAGCGGCGCTGTCCGGCCTCGTTCAGGATCCGCACCACGAAGTGGCGGTAGGTGCTGGTCGTGCCGTTGCGATAGGCGCGTACGACCCGCTGGTCGAAGAGGTAGTGGAAGGGGTCGTTGGCGGCGGCGGCATCCGCGGGTGGTCCCGGGTCGTCCTTCACCACGTCGGCGAAGGCGACCTGCAGACCGTGGTAGAACGGGCGCGTCTCGCTCTCCAGGTACTCGAGCTGCCGGCGCGTGTCCTTGAGGTTGGGGTTCAGGTCGAGCGCGAGGCGCAGGGTCTCCAAGCGCGCGTCGCGCTCGCCCATGTGGCCGCGCAGGTCCGCGAGCTGCAGCAGGGCGCCGTCGTCCTCGGGTGCGATGGCCAACCAGGCCTGGAGCACCAGGGCGGCCTCGGCATGGGCGCGCTCCGCGGCGAGGAGCGTGGCCAGCCGCAGTGGGAGCTCGCGCGCGAAGGGCAGCGCGGCGATCCCCTGGCGCAGCAGCGCCATCGCCGGCTCACGGCGCAGGAGCCAGAGGTCCGTGTCGACCAGGGCGAGCAGGTTGTCCTGGTTCCATTCCTGGGCCAGGGCCGCGGCGACGAACGGCCGCCAGTACTGCGCATCCGGTCCCTGCCGGCGCTCGCGGGTGGCAGCGCGCAGCGCGTCCGCCCCTGCCCGCGGCGCCGTGGCGGCCTGGGTCCGCTCGCGGTGGGCGAGCGCGGCCATCCCGCGACGCTCCAGGGCGTCGGCCAGGAGCAGACGGGCCTGCGTGTAGGCAGGGTTGACGGCGAGGGCGCGACGGGCGAGCGCAGCGGCCCGTTCGGCGGCCCCGAGGCCCTCCAGGTCCATCTCGCCGAGGGCGCGCAGGGTCTCGCAGTGGTCGGGATGGCGCGCGAGGATGGCCTCGTAGTCGTGGCGGCGCGCGTTCTCGTCCTTCTCCGCGGCGTGGCGCACGGGGCGCACGCGCGTGTAGGCGAGCAGGAAGCGCGCCGCGGGCTCGTCGGGCAGGCCCTGCGCCGCGGCGAGGGCGAGGCGATGGTCGCGCCGGTCGTTGGGATCGTCGGGTGTGCGCAGGGCGAGGAGTTGGGCGAGCCGCAGCGCATCCGCCGCATCGCCGCCGGCCGCGCTCTCGGCCAGGAGATCGAGGGGGCCGCGCGGCGGTGCCGCGGGTGGCGCCGCGCCCCGGGGCTCGGCGGCGAGGCGCGCCGTGGCCGCCTGCAGCGCAGCCTCGTCGGCGCGCGTCTCGACACCCTGCACCGGGCCGCCGGAGCGCGTGCGCAGCCGCGCCGCAAAGGCGAAGCCGCTCTCCTGGACGCAGAGCTTCAGCACGAGCAGGTTCGACCCGGCGCGCAGCGGGAGGACGATGGCGTCCTGATCGTGGGCGAAGGGCCGGCGCACCTCGCGTGCCGCCACCTCGCCGCCGTCGAGGAACACGCGGAACGAGTCGCTGCAGCCCAGATGCAGCACGACCTCCTGGGCCCGCTCGCTGCGCAACGCGCACGCGGCGTAGGCCAGCACCTGCTGGTCGGGCTCCAGCAGCGCCGAAAGATCGAAGATGCCGCGCGGCGGATCCTGCACCGGCACGACCCGCCAGCGGACGGGACGCTTCTTGCCTTCGTAGCTCGCGGCGACTTCGACGCCCTGATCCGGCGGCAGTGCGCGGGCATAGCCCGCACCGCGTTCGTTGTCGAAGGGACCCAGCAGCGCGAACGAGCCGATCATGCCGCAGCGCTGCCCGAGCGCGCGTCCGCGCGCGGCGTCCCCGCGGCGCCATGCGCCGGCGAGGAGCACCATGTCGACGGCGTCCGCGAAGCCCGGGTGCGCGCGGGCGAGCGGGTGCTGGGCGAGGGCCTCGAGGCGCCGCGCGAGGTCCGGGTCCGGCCCGATCCGCTGGGCCATCACCGCCGCGAGGCCGAGGGCGTACTCGGCGCGGGCCGCGGCCAGGGCGTCGCCCTGCTCGGGGATGGCGCGCAGAGCGGCCTCGATGGCCGCCGGATAGTCGCCGCGCCCCTTGGCGGCGAGCAGCTCGCGCTCCGCCGGGGTGAGTCCCTGGGCGATGGCGTGCCCGGTCAGCAGCGCGGCGGCCAGGAGGAGGAAGCGCGCGGGTGCGCGCAGCAGGCGGGGTTGGTCCATGACGGGAGTGCGCTTCGCAGGGCCCGACGCGAGGTCGCGACGTGGGGCCAGGGGGTTGGATGTAACCGCGCGGGTGCCGCCGGCCCAGGGTGGGCCGCGCGCCGCTCAGCGGCGCTGGGTCTCGGCTGGCGGGCGCTCGAACGCGCGCAGCTCCTCGGGGCCGAAACGGCCGGTCCCGGCCCGGTCGGCGTCCTTGAGGATCCGCGCGGCCCAGCGCCGCAGACCCGGATGCAGCCGCTCGAGCGCCGCGGCGAGTTCGCCTGCGTCGACCCATCCGTTGCGGTCGCGGTCCGCCGGGCGCCAGGCGGCGGGGAGACGATCGTGCGCCTCCAGGTCGGCGGCGGCTGTGCCGCCGATCCCGGGGAGCAGGCGGGTCAGCTCAACGAGCTCGCGCACCTCGAGACGGCCCGAGGCGTTGCGGTCCAGGGTCCGGAACACCGCCGTGGCATCCAAGGTCGGGTTCACGCTGCGCACCAGCGGCTGGAACTCGGGCAGGTCGAGGTCGCCGCTGCCGTTGCGGTCCAGCATCCGCAGCACGCGATCCGCCTCGGGATGCTCCGAGGCGCCGGGCCGGGGCACCGTGGAATCGACGGCGACGGGAGCCTGGGGGCGGATCCGGAACACGCCGCCCTGACGCACCACCTCTCGGAAGAGCCGGTCGAACTCCGGCCACGACAGGAATCCGTCTGCGTCCTGATCGGCGGCGCGGAACGGTTCGAGATCGCCTTCGAGGCTCGGCACGCTGCGCCGCGCCTCGAAGATCGAGAGCCGGTCGTCGCCGCCCTGGTCGCAGGCGGCGAAGAGCTGGCGGCTGAGCGGCTCGTCGTGGCTGTCGAACGCCAGCAGCGGGGCAGCCGGGCGCGTCGCTGCTGCCGGCGGTACCTCCTGGGCGACGAGGACGCCGTGCAGCGCCAGCGCCGCGGCGAGGGCACGCCTGGGCCGGCTCACGGCACGAAGAGCGTGTCCTTGCCGAGCAGGTGGTGGTTGGCCGGCCCGGCGTGCTGCGGCCGGGGAGTGAACCCGGCGGTCTCGACCCGCACGCCCTGGCTGCGCAGGGTGCGTGCCAATGGGGCGAACGAGGGGTGATCGGGCACCAGCACGATGGTGTCCACGCGGCTGCCGACGGCCATGGCGTCGACGGCGATCGCGACCAGGGAGCTGTGGCTCTCCTCCAGGTTCTCCACCTCGAACCCCTGCGTAGCCAGCGTCGACGCGGTGCGGCTGCTCGGTCCCGAGACGTAGGCCACGGCCCGGATCATGGCACGCTGCGCCAGGAGGTTGCGCAGGAGCCGATGGAACGACACCTCGCCGCCGAGGCTCTGGGCCTCGCGCTGCAGGCGGTCGACGTCCAGGAAGAGTGCGACGCGCTGCGAGCCGACCGTGGCGGCGATGCCCGCCGCCGCTGCGGGGGCGGCGGGAGCCGGGGCGGGCTGGCGCCATTCCGGCCTGCCGCCTTCGCGTGGGCCCCGACCGCGATCGCGGTCCCGATCCCGGTCGCGGTCACGGTCGCGGTCCCGGTCGAAACGGCGAGGCTCGCCATGCCTGGGCTCGTGGTGCCGCCCTTCGGGATGGGCGTGGTGCGGGCGGGGTGCGTGGCCGGGGTATGCAGGCCGGGGTTCCCTGCGCGGCTCGAAGCGTGGCGGCGGCTCCGGTGCCGGCGCGGGGGCCTCGATCGGCTCGGGTTCCTCGAAGTCGACCTCGACGGGCTCCACGGGTTCGGTCGGCTCCTCGGTGACCTCCTCCTCTGCCTCGCCGACCGGCTGCTCCGCGCCACCATACTCCGGCTGGCCGGGTCCCTGACCACCGCGACGCCGGCGACGACGGCGGCGGCGGCGGCCACCCTCGCGCGGCTCGAAACCTTCCTCGGCGACGGGTTCGCCGAGCGGCCGGGTCGGCGTCTCCACCTCCTCGGTGAACACCGAGCGATCCGGATTGCTCTCGTCGGGCTCCAAGGTGGGGGCGGCCCCGAAGTCGTCCGCCTCCGGGGGCGGGATCACCGGCTCGTGCGAGCGTTTGGCTTCGGGTGCGCGTTCGCCGCGTTGTCCGTGGCGCGGCCGCTCGCCTCTGCCGCCCGGCAGCCCTTCGTCCTGGCGGCGAGGCGGGTGTTTCGGTGGCGCCGAAGGGGGGGTCTTGTCGTCGTTGTCGAAGATGTCGGCGCCGAAATCGCTGGTCATCGATGCGCTGGTGGCAGTGGTTCGAAGATCTGTGGATAGGAGAACGAAGGCAGGCTAGGCATCGGGCGGGGACTCGTCCAGCATCATCCCAGCCGGGCTCCGCCCCACGTCGCGAGGGGAGGCCTCGTGGCGAGGATTTCCCTGCGTCCCGCTTGAGTTGGCAGGTGGGCAAGGCTTCCATTCCGCTCCTCGACCCCCCTGACAGAATCCCTCGAGAGGATCCGCCCTTTGAAGCTCCGCAACGCTCCCCTCTTCGCGTTCCTTGCCCTGCTTCTCGCCGGCCTCAGTGCCTGCGGCACCATGCGTCGCGCGGGCAAGGACCTCGGAGTCGTCGTGATCTCGCCCATCCTGATCCCCTACGCCGGCGGCACGGACACCGTGGCCACCTCCCAGGAGGTGAAGAACGGACTGGGCGGCAGCGCAGCGACCGAGGTTCTCGCGTTCATCCCGGCGTTCGTGTTCCACACCGTGAAGCACGCGCTCTACACGGTGATCCACGCCGTGGACTTCTGCTTCTTCCCGATCTACGGCCTCGCCGACCTGCACCCGTACGGCCCCGAGATCGAGCCGCTCGACTACTACCAGAACACCTGGTTCGACGAGTCGAAGGAGGAGAAGCAGAAGGGCACCGACGCCCAGAGCGGCGAGTCGGCGGCCGGCGGGCGCTGAGGCCAAGAACAGCGCGGCCCTCGCACGGGCCGCGCCCCTGGATCGCGCTCCGCGCGGGGCGCCTTGCGGCGCACCCTGCGTGCTGCATCCCGCGGGGTTCGCCGGAGATCACTCTCCGGCGAGGATCTGGAACGGGCGGATCAGCTCGCGGATCTCCTGGTGTCGAGCCTCCTTGAGGAGCGTGTCGAGGCGGCCCAGGAGCCGCTCGATCGTCTCCCGGTCGCGCGGCGCGAGGCCTCGCTCCTCGTCGGCGAGCCGGTCGAGCTGGCTGCGCAGGCGCCTCAGGTAGCCTTGGGTCTCGCTCGCGGCGGCACCTGGGCGCAGCGTCGCGAGCTCGCCCACGCCCGGCAGGCGGGGCCTGCGCGCCCCCAGGCGCAACTGCCGCAGCGTCTCCTCCAGCCGGTCCGCGGCGGCAGGCTTGCCATCCAGCCGGAAGCGCACGATCTCCAGCGCCGTACCCAGCAGGAGCTGCGGCCGTCCCTGGGGGAAGCCGCGTGCCGTGCGCAGGTCCGCGATCTGCTCGCGCAATTCCTGCACCTGCTCGCTCTGCCCCGTGCGCTCGGCGGTGCGCAGGCGCTCTTCCAGGGCTACCAGCAGAGTCTGCTGGCCCGGCGGTCCCAGCCGCGTCTCGAGGGGGACGCGCACGTAGGGTCTGGTCTGCAGCAGTGCCGGCCGCGCGGTGAGGATCTGGCGCAGCTTCAGCGCCGCGGCCTCGTGGGCCTCCTGGCCGGCCGCCTGCTCCAGCGCGCGGCGCGCCGCCTGAACCTCGGCCCAGAACGCAGCTTCCTCGCGGCGTGGCACGGCGGCTCGGGCGCCGGCCGCCTCCATGCGGCGCAGCAGCGCCCGCCAGGAGGCGTCGGTGCCGAGCACGCGTTCGGTCTCGGCGAGTCGCGAGAGTGCGATGGCGGCGTCCGCCCGGGAGCCCTTCTCCGCCGCCTCGGCATAGGAGCGCCGCGCCGCCACGGGGTCCTGGTCCAGCACCTCCTGCAGCCACCCGCGCAGGAGCGGATTCTCGTCCTCGGCCGGCAGCCGTGCCTCGCGCGTGTCCTGCGCGTCCAGCAGGAGCGCGAGCGCGGCGCCGGCCAGGGCGAGGTGCGGGAATCGGCTCACAGGGGGCGGCTCTCGAAGCGATAGCCGATGCCGTGCACGGTGACGAGGTGCAGCGGTCGTTCCGGATCGTTCTCGATCTTCTTGCGCAGGCGGGCCACGTGGTTGTCCACGGTGCGCGTCGTCGGCAGGTGCACGTAGCCCCAGACCTTGCTCAGCAGGTCGGAACGCGTGACCACTTCGCCGCGCCGCGCGATGAGCATGCGCAGGATCTCCGCCTCGTAGCGGGAGAGCTGGTGTTCCGCGCCGTCGCGTTCGACCGTGAAGCGGCGGAAATCCACCTTCAGGTTGGGGAACAGGAACACGTCCTGGCTGACGCCCGCCTCGGGCGAGGTGCGGCGCAGCACCGCACGGATGCGCGCCAGGAGTTCGGCCAGGCCGAAGGGCTTGGTGACGTAGTCGTCGGCGCCGAGCTCCAGCCCGGAGACCTTCTCGTGATCCTGGCCGCGCGCCGACAGGATGATCACCGGTGTGCGGTCGCCGCGCTCGCGCAGCCGCCGCAGGACCTCGAGGCCGCTCAGCTCCGGGAGCATCAGGTCCAGAAGGAGCAGGGCGTGGCGGTCCCTCGAGGCCTTGGCCAGGCCTTCGGTCCCGTTGCGCGCGGTCTCCACCCGATAGCCGTCGAGCTCGAGGTTGTGCTTGAGGCCCTCGCGCAGGTCGGCCTCGTCCTCGATCACGAGAATGCTCTCGCCGTCACGGTTCATCGCTTCTGGTCTCGCTCTCCATCAAGGGCAGGGTGAGTCGAACGATCGTGCCGCCGCCGT
The DNA here is from genome assembly GCA_020849665.1 of Planctomycetota bacterium. Lineage (GTDB taxonomy): Bacteria > Planctomycetota > UBA1135 > UBA1135 > UBA2386 > JADLFX01. Next base: position 31,030 of record JADLFX010000015.1, on the reverse strand, counting down.
CGCGCCCCAGGATCCGGATCGCGCCGCCGTGGGCCTCCACGAAGTGCCGCACCAGGGTCAGTCCCAGGCCCACGCCGCGCACCTCGCCCGCGGTGGAGGCCCGGTAGAAGCCCTGCAGGACCCTCGCGCGCTCGTGCTCGGGGATGCCCACGCCGCAGTCCTGGACCTCGAGCACCGCATGCGTGCCGTCCTTGCGCAGGACGACGTCGACCCTGCGCTCGCTCGCATCGGCGGGGGTGTACTTCACGGCGTTCTCGAGCAGGTTCACGAGGGCATTTCGCAGGGCCTCGGGATCGACGCGGGACGTCAGGCCCGCCGCCAAGGTAACGCTCACCTTCGCCCCGCGCTCCTCGAGGTGCGGCAGATACTCGTCTGTTACGGTCGCGACCAGATCCTCGAGATCGACGGCACGAGGCGAGTACGTGAGCGTGCCAGCCTCCTTGCGCGAGAAGTCCAGCACGCGGTGGATCATCTGCGAGAGGCGGTCGGCCTCGCGCGTGATGATCCCGCCGAAGCGACGGCTCTGTTCGAGCGTCTGGGCGCGTCCGAGGTCCAGGGTCTCGCCGTACATCTTGATGAGCGCCAGCGGGGTCTTCAGGTCGTGGCTGACCCGGCTCACGAAATCGATCTTCAACTGCGCGAGCTCGGCCTCGCGACTCACGCTGCGTACCAGGAGGAAGCCGCTGCCCACGGCCAGCATGCTGAGGGCCAGGAGCAGGAGGATGCGATTGCGCGTGGTGGCGCGCTGGCCGCGCAGGTACGCCTCCGGGTCGACCGGGATCGCCTGGAGGCGCAGCCCGGCCAGAGTGGTGAGCGGAGGGACCTGCAAGGGCAGCGACGCGCCCTCGACGGGCCGCACGGGCAGGATCGGCACGCCGTCCGGATCTGCCACGGTGAGCACGAAGCCCTGCCGTTCCGGCGTCAGCAGCGGGTCGAGGAGTGCGTTGATGGCGAGGGCGATGTTCAACCGGATGCCGACGAACCCGGGCTTGTCCTCGCCCTCGCCGCGCTCGGCGGGCCGGCAGGCGCGCACCGCAACGAGCGAGGCGCCCGGGCCGCTGCCGTGCACGAGCAGGACCGGGTCGCGGCGCGGCGAGTGCAGGAGCTGCTCGCGCAGCCGGGCGCCGGAGAACGCCAGGAACTCGCGCGCGAAGCGCCGGCCCTGCACCAGCCCGCGCACCGCGTGGCGGGCGGCGCGCATCTCGTCCGCCTCGGGGGCCTCCAGCGGCACCCTGGAGAGCAGGCGGTCGGCCACGGCGATCAGCAGCTCGTCGGCCACGTCCGCGTGGCGGCCGTCGCCGATGTCGCGCAGCACCTCCAGGAGCGCGAGCGGTCTGCCGTCCATCTCGGCCATCGCGACCTGCGCGAGCAGCTCGACCGCCGCGGGGTCGATGCCGGCCTGCAGGTTCTGTGCGCTGCGGCCCGCGAGGGCGCGGGCGAAGAGCATCACCTGTGCGTAGCGCACGTCGGCCTCTTCCTTGAGGCCCAGACGGCGCAGCAGGCCGGCCAGGTGGAAGAGCGCGCGCAGGCGCTGCTCGGGCTGGAGGCGCTGGCGCGGCGCGGGGTCGGACTCGCGGACCGCTTCTTCGAGCAGGTTGCGCGCACCCGTGAGGTCTCCGGCCAGGCCGAGGATCTCGGCCTGCCCGAGCTGCGGCATGGGGGAGCTCGAGAACGGCAGGAGTCCTGCCTCGGGCGGCGGCAGGTGCGGGTAGGTCAGCCCTCCGGCCGAGTCGAAGATCAGGAGGTCCAGGATCCGCGACTCCCTCTCCTGCAGGGTACGCGCCTGCGCCGGCAGGCTCTGCCGGTCCAGGTTGACGGCATCGAGGAGGGTGGCGCAGAGGCCGCGCAGGCTCTCCGTGCAGCGCAGGTCGGCAAGGCGCAGGAACGCCAGCGCCTGTTCCTCCAGGGCCCGTTCGGCCCGCTCGCCCTGGCGGCGCAGCTCTGCCTGACCCACCCACGCCAGGAGCAGCAGGGGGACCAGGAAGGTCAGGAAGGTGGGCAGGTGGCGGAAGGCCGGGCGCATCCGGGAACGGATACGTAGGGTAGCGCCTCGCCGCCGCGCCCGCGGCGATTGCCTGTGCCCCCCGAGCCGCGCGCCGGGGTCGCCGCATGCGTTTGCCGCCGGCCGGGCCTCCGCTATACCAGCCCTCCATGACCGTTCCCGAGGCGATGCGCGTGCAGGCCCTGCGCCGCTTCCGCCTGCGCCGGCGCAAGCTGCCGGTGGCAGGGGGCACCCTGAGCCTGGTGACGCCCGACTCGATGGACCGTCTCCTGGCGGGACAGGCGCTGCGTCACTACCAGCGCGCCGGCTACCTGCCGTACTGGGCCGACCTCTGGCCCGCGTCGGTCGGGATGGCCCGCTATCTGCTCCGCTCGGGGAGCCTGGCGGGACTCTCGGTCATGGACCTGGGCTGCGGGCTGGGCCTGGCCGGACTCGCCGCGGGCCGGCAGGGGGCTCGGGTCGTGTTCGCCGACCAGGACGAGGACGCGCTCGCGTTCGCGCGCTTCAACGCCATGCACAACGGCGTCTCCGAGGTCGAGACCCTGCGCCTGGACTGGTTCCGGAGCACCGCGCCGGTGCAGGTGGACCTGCTCCTCCTGGCCGACGTCGCCTACGAGAAGGCGCACGACGAGCCGCTCCTGCGGCATCTGCGCCACTGCCTGCGCCCCGGGGGCAGGGCGCTGCTCGGCGACCCCTATCGTGAGGCGGCTGGCAATTTCCTGGAGCTGGTCCGCAAGGACTTCGCCGTCGAAGTGGTCGAGACCGACACCTGGTTCGAGGATCGCCGCCTGCCCCTGCGTCTCGCCTGGATCTCCCGGAGCACCTGAGCCACATGCCGCACCCGAACCCGGTCGCATCACCCGAGGACGCTGCCCGGCGCGGCTCCGCGGCCCGACGTGCCGGGGATCGTCGCGGGTTCCGGCGCAGCGGGGCCCGCGGATGAGCGTCGTCCTCGAGGAGGTCACGATCCGCTACGGCGCCTTCACCGCAGTGGATCGCGTGACCGCCGAATTCCCGACCGGGGCCGTGGGGCTCCTGGGCCGCAACGGCGCCGGGAAGAGTTCGATCCTCAAGGCCCTGCTCGGGCTGGTGCGCACCGAGGGCGGGACGATGCGCATCCTGGATCTGCCGCAGGACGCTCCCGCGCTCGAGATCCGGCGCCACGTGGGATACATGCCGGAGCGCGACTGCTACGTGCCCGCCCTGAACGGCTACGAGACCGTGGCCCTCGCCGGTCGGCTCACCGGCCTGCCGGTGCTCGACGCGGCGCGCCGGGCCCACGAAGTGCTCTACCTCGTGGGGCTCGACGAGCAGCGCTACCGGCTCGTGTCGGGCTACTCCACCGGCATGCGGCAGAAGGTGAAGCTGGCCTGCGCCCTCGTGCACGACCCCCGAGTGCTCTTCCTCGACGAGCCGACCAACGGCCTCGACCCGGGCGGGCGGGTCGAAATGCTCGATCTGATCCGGACCCTCGCGCGCCAGCTGGGCAAGTCGGTGATCCTGTCGTCCCACATCCTGCAGGACGTGGAAAGCACGTGCGCCCACGTGGTCCTGCTCGAGAAGGGCCGCTGCCTGGCCTCGGGCAAGGTGTCCGAACTCACGCGCACGCCGGTGCGCGTGTTCCACATGGAGGCGGTCGCGCGACGCGAGGCGCTGGAGCGCGCCCTGCGCGATGCCGGCGTGCTGGAGCTGGGCGTCGAGGAGGGCGGGCGGCTGCGCCTGACCGTGCCGGAGTCGATGACGGCCCGCGAGGTGTTCGCGGCGGTCGCCGGCGCGAACGGCAGCGTGCGCCGTCTCCAGGAGCATCGGCGCTCGCTGGAGGACGTGTTCCTCGGTGCGGTGCACGCGGCGGGAGGCGCCCGTTGACGTGGTGATCCACGGATCCGGCTACCGCAAGCTCAGCTACGAGCCGACCTCCATGCTGCGGCGCCTGCTGCCGATCGGCGCCATGGAGTTCCGGGCGATGTTCCGGTCGCGCTGGGGGATCCTGGGCCTGATCTGCTGCGCGGTGCCGTCGCTCGTCAGTCTCTTCCTGATGACCGTGCGGTTCGGCGCCTGGCAGTTCATGGCCGAGGGCCCGGGCGTGCCGAGGGGACGCGGGCTGCCGGGATTGACGTCGCGAGCCGACCCGTACGACATCGCGTTCTACCTCGACCCGATCCTCAGGGAGTCCTTCCTCGTCTTCGTGCTCCTCACCACGGTGGTGAGCTGCCGCGCGATCGCCAAGGATCGTGGCACGCAGGCGCTCGAGATCTACTGGACCCGGGCGATCACTCCGTTGGGCTACTTCCTGGCGAAGTGGCTCGGGTCTGCGGCCCTGCTGGGCGTCCTCTTCGTCGGCTGCCCGCTGCTGCTCTGGATCCTGGCGGTGTTCATGGCGCCGGACTGGGGGCTCTTCACGACCACGATCCACTTCGTGCCGCAGGTGCTGCTGGGGCTCTCGGCGCTCACGCTGCTGCTCACCTATCTGGCCGTCGCGCTCTCGGCCCTGGCCGACCGGCCGAACTTCGCGACCATCCTCTGGATGATCCTGATCGCCGGGAGCCTGCCCTTGGTGGAGATCCTCGCGCGCGCGTTCCGCGGCCAGTACTGGGTCCACGCGTTCAGCCCCTGGCAGGCCGGCGCGCGCATCGTGAACTGGATCGCCGGGGTCACGCCGGTCCGTGACTACCCCGTCTGGATCGCCTTCGCCGTCCTGGGCGGGATGCTGGCGCTGGTCACGCTGCTCATGTCCCGGCGCCTGCGCCTGGTGGAGGCGATCGCGTGAGCGACGGCGGTGCAGCGCTGCTCGAGTTCCTCGACGTGAGCAAGTGGTACGGGCAGGTCTCCGCCCTCACCGACGTGACCCTGCGCATCGAGGCCGGGGTGACCGGCATGGTGGGCAAGAACGGCGCGGGCAAGTCCACCCTGATGAAGCTGGCGTGCGGGCTCCTGCGTCCCAGCCAGGGCGCAGTGCTCGTGGACGGCCGGGCGCCCGCGGACGATCCCGCGGCGCGCGCCCGGCTCGGGGTGTGCCCGGACATCGACCAGTACTACGAGCGGCTGGCCGGATGGCGCTTCGTCTCGTGGATGCTGCGCTACCACGGTGTCGGGACGCGGGCCGCGGACGCCCGCGCCAAGGAACTCCTGGCCGAGCTGGGCCTCGGCGACGCGATGTACCGCACCATCGCCGGCTACAGCAAGGGCATGCGCCAGCGCGTCAAGCTCGCCCAGGCCCTGGCCCACGATCCACGCATCGTCCTGCTGGACGAGCCGCTCACCGGGCTCGACCCGGTGGCGCGTCACGAGGTGGGCGAGCTGATCCGCAGGCTGGCGGCCGGGGGCCGCGCCGTGATCGTGAGCAGTCATGTGCTGCACGAGCTGCAGGCCGTGGCCGACACCGTGGTCCTGATCCACCAGGGGAGGTTGATCGCGGAGGGGCGGGTCCAGGACCTGCGGCAGCAGCTCGAGGGTCGGCCCCTGAAGCTGCGGCTGAAGAGCCGCGAGCCGCGGGCGCTGGCCAGCCGCCTCGCGCCACTGGATGGCGTGGTGGCGATCCACCTGCAGGCGGATGGCGTCCTGATCGAGACCGCGGGGGCGCACGGCCTGCACGAGCGCCTGACGCGCCTGGGCGCCGAGCCCGAGGGTCTGATCGACGAGATCGCGCCCATGGACGACACGCTCGAGGCCGTGTTCGGGTACCTGGTGGCATGAGCTGGCTCCGCCACACCCTCGAGAGCGCCCGCCAGAGCCTCGTGCTCCAGGCGCGCAGCAAGATGGTGTTCCTGCTCCTGCTCGTGCTCGCGGCGTTCGCGGCGCTCTTCGTGTTCGCCCTCCCGCGGGCCGCGCCCCGCGAGAACCGGGGAGACGTGTTCTTCGGGCTCACCGCGTACCTGGCCATCGTCCAGTTCGCCCTGCCGTTCACCCTGATGTACCTCGGCATCCAGGCGATGCACACGGACCTGGAGGACCGGACGGCTTCCTACCTCTTCGTCCGGCCGGTGCGTCGCAGCAGCATCCTGCTCGGCCGCTGGCTGGCGACCTGGCTGTTGGGCGCCGCGCTCGTGGCGCTCGCCCTCCTGACCTTCCACCTCAGCCTCTCCCTCCCGGGTCATGCGTGGCGTCAGGGCATGCGGCCGGATCCGGCGATGCTCGGCCTCTACTGTGCCGCCGCGAGCCTCGGTGCCGGGGCCTATGCCGCGACGGGATGCCTGTTCGGGGTGTGGTTGCGGCGGCCCTTGGTGGCCGGGGTGACCTTCCTGGTCGGGTGGGAACTGATCGTCTCCAACCTGCCACCCCAGGCCGGCCTGCGCGGCGCCACCGTCGCCGATCCGATCCGCCGCTGGATCCTGGCGGAGCTTCCGGCGGACCTGCCGAACGACCCGCTCAAGGACATGCTGACCGGCGCGCTGGAACGGGTCGACATGACCAAGCTCACCGACCCCGTCTGGGCGATCCTGAGGTTCGGCCTCGTGGTGCTCGTGCTGGCCCTGCGGATCTACTCGCGTCGTGAGTACGACTCCCGGCCGCGCGACTGAAGTACCCGGCGCGGCCCGCGGCCGCGGGCGGGAGTTCCGGGTGAGCACCCCGGAAGCTCCTCAGGAGGTCCGCGCCATGGGACGATGGGAGGCGTACGCAACCATGTCCAAGGCACAGAAGGTCCTGCTCTCCTCGTTCCTCGGTGCGGCCCTCGCCGCACAGACCACCCAGCCAGCCGATCCGGCCCAGCAGGCACGCGCCATGCTGGCGCTGGCCGACGAGGTGCAGAAACAGGTCGAGGAGATCCGCGGCTGGCGCTTCGCCAAGCCCGTGCGCAAGGACGTGCGCACCGAGGCGCAGCTGCGCGAGTACCTGGAGCAGAAGCTCTTCACGAAGGAGTACCCGCCGGAGCGGCTCGCGAAGCTGGAGGCATGGCTGCGCGCGCTGGCCCTCCTCCCGCCCGGCGCAGAGTTCCGCAAGACCCTCCTGGACGTGCTCCTGAACCAGGTGGGCGGGTTCTACGACCCGGACGAGGGCGCCTTCTACATGATGGTGGAGGCGGCGCGGTACGGAGAGTTCGTGAACCGGATGCTCATCGCCCACGAGCTCTGCCACGCCCTCGACGACCAGCACGTCGACCTGCGCAGGCTGATCGGCTCCGAGCAATCGATCCACCTCAGCGAGGACCAGAGCTTCGCGCTCGGGGGCCTCGTCGAGGGCAGCGCCACGGCGCTGATGTTCGCTTGGACCGCCCGCCACATGGCCACCGGCAAGGTCGACGCCAAGGAGATGGCCGCGATGCAGCGCAGCGAACTGGAGCGCATGAAGCCGTTCCTGGAGGCGCCGCCGTACTTCACCCTCCTGGCGGCGAACTACATGGTCGGATTGCATTTCGTGACCCGTGGCAAGGGTGCGCTCGGCGTGATGGCGCCGAACTCCGGCGAGAGCGGTCAGGCGATCCGCGAGGCAGTGAAGTCCCCGCCGCGCTCCAGCGAGCAGATCCTGCATCCGGACAAGTACTGGAATCCGGAGGAGCGGGACGAGCCGGTGCTGCTGGAAGCCGAGGACGACCTGGCCCGCCAGATCGAGGCCTGGAGCAAGGGGCGGGTCGTGCATCGCAACACCCTGGGCGAGCTGCTCTGTGCGCTGATGGCCGGACCCAAGCAGCGGCGCCTGAACGTGGTGGCCATGAACCAGGCCAGCTACTGGACCAACCGGCACGCGCGCGGCTGGGGGGGCGACCGCCTCTTCCTCCTCGCGGACGCCGAGGGCGGGCTGGCCGAGCCGGCGGTGCTCTGGGTGACCGCGTGGGACCGCGTGGAGGACTGCGAGGAGTTCCTCGAAGGGGTACGCAAGCACCGTGGCGAGGCGCCGGGGTTCGCGGCGGCTGCCGAAGGTCGGGTCGCGGTGCTGGGCTTCGGAACGCGCGCGCGCGACGAGGCACTCCTGACCCGGGTGCTGGCCGCCGCACGCTTCGTGCAGGATGGCAAGCCCTGGGCCAAGGGACCGTGAGTGCACCGCCGTCGGTCTCGACCGGCGATCCGGCTCAGGGGCGCGGCGATCCGTCGCTGCCGGGCCTGATCGCGCAGGTGGCGTGGTTCAACCGGCTGCGCCTGCTGGCTGCCGCGGGCACCTTCCTGATCTCCGCCGTCGCCAGCCGTGGCCTGGGTCTGATCGCGGATCCCGCCCCGCTCTATCTGCTGGCGGCTGCGACCCTGCTCGTGGATCTCGCCTACCACGGCTGGTTCCCCCGCCTGCGCGGTCGCAGCGCGGCGCAGGTGCGGCGCCACGTCGATCTGCAGATCGCGCTCGACCTGCTCATCCTCACCGCGATCCTGCACTTCAGCGGCGGCGTCGCCAACCCGTTCATCCTCTTCTACCTCTTCCACACCTTCATCGCGTCGCTGCTGCTCTCCGTCACCGCCGCGATCGTCGTCGCCCTCGCCTCGGTGCTGCTGGTGACCGGACTGGGCATCGGTGAACTGACCGGCATCCTGCCCGTGCAGCGCACGCGCGTCGTGTTCCTCGACGTCGTCCGGATCGGCTGGGAGGGACTCAGCCTGTGGCTGGGGGCGTTCGCGGCCACGCTGGGGCTCTCGATCTACTTCCTGTCCACGATCCTCACGCGCCTGCGCGGGAGGGAGGACGAGCTGCAGCACCTGAACCGGCAGCTGGCCCTGAGCGAGAAGCTGGCTTCGATCGGCACGCTCGCCGCGGGCGTCAGCCACGAGATCAACAACCCTGTGGGGGTGATCCAGAACAAGGTGCAGATCCTGCGCTACCGGATCGCCGACGGAGACCCGGCCGAGACGCTGATCCGCGAACTCGACGCGATCGAGAAGCACGCCCGGCGCATCGGCACGATCACCCAGGGCCTGCTCACCTTCTCTAAGGAGACCCCGTTCCAGTTGAAGCCACTCGAACTCAACGCGCTGGTCGAGGAGGGGGTCGATCTGGTCCGGGTGCCGTTCCGCAACGCCGGGATCGAACTGGAGGTGGCCCTCGATCCGGAATCGCCCAAGGTGCTCGGATCGGCCAACCACCTGCTCCAGGTGCTCGTGAACATCGCGCTGAACGCTCGCGATGCCTCGCGGAGTGGATCCGTGGTGCGGCTGAGCACCGAGGCCGAGCGGGACTCGGCCCTCCTGGTCATCGAGGACCAGGGCGAGGGCATCCGGCCCGAGGTCCTCGAGCGGATCTTCGAGCCGTTCTTCACCACCAAGGACGTCGACAAGGGCACCGGGCTCGGCCTCGCGATCAGCCACGGGATCGTCCAGCACCACAGAGGTCAGATCGAGGTCGAGAGCCGCGTGGGCCAGGGGTCGGTGTTCCGCGTGCGCCTCCCGAGGATCGCCTGACGCCGCCTCAGGGTGGTGGTGGTCGGGTGGCACACCCCCAAGAACTCGTGGTGAGCGTCAAGAAAGTTCTGGAACGAACCCAGGGCCCTCCCTAAAGAGGGTGCCCGTGCGGGGCGGTCACACTCCAGGGAGGGACCGGCACCGGACACGATCTCTCGATGTCGCGGGCGATCAGGGTGGCGGCCCGGATCGCCCGGTGGTGCGGTTGCCGCAGCCGGGGCCACGTGCCTGCCGGGCTGCGGTGGGCCTTCGGCCGTAAGCCTCGACGAGACCACGGCCGCTACGGGCATGCATTCCCCCGCGGTGCCGCCGGAGCCGAACTCCGGCGGCGCCTTTTTCTCTCGCCCGGCGACGCAGCACGCCCCGTCACCTTGACGCCTCGTCAGCTTGGAAGCGATGGCGAGGCGATGGCCCCGGTCCCAACGGCTAGTTCCCTCCACCCGCTTGCATGCAGAGGGAACAGTCCGCGGGTCACGTCGCCGGCACGCGATCGCCGGAGACCCGCCGCGGGAGGCTCGCCCGCCGGACTCTGCACCCTCCGCTGGTCAGATCTTCACGTCGAAGACCTGATCGACCCGGAAGTCGAAGCTGATCTCCTTCTCGACGTTGATGAGCCGCCCAGTGCCCTTGAACTCGTTGAAGATGATCGCCCCCTGGAGATTCCGCCCATCCTCCAGGACGAGCTCCACCCAGTCGGCCTGGCGGGCGTTCATCAGGAGATCGTAGACCCGCTCCCGGGAGGGTTTGCGGCCTTTGCGATCGAGGACTACGTGGTTCTTGCCGTTGGACATTTGGGTGTGCGAGGTTCGGGACCGCCCTAGCCGGTGACCAGGCCGTTGCGAGCCGCCTGGAGCAAGATCCAAGACCAGGATTCGAATCGCGTCCGATCTTGCCAGACGGGGTTTTGGGCGGCAAGGCTCTCGAAACTGCCCCGGAGCTTGGAGATTTCACGGACCCTGACCTGCACCGAACCTCCGGCCGCAGGCACCGCCGGTTCCCACCGGTAGACCAGCCCCACGTGCACGCGCCCGACCGGGGTTGCGTCGTCGTTGAGCAGGCCCAGGAACGTCGGCGACGGGGGTGGCCCAGGGGGCAGGACCAGTTCCTCGGCCAGTTCGCGGGCCAACCCGCGTTCCACGGCGCCAGGGGCGGATTCGAGGGCCGGGCTGCTGCCAGGGGGAACGCTCACGTGCCCGCCGATCCCTATCGAGAGCAGCCCATGGAGGCGCGCCTCGCCCCCCCTCGGCAGGCGTTCGACGCAGAACACCGACCCCGCTCGGACCACCACGCAGTACGGGATGAGCTGCTTGAGCGACTCGTCCTGCTCCGCGGCATCGCGGGCCACCCACAGTCCCGCTGCCTCCAGCGCCCGCACCGAGTGGTCGGCCGGCAATTCCTGGGCGGGCAGGAAGCCCTGCGGCCAGTCGCCGGCGAAGAACGCGGCGCGGGGCACGACGAGGATGGTTTCGCTGGGAGCCGCGGCCATGCCCGGATGAAACGACAACGGGGTGGCTTGCGCCACCCCGTTGCACGAGACACGTCAGTGTCCGTTCCGTCTGGGTGCACCGCCTTGGCGGTGCGACACCCTCACTGAGCCACGATGTAGCTGGTGTTGCCGAGGTAGACCTGGCTGCCCGGAGCGCCCGCCGCGTCGAAGAGGACGGGCTGGGCATGCACGACGGTGTTGGGGGCCAGGGGCGGCGTGCCGAAGGTGAACTTCAGGAACCCGGCCGGCGTGAACGCCGCAGAGGGCAGCGCGACGAGGCTGAGCGGGTTGATCGACAGGTTGCCGTTGACGGTCGGGATCGGGATGCCGCTGGAGTTCAGGGCGCCGACCAGGACGAGCCCGATGTAGGGCGGCTGCGTGGCGGGACGCTCGGGGGCGACCAGGCTCAGGTTCAGGGTGCCGCCGGTGGCGGGCACGACTGCCGAGCTCATCGCCAGCACGCCCCAGCGGAGGCAGTCGCCGTAGCTGCCCGCAGCCTCGGCGTTGACCATGTCGCCGGCGTTTGCATCACCGTTGGCCAGCCAGGTGGCGGTGTCCACCATCTCGAAGGTCGGCGCCGCGTCGACCACCGAGGAGGCAAACCACGCATTCGACTGCCGCGCCGGCACCTGCGCCGAGAACATCAGCGAGTAGGTGTTGCCCTGGGAGTCGTTCACCGGAGTGGGTGAGTGGCTGCCGGCACCGATCGGGTTGGTGACCGCGCGGCGGATGTTGCTCAGCGCGCCGGTGTTGGCGTCGAGGTCGCCGACGTTGATGTCCGAGCCCTGGATGTGGAGGAAGGCCAGCTTGCCGTTGATCCGGGCCAGGTTGCTGTCGACGTAGCCGGTCGGGCCACCCGACACGGCCCCGCCCGGGGCGAAGTTCGCAGTCAGGTTCGCGCGGCTCGCGAAGCCCGGCGCGAGACCGGAGCCGCGGTCCCACACGGCCACCAGCAGGTCGTCGGAGATGCCCAGTGCGAACTCCTGGCCGCTCACGTTGAGCGCGTCGGCCCAGGTGTTCTTGGTGTAGGTGTTGGTGGTGAAGTTGTACGTGCCGGTCTCCAGCTTGTAGGAGCCCGCGGTCGTGCCCGGCAGCGTCAGGGCGACCACATAGGTGTTGGCCGGGAGGGAAGCGTGCGGCACGAACAGGACCTGGTAGGGCGCGCCACCGAACTTGGCGGCGCCGAGGTTCGTGTCCTTGGCCGCGGCCTTGATGATGGCCGGCTTCTCGCCGAGGTAGCCTTGCGCGCAGAGCGCGGCGGAGAGGAGCGAGGCGGAGAGAACGCCCAGCGAACGGGACAGCATGGAGGACTCCTGTGGTCGTAGCAGGGAAGGGAGGAGGAGGTACGAGGTCGTCGGGGGCGCCCAGGCGGGCTACCCGCGCCGACCCGGCGAGGGCTTTACCACTCGGCGTTTACGAGGGGAAGCACTGCCGAGGCTCCGACGGGCCGGCTCCTGGCCATGTTCCGTAGGTCTTGCCCGGGTGGAGTTGGCCAAACCATGGAAGAGTTCCCGGCTGATCCGGGCTAGCCCGCAAACCACACCATGCGGGCTCGAGCGGGAGGGGACTCGCAGGAAGACGTCAGCCCTCGGCCTTCGGCTCAGGCTCGTCCTTCTTGGCCAGGAGGGCCTTGAGACCGGCCAAGGAGCGGAACTCGCCCTTGAACCCCTTCTTCTCCTCGGCGCCGTTCGCCTTCTCCGACTCCACGGTGAAGACGCGTGGTTCGCCGGCCGGTGCGCGCTCGCGGTCCCGGTCCCGCCTCCGGTCGCCGCCCTGGAAGGGCGAGCGGTCGCCCCCCGCAGGGGAGCCCCCGCCGCCGTCGCGCGTGTCGGTCCTCGGCCCGCGCCTGCGGTCGCCACGCCGGCCCTCCGGTGGCCGGGCCACGCGGCTCAGCACCTCGGTCCTGGGCTCCTCGCGGCGGCGGCGCGCCTGCCCGGCCCGACCGATCGCCCGGTCCATGCGCTCGCCGATGGTCGGCGCCCGCTGCTCGGTCACATGGCGCGGCCGGTGCATGGAGAGCGAGATCTTCCTGGACTCGGCGTCCAGGTGGGTGACGAACACGTGCACCACCTCGCCGACACGCAGCATCTGGTCGGGATTGCGGAGCCGGTTCGGCGGGATCTGCGAGATGTGCACGAGGCCGTCATGACCGATGCCGAGGTCGACGAACGCGCCGAACTCGGTCAGGTTGGTCACGCGCCCGCGCAGCTCCTGATCCACCTTCAGATCGGCGAACGTGGCCACGCCCTGGTTGGTGGTCTCGCTCAACGCGCCGCGCGGATCCTGGCCCTGGTGGGCCAGCGCGTGCAGGGCGTCGAGGACCCGCAGGCGTCCCATGCCCTCCTGGAGGAAGGGCTGGATGTCGACGCTGCGCAGGTTCCGTCCCGCGAGCTCCGTCGGCGCCACGCCCACCTGCTGGGCCACGCGCCGGGCGAGCTCGTAGTTCTCGGGATGGATGCCCGTGGCGTCGAGTGGCTCCTCCCCGCCGTAGAGGCGCAGGAAGCCGACGAACCAGCGCGTGCGCTCCGGGTCGAGCCCCGGCACCTTCTCCAGCTCGACGAGGTTCTTGAAGCCGAACTGGTCCTGGCGCTGCTTCACGATCGCGCGGGCGATCTCGCGGGTGATGCCGGGCACACGCGCGAGCGCCTCGGCATCCGCGCGGTTGACGTCCGTGCCCACGCGTGCCACGCACGAGGAGATCACGGCATCGAGCGTGCGCTGCAGGAGGCCCTGGTGCACCTCGCCCAGGGACGAGCCGAGGCTGAGGCTGCGGGGGTCCATCTGCACGAGCTCGTGCAGGGGATCCTGCAACCGGCGGCCGAGGCTCACGGTCGTGCGCATGCCCACCTCCAGGCCCGGCAGCGCCTTGCGCCCCGCGGCGCTCGTGGCGTAGATCGCCGAAGCGGCCTCGTCGACCGGGATCACCATGGGGCGAGGGTCGAGCCCGGCGACCGCGGCTTGCACGAGGTGATCGCTCGCGTCCTGGCGCCGGCCGTGCGGGACCGCGATGCCGGCCGGCTGCTCCTTCTGGATCAGCTCGCGCAGCATGGCGGTGGCGCCCTCCTTGGCGCCCTCCTGGTTGAGCGCCACGGTGGTCTTCTGGGCGATCGAGCCGTCCTCGGCCAGGATCACGAACCAGGCGTTCTGGCTCGAGGCGCGCACCGCCAGCGCCTTCTTGGGGCCGAGCGGCGGCGAGAGCAGCTGCGATCGCAGGTTGCGGGCGAACGCACGCACCGTCTCGCGGTCGACCTTCTCCTTGATGCGCCGGAGGATGTCGGCCTGGCAAGCGGGCCGCACGAAGGTCTCGTACGCGTGCTTGAACACGAGGTCGAGGAACTCGCCGACCGGCTCCTGCGCGGGCGGGACGGCGGGCCGGGCCGCTGCCTTCGCGACGCCGCCCTCGGGTCGTGGCGTGTCGGCGGCGGGCGCCTCGGCGGAGGTCTCCGTGGATGGCTCCGCGGGCGAGCCGGCAGCGGGCTCTGCAGGGGCCTCGGCAGCGGGCGGCGCCGCGCCCTCCGCCGCCACGGCCTCGGGCGCGGGGTCTGCAGGGGCGGCATCCACGGCCGGCTGGATGTCCGGAGTCTCCACCGCGGGTTCGGCCACTGCGGGCTCGCTCGACCCCGCCACGGGTGCCTCGCCGTCGGGCAGCTGGGGACGCTTGGGGTCGAAGCGCTTGCGGAAGATCTGCAGCTCGCGCCCCTCCGGGAGGCAGAGCTCGAGTCGGACGATCCCCTCGCGCTCGGCGCGCCGAAGAGCCAGCATCCGGTTGGCGGGCACCCTGCGGATCGGCTGCTCGAAGCCGAAGAAGTCCTTGTAGCGCTGCGCATCCTTGCGATCGGGCGCCACAGCGGTGGCCCGGAGCATGCCGCGCGAGAGCTCCTCGCGGATCTGCGCGCGAGTCTGGGCATCGCTCGCGAAGTGCTCGGCCAGCAGCACGGCCGTCCCCTCCAGCACGGTCTCCACCGAGCTCAAGCCGCGCTCCGGGTTCACGTACTCGGCGGCGGCCTCCGCGAGGCCCTTCTCGAGGGTGCGGTGGCGGATGGCGAGGGCCAGCGGCCCGAGACCCGCCTCTTCCGCCCTCAGGGCCTCGCCGCGGCGGCGCGGCTTGAGACTCTGCAGCACGTCGTCGAGCTGATCCTGGTCCACGCAGTGGTCGAGGACGCGGCGCAGCGCCGGGTCGGCGGCACCCTTGGCCTCGGCCTGTTGCCAGATCCCCTCCTTGCGGCGCTCCAGGTCGAGCAGGAAGTGCAGGCGCTCCTCGATCGCGAGCACGCGCTCCTCGCCGAGGTCTCCCGCCTCGTCGCGCCGGTAGCGGGCGATGTACTGGGCGTTGGCGCCGGCCTCCAGCAACGCCGTGACGGCGTCGATGTGGCCAGGAGCTGCGTCGAACTCGGCGTGGAGCCGCTCACGGATGAGGTCGGAAGCCATGGTGGTGCTGGTTCCGCTTGGACGAGGCGCGCCTCGTGGGAAGTGCCCTTCGACCTCGAGGACGAGGTCGCGCCTGGGAACGAAGCCGTCTGGCGGTGACGGGCACTCGGGTCGGAACGATAGCCGGAAGCGCGTGGCGCGCCACGGATCGGTGGCTTCACCTCGTTGGCGCCGCTAGAACCGCTGCCCGTTCGCGGACCCGATGCTGCGTCCTCCCGGTTACCAACGCCTGCGTGCCGAGTGTCGCCGCATCTACGTGCGCGCGCCGAACTGGGTGGGGGACGTCGTCATGGCGACGGCCAGCTTCGCACGCATCCGCGCGGCGTTTCCGGAGGCCCACATCGTCCTGGCCGTGCGCTCCTGGCTGGAGCCGCTGCTCCATGGCACCAGGTGGTTCGACGCGGTGCTGCCGTCACCCAAGGCCAAGGGGCTGGGAGGGCTGCTGGCACAGGCCCGGCAGGTGCGCGAGGGACGGTTCGACCTGGCGCTGGTGTTCCCCAACTCCTTGGAGAGCGGGCTGGTGCCGTTCCTGGCACGAGTCCCGCTGCGTCTCGGTTATCGCCAGGGTCGCCCCATGCTGATGAACCTGGGACTGCGGGCGGGCGGCGGTCGTCCGTGGTGGCGCCGGGTGGGGCCGCGGCGCACTCCCGTGCCGATGCCGGTCTACTACCAGCGCCTTCTCGACGTCCTGGGGATCCCCGAGCACGACCCGCACCCCATCCTGGCGGTGACCGGAGAGGAGGAGGCCGCCGTCGACCGCTACCTCGCGGACAAGGGTGTCGCTCCAGGCGCACGCATGGTCCTGCTCTGCGCCGGAGCCTCGTACGGCGCGAGCAAGTTCTGGGACCCCGACGGATTCGCCGCCGTGGCGCGGCACTTCTCGGCCCGTGGGTTCGTGCCGGTGTTCCTCGCCGGTCCGGCCGAGGTGGAGATGGTCGAGGCGGTCGCGCGCAAGGCCGGCGCCGTCGCGGCCACGCGGCCGGTGCTGCCCCTCGACCAGCTGAAGGCCCTGATGCGGCGTGGGGCGCTGCTCGTCACGACCGACACCGGGCCGCGCCATCTCGGTGTGGCCTTCGACATCCCGATCGTGTGCGTGATCGGACCCACCGATCCGCGCTACACCAACTACTGCCTCGAGCGCACCGTGCTGGTGCGGAAGGACCTGGAGTGCATGCCCTGCCAGCGCAAGGTCTGCCCGCTGGGCCACCACCTGTGCATGAAGTCGATCACCGCCGAGGAGGTGATCCGCGCCGCGGAGGGCCTGCTGGCGCGCGCCTGAGTCCCGTCGCGGCGCACCTTGCCGGCCGGGCCGGGACCCCGAGCACGCCCGTCCGGTGGCAGGGGCGGGTGGTAGGCCGTCGCGCGCAGGGCGTAGGATGTGCAGCGGCGATGCCCTGGAACGAGTCTCGCGGAGCCCCCCTCCCTCTGCACGAGCGCAGGCCCCTCGTCTTCGCGACGACGGCCCTGCGCCTTCCGGTGGCGACGCGCCGGGACGCACGATGAACGACGCGCACTTCCAGCTCCTGGTGCGGAGCGGCGACAGCACCACCACGCACACGTTCCGCCAGGACGTGGTGCGCATCGGGCGCGGCAAGGACAGCGATCTGCTGCTGGAGGACCGCCTCGTGTCCCGCCGTCACTGCCGCCTGGAGCGGCACGACCAGTCCTTCCTGCTGGTCGACGAGGGCGCGGCGAACCTGGCGCGAGTGCGCGGCACGCCCGTGGAGCGCGCCCGGATCCAGCCCGGCGAGACCTTCCAGGTGGCGGGATACGAGATCCAACTGGTGCTGCCGGACCAGGGTGAGCCGCCGCCGGAGGAGACCCGCCACGGCGAGGGCCACCGGAGCGTGCGGGACCTCGCCACCTTCATCCGCGTGGCGCGCGCCCTCAACGAGGAGCAGGACCTCGCCCGCCTGCTGACCCTCATCGTCGATTCCGCGATCCAGCTCGCCGGAGCCGAGCGCGGCTTCCTGATCCTCGGTCGTGGTCAGGAGACGACCGTGGAGGTGGCGCGCAACTTCGCCCAGGAGGAGGTGCTCTCCCCCGAGTTCAAGATCAGCCGGACCATCGCCCACCGCGTGCGGGACAGCGGGGTGACCGAGCTGACCACGAATGCACAGGAGGACGACCGATTCCGCGAGCTGCGCTCGGTGGCCGAGATGCGGCTGCGCTCGGTGCTCTGCCTGCCCATCCGGATCCAGGCGGCCGTCGAGGGCGTCCTCTACGTGGACAACCGGCTGCAGCAGCAGGTGTTCGGCGAGCGTGAGAAGGAGCTGCTCCTGGCCCTCGCCGACCATGCCGGGGTCGCGATCCACAACGCCCGTAGTGTCGAGCAGCTGCGCAGCAAGCAGGGCGAGCTGCAGAACGCGCTGGATCGCGTGGCCCAGCTCAACGCCGCGCTCAAGGGGCAGCTCGCCGCGCAGAAGGAGGAGCTCACCGAGATCCGCGCCGAGCTGGCGGCCAACTCCCGCACGAGCCGGTTCCGCTACGACTACGGGCGGATCGTGGGCGAGAGTCGGCGCATGCAGGAGCTCTTCCGCCTGCTCGACAAGTACATCGATGCCGACGACCCGGTGCTGGTGCTGGGCGAGTCCGGGACCGGCAAGGAGCTGGTCGCGCGCGTGATCCACGAGCAGAGCCGGCGCAGCAAGGGGCAGTTCGTGTCGGAGAACTGCGCGGCGTTGCCGGAAGCGCTCCTGGAGAGCGAGCTGTTCGGGCACGTGCGCGGCGCGGTCACCGGCGCCTCGGCCAACAAGCGTGGCCTGCTGGAGGCGGCGTCGGGGGGCGTGCTCTTCCTCGACGAAGTCGGCGAGATGCCCCTGGAGCTCCAGTCGAAGCTGCTGCGCGTGCTCCAGGAAGGCGAGGTGCGCCCGCTCGGCTCGGACAAGGTGGTGAAGGTGGACGTGCGGCTGATCGCCGCCACCAACCGCAACCTCGAGGAGATGGTGCGCGAGGGCGCGTTCCGCGAGGACCTCTACTACCGGCTCAACGTGCTGCCCGTGCGCGTGCCGCCGCTGCGCGAGCGGCGGGAGGACATCCCGCATCTGGCGGGCCGGCTCCTGGCGACGCTCGCGCGCGAGACCGGCGGCGCACGGATCCGGGTGAGTCCCGATGCGATGGACACGCTCCTGCGCTACCGCTGGCCGGGCAACGTGCGCGAGCTGCAGAACGAACTGCGCCGCGCGGCGATCCTCTCCGACGGCGTGATCCTGGAGTCGCACCTGAGCGAGGCGGTGCGCAGCGGGACCGGGCCCTTCCACGGCGACGGCAACGAGGCCGTGCCCAGCGAGCTCGGCACGACCCTGCCGGACATGGTCGAGGCCATCGAGGTGCGCGAGATCCACAAGGCTCTCGCCCGGGCGCAGGGCAACAAGAGCCGTGCGGCAGAGCTGCTCGGCCTGTCGCGCTTCGCCCTGCAGCGCAAGCTGGAGAAGTACGGCCTGGAACCCCAGCGGTCCGACGACGGGGGCGAGGCCGGCCAGGGGAGCGGACCGTGACCTTCGCGCAGCCGTTCCGGGACTACGAGATCCTGGCCCGCGTCGGCGCTGGGGCGATGGGCACGGTGTTCAAGGCGCGCCAGCGCAAGCTGGACCGCGTCGTGGCCCTGAAGGTGCTCAAGCCCTCGCTGGCTCGCGACACGCGCTACGTCGACCGGCTGCGCCGCGAGGCACGCATCGTCGCGGCGCTCAACCACCCGAACATCGTCGCCGGCTACGACCTCGGCGAGGAGGGCGGCTACCACTTCTTCGTGATGGAGTTCGTCGAGGGGCGCTCGCTGAAGGACCTGCTCAAGGAGTGGGGCATGTTCCCCGAGGAGCAGGTCCTCACCGTGGGCGTGCAGATCGCCTCGGCCCTCGACCATGCCTGGCAGAAAGGCGTGATCCACCGTGACATCAAGCCGGGCAACGTGCTCATCGACGCGGCCGGCATGGTGAAGCTGACCGACATGGGGCTGGCCAAGGGCCCGGCGGACCTCACGATCACGCGTGACGGCGCCACGGTCGGCACGCCGCAGTACATCGCACCCGAGCAGGCCCGCAACCCGCAGGAAGCGGACGTGCGCAGCGACCTCTACTCGCTCGGCGCGACCCTGTACCACATGGCCACCGGTGCCCCGCCCTTCGCGGGCGAGACTCTGGCCCAGGTCCTGACCCAGGTGCTGCACGACCGGCCGGTGCCGCCGCGGCAGCTGAACCCCAAGCTCAGCGAGGGCCTGGACCTCGTGCTGCGCAAGCTGCTCGCGAAGGACCCGGCGCTGCGCTATCAGACGCCCGCCGAGCTGCTGCAGGACCTCAAGGCGGTGCAGCGTGCCGAGCGGCCGGCGGTCGACGAGCGCTCCCTGGAGCGGGAGCTGGCGGCGGGAGCGCGCCGGAGCCGCTGGTGGCCCGCCGCCCTGGTCCTGGCGGGCGGCCTGCTCGCGGGCGCGATCTGGCTCGCCGTGCGGGGCGACGGCGAGGATCCCGCGCTGCGCGCTGCGGCACGCGAGGAATGGGCGCGCACCGCAGCACTGGAGGAGCTGCGCTCCCTCGCCGGCCCGGTCGCACGCCTGGCATTCCTCGCACGCAGGGAGCGGGAGACCAGCGACCCCGAGCTGCGGCGCGTGTATCGCTCCCTGGCGGATGGTGTGCGTGCCGCCGGGCAGACCGAGCTGGACGACGTGCTTGCCGAGTGCTGGCGTGGTGCGCCACAGTGGTTCCGGGCGCCGCGGCGCTGGCTGGATCGCGAGGGGGCGCGCTACTTCACCGAGTTCGTACCCCAGTCGGTGGAAGCGAGGCTGCACTGCGCGCCCGCGGACCTGCCCGAGCCCCTGCGCACCACCTACGAAGGCTGGCTCCTGCGCCAGCGCGAGGCCGCGCGTGCCCTGCTCGACCGCCGCGACCAGGAACTGCTCAGCGACCTGGACGCCCACCTGGCGGCCGATCCGGCCACCCGCTGGCGCGTGCCGCTGGCCGCTGGCGACTTCGCCCTGGCCAGGGCGCAGCTCGATCAACAGGTGCAAGCGTTCTTCGCCGCGCCGGGGCGTCCCGCGCTGGGCGAGGTCGAGGGGACGCTGGCGGAGCGGATCACCGAGCGTACGCGCCAGTATCTCGAGCAGGCCCGGGCCGTGATCGCCCAGGAGGAGCGGCGTGCGGCGGAGTTCCTGCAGCACGAGGCCGAGGAGTCGCTGGCTGCGCTCGTGCGGCTGCGCGACTCGGGCGCCGACCACGAGCTGGTGCGCGCCTCGCTGGAGTCGCTGCGCCAGGAGCTGCGCGCCAGCCATCCCGGTCCGCAGTCGTTCGCCGCCGAGGTGGATCCCTGGCCCCGCCTGGAGGGCGAGCTGCGCGCGCTCGAACGCGAGCTGCGCGACGCGCGCGTGATGCACGAGCGCCAGCGCCTGGCGGAGAGCCTGCGCCGCGCGCACCTGCTCATGTCCGGCGCGGGCGATGCCAGCGACGAGGTGGCTTGGATCGCGCAGCTGCGGGTGCAGGAACCCGAGGTCGAAGCGTTGCGCGCGCGGCAGATCGAATGGCTCGGGGCCGCGGGCAGCGTCCTGCGGGAGGCCGCCGAGCACCTGCTCGCGGGTCGGGCCGCGCGCCTGTGGATCCTGCCGCGCGGCGAAACCCAGCCATCGCGCCCGGCGGCGATCGAGGTGGTGCGCAGCGGCGAGCGTGGCTTCGGAGTCCGCGCCCAGAGGCGTGACGGCCCGGCGGAGCCGATGGCCGTGCGGGATCTGCCCTGGCGCGAGCTCCTGGACGAGGTCCGCGGCGGTGGCGCGGCGGCCGAGGGCGGACGCGCGCTGCTCCGTGCCCGCGGCTTCGCCTACTGGCTCTTCGCCCAGGGCAACCGCGCCGCCGCCGCGGAGCTGGTGGATCCCGCGGACGTCGGCTTCCTCGCCAACGAGGTCGGCCCCCTCCTGCCGGCCACCGTCACCGCGCCGGATGATCCGGCGCTGGTGGCGATGCGGAGGTTGCAGGATGGCTATGCCGCGCGGGACCTGGAACGGGTGCGGGAGGCGCTGTCCGAGTTGCGGGACCGACATGCCGCCAGCGCGGTCGTGCGCGACAACCAGCGGACCCTGGCCGACGTGGTCGCGTGGGCGGGGCAGGAGGGCAAGGCGCGCGAGGTCCGGGCCCAGATCGCCGCCCGCGTGCCTCAGGGCACGGGGATCGAGTACAGCGAGGCCCGCGGCCTCGTGCTCAGCTACGGCCCCGGCCGCGGACTCGACGCCGCGCTGCCCGCCGGTTGGCGGCGGCAGGACGACGAGCTCGCGTCGCCGGCCGCCGCGTGCTCGCTCGCCGAGGCGCTGCGCGGCGCCATCGCGGTGCCCGCGCCGGTGCGCGACGAGGATCCGTCGAGCCTGGTCGTGGAACTGCGCTTCACCGAGCCGCCGGCCGACGTGCGGCTGGTCGTACTCTCGCTGCAGGGGATCAGCGCCGCGGTGGCCGTGCTGCGGGGCGAGGGCGTGGTCGCCACGGCCCTCGCCACCGACGGCGTGGAGCGCGGCGACACGTTGCGCAGGGCGTTGCAGCGGCCGCTCGAGGAGGCGCTGACGCGCACCCGCGCGCACATCGTCCCGGGGGCGCGTCACGGTCTGGAGCTGCGTCTGAAACCCAACCCGGAGCGGCGCGAGGTGCAGGTCCGGATCCTCCTGGACGGCGTGGAGGTGCACGAGGACGTGCTGCCGCGTCCCGGGCATCGGCCGCAGCTGGCCAGTCTCGCGTCGCTGGAGCCGGTGTCCGCCTCCAGCGTGCGTGTCGTCGGGAAGCCGTAGCGGCGACGCTTCAGCGCGGCGGCGTGGC
Organism: Planctomycetota bacterium; assembly: GCA_020849665.1. GTDB lineage: Bacteria > Planctomycetota > UBA1135 > UBA1135 > UBA2386 > JADLFX01. The sequence goes on along the minus strand of JADLFX010000015.1, from coordinate 9,019 downwards.
CAGGATCCCGAGCGCGCGGCGCGCCGACTCGGCCGCCTGCTCCAGGCGCGCAGCGCTCTCGGAGCGCAGTCCGCCCAGCCTCGCCGTGCGTCCTTGCACCGCCGGGGCGTTGCCGTGTTCCTGCAGGAGTGCGACCAGCGACGGGTCGCGCGCCGCGTCGCTCCCGTGTGCCCGGGCAAGCCGGACCATCGCCGAGGTACCGATCTGCGCGGTGGCCCGCCCGAGCGCGGCCAGCACCGGTTCGCGGTGCGCGGGCATCAACGAGTCCCAGTGCGCGAGGAGCAGATGCACCCCCTGCTCGGTCAGGCCGAGGACCACGGCGTCCCCGTGCAGCGCGAGGAGGAGTTCCGGGTCCGGGCCGGCCTGGGCCAGGAGCTGCAGGCCGAGTTCGTACGCCTCGCGATGGTGCCCGCCGGAACGCAGGAACGCGGCCTTCGCCCGGAGGGAGGCCGGCGCCGGCGCGCCTGCCACGAGGCTCTGCTCCCACCAGGCGAGCGCGGCCGGGGCGTCGCCCGCGAGCAGGCGCCGCTGCGCCTCGGCGGGATGCGTGCGCCCGGGCATGTTCCCGCGCGCGAGCCTGGCCACGCTGACCGCGGCGCGCCGGGCCTCGACCGCCAGCCACGAGCCGTCGCGGTCCTGCGCCAGCGCATGGAGTTCGGCAAGTTGCTCGTTCGGCCGGGCCTGCGCGCCGTCGGTGGCGGCGAGCAGCGAGCGGGCATGAGCGAACGCCGGATCCAGGGCCACCGCGCGTGCGATCGCGAGCCGTGCCTCGGCGGGCTGGGCCAGGGCGGTCCGTGCCAGGCCGGCATGGAAATGGGCGCGCGCGAGGATCCGGCGCGGCATCCGGTGCGCGAGCGCCGGCGGCGCCGCGAGACAGAATGCGACGGCCTCGAGGGCACCCGAGGGATCGCCCAGGTCGAGGCGTTGCGCGCTCTCGGTCACGGCGCCGGCCAGGCCGAGGATCTCCGCCACGCTGGTGGCCACACCGGCCGCTGCCGATGCTCCGGTGACGAGGAGGTCGACCTCCGTGCGGCCTTCGCCCGCGGCGCGCACCTCGACCGTGCACGTGCCGTGGATCGGGCCTCGCAGGCCGAGGGTGGCGGGCTCGGGCTGGAACACGATGGTCGGCCACGTCCACGGATCCGCCGCCGCGGAGTCCGCCTCCGTCGCGTGCGTGGCGAGGCGGCCGTTGGCATCACAGCGGTAGCCGGCGTGGCGGTCGCGCACGTAGCGCAGCCGGAACCGGTCCGGGCCGAGACGCCAGACCCGGGGGTGGGCGTGCAGAGGCACGGGATCGGCATCGGGGAAATGGCGCCGCGCAGCCTCCGCCACCAGCCATGCGGTCACGTCGGCGGGGAGCGCCACCGTCCACTGCCGGCGCAACTCCTCCACCTCCGGCGGTACGGAAGTGCATGCCGGTGCCGTCAGGCACGACAGCAGGATGCCGAGTGCCGGAATCCGCGACGTGTGCTTCCCCATTCCCCAGGCCGATGCCGGCTGCCGCGACGGCGCCGGTTCGGACTGTGGCGGAATCGTCCAGGGCCCGGAGACGCCTTGACGGCCTCGGGCGGGCGGCCGTGGAACGTCTCGCGGTGGGACGCGGCCGGCTCAGCGCTCGGCGACGACGAACGCCAGCGCCAGCCCGCGGTCGTGGCTGAGGCTCACGTGCCAGCGCGCGATGCCAAGGGCGGCGGCGAGCTCCTGGGCCCGGCCGTGCAGGCGGAGGGTCGGGGGACTGCCAGGGTTCCGCACCACCTCGATCTGCCGGAAGCCGACTCCGTCCGACCAGCCCGTGCCGAGGCACTTCATGACCGCCTCCTTGGCGGCGAACCGCGAGGCCAGGGACTCGGCGGCGGCGTGCTTGCGCAGGCAGTAGGCCTGCTCGGCCTCGGTGTAGATCCGGTCGAGGAAGCGCTGGCCGTGTTCCTGCACCATGCGCGCGATGCGGGCGATCTCGGTCAGGTCCACGCCGGTGGCCACGATCACGGTGCTGCCTCGTGTTGCGGACGCATGCCGCGCATGCTATCCGGGCACCATGCACCGCCCCGCGCTGCTCCTCGCGTGCCTCACGGCCGTTTCCATCCCCGGTTGTCGTTCCGAGGGCAAGACCGAGGCGACCCCCTCGCCGGCCGCCAGCGACCCCACGGCGCAGATGCCGCCGCCCCGGCCCACGAAGACCGCGGCCGACTATCCCAACCTGAAGGTCGAGACGATCACGCCCGGTACCGGAGCGGCGATCGAGTACGGGCAGACCGGCAGGTTCCACTACACGGGTACGCTGGTGAACGGCACCGAGTTCGACAGCAGCCGCAAGCGCGGCGAACCGGCCGAGTTCGCGCTGCAGGCCGGCAGCCTGATCGAGGGATGGATCCTGGCGCTGCCCGGCATGAAGGTCGGTGAGCGGCGCCGGCTGGTGATCCCGCCGGAACTCGGCTACGGGGCGAGCGGGAGTGGCTCGATCCCGCCCAATTCGATCCTCGTCTTCGACGTCGAGCTCGTCGAGATCGTGAAGCGCTGAGCCGACGTTCCACCGGCGGCAGCGCGCCAGGCCGCGAGCCGCCAGCGCCGCGCCCGCGTACGCCCCGCGATCAGGAGGAGATGCCCGGGCCAGGCCATCTCCAGGTCGAGCGCGCTCGGGAGCGGCCCGGCGTGCGGGTGGGAGTGGAAGGTGCCGAGCACCGCGAGTCCCTGCCTCCGGCCCGCCGCCTCCACGGCGAGGAACTCGCGGGGATCGAGTGCGAATGCGCCGGTTGCCGCGGCGCGGTTGGTGAGCGGGGCGAAGGCCAGGATCCGCGCCGGGGCGGCCCCGCCAGGTCCGAGCAGGACTCCGCAGGCCTCGGCGGGCGCGGCCGCGGCGGCGGCGGCCAGCAGGCGTCGGAGGATCGGGCGGAGCAGCAGGATCGGCATGCGGGTCGCGTTGCGGCGGTGGGCGCGAGGGCGGAGAGTAGCCGGAATGGCCGCCAACTACGGGACCCGGACGCCGGGTGCCCCCGCCCAAGGACCTCTCTCGCCGCCCCTGGTCCGCGCCACGTCGCACGCGTTCGCGGATGCCGAGACCATCCGCGCCCACAGCCAGGGCGAGCGCGCGGGCGACTTCTATCCGCGGCTCTGCCACGGCAACGGGATGCACTTCGAGTCGCTCGTCGCGGAGACCGAGGCCACGGAAGGCGCCGTCGCGTTCGCCAGCGGGATGGCTGCGCTGCACGGCGCGCTCCTCGGCACCTGCTCGGCGGGCGACCTCGTGGCGGTGTCCGACCGGGTGTACGGCGGCACCGAGCAGCTCGTCACCGTGGATCTGCCGCGCCTGGGCATCGGTGTGGCCCGCTTCGACCCCCTGGACCCGGCGGCGCTGCCGGCGGTCCTGGCCCGGCGTCCACGTCTGGTCATGGTCGAGACCCCGATCAACCCCACGCTGCGCCTCGTGGACCTGGGCGCGGTCTGTGCCCGTGCCCACGAGGCGGGGGCCCTCGTGCTCCTCGACGGCACGTTCGCACCGCCGCCGGTCCAGCGCGCGACGGAGCTGGGGGTGGACCTCGTGATGCACAGCGCCACCAAGTTCTACGGGGGGCACTCCGACTGCCTGGCGGGCGTGGTGGCCGGCCCGTGCCGGCTCCTGGACCCCATCGCGGCGTTCCGCACGCGCTCGGGCGGAGTCCTGGCACCGGACGTCGCCTGGCTCCTGTCCCGCAGCCATGCCACGCTCGCGCTGCGCGTCGCCGCGCAGCAGGAGCGGGCGGCGGCGCTCGCCGCCGGACTCGCCGAGCGGGCGCACGCCAGCGGTGCGCCGCGCGCCGTGCACTACCCAGGACTGGCTTCGCATCCCGACCACCTGCTGTGCCGGCGCCAGATGACCGGGGGCGGGACGATGCTCACGGTGGAAGTGGCGGGCGGGCTGGAGGGTGCCGTGCGCGTGTTCGAGCGGCTCCGCAGGATCGCCCGGGCTCCCTCCCTGGGCGGCGTCGAGTCCGTGGCGTCCATCCCGGAGCACACCACGCACGCACGTGCCGACGCGGCCACGCGCGCGCGCATGGGGATCCGCGCCGGCATGATCCGGATCTCGGTGGGGCTCGAAGACGCCGGCGACCTGCTGGCGGACCTGACCCAGGCACTGGCGGTGGGGCCCGTGCCCTGACCATCCTGGACCTCCGTTCTCGGCGCTTCTATACCCACGACCCACTCCGGAGTACCCGTCATGAACCAGCTCAAGCTCGTCTCGCTTCTCGGCGCTGCACTGTTCCTGGCACCCGCGGCCGTGCATGGCTGGTCCTCGGCGCTGGCCGGCCACCCAGCGGGGAGTGCCCAGCAGGGCGCCGCCGGCGCTCTGACCCCGGCGGTGATCGGTGTGGTGGACCTGGAGAAGGTGGCGGGGGGCTACAAGCGTGCGGAAGAGCTCCAGGGCGAGTACCGGCGCGAGGCCGAGGGCCTCGAGGCCGAGCTGCGGGAACGGGCGAAGACCCTCGACGGACTGAAGGCGGACCGCGACGCGTTGGAGAAGGGCACCCGGGCGTGGATCGAGGCCGACATCAAGCATCGCAGCCTGATCGGCCAGCTCGAGATGGCCAAGGAACGCTACGAGGGGTACCTCCGGGAGCGGCAGTACCGCACGCTGACGCTGATCTACGATGACGTCCGCGCGGCCATCGCACAGGTCGCCACGCAGCGGGGGATCGACGTCGTGCTGCGCCTGCGTGGCAACGAATCGGGCGACAAGGCTCCGCTGGGGCAGGTCCTGCGCGATCAGGAGAGTCGCGAGGTTCTCTACTCCTCGCCCAAGCTGGACCTGACCGAGGACGTCATTAGGATTCTCAGGACCGCGCCCGCGAAGTGAGCGGACCGAGCACCCTACCCCGACGCCGAGCCGATCGACCTTGCCTGCACGCCAGCAGAGAACCCTGAAGTCCGCGGCGGAGTTCCGGGGCGTCGGGCTGCACTCCGGCAAGGAGGTGCAGCTCGTGGTCAAGCCGGCCGAGCCCGGCAACGGGATCAGCTTCGTGCGCACCGATCTCGAGGGGCGACCCGAGATCCGCGTCCGTCCCGAGCACCTGAAGAGCCGTGAGCGCCGCTCGTGTCTGAACGACAACGGCGCGGAGATCCACACGGTGGAGCATCTGCTGGCCAGCCTCTGGGCACTCGGCATCGACAACGCCGAGGTGGAGACCAACGGCGAGGAGGTGCCTGGAATGGACGGCTCGGCGCAGGACTTCGTGGCCGGACTCCGCGCCGCCGGCATCGCCGAACAGAAGGCGCCCAAGGCCGTCTACGCCGTCAAGCGGCCGATCCACGTCCAGGAGGGGCAGGCATCCCTGATCGCGATCCCCGGCGGCGGGGCCCTGAGCGTCGACTACCACCTCGACTATCCGGTGGGTCGCAACGGCAGCGCCGTGACCCGGCAGACCGTGGCGTTCCGGCTCAGCGACGAGACCTTCGAGAAGGAGATCGCGCTGGCGCGCACGTTCGTGTTCGAGAACGAGGTCGAGGGCCTGGTCGCCGCCGGGCTCGGGAAGGGCGCGAACACGCAGAACACGCTGGTGGTGGGGCCGGCCGGCGTCAAGGAGAACACCCTGCGCTGCGACGACGAACTCGCGCGGCACAAGGTCCTGGATCTGGTCGGCGACCTCTCGATCCTGGGTGTGGATCTCGACGCCCACCTGATCGCCACGCGCTCCGGGCACGCCCTGAACATGAAGCTCGTGCATCGCCTGCGCGAGGAGATGCAGCGCGAGGAGGAGCTCGGCGACATCCAGCGGGAGAGCGGGCTGGAGATCCGGCAGATCCTGAATCTGCTGCCGCACCGCTATCCGTTCCTGATGATCGACCGCGTGATCGAGCTCGAAGGCTACAAGCGCGCGGTCGCGATCAAGAACGTGACCATCAACGAGCCGTACTTCCAGGGCCACTGGCCCGGGCAGCCGATCATGCCCGGGGTGCTGCAACTCGAAGCCATGGCGCAGCTGGCCGGAGTCCTGCTGCTGCGCAAGCTGGAGAACACCGGCAAGCTGGCCGTGCTCTGGAGCATCGACAAGGTGAAGCTGCGCGGCGCGGTGGTGCCGGGGGACCAACTCCGCATCGAGGTGGAGACCATCCGGGCCAAGCCCAGCCTTGGCCAGGTCGAGGCCCGGTGCAAGGTCGGTGGGAAGCTGGTCGCCGAGGCCGAGCTGAAGTTCACGCTCATCGACGCATGACGTTGCCGTGAACCGGATCCGGATCGGAGTCGTGGGGGTCGGACACCTGGGCAGGTCGCACGCGCGCCTCCTCCATGGCATGCCGGAGGCCGAACTGGTGGGCGTGGCCGACATCCAGGAGGCTGCCGCGCAGGAGACCGCCGCGCTCTACCAGTGCCGGGCGTTCACCGACCACCGCGCGCTGGCGGGCCTGGTGGACGCCGTGTGCGTGGTGGTGCCCACCAAGCAGCACCGCGAGGTCGCCGGGTTCTTCCTCGAGCACGGCATCGACGTGCTGGTGGAGAAGCCGATCACCGCCACGGTGGCCGAGGCACGCGAACTGGTGCAGCTCGCCGCGCGCCACGGCAGGATCCTGCAGGTCGGGCACGTCGAGCGGTTCAACCCCGTCCTGCGCGAGCTGCAGACCATGGCAATCCGGCCGCGCTACGTCGAGGCGCAGCGGCTGGCGCCGTTCTCGTTCCGCAGCACGGACATCGGGGTGGTCCTCGACCTGATGATCCACGATCTCGATCTGGTCCAGGCGTTGCTCGGCACGCCGGTGCGGTCGGTGGAGGCGTTCGGTGGCGCCGTGTTCACGCCTGCCGAGGACATGGCGAGTGCCACCGTCCAGTTCGAGGGGGGCGCAGTGGCGCACCTCTCGGCCAGCCGCGTGGCGTTGCGACCGATGCGCCGGATGCGCCTCTTCGCGAAGGACGGCTACGTCAGCCTCGACTTCCAGACCGCCACCGGGGTGCTGATCCGCAAGAATCCGGGTTGGGACTTCGGCAAGCTCGACCTGTCGACCTTCGACCGCAGCCAGGCCGGCGACCTGTGGAAGTACGTGTTCGAGGGACTGCTGCACGTCGAGGAGTTCAAGCTCGATGCGGGCAACCCGCTCGCCGACGAACTCCTGGCATTCCTGCACTCGGTGCGCGATCGCTCCCGCCCGATGGTGAGCGGCGAGGACGGGCTCTCGGCGGTCGAGACCGCCGAGCGGATCCTCGAGTCGATCCGCCAGCATCCGTGGTGAGCCGCGTCACGGCGCGCACCGCTTGCCGCCAGGGTCCATGCCGTGGCGCGGGTGGATCGCGGTGAGCTCCCCTGCTTGGACCGTTGCCAAGGAATGCGCGGCGGCTACGCTCTGCGCGCATCGAAGGCTCCTCCACTGCGGTGTGGGTGCTTGTCGCTGAGGCAAAAAGTTGAACCGATGCGATCTGACCGGGGGCCAACCCTGAGGTCGAGGCGGGCTAGAGAGGCGCTTGCCAGCTCGTGCCCAAATCTCCCTGGGGGTCCCCACCTGAAACCAAGGGTTCAACTCGCCTCCTAGCCTCACCGCACAGGTGGTGGGGGGACCCTCGATGTTCCGCGGGCTTCCGCCCGCGGCGCCGGCGGTGGCCGGCGGTCCTGGCGGTGACGAAGCGGGTCTGTGCCCGCTGCGGTTGTGGAGGTGCGGATGTCGCGTTGGATCCTTGCGTTGTTGGTCCTCGGTGGCGTGGCCTGGCTGGTCTGGGGGCGGGAGGCAGGAGCGGCGCAGCGCGATCCGGCTCCGGAGCCCGTCAGCAGCGAGCAACCGCTGCGCGGAAGCCTGGACTTGGGCCCGGCGGCGAGCCGGCCCGAGGAGGGCCCCAAGGTCGTCGAGTCCGGGACTCCGACCACGGCCCCCCAGACGAGCGGGCCAGGGCCCTCGGCCGTGTTCGCGGCGAACCTGCCCGCCGCGGGGATCGAGTCCCTGGGTTCCGACAACGCGTTCCTGCACCAGTCCACGGGACGGTCGCGCCTCGCGGCCGTCCTGCAGGAGTTCGTGAACCAGGACGACGAGACCGCGGCGCGCAGCCTCACCAGGGTCCTGGAGTTGGGCATGCGCGGGCGCCTGGAGAACCAGGACGCGGAGGCGCTGGCCGCCTTCGCCTCGGTCGAAGCCGCGCTGCAGGCCCGCCTGCGCAAGACCGTGTTCAACCCTTCCTTCCTCGCCCGTGCGCGTCGCCACAAGGTGGAGCGGGGCGAGACCCTCGACGTCCTGGCGCGGCGCTTCTCCCGCGAGCACCAGATCCGGCTCGAGGCTGGCACGCTCGCCCTGGTCAACGGGATCGCGGATCCGAGCCGTCTTCGGGCCGATCAGACGATCAAGGTGCCCCTGGAACCGATCCGGACGGTCGTGGAGAAGCGTTCCTTCACCATGGCGGTGTACCTGGGCGATGTGATCGTCCGCTGCTACCGCGTGGGCCTGGGCAAGGACGACTCGACGCCGGCGGTGACGTTCACGATCGGGGACAAGAAGGAGAAGCCCGACTGGTTCCACAACGGGCGGGTGATCCCCTACGGCCATCCCGACAACGTCCTGGGCGACTACTTCGTCAAGTTCCTGAACGACGCCCATCCGGGCTACGGGGCGCACGGCACGACCCAGCCGGAGACCATCGGAACCATGGCGTCCCTGGGGTGCATCCGGATGCACGACAGGGACATCCGGGACTTCTTCGCCTTGGTGCCTCGCGGGAGCACCGTCGAGATCCGGCAGGGGAGCTGAACCTGTTGCTGCGCCGCGGGTTGGGCGCGACGTCGAGCACCCGCGAAGAATCTGGCGACCACACCCTTGCGCACGCCAGCGGCGGTCGCTAGGTTGCCCCGCCCTTTCCCCGGAACGGGCGATCCGCGAGGAGCCCGCGAGGGGATGGTCTTTGGCATTCTGGATGGTCCTGGACGTGCGTGTGAGCACCGGCCGTCGGGTATTTGGATACCTGGCGAGGCCGGAGCCTGGCCCTGGGAGATCTCCCTGGGACCGGGCAAGCGACCCCCGGGGTGCCGCAGCGGCACCTTGGAGGAAACAACAGAGATCGACCTGACACTCCAAGTGAAGG
>JADLFX010000014.1 GCA_020849665.1 Planctomycetota bacterium | reverse complement strand
GGCTGCACCAGCCAGACGCCGCTCTGCGACGCGCTGGGTGCGCCGTCCCTGGGGAACGCGGGATTCGGGATCCAGCTCTCGCAGGCCCAGGCCTCGGTGCCCGCGGTGCTGGCGATCGGCGACAGCAGGATGGCGTGGGGCTCGCTCCCCCTGCCGCACGGTCTCGGTTCGTACGGCCTGCCCGGTTGCTCCCTGCTGATGAACCCCCTGCTGAGTGTGCCGACCTACACTTCGGCCACAGGCACGGCCATCGTGCCGTTCCCGATCCCCCCCGATCCGGGGCTCAAGGGCGGGATCACGACCTGCCAGTGGCTGGTCGGCGACCCCCGGCTCGGCCTCGGCTCGTTCCGCCTCAGCGAGGGGGCGCTGCTGGTGCCGCACTAGGAGCCCCGGGGCTCGGCCTGGGGGGTGCGGGCGGGATCCGCATCGCGCGGTCGCGTGCGGCGCCGGGCAGTCTGCCGGCGAGGCGGCGTCGCCCTGGGGAGCGCTGCGATGGCCCGCACGCCGCCGCTTCCGTAGCCTCCCCGGCATGAACGAGGCAGCAGGCCTGATGGGCGTGGTGCTCGCCGCCGGCAAGGGCGCGCGCATGCTGCCCTTCTCGGAGAGCTACCCCAAACCGATCCTCCCGGTGGGCGGGCGGCCGCTCCTGGTGCACCAGCTCGAGACCATGGCGCAGCTCGGGATCCGCGACGTGGTCGTGGTGATCGGCCACCTGGGGCACGAGGTGGTGCGCGCGCTCGGCGACGGGTCGCGCTACGGCGTGCGTCTCAAGTACGTCGAGCAAGGCGAGACCCTGGGGATCGCGCACGCCGTATCGCGGCTGGAACGCCACGTCGACCGGCCGTTCTTCCTGTTCCTGGGCGACATCTTCTTCGAGACCGAGAACCTCGGCTCGATGGTCCAGCGGCTGCGCGACGGTGCCGCAGGGGTGCTGGCGGTGAAGACCGAACCCGATCCGGAGGCCATCCGGCGCAACTTCATCGTGATGGCCGGCAAGGACGGCCGGGTGACCCGGGTGATCGAGAAGCCGCGCCATCCGCGCACCAACGTGAAGGGCTGCGGCATCTACCTCTTCGACCCGGCGTTCTTCGACGCGGTGCGGCGCACGCCGCGCACCGCGCTGCGCGACGAGTACGAGATCACCGACTCGATCCAGATCTTCATCGACGACGGATACCGGGTGGACTCGGCCGACGTGATCCGCGCCGATCTCAACCTGTCGTTCCCGCGCGACCTGCTGGAGCTCAACCTCTACCTGCTCGACAAGAGCGGCCAGCGCAACCAGCTCGGCGAGGGCGTGCGGGTGCACGAAGGCGCCAGCCTCGACCGCTGCGTGCTCATGGACGGAGTCGTCGTCGAGACGCCGGTGCAGCTCCGCAACGTCCTGGTGTTCCCGCACGTCGTCCTGCACCGCGCCCGCGACTACAGCAACGCGATCCTGACCCCGGACATGGAGATCCGCTGCGATGACCGTGCTCTCTGAGTTCCTGCTCCTCGCCGCCCTGGCCGCGCCGCAGGACCTCGTCCTGGACGGCGCCACGGTGCACACCGGCACCTCCGCGACCTGGCGCGGCCCCGTGGTCGTGCGCGGGGGACGGATCCAGCCGCCGGGCACGCCTGCGCCCGAGGGCGCGCGCGTGCTCGCGTTGCGTGGCGCGCACGTGTACCCGGGCCTGGTCGATGCCCACGCGCACGTCATGGGGCTGGGCGCCGGACTGGAGACCGTCGACCTCGTGGGCACGCGCAGCTTCGCGGAGGTGGTGGCGCGCGTGGCGGAGCGCGCCAGGACCACGACCAAGGGCGAGTGGATCCTGGGCCGCGGCTGGGACCAGAACGACTGGGACCAGAAGGCGTTCCCGAGCCACGCCGCGCTGAGCGCGGCCCTCCCCGACCACCCGGTGCTGCTCACGCGCATCGACGGGCACGCCGCCCTCGCCAACGCTCGGGCCATGGCGATCTGCGGCGTCAGCGAGGTCACCAAGGCACCGTCGGGCGGCGAGATCGTGCACGACGAGCAGGGGCGGCCTACCGGCGTCCTGGTCGACACGGCGATGGGGCTGGTGCAGCGCCATCTGCCCGCGCCGACGCGCGACCAGCGCCTGCGCCGGCTGCGTGCCGCGCTGGACGCGTGCGTGGCGGCGGGGCTCACGCAGGTGCACGACGCGGGCGTCCCGCCGGAGGACGTGGCGCTCTACCGCGAGCTGCACTCGCGCCGCGAACTGAAGCTGCGCGTGTACGTGATGCTGCCGGAGTCGGCCGAGGCCGAGATCCGCAAGGGGCCTTGGGCCACGCCCGACCAGCTCCTCATCGTGCGCGCGGTGAAGGGCTACGCCGATGGTGCGCTGGGCTCGCGCGGCGCCGCGCTCCTGGAGCCGTACAGCGACCGGTCCGGGTTCAAGGGCCTGATGATCGCTCCGCGCGCGCGCGTCCAGCAGGTGGCGCAGCTGTGTGCCGACGCCGGCTTCCAGCTCTGCGTGCACGCGATCGGCGACCGCGCCAACCGCGAGGTGCTGGACGCGTTCGCGGCCACGACCTTCCCGGACGGCCGGGAGGGCGCGCGCTTCCGGGTCGAGCACGCCCAGGTGGTGGCTGCAGCAGACTTCGTGCGCTTCCGGGAGCTCGCGGTGCTGCCCTCGATGCAGCCCACGCACCTGACCTCGGACATGCCGTGGGCGCCGGAGCGCCTGGGACCCGAGCGCGTGCTCGGGGCGTACGCATGGCGCTCGTTCCTGGCCCTGGGTCTGCCGGTGGCGTTCGGATCGGACTTCCCGGTCGAGTCGCACGACCCGCGGCTGGGACTGTACGCGGCGGTGACCACGCGACCCGGGCCGGGTGCCGAGCCGCTGCGCCGCGACCAGATCCTCAGCCGTGAGGAGGCGCTGCGGGGGTTCACCCTCGACGCCTGCCATGCGGCGTTCCTGGAGCGCGAACTGGGCACGATCGAGGCCGGCAAGCGTGCCGACCTGTCGGTGTTCGACCGCGACCTCCTGAGCTGCCCGGAGGACGAGATCCGCTCCGCCAGGGTGCTGGCGACGGTGGTGGGGGGACGTGTCGTCCACACCCCCTGAGTGTCGTTCGGCGCTAGTCTCTGCGCCCGCGATGGCCGACGGCTACGAGACCCGGATCGAGGCGTTGCTCGCGGCGCTGCGTGCGTTGCCGGGCGCGGTGGTGGCGTTCTCCGGCGGCGTGGACTCGGCGGCGCTGGTGTTCGCCTGCCGGCTCGCGCTGGGCGAGCGGGTCCTGGCCGTGACCGCCGTGTCGGCCTCGTTGCCGGACGAGGAGCTGGCCGAGGCGCGCGCGTTCTGTGCGGCGCACGGCCTGCGTCACGAGCTGGTGCGCACGCGCGAGCTGGCGCGCGCGGAGTACCGGCGCAACGCGCCGGATCGCTGCTTCCACTGCAAGGACGAGCTCTTCGTCACGCTGGCGGCCGCGCTGGCCGGGCGGCCGGAGGCCGGGTGGCCGGTGCTCTACGGCGCGATCGCCGACGATCTGGCGGAGCACCGTCCGGGCGGAGCCGCGGCCCGCGCGCATGGCGTTCGGGCGCCGCTGGCCGAGGCGGGCCTGAGCAAGGCGGACGTGCGCCGCTTCAGTCGCAGCCACGGCCTCGGCACCGCCGAGAAGCCTGCGTTCGCCTGCCTTGCGTCGCGCGTGCCGTACGGCACGCCCGTCGACGCCGCGCTGCTGGCGCGGCTGGCCGCCGCCGAGGCGGTGCTGCGCAACCTCGGCTACCGGCAGTTCCGCGTGCGCCACCACGACACGGTGGCCCGGGTCGAGCTCCTGCCCGAGGATCTGCCGCGTGCGCTGGCGGAACGCCACGCCATCCAGGCCGGAATCGCCAAGGCCGGCTACACCTACGTCGCCCTCGATCTGCTCGGTTATCGGGCCGGGGCCATGAACGAGGTCCTGCCATGATCCGGATCGTCGGCTGTGCCGTTGTGCTCCTCCTGGTCGCGGTCCGTGGGGTCGGGCAAAGCCCGGGCGCGGCGCGGATCCCCGATCCCCTGGCCAAGGAGCGGGTGGCCTCGACTCTGCAGGAACTGGCGAGCGACGCGATGGCGGGGCGGGACACCCCGAGCCCCGAACTGGACCGGGCGGCCGAGCTCCTGGTGGCCCGTCTGAAGGCCGCGGGAGTGCAGCCCGGGGGCAAGGGTGGGTCGTACTTCCACACCTATCGCAAGGCGGCTGCGCGCCTGGCGCAGGCGGGGATCGCCGTGCGCGTGACCGGGCCGGATGGCAAGGAACTGGTGCTGCGACCCGACCAGGACGTGCGCGTGTTCCGGGTGGGGCGTGCCTACGAGGTGCGCGACACCGAGGTCGAACGTGCGGGACCCGCGCAGCTGGCGCGGCGCGGGGCGCAGCAGGGCGCGGCGCAGCGCCGGCCGCTCTTCCTGGAGGTTCCGGAGGACGGGGCCGTGTGGCAGGCGCACGCCAAGGCGGTGACCCGGCTGGCGCGCGGCGGGCGCGGCGGTGCGCCGTGGCTCCTGGTGCGCAAGGGCGTGCTGCCCGAGGGCGCGCTGCGCGCCACGATCGCGATCCCCGAGCCCGAGTCGGTGGAGGTGGAGCTGCGCAATGTGGTGGCCGTGCTGCCCGGCACGCAGCGGGCGGAGGAGCACGTCCTGCTCTCCGCGCACTACGACCACGTCGGCATCGGCACGCCGAACGGCGACGACGCGATCTACAACGGGGCCGACGACAACGCCACGGGGACCACCGCGGTCCTGCTGCTGGCCGAGAAGCTGGCCGGGACGCCGCAGCCGCGCAGCGTGACGTTCGCGTTCTTCTCGGGCGAGGAGAAGGGGCTGATCGGCAGTCGTGCATTCGCCGACGATCCGCCGTTCCCGTTGGAGCGGATCGTCGCGAACCTGAATCTCGAGATGCTGGGGCGGCCCAAGCCCAACGAGCGGTTCCAGGCCTGGCTCACCGGGCGCGGCCTCTCGGACCTCGAGTCGATCGTTGCGCCGGCCCTGCGTGCCGAGGGCGTCGAGGTGGTCGCGTTTCCGATGGAGGCGATGCTCTTCCAGGCCAGCGACAACTTCAGCCTCGCGGCCAAGGGCGTGGTGGCGCACTCGCTGAGCGCCGGCCACCTGCACGCGGACTACCACAAGCCTGACGACGAGGTCGACCGCATCGACACGGAGCACATGGCGCGGGTCCTGCGCGGACTCCACGCCGCGACGAAGGTCCTGGCGAGCGGCGGCACCGTGCCGCGCTGGAACGAGGAGGAGCGCAAGCGCCTCCGGCTGCCCCAGGGAGAGTCCGCCGCGTCGCAGCCAAGCATCCGGTGACGGCCCGCGGAGGCGCGGCGGCCGGTGTTACGCCGGCGTAGCACGACCGTCGAGATTGCTCAGAGTCGCTTCGGGTCAATCCAGGTCGAATGGATTCGGGGGCTTCTTGTCCTTGTCCTTCTTGGCCTCCTCGACCGCCTTGCCGAAGAGGTCCTGCAGCGTCTCGCGCTCCTTGGCCTGTTGTTCCTTGGCTCGGTCGAATGCGCCCTTGAGGCGCTGGCCCTCCTGGCGGCTCTCCTTGACGAGCTGGTCGAGGTCGCCGGCGCCCTTCTTCTCCTTGGGGTCGACCGCGCGGGCCTTGCCGCTGCGGACGTCCAGCTCGATGCGCTTGCCGCAGCAGGGGCAGTCGAACACGAAGAGGTCCTTGTGCATCGCCACGTCCTGGACTCCTTAGGCGGATGCCGGGGTTCGTAGCCGGCGATCCGGGCACGGGCAATCCCGCGCCGGGAAGTTCGGCAGGGAGCGATCCGTCGATGGCACGCACCCGTTATCCTCCGCGCCGGCACGTCCTCCGGTCGTGGCGCATGGCTGCTCACGGAGGACGCGATGGCAGAGCGGCCGCAGGGAAGCCCCCTTGGCGCGGCCGGATCCCCAGTGTCCGGACCCGAAAACCTCCAGAGCCCAGGAACCACCGGGCGAGAGACCCGTCCTCTGCGCCCGTTGCCGTTGGCCACCGGTCAGCCACCGTCCGAGGACGGTCCGGATCCGAATGCCGAGATCCTGGTGCGTGCCCAGCGTGGTGATCGCGATGCGTTCCGGCAGCTCGTCGAGAACACCCAGGACATGGTCTTCGCCCTCGTGACACGCTGGCTGCGCTGCGACCGGGACACGGCCGCCGACGTGTCGCAGGACATCTACCTGCGCGTGTTCCGTGGCCTGAACGATTTCGACGGCCGCGCGCGCTTCACCACCTGGCTCCACAAGATCACCACCAACGCCTGCATCAGTGCGCAGCGCCACCGCAAGGCGCTCAAGCGCGGCCGCACCACCCTCTCGATCGACGCGCCGATCGACGGCACCGACGATCTGCACATCGAGCCGGAGGCCAGGGTCCGCGATCCCGGGGAGCAGGTGCACCAGCGCGAATTCGTCGCCGCGGCGCACGCGGCAATTCACGAGCTGCCCGAAGAGTTCAAGAGCGCCGTGATCCTGCGCGACCTCCAGGACCTCTCGTACGAGGAGATCGGAGCGATCCTCGGGATCCCACCGGGGACCGTGCGCTCGCGCATCCACCGCGGCCGGTTGCTCCTGCAGGAAAAGCTGGGAGGCTTCCTGGGATGAACCGCCAGCCCCACGAATTGGACGAGCGCTTCGCCGACTGGGTGGACGGGCGGCTCACGCCCCTGGAGCGCGCCCGGCTCGAACGCGAGCTGGAGACGGACGCCGAGCTGCGGGCCCGCGCCGAGGCGTATCGACGCACGGTGCAGCGTCTGCGCGCCCTGCCGCCCGAGCCCAAGGCCCCGTCCGGGTTCGCCGATGCGGTGTTGGGCGCGCTCGACGCCCCGCCGCGCATCGCCGCCGCACGCGGCGGCCAACGCTGGTTCCCGATCCTGATGAGTGCGGCCGCCGCAACGATCCTGGTCGGCACGGCGCTCGTCCTCTGGCAGTTGCCGGCCAGCCGGAACGCGCCCGCCGAGGAGAGCAGCGCGCGTGCTCCGCTCAGCGACGCGCGCGTCGTGGATCGGATCGAGGGTGTGGAGGAGGTCCTGGCCCTGCGTCCGGCCGCGGAAGGGGACGAGAAGCGGCTGGAGGCGCCGTTCGGCATCGGTGCGGAGGCACAGGGCCGTACCCGCGACGGGATCGAGGCCAAGGACAAGAACCCTGCGCCCGGCGCGGCCTTGCCCAAGTCCGAACCACCGCCCGGCGCCCAGCCGACGCCGAACGCCGCGGCACCGGGCCGGCGCGAGAACGAGCGTCAGGACGCCGGCGAAGGGCGCAAGCAGGTCGAGGAGCCCGCGGGCGCCGCGCAGCCGGCGCCCGCGCGTGCCGGCGTGGCGCGTGGCACGCCGCCGTCCGCCGAGCGCATGCGGGTCCCCGGCAGCGAGACCAAGGGCGGCCTCGTCCCGGATGCCGCGCCGCGCGACCAGCTCGGTGTCGCTCCCCAGCTCGTCCTCTCCCTCGACCTGCCCGCGACCATCGAGGTGGACCTCGCCCCGCTTCTCCTGGGTCAGACGCTGCGCCAGGATCCGGGCGCGTACTGGTTCGGACGCGCCGAGACCAGGCCCGGTGGGCGTGCCGGCAAGGACGACGAGGCCAAGCCGGGACTCGCCACCGGCTACGCGTGGACCGCCAACACGATGCTGCCGCGGATCGAGGAGCTGACCCTCCCTCAATCCAGGTCCCTGGATCGCGACGCGGAGCCGGTGCGGCGCGAGGTGGCACACGCCGATGACGCTCCCGCCGCGCGTACCCGGTCCCTGTTGCAGGGGCTGGGTTCGCAGCCGCAGGTGACGCTGCCTCCGCCGCTGCAGCTCAAGACCGGCGACCGGATCTTCGCCATCCAGGGCGACCGCGAGCAGCTCCAGGCCTACGCGCGCCTGGTCGGCGAGTTCGCCGAGCGCAACCGGGTGAACTGGCAGACCCAGTACCACTTCCTGCCCGAATTCGCGGCCAGGCTGCCTTCCCTGGAGCGCCAGGCGGGCGTGACACCGCAGAGCGGGCTCGCGACGCCGCAGGGGAGCGCGGCTCGCGGCGGGGGAGGAGCGGCGACGCAACCGCGGACCGAGATCCTCTACCTGCACCTGCGCCGCTGAGGTGCGCGCCGGTCCGGGGACGGACCGGGAGCAGGACCTGCCCACGGACGCCCGCGCCGTGCGGCGCGGGCGCGGGCGCTACTCGCTCGTCACGCCCTCGATCGGCAGGCCGCGGGAATCGCTGACACGCACCGCGAAGGTGCGCTCCCCCTTCCCCTGCAGCACCACCTCGGCCTCGTTCACGCCTTCGCGCAGGCGCACCAGCACCGCATCCTGATCGGGCAGGCTCAGCCGCTGCGGGCCGCGCTGGAACGCCTGTTCGCCGTTCCACTTCACGCTCACTCCTGCGGCGCTGCCCATGCGGAGGACGGCGTCGCCGCCGGCCTTGGCGGTGAAGCGGACCCTGACCGTGACCTCGCCCTCGCCTGCGACCTGGAGGACGCCCTGCGGCGCGCCGGCCTCCACCGGGTCCTTGCCCGCGGCCTGGACCGTGAACCGCGTGGCAAACCCCGGCGCCAGGACCTTGCCGCCGGCCTGCGCGTAGGCCTGCACGAGCGCGTCCCAGCCTGCCAGCGTGGTCGCCGCGCGGAAGGTCGAGGGTCCGGCCGCGTTCCAGCCGCGGTCGAGGAAGAGACGCGGGTGGGTGGGCTTGCCATCGGCGCCCAGCAGCAGTGCGCGCAGCGTCGATGTCTCCATCGGCAGCCCCGTGTCCACCAGGGTCACACCGTCCTTGCCGATCAGCTCGGCGCCGGCGTTGCGGTTGCCGAGGAACAGCAGCTCCGCCCCCTCGGTGCGCTTGGGCGACGACCACGCGAGGGCCGGAACCTCGGCGTCCGCGGGGCGCAGGAACGCCTCGGTGTCCTCCTTCCAGAACTCGGTCTCGTCGATCACCTTGATGTCGGGTGTGAAGTAGCGGACGAACATCGTGCCCATGGCGTTGACGCCCACGTCGTAGTAGCCACGCGGCGGCATCCCGGAGTGGAGCTCGAGGCGCCAGTTCACGCGCCGGTGGAGCTTCACGGGGTCGCGCCGGTCCTCGGGCTTCTTCTCCTCGTTGTCCTTGCGCTCCTGTTCGCTGAGCTTGGCGAAGGTCTCGCGGTAGAAGAGGTCGAGGTGGCGGGCGTCCTTCTTGAGCCCGCGCAAGGTCACGAAGCTGGCGCCGTTGGGCATGCGCAGCTTGGCGCGGATGTCGGTGTTGTCCCAGTTGGGCACCGTCAGGTAGCGCATCCCGGTGAGCGCGAAGTAGATCGCCTCCAGGCAGACGCCGCTCTCCCACGGGCGGCAGCGGTTGGGCCACTGGCGGTCGTACGCGGCCATCGGCCGGCCCTCGGGATCGTAGAGCTCGCCCCATTCGCCGGCCGGCCCGGCGCGGCGCAGCAGCTCGTCGAACACGGCGAGGCGCTCCTTGCCGTCGCGCTCGCACAGCGCGGTGAGGAGCATGGCGTGGGTGAGGCCGGTCGTATGCGCGACCGTCGGTGTCATGCCGATCTGCGCCGGCCCGGTGGTGAGGCGCGCGAGCGAGTTGCGCAGGTTGTCGCGGCTCTTCTCGCCGGTGGGGAAGGTCCAGCCGATCCACAGCGGCATCAGGTTGACGTCGGCGAAGGGCGTGCGGTGCGGTTCTCCGGTGAGCGGCGAGAGCGCGGGCGCGAAGTAGCCGAGGTCGTCCTGCCAGTAGCGCTTCTCGAGCGCCTGGAGGATCCGGAACGTGCGCTCCACGTACGCCTGGCTGGGCTTCTTGTCGGGCGCGCCTGCGGCCCACTTGCCTGGGTTCTGCTTGCGATCCAGGGCGTCGACCAGCTCGCCCATGCCGTGCATGGAGATCAGGAACATCACGCCGCTGGAGAACGACCAGGCGCGGCGGCCCTGGCTGCGATCGTCGGCCAGCAGGAACGCCGGGTCGCCGACGCGGTCCGGATAGAGGCTCGAGAACGCGCCGTGCAGGAACGTCTCGTCGCCCTGGAAGGTCATCAGGTCGTCGGTGAAGCGCCGCTGCTTCTTCAGGCAGGCGTCCAGGAGCGGCCAGTGCTTCTCGATCAGGTCCGTGTCCTGGGTGACGCGCCAGTACCACGTGTGCAGGAGGATCACCCAGGCCGGGATCTCGCTCTCAGGCACGTCCAACGCGGCCCAGTCGGTGACCTTGCCCTGCAGCGGGGCGAAATCGAGGTCGAGGGGGACGTGGTTGGGCACGCGGTCGAGCAGGCGTACCGCGTCGAACAGGTAGGTGAGCAGCGCCTTCGCCTCGTCCCACAGGTTCCAGCGCAGGAACGCGAGCATCGGTCCGACGCTGTCGCGCACCCAGTAGCCGCGGTAGTTCACCATCGGCGCGACGACGCCGGAGGCCTCGTCGCGCTGCACCAGCATCAGGACCTTCCAGTCCTCGAGCAGGTCGCGGAGCTTGCGGTGATCGGTGTCGGTGTAGAGCGTCTTGGCGAGTCGTTCCTTCCACCAGGCCGACGTGGTCCGTGCCGCGAGCGTGGCGCCGTCCTGGTCGAGGATGGTCGGCTGGGCCTCGGCGATCCCGCCGCGCTTCGCCGTCACGGTCACCACGGCGCTCCACGAGCGTCCGGCCTCGAGCGCCGGCACCGGTGCGTAGATCGCCTCGCCCCGCGCCGAGGCCTCCGGCGCGCTCAGCCAGATCGCCGCGGCGCGCGGCCGCGTCGTGGAGGGATAGGCGATGCGCAGCACCGCCTCCTCGCTACGCGCCACGACCGGGATGGTGGCGTTACGGTCGTCGAGGCGGAGCACCAGCTGCATCGCCCCGCTGGCGGCGCGTCCCTGGTTCACGATCTCCACGACCCGGACCAGCAGGTCCTGGCCGGGCGGCGCGAAGGTGAGCGTGCGCAGCGCGAGGCCGCCGGCGGCTGCGTCTTCGCTGACCACGAACCCGGCACCGCGCACCCGGCGTACGCGCTGCTCGGTGAGGGCGACCTCCTGCTCCTCCTCGCCGGCGGTGCTGCGCAGCAGGAGGCTCAGGCCGCCGAAGTGGCCGCGTGGCGCGTTGGTCTCGTCGGTCTGGTAGCCGGGTCCGGTGAGGCCCTGCAGCGAGTTCGCGCGCGCGCCGAGGCCGGCGTATGCGAACAGCCGCCCGTTGCCGATCGGGTAGACCCCGCGCCGGCTCTTGTCGGGGTTCTCGCCCTCGTAGCGGGCGTCCTGCTCCCACGCCGACTGATCGGCGAGTTCCGGAAGGGCCGCCGCGAGCGGCGCCGGGATCGGCTGCGTGGCCGCGCCCGGCCGGGCGGCTGCATCCTGGGCGCGGGGCGCGAGGACCGGCAGCGCGAGGGCGAGGGCCAGGGATGCGACGTGGCGCAGGGCCGGCAGCGGGGCGAAGGCGCGCGACGGCGCGCCGCGATGCGGCAAGGTGCTGAGGTTCATGCGGGACGGAGGAGAGGGGCCCAGGAAGGGCGGGCCCGACGAAACACTCCCGGCAAGACTCCCGCCGTTGCGGGCCCCGGGAGGGCGCAACACTCTAGCGTGGACGGACATCGTCCTCCTGCGGCGAGTGCGGTTCCGCGCCGGCATGGCCCCGGCTCCCGCGGCACCGGCGCCTCGGCGACCGCGGGTGCGGAAGGTGCCGGGCGCGGGCCCGCCATGGAGCGTCGTGGTCCGTGCCCCGCGAATCCTCCCGGCAACCTCGTCGGGGCCCCTGGGGCGGGCCGGCGCCAGGGGCGCGCGGCCAACCCCGGGCCGCGAAGGATGCGGAGGCCGACACGCGCCGGACCGCGGCGAACGGTGCGGCGGCGGACCCGCGGGCGACGACCCCAGGCATGCACGAGAGTGGTTGCGGCCCGGTCCGGTCCCCCAGACGATCCGCCGGCGCGGCCTGCCTGGGCCGGCACGAGACCCCTCCCCTGGATCCCTGGCTTCGCAACTTCCTGGCGGTCTGGCCCGGCCTCTTCGCGGTCTCGGCCGGACTCACGGCCGTCCTGCCGACTCTGCCGTTCTTCCTGGAGGAGACGTTCGGGATCGAGGACCCCGAGCAGGCGCGGCTCTGGGCCGGGCTGGTGTTCGCGGCCGGGCCGCTCACCTCGGCGCTGGTCGGGCCGGTGTGGGGGGTGGTGGGAGACCGCTACGGGCGCAAGCCGATGGTCCTGCGCTCGATGCTGGCGATCGCGGTGGTGAATGGCCTGATGCCGTTCGCGCCCGGGGTGGGTTGGCTGGTGGCCCTGCGTGCGGTGCAAGGCCTGCTCGCCGGGTATGTCGCGCCGGCGATCGCGCTGGTGACGGCGGAGGCGCCGGCGCAGCGCCAGGGGCTGGTGATCGCGCGGCTGCAGCTGGCGATGGCGCTGGGCATGCTGCTCGGGCCGGCCATCGGCGCGGAGGCAAGCGCGTGGTTCGGGCGCGCGCAGGTCTTCCACGTCACCGCGATCCTCTGTCTGCTCGCCACGGTGCCGGTCGTGGCGTTCGCGCGCGAGGACCGCAAGCTGCCCCGCGGCGCGAGCGGACTGGCCGGCGTGGGCGCCGCGCTGCGCGACGACCTCGGCGCCCTGCTCGGCAACCGGGTGTTCCTCGGCCTGCTCGCATGGATCTTCGTGATGCGCATCGGCCAGAACATGATCGAGCCGATGCTCGCGCTCTGGATCCGCGAGCTGGGGCCGCTGCCCTGGCTGCGCGTGGGTTCCGAGACCGACCTCCACGTCCTGGACCGCACCACGGCGCTGGCGTTCATGGCCGTGGCGGTGGCGCAGTTCCTGTGCACGCCGATGTGGGGCAGGCTCGCGGATCGCTATGGTCCCCTGCGCGTGCTCGCCGTCGACGCCCTCGGCCTCGGCGTGTGCTACGTGGCGACCGTGTTCGTGCCCGGGATCGAGGTCTTCCTGCTGGTGCGCTTCGCGTCCGCGCTCTTCATGTCCGGGAGCATGACCCTCGCCTACGCCGCGGGCTCGAAGCTCATGTCGGCCGAGCGGCGCTCCCTGGCGTTCTCCGCCGTGCAGAGCTGCATCCAGTTCGGCCTCTCGTTCGGTCCGATCTTCGCCGCGAGCGTCGCCGGCGTCCTGCCGCTGCGGACCCTCTTCGGCGTGGCCGGCGCCTGCCTGCTGGTGGCCGGGGTGGGGATGCTGTGGCTGCGGCGCCTGGGTTCCGTGGAGCCGCGCCCGGACGCACCGCGCCCCGTCGAGGAGACTCCATGAGCACCGCGACGCGAGCCGGCCTCTGCCGCTACGCTGGGCGGGTTCCGCGATGTGCCTACTGATCGTCCTGCGTGGCCTGGACGCCGAGTATCCGATCGTGGTCGCCAGCAACCGCGACGAGTACCGGCAGCGCTACGCCACGCCGCCGACGCTGCACGTGGGCGCGCGGCGCCGCATGATCGGCCCCCGCGACAGCGTCGGCGGCGGCACGTGGATGGCCGTGAACGACCACGGGCTCTTCGCGGGGCTCACCAACGTGAAGGGTGCGGCACCGCTTCCCGACGTCCCGAGCCGCGGCCTGCTGCCGCTCCTGGCCCTGGACCAGGACGATCTCGATGCGGCGCTGGCCGCGGTGGAGGAGGAGCTGCGCGAACGCGCCCACAATCCGTTCCAGCTGCTGCTCTGCGACGCACGGCGCACCGTGGTGCTCTACCACGACCACACCCACACCGTGCGCAGCGAGGCGGGAGCCGTGGCCGTGATCAGCAACGAGCACCGGCTCGGTGCGCTCCACCTGCCGCAGCTCGAGCCCGCGCTCGCGGCGCTGCCCCTGGAGGAGCGCCTGGCCCGGCTGCGGCCGATCCTCCTCGACCAGGGTGGACACAACGGCCACCGCATCCTCAAGGACGGCGGCGAGTACGGCACGGTCTCGAGCTCCCTCGTCGCCATCCACGCCACCGACAAGACCCGCCTCGTCTGGCACTACGCCGCCGGCCAGCCCGACCAGGTCGCCTACCGGAACTACGGGAACCTCGGAAAGCGACTCTGAGCAATCTCGACGGTCGTGTTTCGCGGGCGAAACACCGGCGGCGGTGGCCAGCCGTGCGGGCGGCCCCCTCGGCGCCCGTTGCGAAGCGCCCGGATCGGAGTGCGCGCGGGCGCGGGGCGGCGGGGGGGCGCGGGGCGGGCCGCTCGGGCAATTCCCGCCCGTGACGTCGGTTGAGGGTGCACAACCCCCAGCGAACCCGCCGTGGAAACGCCCTACCGCACCGTCGTCGAGCCGTTCAAGGTCAAGGTGGTCGAGCCCATCGCGATGCTCTCGCGCGCCGAGCGCGAGCGCGCGCTGGGGGAGGCGCACCGCAATCTGTTCCTGCTGCCGGCGGCGGCCGTGACCTACGACCTGCTCACCGACTCGGGGACCACCGCGATGTCCACGCAGCAGTGGGCACAGATGATGCTGGCCGACGACAGCTACGCAGGGTCGCGCTCGTTCGCGCGCTTCGAGGCGGCGGTGCGGGAGATCACCGGCTACCGGCACGTGATCCCCACGCATCAGGGGCGCGCCGCGGAGCGGATCCTCTTCGCGCTGACCGTGAAGCCTGGGATGGCGGTGCCGTCGAACACGCACTTCGACACGACCCGCGCGAACATCGAGTTCGACGGCGGGGAGGCGGTGGACCTGGTGATCCCGGAGGGCCGGGATCCACGGGCCCAGCACCCGTTCAAGGGCAACGTCGATCTGGGCAGGCTCGAGGCCTTCCTGCGCGAGAATCGTGCGCGCATCCCGCTGGGCATGGTGACCATCACCAACAACTCCGGCGGCGGCCAACCCGTGAGCCTGGAGAACCTGCGGGGCGTGAGCCGGATCCTGCGCGCGCACGGCGTCCGGTTCATCCTGGACGCCTGCCGGTTCGCCGAGAACGCGTGGTTCATCAAGAACCGCGAGCCGGGCCAGCGGCAACGCAGCGTGCGCGAGATCGCGCGCGAGGTGTTCGCCCTCGCCGACGGCTGCACGATGAGCGGCAAGAAGGACGGGATGGTGAACATGGGGGGCTTCCTGGCGCTGAACGACGACGCGCTGGCACAGGAGGCGCGCAATCTGCTGATCCTCACCGAGGGTTTCCCGACCTACGGCGGCTGCGCGGCGCGCGACCTCGAGGCGATGGCCGTGGGGTTGTTCGAGGCGCTCGACGAGCGCTACCTGGACTACCGCCACGGCGTGATGGAGTACCTGGCGGGAGGGTTGAACCGCGTGGGCATCCCCACGGTGCAGCCGGCGGGCGGCCACGCCGTGTACATCGACGCCAAGGAGTTCCTGCCGCACATCCCGGTGGAGCGCTACCCCGGGCAGGCGCTGGCGTGCGCGCTCTACCTGGAGGGCGGCATCCGCTCGTGCGAGATCGGTTCGGTGATGTTCGGCAAGGTGAAGGACGACGGCGCGTTCGTGCCGGCGCCCCTGGAACTGGTGCGTCTCGCCATCCCGCGCCGCGTCTACACCCAGAGCCACGTGGACCGCATCCTCGAGCACGCCGAGCGCGTGGCACGCGACAAGTCGCGGCTGCGCGGCCTGCGCATGACCTACCGCCCCAAGTACCTCCCGCACTTCACCGCCCGATTCGACTCCGAGTGACCTCGCCGGGCGTGTTTCGCCCGCGTAACACGACCGTCGAGATTGCTCAGAGTCGTTTCAGGTTGCCTCGGGCGTCTTGGGCGGCCTGGCGGGCGCGGGCCTTGGCGGGTGGGGTGGCCTTGGGGTCGGCGAGGATGGCGGCCGCGCGCTCGATGGCGCGCTGGTACATGGCCTTGGCGCGCGCGAGGTTCTCGGGGGTGGCCAGGTGGTACTGCAGGATCACCGCGGCGTCGTTGAGGATCTGCGGCGAGTCGGGTTCCGCCGCCAGCGCGGCCTCGTACGCCTCGTAGCTCTCCTGGTAGCGCCCGGTCTCGCGGCACAAGAACGCGTAGTTGTTCCAGCGGTCCGCGCTCTTCTCGGCCAGCGCGAGGACCCGGTTCAGGTCACGGCTGCGCGGCAGCTTGCCCGCCTGGAAGCAGCGGTCGGCCAGGAACTGGATCACGCCCAGTGCCTGCTCGGCCTTCTCCAGGGACTGCACCAGGTCCGAGAACTCGATCGGCGCCTGCTCGGCGTAGTACGCCGCGCTCTCCTCGGCCGCGGCCATGTCGCCGTCCCAGTATGCGGCGAGCATGACGTAGTAGAGGCTGTTCAAGTAGCGCGGATTGGCGGCGACCGCCTGGGCGAAGAGCTCCTTGGCCGGCTTCCAGGCCGCGGCGGCGAAGTGCGCCTCGGCGTGGTACCAGTCCAGCAGCGCCGCCTTGGCCGGTTGCGCGTCCTGCCCCTTGCGGTACGCGGCGGCCGCCTCGGAGTAGAACTCGGCGCGCCGTCCCGGCTGGACGTTCTGCCGGATCCAGCCGTGGTTCACGGCCACCTCCGGATCCGCCACCAGCGCACGCCGGTAGAACGAGAGCGCGGCCTCCAGCTTGCCCTGCCACGCCTCCAGGTCGCCGAGCTTCACCAGCGGGAAGACCCGCACCGGGTCGGCGCGCAGCGCCGCCTCGTACGCCCTGGCCGCCGCATCGCGCAGCGTCGCCGCCTCCTGGATCAGGTCCGCCTGGCGCTGGCCCGTGGGACGTTCCTCGGCGAGGGTGCGGCGCAGTGCCACGAAGCGATCGAACGCGACGTTGCCGAGCAGCACGTGTCCGCCCGGATGGTCGGGGAAGCGCGCCACGCACTCCCTGGCCGCGCGCTCGGCCTCGTCCAGTTCGCCGAGCGAGTAGCGGGCCTGCGCCAGGATCAGGCGCGCGTCGCGATGCGCCGGATGCCGCTCCAGCACCTCGGCCGCGACCCGCGCCGCATCGCCGTAGGCATACGTGACGTTCGCATCGCGCACACCGCGCGCCACCATGCTCTCGGCCTTCAGCACGTACACCCGCGCCAGCATCGCCCGCACCTCCACGGCGTCGGGGAAGCGCTGCAGGCCCCGGTCCAGCAGGTCGAGCGCGTCGTTGTAGCGCCCCGCCATGCCGAGCGTGCGCCCGGCCCCGACCACCCATTCGTGGTTGGCGGGCTCGGCGTCCACCAGGCGCAGATAGAACTCCGCCGCCTCGGCGTGCCGGCCGCGCCGCTCCGCGCCGATCGCCAGCTCGCGCAGCGACGGCTGGCTCGTCGACTGTGTCGCCGCGTGCGTGGCCGGCTGCGTGGCCGGCTGCGTGCCCTGCGCAGGCAGCGACAGCGCGGCCAGCGCAGCCACGGCCAGCGCGGCGGCGCGGCAAGCAGGCCGGCTCACTGCTTGCCGTCTCCCGGCCGGGACTCGGGCTGGCTCTGGGCGGTCTTCTCCATCTGCTGGGCACGCCGCAGCATGGCCTGCACCGGGCCGCGCTGCAGGAACTTCAGGCTCTTCTCGAGCGCGGCGCGTGCCTTGGCCGCGTCCTTGGCGTGCGCGAGGTAGTACTGGCCGAGGTTCTGCCACGCGTCGGCCACGGTCTCGTTCAGGTCCTTGCGATCCGAGTCGCCGGGCTTCATCTCCTGCAGGCGCCGTTCGCCGGTCTCGGCCACCGCCAGCAGCAGGTCGCGGGTCTCGTCCAGGTCCACCCCGAGGTGGTAGATGGGCAGGATCGCGAGGTCGACCTTGAGCCGCAGGTTGTCCGGATCGAGCTGGGCGGCCTTGCGGTAGGCCCGGTAGCTCGCCTCGTACATCTGCCGCGCCGCCTCGGTCTTGCGCTGGCGCTCCAGCAGCGTGCCGTGGTCGCGCGCCGCGAGGCCGAAGTTGCTGGCGAAGTCGAAGTCCTCGCTGGCTGCCTCGTGCGCGGCGCGGAACAGCGCCTCCATTCTGGCGGGGTCGCGCTCGAAGTACTTGCCGCCCACGGTGAGCACGCCGATGCGCGCGCTCTGGTTGGGACCGATCTCCGCGGCGATCTTGTCGGGCCGCAGCCGGACGGCCGCCAGGAACGAGGCCTCGGCCTCCGGGGTCTGGTCGGCGCTCAGGTGCATGAAGCCCTGGGCGGTCAGACAGAGCGCCAACCACTGGTCGCACGAGTCGGCGTACTCGGCATTGCCGGCCTTCGACGCCGCGAAGTCCTTCTGCGCCTGCGCGATCGCGGCCAGGGCCTCCTTGGGCTCGCGTGGGTTTGCACTCCACTGGTCCAGGGCCTGGCTGAATCGCGCGCGGCCGAGATACCAGAGGCTCTTCGCGTCGCTGCGTCCGGTCAGCAGCGCAATCGCCTTCTCCGGCTTGCGCGCCGCCACGGCGAGGTCGACGAGCTGATTCAACGCGTCGTCGCGGCCCGGCTCGCGCGCCAGCACGCGCATCGCCAGCTCCAACGCCGCGTCGCCGGCGCCCGCCCACTGTTCCAGCGAGAGCCAGGTCGCGAACACCCTGGCGGGCAGCGGCCCGGCCTTCTCCACCTCGCGGTACGACTCGCGGGCCGCCTGCAGGGCCTCGGGCGCGTCCTTGCCCTCCTGCCTCGCGGCCACGTAGACGCGCGTGTTGGCGTCGGCGCGCCCGGCGTGCAGCGCCGCGAGCAGGACCGGATCGCCGCCGCCCTGGCTGCGCGCGAGGCTCAGGGCCTCCTTGGCGGTCCGGGCGGCGTCGGCGAAGTCGCCGCGCTCGAGCTGGGCCTGCATCAGGTCGACGCGGTACTGCGCCGGCTCGGCGTCGAGCTCCACGGCGCGCTTGAGCTGGTTCACGGCGTCGGCGAAGAGTCCGTCGACCAGGCCCGCCTTGCCGCCCGCGTCGCGGGAGCGCACGGCATGGCGCAGGTTCATGATCCCGCTCAGGTGGTGGAAGGGCGCGTAGCCGCGCAGCTCGGCGGCGGCGCGGTCGAGCACCAGCAGTGCGCCGTCGTAGTCCTCGGCGGCGGCCTTGGTGTCGGCCGCCTGCTTCACCTTGGCGAACGCCGCGGCCTTGCCCCCGTCCTGGTCCTGGCCCGGACGCCCGGACGCGGGCGGCGCGAAGCGCGGCGGCGCGACGATCCAGCCCCCGGGGGTGCCCGGCGTGCCCACCGGCGCCGCCCGGCGCGTGCTCGCGGGCGCGCTCTCCGCGCCGCCGCGCAGCAGGCGCGCCGCCTCGCGCCGCTCGTAGGGGTAGTACTTCACCGCCTTCTCGCAGTACTCCCGGTACTCGGCGAACGGCCTGCCGAGGTTGCGCATCAGCACGGCGATGTTCTGCCACGCGTCGCCGACCGCCTCTTCGAGGCCGTTGCGCTGCTCCTGCGGCGCGTCCTCGGGCAGCTCGGCGAGCTGGGCCGTGCCGAGCTGGATGGCGCGGTCGAAGAGCTCCCGCGCGCGCCCGTACTCACGGTGCAGGTGGTAGACCAGCATCAGGCCGCAGTCGTTGACGATGCGCGCGTCCTGCGGCTCGAGCTCCACCGCCTTGCAGTAGTAGCGGTAGCTCTCCTCCCAGAGCGCCTTGGCGGATTCGTCGCGCCCGTCTCTCGCGTACGCCACCCCGAGGTCGCGCGCGGTGAGCGCGGCGTTGTTGAACATCGCGCCGAAGCGGTCCGGATGGCGCTGCACGACCTCGCGGTAGTGGGCCAGGGCCGCCTCCATCCCCTCGCGGGTGCCCGAGGCGGTGCTGGCCTGGCCGATCAGGTCCAGGCCGCGCGCGTAGTGGCCGCCGAAGCTGTCGTAGAGCAGCGGCTGCCCGTCCGGATACTCCGCCACGCGTGGCGTGGTGGCGTAGGCCTTCGCGAACCACTCCTTGGCTCCGGCGAGGTTGCCGCCGTCCACCGCCACACGGCCCAACGCCAGCTGGCAGATCGCCACCCAGTCCGCCGCCGCCTGCGCATGGTCGGGGACCGTGGCGCCGTACTCGCCGAACACCTGGGCGGCCTCGCGATAGTGCTCCGTGGCATCGCTCGTCGCGCCGCGCTGGCGCTCGGCATCGGCCTGGGCCACGAGGGCGCGGCCGAGGAACCACTGCGTGGCGCGCGACTGCGGACGCTCGCGCCCCATGCGCCGGTAGGCGGCCACGCACTCCGCACGCTTGTCGAGCTGGAAGAACGCCTCCTGGTAGGCCGTGTGCAATTCGGCGTCCTCCGCCGCGAGCTCGAGGGCCCGTTCCAGCTCGGCGATCGCCTCGGTGTTCCGGCCCAGCCACTGGTGCACCTGGGCGGCGCGTACGGCGCTGGCGCCCACGGCTCCGTTGGCGCGCGCCTGCCCGAGGTGTCCGAACACCTTCGCGGCCAGCTCCAGCGTGTCGGGGCCGGGGCGGGGAGGCGCGGATCCCCCCGGCTGCGCGTCCTCGAGTTCGGCGCGCCGGCTGGCCACGAAGAGCTGCATCTCGCCCTGTGCCGCGCTCAGGAAGGCCGCGGCGGCGCTGGCGCGGTCGCCGCGCTCGGCGAAGAGCCTGGCGGCAGAAAGCGCGGCGTCGCGGCTGGCCGCGAAGTTGTTGCGGCGGTACTCGGCCTCCGCCACCAGGTGCCAGCCGCGGCCATCGCTGCGATCCACGTCCACGGCCCGCTTCGCGGTCGCGTACGCGTCCTCCAGCAGGGGCATCTGGCCCGAGCGCGCCGTGTCGGCCATGCCCAGGTTGGCCTCCGCCGCCACCAGGAGCGCGTCCTTGTCCCTCGGGTCCGCGGCCAGCAGGAGGTCGGTCTGGGCCAGCGCCTGATCGAAGTGGCGCTCGGACAGCGCGGCGCGGGCGCGCGCGAGAACCGTCGGACGGTCCAGCACCGCACGCTCGCGGCTGCCCGCGGAGCCGGCGCAGCCAGAGAGGAGGGTCAGGAGCAGGAGGGGGAGGACTCGCGTGTTCATGAGGATCCGTCGTTCCGGGCGCCGCGCGGCGGCGGGATCGCCATGCCGCGAGGCGCTCGGATCGGGAGGGAGTCGTGGGAGGGGACCGGAGCGGCGATTCTCGCCCGGCCGGTTCCGAGAGGGCAAGGGACCCGTCGGCATCAAGGGGAACTCGTGCCGGTGCCGATAGGCGACGCGGGCAACCACCGCGGGGAAGGCAGGGAGCGTGGCCGAAGCGACAGTGATCGAAGTCGAGCGGCGGCTGGACCGCAGCACGGCGCGTGCCGTGGTGCGCGACCTCCACTCCATCCTGGCGCGCCGGCCGCAGCGTCTGATCGTCGACCTGCGCCAGGTCGAGGAGTTCGACTCCGCCGGCATGGGCGTGATCGTCCACGGCCTGCGCCACGCGCGGGCGAGCGGAGTGGAGCTGCGCCTGCGCGGGCTCTCGAAGCCGATGCTCGACTTCTTCTCGCTGCTCTCGGTCGAGCGGCTGACGTGCGCGGGCCGGACGGCCGAGCGCCCGGATCCGATCACCCGGATCGGGGCCGCGCTGGAGCCGATGCTGTGCGCCCTGTGCGGAGTGCTGCGGACCGCGGGGCAGACCGTGCACGCGCTCTGCGTCGCGCCCCTGCGCGGCCAGGGCCTGCGCTTCGACCGGACCGTCCTCGAACTCGACCACGCCGCGATCGGCGCCCTGCCGATCACGGTGCTGATCGGTTTCCTGCTGGGCCTGATCCTCGCCATGCAGGCCTACGTGCAGCTGCGCGTGTGGGGCGTCGAGCTCTACATCGCCGACATGGTGGGCGTCTCGACCGTCACCGAGATCGGCCCGCTGATGAGTGCGATCATCCTCGCGGCCCGGTCGGGTTCGTCCAACGCGGCGCAACTCGGCGCGATGGTGGTCAGCGAAGAGGTGGACGCGCTGCGCCAGATGGGCGTGCACCCGGTCCGCTTCCTCGTGGTGCCCAAGGTCCTGGCTCTCTGCGCGGCCACCGTCATGCTCTGCCTGCTCTTCGATCTCATGGCCGTGGTCGGCGGCTGTCTGTTCGCCGGCCTCGCCGCGGGGATCAGCACCGACGTCTACCTGGAGCAGACGCGCACCGCGCTGCAGCTGCCGGACTTCGTGATGGGGATGAGCAAGGCCCTGGTGTTCGGCGGCGTCGTGGGTGTCGTGGGGTGCGCCCTCGGCCTGCGGGTGACGGGAGGCAGCGAGGGCGTGGGCCGCAGCACCACGAATGCCGTGGTGCTCAGCGTGTTCCTGATCATCGTGATCGACGCGCTCTTCGTGACGGCGCAGCGGGTGGTGTTCGCATGAGTGCTCCCGCGGCCGGCACCGCCGCCACGACCGCGCGCGGCGCGCCCGCGCCCGGGGAGCCCCTGGTGCGCGCCCTTGCGGTCACCACGGTCTACGACCGGCGCGAGGTCCTGCGCGGCGTCGACCTCGAGATCCGGCGCGGCGAGGTGTTCGTGATCCTGGGTCCCTCGGGCTGTGGCAAGACCACGCTGCTGCGCCACCTCTGCGGCCTGATGCCGCCGACCGCGGGGACCGTGCGCTTCCGCGGGCGCGACGTCTACGCGATGTCGGAGGAGGACGTGCGGGCCATGCGGCTCGCCACCGGGCTCTCGTTCCAGGGTGGTGCCCTGCTCGGCAGCCTGAGCCTCCTGGAGAACGTGGCGCTGCCGCTGCGCGAGAACACCGGCCTGGCGGAGGGCGTGATCCTGGAGATCGCCCGGATGAAGCTCGACATGGTGGGTCTGCTGCACGCGGCCCACCTGCCGCCGTCGAGCATCTCGGGAGGCATGCGCAAGCGCGCGGCGATCGCGCGCGCCATCGCCATGGATCCCGAGATCGTCTACTTCGACGAGCCGTCCGCGGGCCTCGACCCGATCACCGCGGCCGAGGTCGACAACCTGATCCTGAAGCTGAACCACGTGTTCGGCATCACCATGGTCGTCGTGACCCACGACCTGGCGTCCGCCCACGCGATCGCGCACCGCTGCGTGCTGCTGCTCGGGGGCGAGGTGGCCGCGCTGGGCGGCAAGGACACGATCTGGGGCTCCGCGGACCCGCGGATCCGCAACTTCCTGGAGCGCCGCATGGCCGAGGCCGGTGCCGGACGCCTCGACCTGGCCCCCTTCCTGGTGGTGTGAGAACGGCCATGTCGGTCTGGAGTCGAGGGCGGCACTTCCGGGTCGGGCTCCTGGCCGTGGTCTCGGCGGCGCTCATGGTGGCCACGGTGCTCTTCCTCATCGGCGCCGGCGCCGGCGCGCGCCAGCTCGAGTACCAGATCGAGTTCCACGAGAACACCAAGGGCATGCAGGTCGGCTCGCGGGTCAACTTCCAGGGCGTGCCCGTCGGCGCGGTGGCCGACATGCGCTTCGAGGCCGGCAAGACGCTCGTGCGGATCGCCGTCGACCCGGAGCGCTGCGTGGTGCAGGACGTGACCCGCGCGCGCATGGACCGCCTGCTGGTCACCGGCCAGGTGACGGTGGAGCTGGAGGGCTGGTCGCGGGCCGGCCGGGCGCTGCCGGACGGGGCGATGATCGCGGCCAGGGAGTCCCCCATGGACCGGCTGGCCAAGACGCTGCCGGAGCTGATGCAGCAGGCCGACCATCTCCTCGACCAGTGGCTGGTGAGCAGCCAGGCGATGAATGCCCTGCTCTCGGAGGCCAACCGGCGGCGCGTCGACGCCATCCTGGCCCACGCCGAGCAGGCCAGTGCCACGCTGCCGGGCGAGCTGGCGGCAACCCTGCAGGAGAGCCGCGCGGCGCTGGCCGAGGCGCGCGCGGCGCTGGCGCGCACCGCCGGACTGGAGCGCCGCCTGGACCTGCTGGCCGGCGAGGCGCACGGCGCCCTGGCCAACAGCCGCGCGCCCTTGCTCGAGGTGCTGCACGCGCTGCGCGACAGCCTCGCCGAGGTGCAGCGCCTCGCCCGCCATCTGCGGCTGGCGCCGTCGTCGGTCCTGTTCGGGACCACGGTGAAGGACCTGGAGATCGCACCGGCTCCGCCGGGAGGTGGACGATGAGAGCGAGCGCAGCCGTGTGCCTGGCACTCCTCGCGGGTTGTGGCAGCGTCGATGCACCCGAGGAGCACTGGTACCGGATCGAGGTGCCGCGCCCGGCGCCGCGCGCGGCGCGCCAGGGCGGCGTGCTGCGGGTCGCCGGACTGGAACTGGCACCGAGCCTCGCGGGCGACCGCCTGCAGGTGGCCGAGGGTGCCGTGGCCTTGCGGCCCTTCCTCCTGCACCACTGGGCGGGTCCACTGGACCAGATGCTCACCCAGGGGCTGGTCCTGGGGCTGGCGCGTGCCGAACTCTTCGCCGAGGTGAAGGGACCGGCCGCACCCGGCGGTGAAGACTACGTGCTGAGCGGCCACGTGCTGGATTGCCATGCGGTGCGCGGCCCGGACGGCCTCGCCGCTCGCATCACCCTGCGGCTCCAGCTCAAGGACGGCGCCGCGAGCCACCAGCCGCGCGTGCTCTGCGAGGCGGAACTGACCCGCACGGTCGCTGCCGAGGTGGCGGCGCCGGAGCCGCTGGTGCGGGCGCTCGGGCGGGGCTTCCACGAACTCGTGGAGGAATGGCTCGTGCGGTCCGACGAGGTGCTCGGCGCCGCCCGGGCCATGGCGCCGAAGCCGCGCTGACCGCGCCGCCGGGTCCGGCTCCTGGCCGGGATGCCTGCGCGGCCCTGCTCCCGGGGGCGAAACCGGACGTCGCTCCAGGAATAATCCGTCCCCGAAGCTCGTCTCCGGCGCCAACGTCGGGCCGAGTACCGCCGACCCATGCGCAGCTACCTCCTCCTGGCCGCACCGCTCCTGCTCGCCGCCGCGTGCGGGGACAACATCGGCAGGGCCTTCGATCCCGGGTTCGGCGGCCGTGGCGGGACCGACACCACCAACGTCCAGACCATGGTGGCCGGCGGCGACGCTCCGGACGGGCGTCCCACGGTCCGGAGCGTCTACCCCAAGGGCGCCGGCTGGCCGACCACGGTCCCGATCGTGGTCGTGTTCAGCAAGACCATGAACTCCGACTCCCTCGCGCCCACGTCGGGCTCGGCGGGCAAGCAGGCGCTGATCTTCCCGCGCCTCAAGGGCACCACGCAGGCGCTCTCGGCCAGCTACGAGTTCGTGCTCGGCGGTACCGCCCTGGTGATGCGCGGCCTCGCCCCGTGGCCCAACACCCAGGGGGCGTCGATCGAGGTAGTGATCGACCCCGAGGCGCGCGACGTGGACGGCCTGCGCTACGGCGGCTCGGAGCCGCAGGTGATCGCCGAGTTCACCCCCGACGAGGACAGCGAAGTGGACGACGGCCGGATCGTCACGACGCTGCCCGAGAACGCCAAGACCAACCAGCAGCGCGAGACCCTGGTCTACGTCGTGTTCACCAAGCCCGCGACGACGGCTTCGGTGACCAGCAGCAACTTCCTGGTGGGTCCGAGCGGCGGGACGGCCGTGGCGGGCACGCGCTCGTTCCCGTTCAGCAGCGGCCAACAGACCGACGGTCGGGTGCTGCGCTTCGTGCCCAGCCAGCCCCTGCCCGGCGACGCCGAGATCGCGATCCAGGTGGACGACACGATCCGCTTCGGCGACGGCAAGCTCGACTTCCGCAATCGCACCCCGTTCGCGACCTTCCGCACGCTGCCGCTGCGCGAAGTCGAGTCCGTGACCGTCGGCAATCCGGTCAGCGGATACCCCGACAAGGTCAACCGCGTCAACCTCGAGAACCTGCGTGTGGACGTGACCGTTCCGGACACGACCGTGGCCGGCGACTCGGTGACCGTGCGGCTCTACGGCCTCGACGGCACGACCAAGCCCACGACCGACGTGAACTTCGTGCGCCGCACGGTGGCGGTGCCCGCGAACGGCCGGCAGACGGTGAGCGTGGACTTCACCGGGGCCCTGGGCACCCTCGCCAAGCCGCGCTTCTCCGACGGTGCGATCACGCTGGCTGCCCAGGTGGCGCGTGGCGCGCGCCGTACCGGCTACGTGCTCGGCAGCGCCGCCAACGACCCGCGCCTCGACGTGAACGCCCCCGCGCTGCTCTCGGTGGGGCCGCCGGTGTTGGCGGCCACCAACGACCTGATCACCGACCAGGAGCACATCGTGTTCCACGGCCGGGCCAGCGAGCGGGTGAGCACGGCGACCGTCACCGCGAACGCGCTGACCGCCACGATCTTCGCCGCCCAGAACGACGGCCGCTTCGCCTGCCGGCCGCTCCTGCTGGGCCGCCAGACGGCGCCGGTGGACTACCAGCTCGTGCTCACCGATGCCGCGGGCAACCCGGCGCCGCCGGTGGCGGGCAGGCTGGTCCAGCGCGGCGCGGTGACCGGCTCGGTCGCGGGCGGCACGCTGGTCGTGGAGGCGTACGACGACGCCACGCTGCAGGCGATGGTCGACGTGGAGGTGCTGATCGAGCCCGGCATGCCGCAGAAGCCGGCCGCGGGCCGGCAGAGCGCGCGCACCGGCGGCGACGGGCGGGCCGTCTTCACGGGGCTCACGCAGGCCTCGTACAGCGTCACCCTGATCCGGGACGGCTACCATCTGGTCACGCTCCTGGACTCGCCGGCCGGCTTCGTGTCGCTGCCGCTGCGGCCGCGCACCGGCGCCACGGCCACCTTCACGGGCGCGATGGTGTTCGTGCCCTCGGCCGGGGCCACCGCGCTGATCGGTTCCAACCTGCTCGACGACCCGCGCGAGGAGGAGATCGCCACGGCGTCCGCCACCCCGACCCTGATCCCGAGCACCGCGATCCGGCCGAACCGGCTGCAGGCGACCACCGGGTTCGTGGGGATCTACGAGCCGACGCAGCTCTCGACCTACCAGTCGTTCGCCGTCCAGATGACCGGCTCGACCGGCACGGCTCTGACCCCGCCGCCGAACACGACCGCGCCAGGCGCGGCCCTCAACCTCACGCTCTCGGCCCTGAACGCGGCCGGAACCACGCGCAACCTCGCGCTGCCATACGGACTCGACTTCGCCGCGGCCGCGGGCCTCGACACGGCCAACCTGGTGGGACGGCCGACGGGGCGGATCGTCGCCAGCCTGCAGGGGTTCCCGGGCATGACGCTCTTCGGCGTGGGGTTCACCACGCTCGGCACCGGCGCCGTCTACACCGTGAACGGCACCTACTCCCTGAGCACCGTCCTGGCGCTGGGCGCCTACGCGCCGGTCCTCTGGGTCTCGGCCGAGGCACGCGACACGGCGGGCAACCTGTCGCGCCACCGCCGGCTGATCGGCGACGCATCGGTGGGCACGACCGTGGACACAGGGGCGCCGCTCGGCGTGCCCACGATCACCGCGCCGGCCGGCGCGTTCACCGGCTCGCCTTCCTTCGAGTTCCAGGACCGGCTCGACGCGAGCAGCCTGATCGGCGGGTTCGCGTTCCACTCGTTCACCGCGACCGATCCCCTGGGACGCTCCTGGACCCTCGTGCGCAACGACGTCGACGGCGCGGTCGGGAACGCCACCGTGCAGATCCCCGACCTTGCCGGCGTCAGCGTGCCGGGTCTCGCCGCCGGCAGCTGGGCGGTCACGGCCGAGTCGCACCTGCTCTTCTCGGCGACGTTCTCCCCGGGCAGCTACAACCTGGAGGAGATCCGCCGCCAGCAGGTGAAGTACGCGCGCGCCGCGCCGCGCAACTTCACGGTCAACTAGCGATGCCCCTGCCCCGGCCGCCCCGCGGCGGCTCGACGACGGATGTCCTCAACCGGCCCGCGCCGTTCCAGCGGTGAGTGAACCGATCCCGATGGATGCCTCCTCATCCGCGACCGGCGACCGGGCGGTGGTCCTGCTCTCGGGTGGACTGGATTCCGGCACCGCCGCGGCGCTCTGGTGCGCCCAGGGCAGGGCCATCGCCCTGGCCCTCTTCGCCGACTACGGCCAGCGTGCGGTGGAACGCGAGGCCGAATCGAGCATGGCGTTGGCGGGCAGGCTGGGCGTTCCCTGGCGCCGGATCGGGCTCCCGTGGCTGGCCGGGCTGGCGGCCGCGAGCGGCTCGGCCCTGGTCCAGGGGGCGTCGCGCCCGGTCCCGGAGCGCAGTTCCGGCGACCCCGGCGACGCGGAGTCGGCGGCAGCGGTGTGGGTGCCGGCGCGCAACCTGGTCCTGGTGGCTGCCGCCGCGGCACATGCCGAGACCCTCGGCGCCACGACGGTGGTGGTGGGGTTCAACCGGGAGGAGGCCGCGACCTTCCCCGACAACTCGGAGGCCTTCGTGCACGCGCTCGCGTCGGCGCTGCGCCTCGCCACCCGCGCCGGGCTCGGGATCGCCAGCCCCACGCAGGGCATGGACAAGCGCGGCATCGTCGCGGCCGCACGCCGGCTGGGGTTCACCCAGGCCGATTTCTGGAGCTGCTACCTGGGCGGGGCGGCCCCCTGCGGCACCTGCGAGTCGTGTGCTCGCAGCGCCCGGGCCTGGGCTTGAGGCAGGCGGGTCCCGGCCCTGACGCGGGCCGCGCCGCCACGCCGGCGAGAATTCGCTGCGGCGGGCGGCGGCCACGCTGCTAACCTTCGGCCCAACCCGACGACCCCGTCGCCTCGATGCCGATGCGTCTCCTCGCCCGATCCCTTCTGGCCCTGGTTCCCATGCTGCTGCTCGCCTGCGCGATGCGGCCTCCTGCGGAAGTCCAGGCGGCGCTCTCGGTCTCGCCGGACCTCGCGGCGCAGAGTCCTTCCGACGTCGCCGTGATGCCGGTGCAGGACGCGACCACGGAGCGGCGTGCCCAGCCCTACGTGGAGGAGATCCGCGAGGAACTCGCGCGCACCCTGGTCCGGCGCCGCTATGCCCCCCTGGCCGCGCGCCTGGTGGACGCCGCCCTCTCCGGCCAACCCAAGGCGGCTTCGGTGACGGACGTCGCGGTGCTCTCCTCGCACGTCGGTCGCTTCAGCGAGGACGCCATCCTGGGGGTGCGGATCCAGTGGTGGGACGAGACCCAGATCATGGCGACCGGACGCCTGCGCCTCACCGCCGACGTGACCATGATCTCGAGCAAGGACCGCAAGGTGCTCTGGTCGGGTAGCTTCAGCGCCGATGTCAAGGCGGGCGGGGAAGGCCCCGCGCCGCTCGACCGGGTGGAGCGGATCCGGGACGCGTCCCTGCGCTTTTCGCAGCAGCTCGGGGAGCAGCTGCCGGCGCGCCGGATGGACGGACGCTGACCCCGTTCGGGAACGGAGGCCAGGGGCCGCCGGGGCGGGCGCGCGGGTCCTTCGCGCCGGCCCGGGGATCTTCCGGTTGTGGGGCCCCCGGGCGGCCGCTATCCTCCCCGCCTTCCCAATCCGAAGAATCGTGAACCACCGACCGCGATGCCGGGGCGCCCTGGCCCTGGCGCGCTGGTCCTGAAATCCAAGGCAAGAGCACAGGGATGGCCATCAGCAACGAGACCCGCAAGAACCTCATCGCAACGCATCGCGTCCACGAGAAGGACTCCGGTTCGCCCGAGGTGCAGATCGCGCTCCTCACCGAGGAGATCAACAGTCTGACCCAGCACCTGCAGGGGCACCCCAAGGACTTCCACTCGCGGCGCGGGCTGCTGCTCAAGGTGAGCCGGCGCAATCGCCTCCTCGCCTACCTGAACCGCAACGTGCACGATCGCTACCTCGCGATCACCCAGAAGCTCGGTCTGCGCCGCTGAGTCCCCCGCCGCCGATGCGCGGCGAACGGGCCCGGGCTGCGCCGACCTGGCACGCCACCGCGGTGGCGTCGGGGTGGGTGCGGTGGGTCCGCGGCAGCCGCGCGCGAGCCGATCGAAGGCGCCGGCGCGATCCGGACGAGTGGATCACGAGTGGCGTCGGACCGGGTCCGGGCCCCGGCGGGCAGGAGCGGCAGTGACGACGATCCGAGGTGCGCGGCGGCTCTCCGCCGGACACGACCGAGAAAGAGAACGAACGACAGAGGAACGAAACGAACGAACCATGCGCTGGTGCGCGACGCGGGCCGTTGAGCCCGATGCCATGCACGCTCCAGCCCGCGTACCCCGGCCCCGGTGGGCGGCCCAGGGCGCGTCCCGAACACCACGGCTGCCCACCGGCCCGGAACGTCCGGGCACTGTTTGGCGGGGCTGGCCGTCCCCATGGCTCCGGGTTCCGTGGACGAGGTCCATGAGCCCCCGGCGAGCCTGTCCTGGAAACGAAACGAAGTGAAGTGAGAGAAGTGAGAGAAGAGAACCGAAGCTCGGAGAACACCAAGACCATGACCGAGAAGAAGACCCGCCGCCCGGCCAAGACGCCGACCACGGCGAAGAAGGCCGATCCTCGTGCGAAGGAGACAGGCAAGGAGCGCGCCGCCGTGCTCGAGGTGACCCCCGCGGTCCCGCGGGGCGGATCGGCGAAGCGGGAGTGGAAGCACCCCGGAGTCGTGCGCGTGGAGCGCGAGATCGCAGGGCGATTGCTCACCCTGGAGACCGGCCGGATGGCCAAGCTCAGCGACGGCGCGGTCGTGGCTCGCTACGGCGACACGATGGTGATCGCCACCGCCCAGAGTGGCCCGGAGCGCGAGGAGTTGGACTTCTTCCCGCTCACGGTCGAGTACCGCGAGCGCTCGGCCGCGGCAGGCAAGTTCCCGGGCGGCTTCTTCAAGCGCGAAGGCCGGCCGACCACCAAGGAGATCCTCGGCAGCCGCATCATCGATCGCTCGATCCGGCCGCTCTTCCCCGAGGGCTTCAAGCGCGAGGTGCAGGTGCTGAGTCACGTGCTCTGCACCGACCAGGAGACCGAGGCCGACGTCCTGGCAGCGGTGGCGAGCGTCGCGGCGTTGGCCGTGAGCTCGATCCCGCAGACCAAGACCCTGGGCGTGGTCCGCCTGGGACACGTCGACGGCCGCTTCGTGGTCAATCCCTCCTGGAGCACGATCCAGAGCGCGGACAACAAGCTCAACCTGGTGGTCTCCGCCCATCACGGCGGGATCGTCATGGTGGAGGCTGGCGCCGACCAGCTCAGCGAGGAGGTGATGCTGGAGGGGCTCGAACTCGCCCACAAGGTCGCCCGGGAGATCGCCGGGATGATCGAGGAACTGGCCGAGAGGGTCGGCAAGCCCAAGATCGAGGTGGTGCCGCCGCCGCGCCGGGCCGATCTCGACGCGGCGATCCTGGCGAAGTTCGGCGCCGAGCTGAAGGCCGCGCCGGTCACCGGGGCAGCCAAGGGTGACCGCAAGACCAGCAAGGACGCGGTCAAGAAGAAGGTGATGGAGGCGTTCCCCGCCCCGGCCGGCTGCAGCGAGAAGGAGGCGAAGTCGCACAACGGGTACCTGGGCAAGGTGATCGAGGAGATCATGGACCAGGGCGAGCGCGAGGCGATCCTCGCCGGCCGCCGCGCCGACGGCCGCGATCACGTCACCATCCGCCCGATCACGATCGAGGTGGGCGTGCTGCCGCGCGTGCACGGCTCGGTGCTCTTCACCCGGGGCGAGACCCAGGCGCTGGTGATCGCCACGCTGGGCACCGTGGACGACCAGCAGACCATGGACGGGATCTACCCGGAGCCCGCGCGCCGCTTCCTGCTGCACTACAACTTCCCGCCCTACAGCGTCGGGGAGGTGAAGCGGCTCGGTTCGCCGGGCCGGCGCGAGATCGGCCATGGCGCGCTCGCCGAGCGGGCCATCCAGGGTGTGCTGCCGCCCGAAGCGGAGTTCCCCTACACGATCCGCATCACCTCGGAGATCCTCGAGTCGAACGGCTCGTCGTCGATGGCCACGGTGTGCGGTGGCACGCTGGCGTTGATGGATGCCGGCGTGCCGCTGCGCCAGCCCGTGGCCGGTGTGGCGATGGGGCTGGTGAAGGAGGGCGACGAGATCGCGATCCTCTCCGACATCCTCGGTTCCGAGGACCACTGCGGCGACATGGACTTCAAGGTCGCCGGCACGGGCAAGGGCATCACCGCCCTGCAGATGGACATCAAGTGCGATGGCCTGACGCGCGAGATCATGCAGCGAGCGCTCTCGCAGGCGAAGGACGGCCGCATGCACGTGCTGCGCGAGATGCTGAAGGTGATCCGCAAGCCGCGCGAGAGCATCAGCCCCAACGCGCCGCGGCTCTATCAGCTCAAGATCCCGACCGAGAAGATCGGTCTGGTGATCGGCCCCTCGGGCAAGAACATCCGTGGCATGCAGGACGAGTTCCAGGTCAAGATCAACATCGAGGACGACGGCACGGTCACGGTGGCCGGCCAGAACTCGGAGAAGGTCGAGACCTGCGTGCAGAAGATCCGCGACATGACCGCGGAGGTGCAGGTCGGCGGGGTCTACAAGGGCCGCGTGACGGCCGTGAAGGAGTTCGGCGCGTTCGTCGAGATCCTTCCCGGTCAGGAAGGGCTCTGCC
Source organism: Planctomycetota bacterium (assembly GCA_020849665.1). Taxonomy (GTDB): domain Bacteria; phylum Planctomycetota; class UBA1135; order UBA1135; family UBA2386; genus JADLFX01. The sequence continues at coordinate 68,729 of JADLFX010000014.1, read as the reverse complement.
ACGTCTCCGAGCTCTCCGACACCTTCATCCGCTCGGTCACCGACGTGGTGCGCGTGGGCGACGAGTTGGAGGTCAAGGTCATCGGCATCGACGACTTCGGCAAGATCAAGGTCAGCCGCCGCGCCCTGCTCGCCGGCGGCGGCGACCGTCCGCCCCGCGGGGACCGCGGCGACCGCGGTCCGCGCGAGCGGGCGCCCCGCCAGGACGCGGCGGGCTTCCCCCCCGAGGGGGAGCCGGTCCTGGAGGAACCCACGGAGCCGGTCGCCGGTGCAGACGAGGAGGCAGCGGTCGAGGACCCGTTCGCTCGGCCTTCGGGCCCCGACCGGGGCCCTCGCGGCCGGGACCACGGCGGACGTGGCCGTGGTGGATTCGGCGGGCGAGGCGGCTACCGGGGGGACCGGGACCGCGGCGACCGTCCTCCCCGCGAGGGCGGGTTCGGTGGCGGGCGCGGACCCCGTCCCGGGGGCGGCCGGCGCTTCGATCGCTGAACGATCCGCCCACGCCGGTCACAGGGATCAACGGCAGCTTCCGCCGAGCGGGCCCGCATCGCGTAGGCCCGCTCGGACCGCCTTGAAAGGCATGCGGAGGAGCCGGTCCCTGGATGCACGCACCGGCAATCCGCCAGCCACCCACTGGCGGTGCGGAGCGGTTCGCAGAAGAATGCGCCACGTGCAACCCCAAGCGGCCCATCGGGCTGTAGCGGGGTGGCGCATTTGGCCGAACTCCCCAGCATGGCGAATTCCCTGGGCACCGGGCTCCTGGCAGCACTCCTGGGTGCGGCACATGGCCCGGATGCGCAGGAGGGGCGGTCGGTCCTCGAGGTCGCGCCCGCGCCGCGAACCGTGCAGGTGGACGGCGACCTGGGCGAGTGGGCAGGGCCCGCCAGCCTCCGCCTCGATCGCCGCGAGCAGGTCTGGCGCGAACAGGAGCGCGGTGCCTGGCGGGGCGCAGGCGACTGCTCGGCCGAGTTCTGGCTGAGCTACGACGCCGGGGCGCTCTACCTCGCGGGTCGGATCCGCGACGACAGCCGGACGGTCCCGCGCGAGGGCATGCGCTGGAACGAGGCGGATGCCATCGAGTTGTTCCTCGATGCCAGCCCTGGGGAGAACGTCCGCACGCCCGAGGGCGAGGTGGATCCGCGCTTCCGCGCCGACGAGACCCAGATCTTCCTCATGCCCCTGCACCGCAGGCGGCCGTGGGGCGTGATCGACTGGAGTCAGGGCCCCCGGCGCTCGGGCGAGGTGGTGCCGGCCGGGCACACGTTCACCGGCGTCAAGGTCGCCTGCGGGCCGGTCGAGGGAGACCGCTACGCGTTCGAGGCGGCGATCCCGTGGCACAACCTGCCGGGCCTCAGGGCCGGAGCGCGCGAACTGGGATTCCAGCTCGCGATCGACGATCACGACGAGGGGTCGGCCCGCTACCTCTACATGACGTGGACCGGGCAGAACCCGGTCGACGACACCCGCCATTTCGGCGTCCTGCGTCTCACCGGGCCGCCGCCCCTCAGCGAGGTCGTGGCCGCGCGCGGCATCCCCGCCGACCTCCTGCGCTCCGCCCCCTACGTGCTCTGGCCGGCGCTCGGGCTCGCGATCGTGGGCCTGCTGCTCTGGGGGTGGGCCGCGTCGACCCGTGCCTGGCCGCGCCTGCGTCCGGCCGGCCGGATGCTCGGAGTCGTGCTCTTCGTGCTCGGAGTGGTGCTGCCCGGCTGGGTCAGCGGCGCACGCGAGCGTGGCCATGAGGCGAGGCTGCGCGCGGTGGCAGAGCTCCTGCGCGACGAGCTGCCGAAGACCGAGCGGGGTTCGCTGGCCACCTACCGCGGCGCGCAACGGGACGCGCCCTTGCTCGACCTGCTCTCCGGACGGCCGATCGCACGGCGTACGGACTTCGGCTACCAGAGCTTGGTGCAGCTGGCCGCGGACGGGTTCGGCGACGGCCCCAAGCGCTATCCCAACTGGTTCTTCCAGGTGCTGCCGTACTGGGTGCCTCTGCGGCCGGGGCAGCCCGAGCGCTTCGTGTTCCCCGAGCCGTTGCGCGGCCGCTCCCTGGTGGTCGTGCTCTCGGTGCCGCAGGCGCTCTCCGCGCGGGTGGGCGAGACCGTGGCGCGGGTCAGGCTCGGCCTGCGACGGGCTGGCGACGCGGGCGAGGGGACGACACGCGAGTGGGCGGTCGACGGGCCCTTCGACTCCGCCTCGGTGTTCAACCAGGACCGCCGCGACATGACCTTCCTGCGCCTTCCGCTGGAGGGCGAGGTCGACGCGGTGAGCGTGACCGTGCGCGAGGGCGAGGGCGTGCAGCTGGTCGGGCTCACGGTGATGGCCGGCGACGGGGACGAGGGCCAGCCCCTGCACCTGGGACAGGCCTCGCTCTTCGGGGTGGAGTCCGACCTGCGCGCGGGCTACCCGGAGGAGGCCGGGCTCGAGCTCTACCCCGGACAGTCGCGCCGGGTCGCGCTGGATCCGCAGCGCGCGCGCACGTTCGCGCGCCTGTGGGTCATCCACCGGGCGCGGCCATCCGGGCGGTCGTTCGGCGATCTGCGCACCGGTACCCGGGTCGGCGAGGTGGTGGCCCACTTCCGCGGGGGCCAGGTGCCGCCGCGTTCGTTCGGCCTGGAACACCAGGTGAACGTGTTCTTCGAGGCCAAGGCCGCCAACGTGATCGACCGCCCGCCGGAGGGCAGCAGCGCCGAAGTGGCGTTCGAGTGGGAGGACGAGGAGCAGGAGAAGTACTGGAATCTCGGGCAGCCGCTCGACCTGCCTGGCGATGCCGTGGTCGAGGCGGTCGAGTTCCGCAATCAGGGCCCCTACCCGATCCGCTTCCGCTCGGTGGTCTTCGGCTACGAGCGGCAGGTCGCCCCCTTCGACCTGGAGGACTCGCCGTTGGTCGCCGCCGGCGCACCGCGTCAGGTGGTCCTGCGGCGGGACCTGCTGGAACGCGTGGGGGGCGTGGACTTCACGATCTACCGCAGCGGCCGGCTGGTGCGCAGCACGCTTCCGCCGGAGGTGGCGGCCGAGCGCAGCAACCTGCCCAAGGCGGTGCAGCGACGGCTGGTGGGCGACGAGATCGCCACCCTGCCACCCTGGCCGGACGGCGAGGCACTCGTCCACGAGCGCTTCCTGCCGCTGGCCGGCGCGGGCTGGTCGGGTGCCGTGCTCGCGGTGTCCCTGCGCGACGAGGGCTTCGCGGCATTCGTGGCGCTCCTGCAAGCGGCGCGGCTCGCGCTCCTGCTCTTCGCGGCGCCGATCCTCCTGCTCACCTTCGCCGAGGCCCTGGCGCGGATCCGTAGCCTGCACCTGCGCCTGCTCGCCGTGCTCGGCGCCGCCGCGGTGCTGCCGCTGGCGGTGCTCTCGGTGGTTCTGGTGCGCGTGCTGGAGCAGGGGCACGAGGACGGCCTGCGGCGTGAGCTGGAGCGCGCCATGCAGACGGTCTCCGAGCGCCTGCGCGGCGAGCAGGAGCGCCTGCGCGAGACCGGGCGCAACTGGCTGGCCAAGCTGGTGCAGGACGTCACCACCTACACGCCCCAGGCACCCGCGTCGGTGAACCTCGCGGAGAAGCTGGAGCCGATCCTGCGCGGCACCATGGCCACGCTGCTGCCACGGGAATGGTCGCGCGGGTTCCTGCGCTACCGCTTCCAGCCGCACCAGGGTGCCACCTCGGCGCTCGCGCCGCTGGCGCTCTATGCCGGCGAACCCCAGTGGCAGGACTTTCCCGGGCCGTTCCGCAACGAGCCGGGGATCTTCCTGGTGTGGGGAGAGCCCATGCTGGGGGTGCGCCTGGAGCAGGCCATTCCGGGCCTCGGCGTGGCGACGCTCGACCTTGGGCGAGGCATGGATCTCGGGTTCCTCCGTGGCCTGGATCCGGGACGCAACGTGGTGCTCGCCGACCTGCGCGGGCACCTCCTGTCGGCGGCGCACGGCACCTCGCTGGAGCAGCCGGAACTGGTGCAGGGCGCGGGGGGCGTGGCGATGCAGCAAGCCCGGCGCAGCGTCTTCGAGGACGTGCTCGACGCCGGCGTGCCCCAGGTCCGTTCGCACAAGACCGAGGGCCGGGACTGGATCGGCGCCTACGACGTGCTGCGCGATCAGCAGGAGACGCCACGGGCATTGCTGGGGCTGCTGGAGCCGGACCCGGGCGCGGCGATCGCGCTGCCGATGGGCCAGGTCCCGGTGCGGCCGTTCTTCGCCGCCGCAGGCAGCTTCCTGCTCCTGCTCTCCGTGCTGATCGCGATGGTGGTCACCACCAGGATCAGCCGCCCGATCGAACGGCTGGAGCAGGGGGCGCAGGCGTTGCGGCGCGGCGACCTGGACGTGCGCGTCGATTCGGGGACGCGCGACGAGATCGGCCGCCTCACGCAGACCTTCAACCAGATGGCGCAGGAACTGCGCACGCGCATCCAGGATCTCGGCCACCTCAACCGGGGCATCCAGGAGATCGCGGCGCACCTGGACCTGCGCGACGTGGTCACCAGCGCGATCGGATTCTGTGCGCGCCACAGCCTCGCCGATCGCGTGCGGATCGTGCTCCTCGACCGGGAGCGGGACCGGGTCGAGGTCCACGGCGACGCCGTCCGCGACGTGCCGACCGGCGCCGCGGATCTGGGCGCCCTCCTGCAGGCGGAGGGCCTGGCGGCCCTGCGCCTGGGACATCCACCCGCCCCTGGGCTGATCCTGCCCGAGCTCTTCCCGGAGCAGCGGGCGGCGCTCGTGCTCCCGCTGCTCTCCGGCGGCCGCTCCCTCGGCTGCATCCTCCTCCTCTTCGCGGCCGAGGTGCCGGCGGAGGTGAACGCCGAACTCCTGTCCGCGGTGGCTTCGCACACCGCCTCGGCGATCGAGAACGCGCGCCTGTACCGGCATGCCATCCACGACCCGCACACCGGGGCCCTGCTCAGCGAGCCGTTCCGCCGCCGCGCCACCCAGGACGTGGCCCGGGCCCGGGCCGAGGGCCGCAGCCTCGCGCTCCTGGCGCTGCGACTCGCCGATGCGCCGCACGCGATCGAGGCCGTTGGCCGGGAGCGCTTCGACCGCTGGATGGAACGGCTGGCGGGAGCCCTGCGGCGCGGATTGCCCGAGGATCTGGTCCTCGGGCGGGTCCAGGCCGGCGAGTTCCAGTTCCTGCTGCGCGACCTGGACGAGGCCGGAGCCCGGGCCCGGCTGCGCGAGGTGGTCGCCGCCGTCGCGGCTCTCGAGGGGGCGGCGCCCGGTACCCCGCCTCCGCGCGTGCTCGGTGGGTGCGCGGTGTTTCCGGAGAGCGCGCCGAGCGCCGAATTCCTGTTCCAGGCGGTCGAGGAGGAACTCGATCAGGCGCGGCCTGCGCGTCTCCCGGCGGGAACCGATCCGGGGGCACGGTTCGAGGATCCCTCCATGGTGCTGGGTTCGCCCGCGATCCAGCAGGTGCTCCGCACCCTGGAGAAGGTGGCGCCCACGGACCTCTCCATCCTGCTCGAGGGCGAGACCGGCACAGGCAAGGAGGTGCTCACCAACGTGATCCACCGACTGAGCCGGCGCAGCGAGGGCCCCCTGATCAAGGTGCACTGCGCCGCGATCCCCGAGACGCTGCTCCAGGCGGAGCTCTTCGGGCACGAGAAGGGAGCCTTCACCGGCGCCGTGGCGCGGCGCGCGGGCCGCTTCGAGCAAGCGCATGGCGGCACGATCTTCCTGGACGAGATCGGCGAGATCCCCCTGGAGGTGCAGGTGAAGCTGCTGCGGGTCCTGCAGGAGAAGGAGGTGGACCGGATCGGTGGCACGGCACCGGTGGCCGTCGACGTCCGCGTCATCGCGGCCACCAACCGCAACCTGAGGCAGATGGTCGCCCAGGGGAGTTTCCGCGAGGACCTCTACTACCGACTCACTGGAGTGGTCGTGACCGTGCCGCCGCTGCGGGCCCGCAAGCAGGAGATCCCCGCGCTGGTCGAGCTCTTCCGTCGCGAGGCCGTGGCCGCCGGGGACACCCAGGTCACCGGCTTCACTCCCGACGCGCTCGACGTGCTGTTCCGGCATTCCTGGCCGGGCAACATCCGCGAGCTGCGCAACGTGGTGCTGCGCAGCATGGTGTTGGCACGGGGGACGGTGGTCGACACCGAGGATCTCCAGACCCTGTTGCAGGTCCCTCTGGCCGGGCCCGTCGAGGCGGCACCGCGCCAGGAGACGGTGCCCGGTGCGGATCGAGCGCCCCCTCCCGCGGAGGCGATCCCGGCCGGGGCCGCCGCGATTCCGGATCCCGTGGACCCTTCGGGATCCAGGGCCGCGGCGTCGCCGGAGCGTCCGTCCCAGGGCGATCCGTTGCTCCCCAGGCCGAGCACGCCGGGGCCGGAACTCCCGCAGCGTCTGCGAGCGCTCCTGGATCTCATCCGCCAGAGCGAAACGCTCGCGACCGCGGACTACGTGGAGCGCGGGGGCGTGAGTCCTCGCACCGCACTCCGCGACCTGGCCGACCTGCTCGAGCGCGGGTTCATCGTTCGGATCGGGAAGCGCCGGGGGGCTCGATACAGGCTGGCGAAATCAGATGAAACTCGCCAGGTGCAGCCGTCAGGCTGACCAATTCCGCGCCGATCAAGTTCACAGCGCCCCAGACCGAGAGCCTCCGATCTGGCGAATTCTCAGGTCGACACATTGGTTGACCCGAATCGGGCCCGTACATCCATGTATTTTCACGAGTTACGTGACTCGGGCCGGTGGCGAATGAATCCCGGCACGTGCGTTGCTCTCTTGGACGGTGTTGCGTGGGAGCCAGGCCGGCTCCCGCTGTCTGCAAGAGTCTGGGAGCTTGGCAATGGTCACTCGTCATTCGTGGCTTCGGTTCGCCCTGGCGGGCTTCCTCCTGTTGTGCTTCGGCCCAGCCATCGCGGCCCAGGGCGTCGGGCTCCGGTCCGACGCCACCGTGCTCTACGGGGTCTCCGACAACTCGTCGCGACCCGCCGTGGTCGACTACCAGAAGTTGCTCAAACAGACTCCCGAGTGGAAGACCATCAAGAGCGAGGGCGTGCGGAAGGGGACCGCCCGGTACGAGCTCCTGCTCTCGGATGCCGACCGGCGCATCCGCACCCTGGTGGAGGAAGTGGCGGAGGCCAGAGGCCATGACCTGGTGGTTGGCCAGGGTGGGATCGAGGACGCCCGCGGGCTGAAGGTCGCGGATCTCACCAGTGCCGTTGCCGGCAGACTGGAGTCCAGTTCCGGGACCGAGTGAGCCGATCCAACCGGCGGACGCTCCGCCCGGACGCGTCCACGGCACAGGATCCAGACGCATGGCGCAGGTGAACCCACGGCGGCCCCCGACACTCCTGGGCAGCGCCCTGCTCGGCGTGCTGAGTGGCTGTGCGACGGAGTCCGTGGGGTCCGAGCCCGTCCCGGCACCCAGGCAGCGCCCGCAGGTCTCGATCCAGACCTACGACGAACTCGGCCGACCGACCGATGGCAAGGCGCTCGGTGCGAAGATCTGGGGTCTCGGCGAGGGCGGGTTCGAGCGTGCCGGGGCCGTGACGCCGCAGGATCCCGCTACGCAGGGATCGACGACGCGGCCCGTCACGATCGCCACGCAGCCCCTGGATCCCGCCTCGCAGACCCGGCCGCTGCCCGAGCCGGAGGCCCGGGGTGCGGAAGGCGCCGGCACGGGCGCGCTGCCCGAGGCCGCGCAGCCGCAGCAGGAGGTTCCAGCAGCCCAGGATCCGGAGCTGCAGCGCCAGGAGGAGGCGCTCCTGCGCACGCGCTTCGGCCCGAACGTCCTGATCCACGGCGACGGTCGCGTCACGAAGCAGTACTTCCTGAGTGGTGAATCCGGGCAGGTGTTCCTGAGCCTCATCTCCGAGCCGGTGACCACGCCTCCGCCGGCGGGCCAGCCGGCGCCCGCACCGATCGTGCCCCCGCCTGGATCGAAGCTGGGCGGCTCGTCGCGCTCGGTGCTCGGCCGGATGCTGGCCGAGCATGAGGTGGAGCTGATGCTGCTTCCCAACTTCGAGCCGGTGGAGACCACCGACATCACGGCGAAGGTGAGCGGCATCACGCCGCCGCCCGCGAGCAAGGTGGCAAACTCGCTCCTGCTCGTGACCGCCCAGCCGACGGCGCTCGCCGCGTTCGAGAACGCGCTCAACCTCTTCTTCGGTCAGATCCCCCAGGTCGAGATCGAGGTGAAGGTCGTCGAGTTCCAGGCCAGCGACGCGCTCACCTTCGGCGTCTCGCAGGTGGGTACGACGCCGCTGATCCAGAACACCAGCTCGGGGCAGTTCATCAAGAGCCTGGCAGGCAGCTTCCCGCTCAACCCGCCGTTCTTCGGTGGCGGCAGCATCACCGACCGCGGCATCCTGACGATCGGGGGGATCCACGACGGCATCGAGCTCAACGCGCAGATCCAGGCCCTGGAGCTGCAGAGCAAGGCGGACGTGCTCACGCATCCGCGCCTCGTGGTGCGCAACGGGGGCATCGCCTCGATCACCACCACGACCGACTTCCCGTTCCCGAAGGCGAAGATCGTCAGTCAGGGGGTCAACGTCGCGACCGACATCGAGTTCAAGCCGGTGGGCGTGACCCTCAACATCCGCCCCGTGATCGCCGGCACCGAGATGGTGATCCTGCAGATCTTCGCCGACGTCTCGGCGGTGACCGGTTTCGCGCCCACCGATCCCGTGAAGACGCCCATCGTCTCCAAGCGCCAGGCCGTCACCTCGGTGCACGTTCCCAACGGCAAGACCACGATCATCGGCGGCCTGATCAGCAAGTCGACCCTCGACGTGGAATCCAAGATCCCGCTGCTGGGCGACATCCCGTTGCTCGGGATCCTGTTCCGCTCGACCAGCACCAACACCTCGTCGACGGACCTTCGCTTCTTCATCACGCCGCGGATCATCCAGGGCGCCCGGGGCTTCCGGGCCGATGCCGTCGCGCCCGTCGGCGGCTGAGGGTCGCCAGGCCTCGGCCGGGGACCGATGGGGTGGGGGGCGGTGGCGGGGGAAGCCGCGCCGCTATGCTGCCGTCCCAGCACCAGCTCCATGGCCCCTTCCCCCGAGTGTCCGGATCCCGCCCCCGCAGCCGCGGAAGTGCTCGGGGAGGAGCAGCGCGGCGTGGCGCTGATCTTCGTGGTGATCTTCACCCTGCTGCTCGGCGTGCTGGTCTCCGAGCTGGTCACGACCGCACGGATGTCGCGCCTGACCGGCGAGAACGACGCGCTCCTGGCGCGGATGCACAACCACATGGAGCGCGTGCTGCTCGACACCGAGCAGACCCTTCTCGACGACCTCAGCGCCGGAGCGGCGCAGTCGGCGGCAGGAGGGGCGGGGGCGCCTGGCGCCGGTGCGCCGGGGGGGCTGCCCATGCCGGGAGGGACCGGGGGGCCGGGACAGGGCGGGGAGGAGGGCAGCGTCGACAGCAGCCAGGACGCGTGGTACGAACCGACCGGGAACGCGGACGGGGATCTGACCACGTACGTGTGGGTTGAGGACGAGAACCGCAAGTTCAACGTACTCGCCCTCGCGAGTCCCAAGGAGGAGTTCGCCCGCGACAGCAAGGACCGCTTCGTCCGGTTGATCGATGCGCTGCGGGAGAACACCGAGTTCGACCTCTCCACCTCCGACGGGGAGCGACTCGCGACGGCCCTGATCGACTGGATGCGTGGCGCCGGGCGCAGCGAGGCCCTGCCCAAGCCGCCCCTCAAGAGCGATGACGAGAAGCGGCGGCAGGAGACGGTGCCATTCCAGCTGGAAGAGCTCCTGCTCCTGCCCGGAGTCACCGAGGACCTCTACTACGACAAGGTCCTCGACGGCCGGCTCATCCCGGGCCTCGAGTCCGTGCTCACGGTGTACACGGCCCTGCGCTTCGACCCCGGCGATCCGACCAAGGCCAACCAGCCGGGCCAACAGGGCAGCAACAACCCGGGATCCTCGCAACCGGGCAACTCAGGGACCGGGCAGAACACGCAGAACCGCAGCGGCGGGACGCAGCAGGGCGGCCAGTCCGGGGGTACCAGCGGCGGGCAGGGCACCACGGGCGAGCCGGAGCAGCCGGTGGGCGAAGGGATCCGGATCAACATCAACACGGCCCCGCGCGCGGTGCTGCGTGCCCTCTTCCCGGTCTCCGAGATCCCCGATGCCACGATCGAGGCGATCCTGCGCTTCCGCAACGAGGAGATGCCCGAGGAGACCGGCGAGACGGGCGAGCCGGGCGCGGGTCAGCCCGCGGCGTTCGCGAACGCCGGCGGCTCCGGCGAACTCGATGCCGGGGTGAAGAAGAAGCGCAAGATCTTCCAGACCGTGCAGGATCTCGACCAGATCCCCGAGTTCCAGAACCTCGCCAACCCGGGAGTGAAGGAGCGCTTCTACCGGCTGACCACGACCAAGTCGCACGTGTTCACCGTGCACATGGCCTCCATGTTCAAGAAGAACGAGGAGCGGCGCGTCTTCGTGCTGCGACGCTCGCGTTCGATCGTCGTGCGCCTCGAGGACGGCGAGGAGGGCAGCATCCACCCGATCACCCGCCTGGAGGAGGTGAAGGGGTTGCGGATCTTCCCCGTGGACTTCCCCGAGGACGAGAGCCTGCTGCGCGCGCAGCTGGACGAGATGGACCAGTACTCGCGCGAGGAGCGCGCCTGGAATCCGTACTTCCTCGACTTCTACATCCGCAGTGCGGAGGTCGAGGCGCAGCAGCGCGCCGAAGGACGCTGACCCCTGCTGCGCGCGCGGTGCCGGGCGGGCTGGACCCTGCCCGGCGCACCCGTGCGGGACGGAACCGCGCGGCGCGAGGCCGTAGTCCGGGCGGTCAGCGGTTGAGCGCGGTCACCAGCATCGGCACCGGGATGCCGTGGTCCTCGGCCACCTTGCCGATCGAGTCGTTCATGTCGAATCCGCAGTGGCTGCAGCCGCCGATGTGGAACTGGCGGAGCGTGTACGGGGCGTTGGGATTGCGCTGCATCACCTCCCGCATCGGAGTCTCGGCGGTGAACGTGGAACTCTGCTGGGTCGTGCTCTTGGGGTCCTGGTTCATGTTGGTCATCCTGCGTTGAGAGTGCTGACGCGCGCGGCAACGCGCCCCGCGACGTCGAAGAAGGCCTTGGCCACCGGGCTGGTCGGGTCGGAGACCACCACGGGCGTGCCCTGGTCGCCGCCCTCCCGGACGCGCAGATCGATGGGGATCTGCCCGAGCAGAGGGATGCCGAACTCGCGCTCGATGCGGGCGCCGCCGCCGCGCCCGAAGATCTCGTAGCGCTCGTGGCTGCCCGGCGGCGTGAAGTACGACATGTTCTCCACGACGCCGAGAATCGGCACGTGCACGGTCTGGAACATCCGGATGGCCTTGCGCACGTCGAGCACCGACACGTCCTGCGGCGTGGTCACGATGAGCGCGCCCATGATGTGTGCCTGTTGGCTCAGCGAGATCTGTGCGTCGCCGGTGCCTGGCGGCAGATCCACGACCAGGTAGTCCAGCCCGTCCCACGCGACGTCGAAGAGGAACTGCTTGATGGCGCTGTGCAGCATGGGGCCGCGCCAGATCACCGGTTGGTCCTCGGCCACCAGCAGGCCCATGCTCATCACCTGCAGGCCGTGGCTGCGGAAGGGGATCAGCTTGTTGCCGGCCGCCTCGGGCTTCGCGGTCTGGATGCCGAGCATGAGCGGAACGTTGGGGCCGTAGACGTCGGCGTCGAGCACGCCCACGGTGGCACCCGCCTGGTGGAGTGCGCAAGCGAGGTTCACCGCGACGGTCGACTTGCCCACGCCGCCCTTGCCGGAGGACACGGCGAGCACGTTCTTGACCCCGGGGATCACACCCTTGGTGCCCATCAGCGGCCGGCTGGCGGTCACCCGTGCGCTCATCTCCACCTGCACGCCTTCGACGCCGGGCACGCCGCGCACGGCGGCCTCGGCGGCCGCCTTCATGCGGTCCTTCACCGGGCAGGCGGGCGTGGTCAGCTCGATCGTGAAGGCGACGTTGCCCCCGCAGATCCGGAGGTTCTTGACGAAATCGAGGGCCACGATGTCACGGCGCAGGTCGGGATCCTCGACGGCGCGCAGTGCCCCGAGGACCTGGGCCTCGGTGATGGGGGAGGCAGTGCTGCCAGGGTTGCCGGATTGGGCCATGCGGTGGGAATGGGCGGGGGAGGGAAGGCGCAGAAATAGGACCAGAACGGACCTCATTCAAGCAGGGAACCGCCGGCCTGATCCCGGCCATCGAGGATTCGAAGGACGCGACCGGCGCGGTGTGCGCCAGCCCTGGCGCCCGAGGACAGGGTGCACCTGCGAGTCTCGGCGGCCGGCATCCTGTCCCTGGTGGTGCCAGGGCGGGATTCGCGAAGGGAAGCTACCATGGAGCAAGACCGTCCCAGCCTGCTCGCGAACCCGGAACCCCATGCGCCTGATCCGCCGCCTGCCCATCCTTGCCCTGCTCTGCGCCGCCCTAGCCGCGCAGGACGACCCCAGCGAGCAGGGCAAGACGCCGCCTGCGCCGCCCAACCCCGCAGGGGAACCGCTCGAGAAGATCCAGAGCGCAGAGGCCGCGGACGGTACCGGCGTCGTGACGGCCGGCGCCAAGGACACGCTCTCGTCCCTCTGCGCGGTGCTCCCCAATGTCCGGCCGCACCGGATCTCCGAACAGCAGGGCGGACAGATCGTCCTGGTGCTGGCGCTCACCGGCGACGCGGTCATCACCGCAGACGCCAAGCTGAACCTGGAGTACGAGACGCGGCAGGGACCGTTCACCCTCGGCAGCTGGGTGCTCCAACCGCCACGTGCCGGCGTCCTGCCGACCAAGTTCGCGGGGCAACCGGTCTACGACAACACGGCCACGGTGGAGATTCCGATCGCCGTGGCGCCGGGGACCCGGCACGGCAAGTACCCGGTGAAGCTGAAGGTCGAGGTGCCATTGACCCACGCCCACACCGCCAACCTGGTCGGCCTGCACCGGGCCGAGCCGAGCGTGGACGTCGTGGTGGGTGCGCCGGTGCCGCAGCCGGTCCTGGTGCCGCTCCGGACACCGAACCAGGCAACCGGCGCTGCCGCGGCCGTTTCGGAAGCTCCAGGGACGGGCGCCCCGCGCGCCGGGAGCACCCCGGTGGGCGCCGAGGGAAGATCCGGAGCCCCCGCGGGGGCACGGACGGCCAAGCCCCAGGCGGCCCAGGACTCCGAGCGCGACGCGGCAGGGCAGGAACCGGAGGTCTACGAGGAGGGCGGCACGTCTCGCCTGCCGATCTTCGTGGGAGCCGGCCTGGTCGGCCTGGTGGTACTGCTGCTCATCGCGAAGTCGTTGGGCAACAAGCGCTGACCGTCGTTCCCTGGCCGGGGGGGACCACGCGGGGAGGTTCGGGTCGACCGCCGCCCGCGCCGCCCGAACTCCGTTACGTCTGCGCAATCGCGCCGTCGGAAACCGCATCCACCCGGCCATCATCGGTCCGGCAGTCGGGCGGTCGCCCAGCCAAGCCGGGCGCACGGGACCCAAGCTCCGGATCGAACGTAAGTGCTTGAAATAATTTGCCTTGAGTCGACAGCACCCATGGCGACAGAAGCCCTGGAGTTTTGTCCACTAAAAAACGTAGACAGCATGTAATTCACTGGAGTCGAGGTGATTGTTCAGGTAGATATCTGGACGTCCTAGCCACGAGGATTGACCATGTTCTCACGCCGAATCCGCACCGCGCGCCTGCCGCGCCTGGTCCCCAACCAGCTGCTCGACCTCGCAGTGGTGGACCAGCTCCTGGACGTCCCGACGCCCGAATACGACGCCCGCCTGCAGAAGCTGGCCCGTGAGTTCTGCGCCAAGGCGATCCGGCTCGAGGTGACGGGTGTCGGCGAGGACGCCGGCGCAGCCGGGGAGCGTGCCGCCGTGGACGAGGCGGGCACACCCTTCTCGCAGGTGGGCGTGGATCCACGTGTGACCTGGGTCGGACTCTACGAAGCGCAGATCCAGCGCATCCCCCGCCTCGACCGCCATGGCGAGTTCTTGATGGCGCGGCGCTACGAGTTCCTCAAGGTGCGGGCGCGGATGGCGATGACCCAGGCAGGGTTCGACGCCGACCAGATCCGGGCCATCGAGGACGACGGCTACCGGCTGCCCTCCGAGCTGCCCGCGAACGTCGACCGGATCGCCCTGCGGTACGCAGCGCGCTGCCTCCAGGAGGTACAGCATCTGCGTCGTGTGTACGTCGAGTCCGCGCTCTACATGGTCACCGCCTGCGCGCATCGCTACCGGGGCCTGGGCGTCGACCTGCAGGATCTCGTCCAGGAGGGCAATGCCTCCCTGTTCCAGGCCATCGACGGCTTCGACTGGCGGCGCGACGTGCGCTTCAAGACCTACGCGCAGTACTGGATCCATCAGGCGATCCTGAAGCTGCTCTACAACGCCTCGCGCACGGTCCGCATCCCGGTGTGGGTGCAGAAGACCCTCAAGAAGGTGCAGCGGATCCGCGAGGAGGCGCGGCGTGCCGATGGCCGCGAGATCGCCAACGAGGAGGTCGCGCGCAGGCTGGGCATGCCTGTGGAACGGCTGGAGGAGCTCCTGGCGACGCGCCGCTACGCCGTGAGCATCGATGCCGAGCTGCCGGGCGACGAGGAGGGGGGCACGTTGTCCCAGACCCTGGCCGACGAGCGCGACGTTCCCGTGCCCGAACTGGTGCAGGACGGCAACCTCCAGGAGCGCCTGGGCGAACTCCTGAAGGAGCTGCCCGAGCGCGAGTCCCAGATCCTCTCGCGGCGCTTCGGTCTGGACGGCAGCACGCCGGAGACACTCGGCGAGATCGCGGCCGACATGGGCATCACCGCGGAGCGCGTGCGCCAGCTGCAGAAGGCCGCCCTGGCGCGGCTGCAGCGGCCGGCACGGATCCAGCGCCTGAAGGCCTTCGCGTGATCCGCGGGGCGGTTCAGCCGCGCAGGGGTCGCCAGCCGGGACCCCAGATCCGTTCATAGACCTCGGGACGCCGGTCCCGTTCGATCGGCAGCAGGCGCCGGATCATGCGCGTGCGGGCCAGGTCCAGGGTCGCCAGGACCGGCTCGTCCTCGCCGTTGCCGCGTGCGAGGATCTCGCCGGTCGGGTCGACGATCCGGCTGTTGCCAGGGAAGTGCAGTGCCGCCTGGCGCTTGAGGGACGGTTCGCGTCCGGTGCGGTTGCACGCCATGAGGAAGAGCTGGTTCTCGATCGCGCGCGCCTGGCTGAGTGCCAGCCAGTGCTCGGCGCGGGCCTCGGGCCACTGCGCCGGGACGCAGAGCACCTCGGCGCGCTGAGCGAAGAACCAGCGCACCAGTTCGGGGAACCGCAGGTCGTAGCAGATGGCCACCCCGATGCGGCCCAGGGGCGTCTCCACGAGGAGCGGCCGCTCGCCGGCGGTGAACACCTTGTCCTCGCCATTGGGGGAGAAGAGGTGGATCTTGCGCGCGGTACCCAGCACCCGCCCCTCGGCCACGACGCGGGCCACGTTGTAGATGCGGCCCTCCTCGCTCTCGATCCCGCCGCCCACCACCACCATGCCAAGGGTGCGCGAGAGTTCCTGGAGCCTTGCCTCGGCGGCGAGGCTGCGCTGCACGATCTCGGCGCCGTACGCCGCCTGGATCGACGTGGTCCACACCTCGGGCAGCACCGCCAGCCGCGCCCCGGCGGCCGCGGCGGCCCGCAGGCCGGCCTCGGCAGCGGCGAGGTTGCGCTCGACCTCGCCGCGGTGCACATCGAACTGCACGCAGGCGGCGACGAAGGGCGGGGGGGTGGGGGATCTGGCCACGGCAGGAAGGCGGAGACGATAGCGGAGCGTTCGCGCGGGCAGGATCCCGAAACGCCGACGGCCGGGCGCTCGCCCGGCCGTCATCGAGTTCCCGTCCGGATCAGCCCTGGAACAGGATGTCGTCGGGCTGGCCGCCGCTCGGCTTGCGCGCCGGAGGCGTCGCGCCCGTGCGGGTCTCGACGATCAGCTGATCGCTGGGCTTGAACAGGATGGTCTCCTTGTCGGCGACCTCGATGCTCTTGCCCGAGAGCGGGTGCTTGTAGGCGCGACCCTTGCGGATCTTGCGCTCGAAGGTGCCGAAGCCCTTCACCGCCACGCGGCCACGGGCGCGCAGCAGGTCGCGGATGGAGTCGAGCACCGCGTCGAGGACGCGGGCCGCGGTCCGGCGCGGGACGTTCAGTTCCTCCGCCACGTTCTCCGCCAGGATGCCCTTGTTGGCCTGCGGAAAGTCCTTCTCGCTCATCTTCCCGCCCTTCCCCTCGAGGAGCGCGGAGTCCAGCCGACGATCGTGTTCCTGCTTCACGGTGACACCACCTGCGTTGTGTGTTGCGTTCCCGGTTTCCCGATGACTCTCCCGATCGCTGCCCCGCTGGCCGTCGCGCTCCGGCTCAACCGGTCCGGCCGGCGAGCACCGGCAGGAACCGCTCGAGCGAGGTGACCACCTTCTTCAGGTAGCGCGTCGCGACGCTGTTGGGGAACGACTCGCAGAAGGGACTGCGCTTCGTCACAGCCCCCTCCACACTGGTATCTTCCGGCAGCAATCCGAGCCAGTTGAGGTCGAAGCTCAAGAATCGCTCGGTGCAGCCCTTCAACTTCTTGAACACCTGCTCGGCCTCCTCGGGCGAGCGGACCCGGTTCACCACCAGGTGCATGGAGCGGCGGTAGCCCTCCTGCACCATGATCTTGACGATGCCGTAGGCATCGGCGATCGCCGCGAAGTTGCTGGTCGTGACCACGATCGTGTGATCGCTGATCGCCACGAAGTCGGTGACCGCCTTGGACACGCCGGCGCCGGTGTCGATCACGACGATGTCGCAGTACGGCTTCAGCGCCTGCACCGCGTCCACGATCCGCTTCCGACCTGCGTCGTCCAGGTTGGCCATCTCGGCCACGCCGCTGCCGCCGGACACGAACTTCGCGCCACCCGGGCCGTCCACGATGATCTCGTGCAGCTCGGCCTTCTTGTCGAGGAGGTCGGAAAGCGTCTTGGCTGGCTTCACGCCGCCGAGGATGTGTGCGTTGGCCAGCCCCAGGTCGGCGTCGACGACGATCGTGCGGTAGCCGCGGCGCGCGAATTCCACGGCGGTGTTGACCGCGAACGCGGTCTTGCCCACGCCGCCCTTGCCGGACGTGACGCAGAACACCGTGGCGCCCTGCTTGCCTGCGGCGGGGGCGGGCTTGGCACCGCGTAGTGCCTGGCGGACCGCCTCCACCGTGTCCTTGGTCAGGGGTTCCTTGCCGCTCAGGGTTGGGTTCTTGGCGGCCAGATCCTGCAGCGTGTGCCGGACCTGATCCTCCCCGACTCCCAGGAGCCTGGCGGCCTCTTGGATCGTGTAGCTCTCCATCGTCACGTTGGCGCTCCGTCCCGGTCCAGGTGGGAAAGCCCCACCGCACAGCTTCATCGGAAGGAAGGGCGATCGATCTTTTGCCCGCGCCAAGACCCGCGGTCCCAGTCCCGGATCGGGACGTGGCGCGGAGCGCCCGCGGCCGCATCCGCGCGCGGCTCCCGGCCACGCGTGGGGCCTTCCGACCCCCTGCGCGAGGCCGGTGCGAAGGGGTGTAGCGCCCCCTTCCCTTCCCCTGGGACCCTCGCTAGTCTCCCCGGCCCTTCACGCCCTGCGTGGGGACGTAGCTCAATTGGTAGAGCGCAGCGCTCGCATTGCTGAGGTTGAGGGTTCGAGTCCCTTCGTCTCCACCATCACCCCGCAGCTCCCCGCGGAGGGGCCTCGGGGCCCGGCCTAGCGGCGCGGTTCCGCCTGGTTGCCCTGATCGGCGTGCACGTGTCCGGGGTGCTCGTGCTGGTGGCCCAGCTTCTCGATCGCGATGCTGAGCAGCACGGCGATGAGGAAGGCCGGAAGCGCTGCCGATCCGCGATCGCGCGCCGCGTGTTCCATGCGTGGCAGCATGGTCTCGGCGATCGCGTAGAGCATCGCGCCGCTGGCCAGTGCCTGCAGGATGGCGGTGTAGGGCAGGATCGCCTCCACCTGCGTGGCCAACACCAGGGTGGCCGGCGTGATCGCCGCGAACGCCACCAGGGCCAGCACCCCGGCGAGGCGGTGCACCTGGTAGCCGAAACTGGCCAGCAGCATCACCAGCGCGAACGAGGACGAGACCTTGTGCAGGACCATCGCCCAGAGCGTGGTCGACGCGAAGCCGCACTCCACGTCTGCGCCCATGATCAGGCCGTCGTTCACCGAGCAGAGGGCCAGCGCCACGTAGCTCGGCAGGCCGGCGTGCTGCGCGTGCTCGTGGTCGCAACACGGGTCGGTCTTGAGCACGTGCTGGCTG
Organism: Planctomycetota bacterium; assembly: GCA_020849665.1. GTDB lineage: Bacteria > Planctomycetota > UBA1135 > UBA1135 > UBA2386 > JADLFX01. The sequence goes on along the minus strand of JADLFX010000014.1, from coordinate 50,546 downwards.
AGCAGCAGCATCCCGACGAAGCCGAGCACGAAGAGCACGCTGGCCAACTCGCTGCGGGCCATGGCCTCGGGCAGCATGTGGATGAAGATCGCCGGCAGGAGGATGCCGGCTGCGAACGCCGTGCCCGCGGCCAGGAGATGCGGCCGGCGCCGCAGGAACGGCACCAGCCCGATGCCGGCCAGGCTCGCCACGAGCAGGATCGTGCCTTGCGCCGCGACCATCGGGCGGAGCGTAGGAGTCCTGCAATCGAGTGGCAAGAGTTGCGCCGCCGAGCCTGGCGCCGTAAGCCTCCCGCGTGGTCCGACGTGCCGATCCCGCGGCGGAGCGCCGCCGCCTCGCCGCGATCCTGCGTGGACTGCGCAAGGAGCACCCCGAGCCGCGTTGCGCGCTCGTGCACCGGGATGCGTTCCAGCTCCTGGTGGCGACCATCCTCTCGGCGCAGTGCACCGACGAACGCGTCAACCTGGTCACGCCCGGACTCTTCGCCAGGTGGGGGACGCCGGAGGCTCTGGCCGAGGTGCCGCTGCCGCTCCTCGAGCAGGAGATCCGCTCGACGGGGTTCTTCCGCAACAAGGCGAAGAACATCCAGGGCGCCGCGCGCACGCTGGTGACCCGGTTCGCGGGGCGCGTGCCGGACCGGATGGAGGACCTGCTCGAGCTGCCGGGCGTGGCTCGCAAGACCGCGAACGTGGTCCTGGGCACGGCGTTCGGACGCGCCGAGGGCGTGGTGGTCGACACCCACGTCGCCCGGCTGGCGCGGCGCCTCGGCCTCACCCGGCACGGCGACCCGGTCAAGATCGAGCGCGACCTGATGGAGCGGATCCCGCGGGAGGACTGGATCTGGTTCTCCCACGCCCTGATCTGGCACGGCCGTAAGGTCTGTGCCGCGCGCAAACCCGCGTGCGAGCGCTGCGTCCTGGCCGCCCACTGCCCCTCCGCCGTCCATACCGCGACCCGAGCCGGGCGCTAGGGCGTCGCGTCCGGCCCTCCCTCGGCCCCGCGGCTCGCGGCGAACGGTCCTGGACCCTGCCCGGAAGGCTCCCGCAGCGCGCCGGTTCCCGCCCCGAGCCGCCGGCGACTCCCGGCCCAGGTGCAGGAAAGAGCCGCCGGAGACCGCCGTTGACTCCCTCCAAGGGCGACCTATCCTCGCCCGACCGCACGCATTGCGGTAATCCCCCCGCGCAGCCCCGGCAGAGGTGCACCATGGGCAGACCCGTTCTCGTCTCCGCGTGCCGGACCGCCATCGGCAAGTTCCAGGGCGCATTGGCGTCCTTCCCCGCCCCCCGGCTCGGCGCGCTGGCGGTTGGCGAGGCGCTGAACCGCGCCCACCTCCCCAAGGACGCGGTGGAGGAGGTGATCCTGGGCTGCGTGCTCACTGCCGGACTCGGTCAGAACCCCGCCCGGCAGGCGCTGCGCGGCGCGGGCATCCCGGACGCGGTGGGTGCGTTCACCGTGAACAAGGTGTGCGGCAGCGGGCTGAAGTCCGTGATGCTCGCCGCCCAGGCGATCAAGGCCGGCGACGCGAAGTGCCTCGTCGCGGGCGGCATGGAGTCCATGACCAACGCGCCCTACTACCTGCCGCAGGCCCGGGCCGGGCATCGCCTCGGCCACGCCCAGGTGCTGGACGGCATGATCGCGGACGGCCTCTGGGACGCCTACCGGGACTTCCACATGGGCAACACCGCCGAGCTGGTCGCCGAGAAGTACGGCGTCAGCCGTGAGGACCAGGATCGCTTCGCCGCGGAGAGCCACCGCCGCGCGGTCGCCGCCCTGGCCGCGGGCAAGTTCCAGAAGGAGGTGTTCGCGGTGGAGGTTGCCGGGCCCAAGGGGCAGGTGACCCGCTTCGACAAGGACGAGGGGCCCCGCGCCGACACGACGGCCGAGGCGCTGGCGCGCCTGCGCCCCGCGTTCGTCAAGGACAAGGGCACCGTCACCGCCGGCAACGCCTCGCAGATCAGCGACGGCGCCGCCGCGCTGGTGGTGATGGACGAGGAGTTCGCACGCGCACACGGGGTGACCCCCATCGCGCGCATCCTCGGCTACGCCACCGGAGGACTCGCCCCGGAGTGGGTGATGATGGCGCCCGAGATCGCGGTGCAGAAGGTCTGCGCGCAGCTGCGCTGCAAACCCAGGGACTTCGACCTCGTGGAACTGAACGAGGCGTTCTCCGCGCAGGCCGTGGCGCTCACCCGCACCCTCGAGCTGGACGCCGCGCGCGTGAACGTGCATGGCGGCGCGGTGGCGCTCGGCCACCCGATCGGGTGCTCGGGCGCGCGGCTGCTGGTCACGCTGCTGCACGCGCTGGCCGACCGCGGCAAGTCCCGCGGCATCGCCGGCCTCTGTCTCGGCGGAGGCAACGCCGTCGCCCTGGCCGTGGAGAGGATCGCATGAGCCTTCCCAAGATGGTCGCCGTGATCGGCGCAGGCACCATGGGCAACGGCATCGCCCAGTCGTTCGCCATGGTCGGAGTGCCGACGCTGCTGATCGACGTCAAGGACGAGTTCGTGCAGCGCGGCATCAATGCGGTGCAGCAGAGCCTCGCACGCTTCGTCAAGAAGGAGAAGCTGACCGAGTCGCAGGCCAGGGAGATCCTGGCGCGCATCACGCCCAGCACGGCGATGGACTCGGTCGCCAGGACCCAGCTGGTGGTGGAGGCGGTCACCGAGAACCTCGAGGTGAAGAAGCAGGTGTTCCGCACCCTGGATGGCCTCACCCCGAACGAGACGATCCTCGCCAGCAACACCTCGTCGATCTCGCTCACGGTCCTGGGCGCTGCCACGCGGCGCGCCGACCGGGTGATCGGGATGCACTTCATGAACCCCGTGCCGATGATGGCCCTGGTCGAGGTGGTGCGCGGCCAGGACACCTCCGAGGCGACGACGCGTTGGACCATGGAGTGCGCCAAGGCCATGGGCAAGACGCCGGTCGAGGCCCAGGACTACCCCGGCTTCGTGTCCAACCGCGTGCTCATGCCGATGATCAACGAGGCCGCGTACTGCCTCCTGGAGGGCGTGAGCACCAGGGAAGGCATCGACGAGATCATGAAGCTCGGCATGAACCACCCGATGGGACCCCTCACCCTGGCGGACCTGATCGGGTTGGACGTGGTCGTGAACATCCTCGACGTGCTGAAGGACGGGCTGGGTGACGACAAGTACCGTGCCTGCCCCCTGCTCCGGCGCATGGTGGCCGCCGGCCATCTCGGCCGGAAGACCGGCAAGGGCTTCTACGACTACGCCAAGGCCTGAACGCCGCGCCCGCACCCTCCGCACGCGCATGACCAACCCTTCCAAGACCCCGGGCGCCCCGACGGGCGCCCGGGTCGCCGACTTCGAGTTGCCCGAGGACCTGAAGGCCTTGCAGGCCACGGTCCGGGCCTTCGCCGAGCGCGAATTGGCGCCGATCGCGGCCGGGCTGGACGCCGAGGCGCGCTTTCCGCGCGAGGCGGTGGCCCGCGCCGCCGGGCTCGGCCTGCTGCGCGTGACCGTGCCCAGGGAGCACGGCGGCTCCGAGCTGGGCAACCTGGCCAGCTGCGTCCTGCTCGAGGAGCTCAACGCGGTGTGCCCGTCCACCGGAGTCACCGTCTCGGTGCACAACTCGCTGGCCTGCTCCCCGCTGGCGAAGTGGGGGAACGACGAGCAGAAGCGGCGCTACTTCCCGCGCCTGATCACCGGCGAATGGCTGGGCGCGTACTGCCTGTCCGAGGCCGGCGCGGGTTCCGACGTCGCGGCCTTGCGCTGCGAGGCGAAGCGTGCCGGCGACGCCTGGGTGCTGAACGGACCCAAGCTCTGGATCACCACGGGCAGCGAAGCGTCGCTCTTCATCGTGTTCGCCCGCACCAGTCCCGACCGCAACAAGGGCATCTCCGCGTTCCTGGTCGAGCGCGGCTGGCCGGGCGTGGGTGTAGGCAAGAAGGAGCGCAAGCTCGGGATCCGCGCCTCGCCCACCGTCGAGATCCTGCTCGACAACGTGCAGGTCCCGGCCGCCAACCTGCTGGGCCAGGAGGGCCAGGGCTTCGCCATCGCCCTCGACACGCTGGACGGCGGGCGCCTGGGGATCGCGTCGCAGTCGCTGGGGATCGCCCGCGCCTGCCACGACCTCATCCGCGACCATCTCGAGACCATCCGCGACGACAAGGGCCGGTCCAGCGGCGGCTCGCAGGCGGCGCAGTACCAGCTGGCGGATCTCGCCGCCGACCTGGACGCCGCCCGCTTCCTCACCTGGCGTGCGGCGGTGCTCCGCGACCGCGGCGTGCGCTGTTCCAAGGAGGCGGCCATGGCCAAGCTCGCGGCGAGCCGCCTCTGCAATCGGGCCGCGCGCAGCGCGGTGGCGATCCTCGGCCCCGCCGGGGCCAGCGGCGCCGCCGAGCGGTTCCTGCGCGACGCGCGGATCACCGAGATCTACGAGGGCGCCACCGACATCCAGCGGCTGGTCGTCGCGCGCGGGGTTCTGGGAGGCTGAGATGGGAGCCACGCCCCCCTACGAGCCCGCCGGGTTCCCCCCGCCCGCCCCGCCGTACCAGCCGCAGCCGCGCGAAGGACGCCCGGTCTCGTTCTACGTCGCGATCTTCCTCACCCTGCTGCTCTTCGTTTCGGGGGGGCTGAACGTCCTCCTCCTGCTCGTCGCGGTCGGCTCGGCGGCCAGCGGCCTCACCGGCGGCTTCGACGACAGCGCGATGTACCAGGTGGTGCACGTGGCAGGCGATGCCGGCGCGAGCACCCGCATCCTGCGGATCCCGATCGAGGGCGCGATCTCCGAGGCAGCCTCGCCGCTGATGGGCGCACCGGGCCACAGCGTGTCGCGCGTCCGCAAGGCCCTGGAGATGGCGGGGCGGCCGGGCAGCAACGTCCGCGCGGTGCTCTTCGTGATCGACTCGCCCGGCGGCGGGGTGACCGACTCCGACGAGATCCACGACGCCATCACGCGCTTCCGCGCCGCGCACCCGGAGACCCCCGTGGTGGCGCACTTCGGCGACATGGCGGCGTCCGGCGGCTACTACGTGGCTGCCGCCTGCGACACGATCGTGGCCCGCCCCACGACCATCACGGGTTCGATCGGCGTGATCCTCAGCGGCTGGAACTTCGCCGAGGCGGCGCGCAAGGTCGGCGTCGCCTCGAACGACGTGATCAGCGCGCGCACGCCCTACAAGGACATCCTCTCGCCGATGCGGCCGATGCGGGACGAGGAGCGGCGCATCCTCACCGGCATCGTGGACGAGATGTACGAACGCTTCGTGGACGTGGTCGCCCGGGGTCGCGGACTCGACCGCGAGAGGGTCTACCGGCTCGCCGACGGGCGGATCTACACCGGGAGCCAGGCCAAGGAGGCCGGCCTCGTGGACCGCCTCGGCAACGAGGAGGAGGTGCAGCGCCTCCTGCGCGAGCGCCTCGGCGTGGACAAGGCCTCGGTGGTGGAACACCGGCGCCTGCCCTCGCTCTTCGATCTGTTCACGGGTGCGCAGGCGCGCGCACCGCGCACGTTGGACGAGGTCGCGGCCACCCTGCTGCGCACCACCAGCGGCCCGAAGCTCCTCTACTTCTGGAACGGCGGCCGCTGAGGCGCCCATCCCTGTCGCGCAAGGCACCACCTCCTGACCCAATCCGACCGGCGCCGCCGCTGCGGTGAGCTTGGCAATGCACAACTTCGAACTCTCCGAGGAGCAGAACCTGATCCTCGACACCGTGGCCCGCTTCGTCGCCGACGTGGCCGGACCCAGGGCCCTGGAGCACGACGAGCACGGCACCTTCGTGCTGGAGTCGTATCGACAGCTCGCGGAGCTCGGCCTGCTCGGCCTGCCGGTCGCGGAGGCGAGCGGCGGCGCCGGGATGAGCTGGCTCACCTTCGTCGTGGCTCTCGAGGAGGTGGCGCGGGGCTGTGCCTCGACCGCGCGCCTCTTCCTGGGTCAGGCCGGGCTGTGCGGCAAGGCGCTCGACGGCGTGCCCGCCGCGGCGGACCTGCTCGGCGAGATCCTCGGCGGGACGCTCTGCGCCTTCGTCGGCCCCGAGTCCGGCCTGAACGCCAGGCAGGCGCCCGGCGGCGAGATCGTCGTGGACGGCGTGGCCCCCCTGGTCGTGGGCGCCGCCCAGGCCGAGCACCTGCTGGTCGCCGCGCGCTCCGACAACGGTCCCGTGCTCCTGCACGTGCCACCGGGCAAGGCGGAGGTGCGGCCGCTGCGTCCCCTCGGGTTCCGCGCCGCGGCGCCGGCTGCCGTGGAGTTCCGCGGCGTCGCGCTGCCCGCGCGGCACGCGCTCGCCCAGGCCGGCGAGGCCGAAGGCGCGCTGCGGCGCGCCGGCCTGGCGGCCTGCATCGGTGGGGCAGCGATCGGCGCCGGGATCGCGGATGCCGCGTGGCGTGCGGCGGTCCGGCACGCTGGCGAGCGGATCGCGTTCGGCAAGCCGCTCCTGGCCCAGCAGGCCGTGGCCCACAAGCTGGTCGAGGCCAGGCGGCGGGGTCTCGCCGCGCGCCACGCTGCCTACCACGCCGCCCGCCTCGCCGACCTGCACACCGATCCGGCGCACGCCGAGGTCCAGATCGCCGCCATGCTGGCGCGGATCGAGGGCGTGGAAGCCGCCGTGTACGCCGCGGACGAGGCCATCCAGATCCACGGCGGCTACGGGTTCGTGGTCGAGTACCACGTGGAGCGGCACTATCGCGACGCCAAGACCCTCGACGTCCTGGACGGCGGCGGCGAACGGCTGCGCGACGCCCTGGCGGTGCAGCTGGCGCGCTAGCGGCGTGCGGCCGTCAGCGCTTTCCCGGGCGGGGGGCGACGGCCGCGCGGCTATCCTGCCCCCGAGACCTTCCTTCAGGAGACGACCGTGGCTGAGCCTGCTGGCGTGATCAACATGGCCTTGTTCTGCGACTTCGAGAACATCGCCCTCGGCGTGAGCGACGCCAACTACGCCAAGTTCGACATCGGCAAGGTGCTGGAGCGGCTGCTGCTCAAGGGCAGCATCGTGGTGAAGAAGGCGTACTGCGACTGGGACCGCTACCGCACGTTCAAGGCGCAGATGCACGAGGCCGCATTCGAGCTGATCGAGATCCCGCACGTGCGGCAGAGCGGCAAGAACTCTGCGGACATCCGGATGGTCGTCGACGCCCTGGACCTCTGCTACACCAAGCCGCACGTCGACACCTTCGTGATCATCAGCGGCGACTCCGATTTCTCTCCCCTCGTCTCCAAACTGCGCGAGAACGACCGCACGGTGATCGGGGTCGGCGTGAAGAACTCGACGTCGGACCTGCTGATGGCCAACTGCGACGAGTTCATCTTCTACGACGATCTCGTGCGCCAGAAGCGCGAGCCCGTCGCCCGCAAGGCGCCGGCCCGGGCGGCCGCCGTGGCCGGCGCGGAGTCCTCCGCCTCCGCCGCGCCGCGCGCCGCAGCCAAGACCGCCGGCCGGGCCGCGGTCGGCGCGGCGCCCAAGGCCACGGCTGCGCGCAAGAGCAGCGACGACGAGCGGGCCCAGAAGGGCATCGACCTGATCGTGGCCACCGCCGAGGAGCTGATCGACGAGCGCGGCGGCGAGGAGAAGGTGTGGGGCTCGATGGTGAAGCAGGCGCTCAAACGCCGCAACCCGGGCTTCAACGAGACGTTCCACGGCTTCCGCTCGTTCAACAGCATGCTCGAGGCCGCCGCGCGCCTCGGGCTCGTGCGGCTCGAACGCGACGACAAGTCGGGCGGCTACATCGTGCGGATGCCGGCCAACGAATAGGCCGCCCCGGCACGGCAGCGGGGCGCTGCTCAGCGCGGGCTCGCGCGCAGCCCGACGTCGGCGCGCACCTCGCCCTCGCGCAGCACGAAGGGCGGGCTGAGCGCGAGCCGATGCCGTGGCGCGACCGCCACCACGCGCAGACTCACGCCGCCTGGGACGTGGCGCAGCACGAACCTGCCGTCGTCGCCGGTGCGCGCCGACGCGGCCAGCGCGGCGGGCGCCGCCGCGCGCGCGTCCCGCTGGCCCTGCGTCGCCTCCCAGGCCCGCAGGTTGGCGTCGGCCCGCGCCCCGAGACCGGCGACGAACACCAGGGCCCCGGCCACCGGCACCCCCTGGTCGTCGACGACCCGCCCCGCCACCTCGGCACCGCGCTGCAGGTAGAGTGCGACGCCCGTACGCAGCTCCGCTTCGGCGAGCGTCCCGATCCACACCGCGGGCGCATAGCCGGGCACGCGCGCCACCACCGCCCACTCGCCCGGCTCGAGCCCGCCGACGTGGAAGGCCTCGATCCTGCGCCGATCCAGCATCCGCTGGACCGGGCGCGGCGGCTCGATCCGGTCGACGGCCAGCGTCGAATCGCCGTCCCGCACGGGGTGCGCCTCGACCTGACCCGGCTCGAATGCCACGGTCGCGCCGGTGGCGGCGTCCAAGAGCGTGCCGTGCACCTCCGCCATGTGGTGCCCGACGGCGCGCGGATCCTCGGCGAGCTTGAGGAGCACCTGCACCGGGTCCGGACCGGGGCGCAGGCCGCGCCGCCGCGCCGGCGAGTACGGATGGGCGTACACCCGCAGCGTGAACGGCCCCGGCCCCAGGCCGGTGAACTCCACCGCCCCGTCGCGCAGCTCCCCGCTGTGCTGCAGGTGCGTGGTCTCGTCCTCGAGCCATACGTTCGCCCACTCCGGCGTGCCGCCGCCGACCAGGGCGAGCCGGGCGTGCAGGGTGGCGCCCGCGACCAGCTCGAGGCTGGCCCGATGTGCGCCGGGTCGTTCGATGGTCACCGTGGCAAACGCGCCGCTGAAGCCGAGCCTGCGCCCGTCCCCGAACACGAGCTTGGCGCCCGGGCTGCGCCCGTCCAGCGCGGCCACGCCGTCCGCGCCGGTCCTCGATTCGGCCTCGGGCGGACTCTGGCCGGGGCGCGGCGCGGCGTCGCCCTGCGCGTAGAGCGCCACGGGCACGTCCGCCACCGGCCGGCCCGCGGCGTCGCGCACGGTCACGGCCAGCGTGAAGCGGCTGGCCTCCGTGCCCGTGTCCGGGGGCAGCGTGAGGCGCAGTGGGGCAGGGTCGCCGTCGCGTGGCAGCTCCAGCTCCGCGGTCTCCAGGAGCTGGCGGGGACCCTCGGTCACGCGGATGCGGATCCGCTCTGCGGGCACCGGCGTGCCGGCCAGGGGTACCTCGAGGCGGAATGCACCGGACGCATCGCTGCGCGTCGCGGCCAGCTCGAACGGCTTCAGATTGCCGGCCGCGACCGCCGCGACCCGTGCGCCTGCGAGCGGCCAGGCCAGCGCATCGTGCACCGTGCCCGAGAACGCAGCCGAGCTCCGCGGTGCAGGCGGCGCGCCGGCGCCGCGCGTGGCTGGATCCGCGACGGGCGTGCGGGGACTCGGCCGCGGCGCCGGGTCCTGAGGGTGGACCGCAGGTCCCGCCGCGGCGGCGATGGGTCCGCCCTCCGGCACGGTGGCCGAGGACCCCGCGTCGCGGAACCACGCGGACGCGAGGGCCACCACGCCAATGACCGCCAGCCCGCCGAGCGTGGCGAGCCCCGCCGCCGGCAGCGCGGCAAGCCCTGCCGGTCGCAGCGCGAGCAGCCGCGTCTGAAGGCCGACGGGGGCCGCGGCCGGGTCCGCAACGGCGACCAGCTCGGCCAGCCTCGCGGGCGCCACTGCGAGCCCTGCGCCCGCGAGACGCTGGCGCAGGCGGGCGAGCGCCTCCTGGACGCGTTCGTGGGCGGTCGACTCGGACAGCGCCAGCGCGCTGCCCAGCGCCGCGAAGGTGAGCCGGTCCTGGTAGCGCAGCAGGAGGGGCAGGCGCAGGTCGTCCGGCAGCGCATCGATCTGGACACGCACCGTGGCGTGCAACTCGTGATCGGCGGCATCGTCCGCCGGAGTGGCCTGGCTCTCGGGCATGGCAGCTCCCCTCTCCTTGCGGTCGCGGCGCCGCGCGGCGCGCAGATGGTTCAGCGCGAGCCGCGTGGCCAGCCAGCACAGCGCGGCCTGCGGCTCCTCGGCCCGGTGCATCGGTGCCTTGCCGGCCAGCACCCGCAGGAACACCTCCTGGGCCACGTCCTCCGCGTCGCCGGCGCGGCGCACGATGCGCAGGGCGCTGCGGTACACGGCGGCGTGGTGTTCGTGCACCAGGCGGTCGAAGGTGTCTCGGTCGGGACCGGGCATGGGCGGCTGGTGGCGGGAATCGTCGCGTGGCGTGCGACTCCTGTGGGACCTCGACCTCCTGGAAACCGGCGGAGCCGGAATCTCCGGCGGATTCCGTCCGATTCTCACGGCATCAGCAGCACCTTGCCGGTGGTGGCCCTGCCCTCCAGGGCGCGGTGGGCTGCCGCGGCCTCGCCCAGGGGCCAGCGCTGGCCGATCCGCACCCGCAGCCAGCCTTCCGCCAGCCATGCGAAGAGGTCGCGGCTGCGCGCCTGCAACTCCTCGGGCAGATGGACGTAGTGGTGCAGGGTCGGGCGGGTCACGAACCAGGCGCCCTTGCTCAGCTCGCGCAGGTCGAAGGGCGGCACCGGCCCGCTGGACTGTCCGTAGAGCACCAGCATGCCCCGTGGCCGCAGGCTCGCGAGGCTGCCGGCGAAGGTCGTCGCGGCGACCGAGTCGTACACCACGTCGACGCCGCGGCCGCCGCTCCATGCGCGGGCGGCCGCCGCGAAGTCCTCGCGGTCGTAGCGCACCACGCGTTCGGCCCCCGCGCCGCGCGCCAGCTCGGCCTTCGCTTCGCTGGAGACCGTGGCCAGCACGCGCGCGCCACGGCGCACTGCGATCTGGGTGAGCAGCAGTCCCACGCCGCCCGCGCCGGCATGCACGAGCGCCATGTGTCCCTGGCGGAGCGGGAACGTGTCGCAGGCGAGGTAGTGGGCCGTCATCCCCTGCAGCAGCAGCGCCGCCGCCGTGTCCATGCCGATCCCGACGGGCACATGCACCGCACGCGTGGCTTCGATCACCGCCTGTGCGGCGTAGCTGCCTGGCTGCTGGGCGAAGGCGACGCGGTCTCCGACGCGCACTCCGGCGACCTGCGGACCGACGGCGTCGACCACGCCGGCACCCTCGACCCCGGGCACGAAGGGCAGGCTCTGCGGGTAGAGGCCCGTGCGCTGGTAGACGTCGATGAAGTTGACCCCGATCGCCTGCAAGCGCACGCGGATCCGGCCGGGGCCAGGCTCGGGCACCGGGACCTCGGCGGACTCGAGCACTTCGGGGCCGCCGTGGCGTTGGATGCGGATGGCGTGCATCGGCGGATGATCCCCGGGCCGCCACGTCCGGGGAAGGCATGCACGGCGCGGCCCCCGCGTCGCCCTCGGCTTGACCCCGGGGAGGGTGGCCGCCGATAGTCCCCGCCGACATGTCGGCCGGATCCGCACGCCGCGCAGCGCAGCTCGGCCTCGCCCTCGTGGCCTGGCTGGTGCTCCTCCTGCCGCATCTGCCCTGCGTGTGCGAGTGCCACGGGGTGGACCTGAGCGGCACGCCGGGCGCCGCCGCCGGCGGGACCGACGGGGCAGCGCTGGCGTGCACGTGTGAGGGACACGCCGAGGACGCGGCACTCCTGCCGTCCCGGAGCGACGAACGCGCGGGCGTGCCCGGCACGGCCGCCCTCCCGGCGTCGGCATCCGCGGAGTCCTGCTGCGCACCGCCGCGGGGGGTGCGGATCTCCGATCCGCCTCGACCACCAGACGTGGATCCGCGGCTGCTGCCCCTGCGCGTGACCGTGATCCAGGTCTGAGCGCGCCGGTCGTCCACGACCGGCCGCTGATCCCTGGAGTCCGTACGTGCGTTCCGCATCCCGCCCCCGACACCTGCTGCTCTGCTGCACCCTGCCCGCCGCCCTGGCCGCGGGCTGCGAGAGCTACACGCCCGCCCCGCTCGACCTGCCGGCGCTCCTGGCGCGCGTCGAGCAGGAGCGCGGCGCGGCCGTGCCGCTCACCCTGCGCGAGGCGGCGCTCCGCCAACGCGAGGTGCACCCGCGGCTGCGTGCACTCCGTGCCGCGCACGACACGGCCGCGGCCCTGCGCGAGGCGGGCACCCCGCTGGCCAACCCCACGGTGTCCGTCGAACCGCGCCAGCTGACCGGGCCCGGGATCCTCGGCAGCCTCGACTGGGGCGTGGAGGCCGCGCTCGGCTGGGTGCTGCCCTTTCCGGGCGTCCGCGCCAGCCACGACGACTACCTGGCGGTGCGTGCCGAGGCGGCGCTGGTGCAGCGGATCGCCGCGGAGCGCGAGGAGTACCTGAGCCTGCGCGCGGCGGTCAGCGCCGCCCACTTCGCACGCGCGCGCCGCGGCCTGCGCGCCGCGCTGGCGGCCACCGCGGACGGCGCCTGGACCGTCGCCCGCCGCCTGGCGGCGGCGGGGCAGCTCGGCGCCGCCGAGCTGGTCCTGCTCGAAGGCGTGACCTGGCGTGCCCAGGCCGAGCTCGCGCAGGCGGAGGAGGCCGAGGCGGAAGCCCGGGCCGGGCTCGGCCGGCTCCTGGGGCTCTCGGCCGCGGCGCTGGCGGTGCGCCCCCTGCCCGTCGCGCCGCTGCCCGACGCCGTGCCGGAGCCGGGTGTGCTGCGCGAGGTCCTGCTGCGCGACCATCCCGGGCTGCACCGCCTGCGCGCCGAGTACGCGGTGTGCGAGCAGCGCCTGCGCCACCAGGTGGCCCTGCAGTATCCGGGCCTCCAGGTGGGCGGCACCTACGAGCGGCAGGACGAGGTCGACCGCTTCGGGCTGGTGCTCGGGATCCCGATCCCGCTCTTCGACCGCAACCAGTCCGGCATCGCCGAAGCGCGCGGCCAGCGTGCGGAGGCGGCCGTCGCCTTCGAGGGTGCCCTGGCCGCGCAGCTGGCCGCGATCGAGGACGCACGCGCCCGCCTGCACGCGCGCGGCGAGCGCTGGATGCGCCTGCGTGCCGCGCTGCCCGAGGCCGCCCGGCGGGCCAGCGAAGCCGCGGAGAGCGCGCTGCGGGGCGGACTGGTCGACGCCCTGCGCTACCTCGACCTGCAGAGCGCGGAACAGACGCTGCGCCTCCTGCTCCTCGACGCCGAGGAGGCCGTGCACCGTTCCTGGCATGAACTGGAGGCCGCCTGCGGCGCGCCGCTGCTGCGCTTCCCCGACGAACCGGAGGCCGATCGATGAACCGTCCCCTCACCGTGATCCTCTCGGGCGCCGCGTGTGCCCTGCTCGGCCTGGCCGGTGGTTGGTACGCGGCCCGCCAGGGTGGCCAGGCGGCTGCGGGCGGGGCGGCGGCGGAGGAGGCGCAGGCCCACGACACCGAGCTCTCGGCCCAGACGCTCGCCAACCTGGGCGTGCGGATCGAGCCGCTGGCCAAGCGGACGTTCGTGCGCACGGTGCCGATCCAGGCCGTGATCCACGAGTCGCCCCTCGCGCGGCGGCCGGTGGTGGCGCCGTTCGGCGGCGTCGTGCGCGCGGTGCGGGCCGAGCCCGGCCAGGTGATCGAGGAGGGCGGCGAGATCGTGACGCTGGTCCGCGACGCCATCCCGCGGCCGCGCCTGCAGTGGACCGGCACGCTCCTCGACCCGGGCAGCGGGAGCGCGGCGGAGGCGGCGGCCGCGCTGCGTGCGGCCCTGGTGCAGGAGCGCGTGGCGCGCCGCGAGGTGGAACGGGTGCGAGGCCTGCGCAGCGCGAGCCGCCCCGACGAGCTGCCCCTGGTGGCGCGCCGCGACGAGCTGCAACTGGAGTACGAGCTGGAGCGCGCCGTGGCCGCCGTGCAGGCCGCCCGCGATGCGCTGGAGCGGCGCGGCCTGAGCGCCGAGCACCTCGCGGCGCTCGAGGCCGGCGGCGGCCTGCCACCGGGCCGGGTCCTGTGGCGCGGGGCCCTGGGCCGCCAGGGCCTGTGGAACGAGCACGCGGAGCAGGCCCTGGATCTCCTGCCCGCGGCGACCCGCGCGGAAGCCGCGACGGTGGGTCTGCTCGGCGAACTGGTCGGGGCCGGCCTGGCACAGCCGTCCCTGGTCGCCACGCTGCGCGAGGTGCCGGGCCTCGGCGCGCACTTCGGCGAGGCCGCCGCGCTCCTGCTCGAAGGCGAGACACTGGAGCACGTGCGAGGCCTGGCGGTCGCGGGAGGCCTGGAGCCGGTGCTGAGCCTGCGCGCGCCGGAGCGTCCCGAGGGGACCCCGGACTGGGAGCTGCTGGAGGTGGCCGTGCGGGCGGGACAGCGGGTGGAGCGCGGTCAGACGGTGGCCGTGCTGCGTGACGGCTGGAACATGCACCTCGAGCTCCTGCCGGTGGGGAGCGAGGTGCGCGCCGTGTTGGAGGCGGCGCGCAGCGCGGTCGCATTCTCCGCCGAGCCGCTCCTCGGCGGCACCGGGCCGGCGTTCGCAGACCTGCGCATCGAGCGGATCACCAGCGAGGAGGACGACCCCGGCGAGAGCGCGCTGCTGCACGCCCACGTTCCGGTGCGCAACGCGCCCCTGGTCGAGGGCGCGGCCCTGCGCTCCTGGGCGCTGCGCACCGGCACGCGCTATCGGGCATACCTGCCGGTGAGCACGCTGCCGGATCGCTTCGTCCTGCCGCGCGACGCGGTCGCCGAGGATGGTCCGGACCGCGTGGTGTTCCTGCGCGACGGATGCTCGTTCCGCCGCCAGCCGGTCCACGTCGAGCACGAGGATCACGAGGTGGTGGTCGTCGCCGACGACGGCGCACTCTTCCCCGGCGACCACGTCGTGGTCTCCGCGGCGTTCGCCCTGCGCCAGGCCCTCGAGGCCGGCAAGGGCGATGCGGCCCACACCCACGACCACTAGAGGCCACCGTGCTCGACTGGATCATCGCCAGCGCGCTGCGCCACCGGGTCGGGGTGGTGCTGGTCGCGTGCGTGCTCATGACCCTGGGTGCGTTCACGGCGCTGCGGCTGCCGATCGACGTGCTGCCCGACCTCGACCGGCCGCAGGTCACGCTGCTGACCGACGCGCACGGCATGGCGGCGGAGTCGGCCGAGCGGCTGGTCACGCGGCCGCTCGAGCAGGTGATGACCGGGGCGCCCGGCGTGGTGGGGCTGCGCTCGACCTCCGGTCCGGGGCTCTCGCTGGTGCAGGTGCTCTTCGATTGGGGCACCGACCCGTACCGCAACCGGCAGGTCGTGCAGGAGAAGCTCTCCCTGGTCCGTGCGCAGCTGCCGGCCGACGTGCAGCCGACCCTGGCGCCCCTGGCCAGCCTGATGGGCCAGATCCAGTTCGTGGGTGTGCGCAGCCGGGACGCCGGCACCGACCTCGCCACGGTCCGTGCCCTGGTCGACCAGCTGGTCAAACCACGCCTGCTCGCCGTCCCCGGCATCGCGCAGGTGGCGGTCGCCGGCGGGGCGCCGCGCCAGCTGCAGGTGGAGGTCGACGCCACCCGGCTGCAAGCCCTCGGGATCACCCTGGTGCAGGTGCGCGATGCGATCACGGCCGCCAACCAGAGTGCCTCGGGCGGGATCCTCGCCCTGGGGACCCAGGGGCCGGCGGTGACCGTGCGCGGCCTCCTGCAGGATCCGGCCGAACTCGCGCGCGCGGTGGTGCGGCCGGACCCGGCCCGGCCGATCCGCATCGGCGACGTGGCGGAGGTCGCATTCGGACCCGCGGCGGTGCGCATGGGGGAGGCCGGGGTGAACGGCGGCCCGGGCGTGGTCATCGCCGTGACCAAGCAGCCGGGGATCGACACCCTTGCGCTCACCGGGCGGATCGACGGCGAGCTGCGCGAGCTAGCGTCCGCGCTGCCGCACGGGATCGAGTTCCTCCCGCAGCTGTTCCGGCAGGCGGATTTCATCGAGCGCGCGGTGCACAACGTCCTGGTGGCGGTCCGCGACGGCGCGTTCCTGGTCACGCTGGTGCTGCTGCTCTTCCTCTGGAACCTGCGCACCACGTTCATCACCCTGACCGCGCTGCCGCTCTCGATCGCGCTCACCGCCCTGGTGTTCACCTGGTGCGGCGTGTCCATCAACACCATGACCCTCGGCGGGCTCGCGGTGGCGATCGGCACGCTCGTCGACGACGCCATCGTCGACGTGGAGAACGTCTTCCGCCGCCTGCGCCAGGAGCGCCAGCGTGCGGCGCCGCGCCCGGCCCTGCAGGTGGTGTTCGCGGCGAGCAGCGAGGTGCGCAAGCCGATCCTGATCGGCACGCTGCTGGTGATCGCGGTGTACCTGCCGCTCTTCGGCCTCTCGGGCATGGAGGGCCGGCTCTTCACGCCGATCGGGGTCGCCTACATCACCAGCATCCTGGCCTCGCTGCTGGTGGCGCTGACGGTCACCCCGGTGCTCTGCGTGTACCTCCTGCCGGAAGCCCCGGTGGTGCGCAGCGGGCGGGAGAGCGCGGTGGTGCGGGCGGTGAAGGCATGGAGCGGCCGCGTGGTCGGCTTCGGGCTCGACCGCGCCGTGCCCGTGGCCACCGCCTGCGCCTCCCTGGTGCTGGTGGGCACGGTGGTGCTGTTCACGCGCGGCTCGGAGTTCCTGCCGTCGTTCCAGGAGGGGTCGGCGCAGGTGAACCTCTTCCTCCCTCCCGGCACCGGACTCGGCACCGCGGACGCCTATGGCCGCCGCCTGGAGCAGGCCGTGCTGACCGTGCCCGGAGTCGCCAGCGTGGCGCGCCGGACCGGCCGCGCGGAGGGCGACGACCACGTGATGGGGATCGAGGTGAGCGAGGCCGTGGTCGCCCTGCGCCCCGATCTCGACCGCCCGCGCGCCGAGGTCCTGGCCGACCTGCGCACCAGGGTGGGGGAGACCTTCCCCGGCGCCGCGATCGAGGTGGAGCAGCCGCTCGCGCACCTGCTCTCGCACATGCTCTCGGGCTCGAACGCACAGGTGGCGATCCAGATCCGGGGCCCGGACCTCGCACTGCTGCGCCGCCTCGCGGCACAGGCCCGGGCCGCGGTGGCGGCCGTGCCCGGCGTGACCGACCTCGTGGTCGAGCCCCTGGTGCTCGTCGATCAGATCGAGGTCTTGCCGGATCGCGATCGCCTGGCGCGCTTGGGCCTCAAGGTCGAGGACGTCGCGCAGGTCGTGGCGTTGGCCCTCGAGGGCGGCGAAGTGAGCCGCCTGCAGCTGCGCGAGTTCAGCCATCCGATCGTGATGCGCCTGCGCGCCGAGGACCGCCGCGATCCCGCGGCCCTGGGCCGGCTCCTGGTGGCCGGCGCGGGCGCCACCGCCGTTCCGCTGGAGACCGTGGCCGACGTGCAGCGCACGCGCGCCGCCAACGAGGTGCGACGCGAGGACGGGATGCGCCGCATCCTGGTGCAGCACAACGTGCAGGGCCGGGCCCTGGGCACGGTCGTGGCCGAGGTCGAGCGCGCGCTCGTGCCGGTGCGGTCCGCGCTGCCGGCCGGCTACTCGCTGCGCATCCGCGGCCAGCACGAGGCCCAGCAGGATGCCACCAGGGTGATCGCCGGGCTCTCCTTGCTCTCGTTCCTGGCCATGGTGGGGCTGGTGTTCCTGCACTTCCGCGACTGGAACCTCACCCTGCAGACGCTGCTCAGCCTGCCGATGGCGTTCCTCGGCGCGGTCGCGTTCGTGGTCGCGTTCCGGCAGAACCTGTCCCTCGCCACCCTCGTCGGCCTGATCTCCCTGGCCGGCCTGGCGGCGCGCAACAAGATCCTGCTCATCGACCACTACCTGCACCTGATGCGCGAGGAGGGCGAGAGCTTCGGCCGCGCGATGATCGTGCGCGCGGGCCAGGAGCGCGCGATCCCGGTGCTGATGACCGCGCTGTCCAGCGGCATCGCCCTGGTGCCGCTGCTGCTCGCTCCCGGCGAACCGGGGCGCGAGATCCTGCACCCGGTCGCCACCGTGATCGTGGGCGGGCTGATCTCCAGTACACTCCTCGACCTGCTGCTCACGCCGGGCGTGTTCTGGCTCTTCGGCCAGCGCGCTGCCGAGCACGCCGCGCGCCTGCGCGAGCGGGAGAGCCAGGCGTTCGAACCCGGTCCCGAGCCATGAACCCCACCCTCCTCTCATTCGCCGTCCTGCTGCTGGCCGCCGTCGGATGCAGCGACGCCGACACGCCGAAGGTGCCCGCCCGCGCCCCCGACGCCGGCCACGGCCATGCCGCGCCGCACGGCGGCGCGATCTTCGACTACGGCGGGCACGACGGACACGTGGAGGTGCTGCGCGATGGCGGCACCGGCACGCTGACCGTGCACCTCTACGACGACGCGATGCAGCCCGTGGCCGTGGCCGCGCCGATGACCCTGGGCGTGTCCGGGCCGCAGGGCTCGCGCGTCGTGGAGCTCAGCGCCGTGGAGGCCAAGGACGGCCAGAGCACGGTGTGGCGCGCGAGCGATCCGGCCTGGCGCGACGGCCCCGTGCGCGGGCGGTTGCGCTTCGCGCGCGGCGGCGAGACCTTCCAGGTCGACATCACCACCAGGTGAGCCCGCGGCTGGCCGCGGGCGGGCGCGTCACGCGCCCTCGACCAGCCGCCGCGCCGCGGCACCGGGCTGGACGCGGCCCTGGTCGAGTTCCAGTTCCAGGGCGTGCATCCGGGCCCGCACCGCCGGGTCGGTGAGGAAGCGCTGCAGCACGCGCTCTTCGATCGCGCGATGGAACCACGCGCGGATCTGGGCGCCGCGCCGCGCGGCGAGCGAGCCGTCCTGGCGGGCGCGGGCGACCGCGGCCTCGACCGCGCTCCACACCTCGGCGATCCCGGTGCCCTGGAGGGCGGAGCAGAGCAGCACGGGCGGCGCCGCCGCGGCGCCGCCGTGCAGGATCTGCAGCGCCATGCGCAGGTCGGCCTGGGCCTGGGTCGCGCGCGCGAGGTTGTCGCCGTCGGCCTTGGTGATGGCGATCGAGTCGGCCAGTTCCACGATGCCCTTCTTGAGGCCCTGGAGCTCGTCGCCGGCCCCGGGCAGCGCCAGCACCAGGAAGTGGTCGGTCATGAGGGACACGTCGGTCTCCGACTGCCCCACCCCGATGGTCTCCACCAGGATCACGTCATGGCCGGCGGCCTCGCACACGAGCATCGCCTCGCGGGTGCGCCGGGCCACGCCGCCCAGTGCGCCGGCCCCGGGTGACGGACGGATGAACGCCGCGTCGCAGCGGGCCAGCCGCTCCATCCGGGTCTTGTCGGCCAGGATGCTGCCCCCGGAGATCGGGCTCGAGGGATCCACCGCGAGCACCGCGACGCGATGGCCGCGGCCGACGAGGTGGATGCCCAGAGCGTCGAGGAACGTGCTCTTGCCCACGCCCGGCGGTCCGCTCACGCCGACCCGCAGGGCCCGGCCCGTGTCCGGGGCGATCTCGGCCAGCAGGCGCTCGGCCGCTTGCTCGTCCTCGGCGCGCGTGCTCTCCACCAGGGTGATCGCGCGCGCGAGCCAGCGCCGGTCGCGTTGCTGCGTCATGGCCTGGCCCGCAGCCGCGCCTCGATCAGGTCCAGCACCTTGCCGGCGGCGTCGGGGATCACGGTGCCCGGACCGAAGATGCCGGCCACGCCCTGCGCGGTGAGGAACGCGTGGTCCTGGGGCGGGATCACGCCGCCCACGACCACGAGGGTCGTGCCGGCCCCGAGCGCGCGCAGCTCCGCCAGCAGCTCGGGTACGTAGGTCTTGTGGCTGGCGGCGAGGCTCGACACGCCCACCACGTGCACGTCGTTCTCCAGGGCCTGGCGCGCGGCCTCGCCCGGGGTCTGGAAGAGCGGGCCGATGTCGACGTCGAAGCCGAGGTCGGCGAACGCGGTGGCGATCACCTTCGCGCCGCGGTCGTGGCCATCCTGGCCCAGCTTGGCCACCAGGATGCGCGGCCGCCGCCCGAACTCGCGCAGGAACGCGCCGCAGCGCGCGCGCACGTCATCGATCGCTGCCATGGTCCTCGCCTCGCCGGCATACACGCCCTGGATCGTCCGGATCACCGCCTGATAGCGGCCGAACACCTCGGCCATCGCCTCGCTGATCTCGCCCACGGTGGCGCCGGCGCGCGCCGCGGCGATGCCGAGCTCGAGCAGGTTCGCGTTGCCCTCGGCGCCGCGCCGCAGCGCCACCAGGGCGGCGTGCACCGCGGCCCGGTGGCGCCCGGCCTTCAGCTCGGCGAGGCGCGCGGTCTGCTGGCGCAGCACGCGCGTGCTGTCCACCTCCAGCAGCGGGAGCGGCGCGGTCGCGCCGGTGCGGAAGCGGTTCACGCCGACGATCACGTCGCGCCCGGCGTCGATGCGCGCCTGCCGGCGCGCCGCGGCCTCCTCGATGCGCAGCTTGGGCAGGCCGGCCTCGATCGCCCGCGCCATGCCGCCCATCGCTTCGACCTCGCGCATCCGCTCCTCGGCCCCGGCCACCAGCTCGGCGGTGCGCCGCTCCAAGGCCTCGGCCCCGCCGAGGGGATCGATCGACCGGCGCAGGTCGCACTCCTCCTGCAGCACGAGCTGCGTGTTGCGCGCGATCCGCGCGGAGAACTCGCTGGGCAAGGCGATCGCCTCGTCCAGGGCATTGGTGTGCAGGCTCTGCGTGCCGCCCAGCGCGGCGGCCAGCGCCTCGAGCGTGGTGCGGGCGACGTTCTGGTACGGGTCCTGCTCGGTGAGCGACCAGCCCGAGGTCTGGCAGTGGGTGCGCAGGGCCAGCGAGCGCGGGTCCGTCGCGCCGAAGCGGCGCACGATCCTCGCCCAGAGCCAGCGTGCCGCGCGCAGCTTGGCGATCTCGGTGAGCAGGTCCATGCCGATGGCGAAGAAGAACGAGATCCGCGGCGCGAAGCGGTCCACGTGCAGCCCCGCCGCCACGCCGGTGCGCAAGTACTCGAGCCCGTCCGCCAGCGTGTAGGCCAGCTCGAGCTCGGCGGTCGCCCCCGCCTCGTGCATGTGGTAGCCCGACACCGAGATCGGGTTGAACTTGGGCATGTGGGCGCTGCACCACGCGAGGATGTCGCCCACGATCCGCAACGACGGAGCCGGCGGGTAGATGTAGGTGTTGCGGACCATGAACTCCTTGAGGACGTCGTTCTGGATGGTCCCCGCGAGCTGCGCCGGTGCCACACCCTGCTCTTCCGCAGCCACGACGTAGAGCGCCAGGATCGGGATCACCGCGCCGTTCATGGTCATCGACACCGACACGCGGTCGAGCGGGATGCCGGCGAAGAGCACGCGCATGTCGAGGATCGAGTCGATCGCCACGCCGGCCTTGCCGACGTCGCCGGCCACGCGCGGGTGGTCGCTGTCGTAGCCGCGATGCGTGGCGAGGTCGAACGCGATCGAGAGGCCCTGCTGTCCCATGGCCAGGTTGCGCCGGTAGAACGCATTGCTCTCCTCGGCCGTGGAGAAGCCGGCGTACTGGCGGATCGTCCAGGGCCGCGCCGCGTACATCGTGGCGTAGGGTCCACGCAGATACGGTGGCAACCCGGGCAGGCTTGCGACCTGCGCGTGGGGCGCGGGCGCCGCCGCCCGGCCGGGGAAGCCGTCGAAGCCGTACGGCATCTGGGCGAGGTCGACCGGCGTGCTCATCCTTCAGGCACCCCCAGCGCCGCGTACACGCGCGCGAAGGTCGCGACCACGTCCTGGTCGCGGTGGAAGTGGAAGTCGACGTCGGCCGGGGGGCTGCCCGGGCGGCCGGCGATCGCCAGCAGGGTTCCCCGGCCCCGTGCGCGCCGGGCCTGCGCCCAGGCGTGCACGGCGGCGTCCTCGGCGCAGAGCACCACGAGGTGCGCGCCGGTCTCCCCGGCGTCCGGGTCGAACCCGGCACAGCGCAGCAGGTCGGCGCTGAACTCGGCACGGGCCCGCGCCACTGCGCTCCCGCCCGCAACGTCCAGATGGGCGCACGGTGCCGCGCCGGTGCGCTCCCGGAACCGTCGGGCCAGCGCGGCGAGGCGGTCGAACGGCGCGCTCTCGTGATGCACGTGCGGATCCCGCTCCGGGTCCGGCTCGCCCGCAGCCTCCGTCACGAACATGCTGGTGCCGACGATCGGCTGGCGGCGGGTGCGCAGGCGCTCGCTGCGCCGCGCCTGGGCGGCGGCGATCTCGTCGCGCAGCCAGGCCGCGCCGGCGGTCCGCGCCAACCCGCCGACTGCCTCGATGCGCTGCACGAGGGACCACGCGGCACGCGCGATCCGGTCGGTGAGCGCCTCCAGGGCGAACGAGCCCGCGGTCAGGTCCTCTGCGTGCGCGAGGTGCGCCTCATGGCGCAGCAGGAGCTGCACGCCGCGCGCCAGGCGTGCGGCCATCGGATCCGCGGCGCCGCGCCGTTGGTCGTAGCGCGCGGGCAGGAACGAGTCGCAGCCGGCGGCGGCCGCGGCGAACGCCTGCAGCGCCGCACGGATCAGGTTGGTGTGGGGCTCCTGCCGGACCAGGGTGGCGGGGTCGGCCGCGGCGGCGATGCGCACGCCGAGGGCGGCCTGCGGCGCGGCGCCGAACGCGTGCAGCACCTTCGCGGCGAGCAGGCGCAGGGCGCGCAGCTTGGCGATCTCGAGCAGGATCCGCGTGCCGACGCCCGCGCGCAGGGCGACGTGGCGCACGAGCGCATCTCCCTGCGCCCCCGCGCCGCAGGCGTCGCGCAGGTGCTCGGCCAGCGCGGCGATCGCGAGACCGACCTGCTGCACGGCGGTGCAGCCCGATGCCGCCGCGTGCAGGCCGTCGATCTCGACGGCGGCGAGCGGAGTGCCGCTCGCGAGGACGGTGCTCCAGACGGCCCTGGCCTGCTCGCGCCGCGTGGCGGCGGGCGGCGCGCCCGGCGCGCGGTGGAGGGTCGCGAGCCAGACATCGTGGGCGATGCCGCCGCGCGGGCTGCCCGGGCTCCCGCCATGCGCGCGGGCCGCCGCGAGCCAGTCCCGGACCGCGACGACGGGATCCCGTTCGGGGACCAGCCAGAACGCCACCGGGCCGAGGGCCTGCGCGCCGGCGAGCCGCAGGAGGCCCAGGTGCGCCGCGGGCAGGCGCAGTTCTTCGGCGCCGCCGGCCAACGCTTCGCGCAGGTACGCCTCGGCCGCCGCAGCCGGCAGCGACGGCACCTCGTCTGCCAGGACGAGGGTGCGCGCCTCGCGCGCGCCCAGGACGCCCCGGTGCGGGAGCCCGGCGAGGTCGGCGGGCGTGGCCAGGGCGGCCACTTCGACGCCGTCCTCTGCCTGCCAGCCGAGGACCGTCGGCGACCCGCCCCCCTCCTTCGCGGCCAGCGCTTCCCACGCCGCGAGGTCGGGGAGCGGGAACTCGGTGTCGGGAGACGGCGGCATGCGGGGCGGGATTCTACGTGGCTCCCGGGCCCTGCTCGCCGGCGGGGCGGCGCAGCGCCGTCCCGCCGGCGAGGCGGAAGACCGGGGGCCGCATCGCGCCGAGCGCTTCCAGGACGAGCTTGACCAGCATGGCCGGCACCAATACC
The DNA here is from genome assembly GCA_020849665.1 of Planctomycetota bacterium. GTDB lineage: Bacteria > Planctomycetota > UBA1135 > UBA1135 > UBA2386 > JADLFX01. The sequence continues at coordinate 27,371 of JADLFX010000014.1, read as the reverse complement.
CAGGCGCCGCCTCCCGCCCCGATCGCCAGGAAGCCGCCGGCCAGGATCACGAAGTGCTGGACCAGGATCCGCCCGTACGGCCGGGCCATCTCGTGCTGGGCGGTGGCAGCGCCGCGGCCGGTGCCGAGGACGTACTCGCGCACGAACGCGATGCCGTTCGCGACGACGAGTCCGCCGAGCACCAGCGCCAGGTCCGAGGCCACCGCCACCGGGCCGTTCAGCGGCCCGTTCAGCGGCAGGCTGCCGAGGCGCCAGCTCCCGCCCGTCTCGCCGGCGGCGAGCAGGGTGACGAAGATGCCGTGCACGAACACGAACAGGCCGAAGTGCACGGTGAAGAATCCGGCCAGGGCGACGCGCAGCGGGAACGAAGGGTTGGGCGGCGGCCCGCCCGCGAAGAGGATGCGCAAGAGGGCGAACGCACCCACCACCACGGTCTCGAGCCAGTAGGCCACCAGGACCATTCCCAGCGGCCAGCCCAGGACCAACGCCCCGGCGAGAGGCACCAGGTTGCCGAGCAGCACCGGCAGCAGGTCCCACGGGCGTGGGCTCCGCGGGATGGGCGGGAGGAGGGGTTCGCCACGCACGTGCCGGACCTTACTGGCCGGCCGCGCGCGCCGCGACCGGGAGCGCGGGGGTTTTCCGGCCCCCGTCCCGGGCCCGGCGCGATCGGCCGCGGGCGCCTGGGCAGGGGGGGCCGGGTTCCGGCGACCCGGCCTTCAAGCTCGGCACGCGCGGTCGCCGATGGGTTCGTGCCCGTCCGGAAGGGGGCAAGGGAGATCGAAGCGATGAGCAAGATGCGCATGCGATGGGGCCTGGGTGTCGTGGCGCTGCTGCTGGGGCTCGGGGCCTGCGGCGGTGGCGGCGGCTCGGGCGGTACCCCGGCCAACCTGGCCGGCTACTGGCAGCTCTACCTGACACCGACCGGTTCGACGGTCGAGACCGGGCCTTCGCCGGTCTTCCTCAGCCAGAACGGCGCCACGGTCGATGGCGCCGCGATCACGGGCACGGTGAGCGGCAACAGCTTCACCATGACCTCGAACGCGATCGTGTTCACGACGTCGTTCACGGGCACGGTGAGCGGTGGGATCGCCTCCGGCACGATGTCGATCAGCGGGATCATCAACGCCACGGGCACGTTCCGCCTCGTGCCGATGACGCCGACCGGCACCATGTCCGCGACCGGCACGGTCCAGGGCCAGTCCGTGAACATGACCACGACCGCGGCGATCGGCTCGCGCGACTACACCGACCCGGGCCTGACCATGCTCGACGAGGTCGAGATCGCGATGGCCTACGGCAGCGAGCACCTGGAGATCGACTTCTCCGCCGCGGGCATGGCGGTGGGCGCGCTCGGCGTGCCGGGCACCGTGACCGCCACCGTGCTGTATCGCAACGACACCACGACGACGGAGCTCGCGGCGAGCAGCGGGACGGTGACGGTGACGCGCTACGACGGCAGCGGCTGTGCGGGTTCGTTCACGCTCAACCTGCCCGGTGGCGGCACGCTCACCGGCAGCTTCGACGTGAGCTGGAACATCGCCGCCTACGACCCGTAGGCCGTGCGGCGGCTCAGCGGGCCTCGAGGATCAGCTCGACCCACGCCGGCCCCGTGCCCGCGCGCACCATGACGACCGCGGAGCCGAGCGGCGCCGCACCGGCGGTCTCGACCCGGAGCAGGTAGCGGCCCGGGTCGAGGCCCGTGAACGCGAACTCGGCGTGCGCGTGCTCCGGGCCGGGGCGAAGCATGAACGTGCGCGGCGGGGCGCTGGCGGATCCGAACGGCGCCCGGTCCAGGGCGTTGCTGCGCCGCTCCTCCTCGTGGCGGGCCAGCTCGCGCAGGAGGTGCGCCACCGCGGATGGATCGGTGTCGCGCTGCTGCGCCGCCGCGGCCGCAGCCGCCAGCCGAGCGCGTTCGCGGGCCGCGTGGGCCTCGTCCGCGGCCTCGTCCGCGGCAGGCTGCAGGCTCGCCGAGAGTCCCGGCGGCAGGGTCGCACCTGCCGTCGCGAGGACTCGGCCGTGCAAGGACGCGCCGCGGGCGAGACGCAGGTCCAGGTCCTGCGTGCGTTCGGGATCGACGTCGCGCAACACGAGCGCCGGCGACCCGGGGGCGGTCACCCGCACGTGGTGGAGGCCCGCGTCGAGGAGTTCGAGGGCGAAGCGACCGGTCGCGTCGGTGCGCGTGACGCAGCGCGCCTCGGGGTCGCGTGCGCCGGCGGGGACGGACTCCACGGCGACATCGCCGAGCGCCCGCCCGTCGGGATCGAAGACCATGCCGCGCAGGCCGCGCCCTGCGGCCATGACCAGGGGAGCGAGCCGCGTGGTCATGCCGGCTCGCACGGCGAAGCGCGGCGTGATCGCGCGCCTGTGGCCCTGCGCGGTGGCGTCGGCGAGGTAGGCGCCGGCCGCGAGGTCGGCCCACGCGAACTCACCGTCGGGTCCGGCACGCCGGGCCGGGATCAGCTCGGCGAGGAGCTCCGGCGGCAGACGCAGCAACGGACCGTGGACGGGACGCAGGCGGATCGTCGCCGCGGTGCAGAGGCCTCCCCCGGCCGTGGTGACGGTGCCCGCCGCGGCGCCGGCGGGCGCCAGCACGAGGGGGGGGAGCTGGAGTTCGTGCGGGATCGGGTCGCGGCCGAGCACGTGGTCCACGACCGCCGGCGCGAACCCGGGCTGGTGCGCCACCACGGTGATCGCCGGGTGCGGGGCATGGGCGAGTGCGACCGTGAACTCGCCGCGCGGGTCGCAGCGGGTCTCGCTCGCGTGCCCGGCGCCCTCGGCGCCGGGGTGCACGAGCAGCCACACCCGGGCCTGCGGCGCGGGCACACCTCCGGCATCGACGACCCTGCCGCGCAAGGCCCAGGGCGGCGACCGCTGCGCCGTGCGTGGGGGCGCGGGCACGGGCTCGCTGCGCCCCGGACGCGCCATGGTGCGGGCTCGTCCGAGGACGTTCGTGGCAACGGCAGTCCCGGCGACGGTCTTCGCTGCGGCGACGCCTTGCGCACGAGGGTCGGGCGGGAGGCCGCCCGCCGCGTCGTGCAGCGCCCAGACGGCGAGCGCGGCGAGCACCAGCGTGGTGCCCAGCAGCACGGTTCCGCGAGCCTTCCCGGACGAGTCCATCCCCGGACCCGTTTCGGCACGCGACCGCGGCCCCGTTGAGCGCCGCCGCCGGTGTCACGCTGCCGTAACACGACCGTCGAGATTGCTCAGAGTCGGTTCGGTTACATGCTGCGGCGGTACTGGCCGCCGACGTCGTAGAGCGCCGCACTGATCTGGCCGAGGGAGCAGACCTTGGTCGTCTCCATCAGGGACTCGAACACGTTGGCGCCGCTCCAGGCGGCGGCGCGCAGGCGTTCGAGCGCGGGGCCGGAGACGGCGGCGTTGCGGCGCTGGAACGCCGCCAGGGCCGAGAGCTGCTGCTCCTTCTCCTCGGTGGTGGAGCGCGCGACCTCCTCGGGCACCAGGATCGGCGAGCCGTCGCTGCCCAGGAAGGTGTTGACGCCCACGATCGGCAGCTCGCCGCTCGCCTTGAGCGACTCGTAGTGCAGCGACTCCTCCTGGATGCGGCCGCGCTGGTACATCGTCTCCATCGCGCCGAGCACGCCGCCGCGTTCGGAGATGCGCTCGAACTCGCGCAGCACCGCCTCCTCCACCAGGTCGGAGAGCTCCTCGATCACGAACGAGCCCTGCAGCGGGTTCTCGTTCTTCGCCAGCCCGAGCTCGCGGTTGATGATCAGCTGGATCGCCATCGCGCGGCGCACCGACTCCTCCGTGGGCGTGGTGATCGCCTCGTCGTAGGCGTTGGTGTGCAGCGAGTTGCAGTTGTCGTAGATCGCGTAGAGCGCCTGCAGCGTCGTGCGGATGTCGTTGAACGCGATCTCCTGCGCGTGCAGCGAGCGGCCGCTGGTCTGGATGTGGTACTTGAGCTTCTGCGAGCGCTCGTTGCCGCCGTAGCGGAGCCGCATGGCCTTGGCCCAGATCCGCCGCGCCACGCGGCCGATCACCGAGTACTCCGGATCGATGCCGTTGCTGAAGAAGAACGACAGGTTGGGCGCGAAGTCGTCGATCTGCATCCCGCGCGCGAGGTAGTACTCGACCAGGGTGAAGCCGTTGGCCAGCGTGAACGCGAGCTGGGTGATCGGGTTGGCCCCGGCCTCGGCGATGTGGTAGCCGGAGATCGAGACCGAGTAGAAGTTGCGCACCTCGTTGTGCACGAAGTACTGCTGGATGTCGCCCATCATCCGCAGCGCGAACTCGGTCGAGAAGATGCACGTGTTCTGGGCCTGGTCCTCCTTGAGGATGTCGGCCTGCACCGTGCCGCGCACGACCTTCAGGGTCTCGGCGCGGATCCGGTCGTAGACCTCGCGCGGCAGCACCTGGTCGCCGGTGACGCCGAGGAGCAGGAGGCCCAGTCCGTCGTTGCCCTCGGGCAGCTCGCCGGTGTAGCGCGGCTGCGGCGTGCCGAGCTTCGCGTAGAGCGCGGCGATGCGCCGCTCGACCTCCGCCACCATGCCGTGTGCGCGGATGTGCTTCTCGCACTGCTGGTCGATCGCCGCGTTCAGGAAGAACCCGAGCAGCATCGGCGCGGGGCCGTTGATGGTCATCGACACCGAGGTGCGCGGATCGGCCAGGTCGAAGCCGCTGTACAGCTTCTTGGCGTCGTCGAGCGTGCAGATCGACACGCCCGAGTTGCCGACCTTGCCGTAGATGTCGGGCCTGCGGGCGGGGTCTTCGCCGTAGAGCGTCACCGAGTCGAACGCGGTCGAGAGCCGCTTGGCCTGCTGGCCGCGCGAGAGGTAGTGGAAGCGCTTGTTGGTGCGCTCGGGCCCGCCTTCGCCCGCGAACATGCGGGTGGGGTCCTCTTCCTCGCGCTTGAACGGGTACACGCCGGCGGTGAACGGGAACTCGCCCGGCACGTTCTCCTGCAGGATCCAGCGCAGGAGGTCGCCGTGCGCCTCGTAGCGCGGCAGCGCGACCTTCGGAATGGAGAGTCCCGAGAGCGTCTTGTACTGCTGCTCGACCTGCACCGCCTTGCCGCGCACGTGGAACACGTGCATCGGTCCACGGTACGAACGCACGGTGTCCGGCCACTCGGCCAGGGCCTCACGGCACTCCGGGGCGAGTTGGCGTTCCTGATCGGCCGCGAGTGCTTCCAGGGCCATGGCGGTGGTCGCGCTCTGCGCCGTCCCATCCTGGCGCAGGGCCTGCGCCGCGCCGCGCAGCTGCCAGACGCGCTGGGCGACGGCGGACTGCCCGTCGGCCCAGGCGTCGTAGCGCCGGTTGTTCTCGGCGATCTCGGCCAGGTAGCGCACCCGCGCGGGCGGCAGGACCTGCAGCGGCTGCGGACCGGCATCGGGGATGCGCACTTCCGGCACGAACGGCCGCCCGCTCTTGGCACGCAGGCGCTCCAGGACGCCGTGGTAGAGGCGGTTCGTCCCCGCGTCGTGGAAGGTCGAGGCGATGGTGCCGAACACCGGTGTCTGGTCGTCGGCGAGCGTGTGGGCCTGCCGGTTCCGCCGCCACTGCTTGCGCACGTCGCGCAGCGCGTCGAGTGCGCCGCGCCGGTCGAACTTGTTGATCGCGACGAGATCGGCGTAGTCCAGCATGTCGATCTTCTCGAGCTGGGTGGCCGCGCCGTACTCCGGGGTCATCACGTAGAGCGACACGTCGGCGAGTCCGGTGATCTCGGTGTCGGACTGGCCGATCCCCGCGGTCTCCAGGATCACGAGGTCGAAGCCCGCCTTGCGCAGCAGGCTCAGCGACGCCGGCACGGCCGGCGAGAGCGCGAGGTGGGCCTGCCGGGTGGCCATCGAGCGCATGTACACGCGCGGCGAGCCGATCGCGTTCATGCGGATGCGGTCCCCGAGCAGCGCCCCGCCGGTGCGGCGGCGCGAGGGGTCTACGGAGAGGATCGCGATGCGCAGGTCCGGGAACTCGGTGCGGAAGCGGCGCACCAGTTCGTCGATCACCGAGGACTTGCCCGCGCCGCCGGTGCCGGTGACCCCAAGGACCGGCGCCGTCCTGGCGGGCGCGGGCAGAGGGTCCAGCCAGCGGCGGGCCGCGGCCGGATCGCTCTCGATCACGGTCAGCGCCTGCCCCAGGGCCCGATGGTCGTCGGCCCCGATCGGCCCCTCGGGAGCGCGCCCGGTGGGGAAGTCGCAGCGCGCGAGCATGTCGTGGATCATCCCCACGAGTCCCAGCTTGCGTCCGTCGTCGGGGGAGTAGATCCGGGTGATCCCGTGCGCGTGCAACGCCTCGACCTCGTGCGGCAGGATCACGCCGCCGCCGCCGCCGAAGATCCGCACGTGCCCACAGCCACGCTCCACGAGCGTGTCGTGCATGTAGGTGAAGAACTCGATGTGGCCGCCCTGGTACGAGGTGACGGCGATCGCCTGGACGTCCTCCTGGATCGCGGCGTCCACGATCTCCTGGACCGAGCGGTTGTGGCCCAGGTGGATCACCTCCGCGCCGGAGGACTGGCAGATCCGGCGCATGATGTTGATCGAGGCGTCGTGACCGTCGAAGAGCGCCGTGGCGGTCACGATGCGGATCTTGTTCCGAGCCGGGTAGACCGAGGACTCGGCCGCGCTGGGACGGGTCTCGGCCTTGCCGGCCGCTTCGGAGGGATCGCGCTCCTGGGTTGGGCTCACCTTCGCCTCGACGATGCTCTTCATGCCGGAATCCGTTGCCGGCGCATCTTATAGGTCCGGGTGGCGACCGCCCGCATCGCGATCCTGCCGGCGGGATCCGGCTCCGGGGTCGCCCTGGGCGGTCTCCCCGCCTACAGTCCCGCGCCATGCCGTGCCAGTGGCCCATGCCGGGAACCCGTGCGAGCGCCGCCCTGGGCAGCCTCGTGCTCCTGGCGGCGTGGCCGCGCGCCCAGGACGTGGCCAGCGTCCGCCAGGTGCTGCCGCTGGACGAGGCGGCCGCGTCCGCGGCGGGCATCACGCTGCAGCGCCGGAACGACAAGGTCGTCCAGGTGCGCGCCGAGGCGGAGCCCCCGCTGCGGCTGGCCCTGGGCGAACCCGTCACCGAGTGCCGCGTGGGTCGGACCGCGGACGGCCGCTGTCTCGCGATCCTGGCCGGCGGGCTCCAGGAATCCCTCACCATCAGCCTCGTCGACCTGCGGAGCGGGGCCTCGGCGGTGTTCCCGACCCACGGCGGCCGGCTCCTGCCGGGTTCGTTCCAGGATGGCTTGGGGTCCTGGCCGCTGCTGGAGGAGGACGGCCTCGTGTTCTTCGCATTCGAACGCGACGGCCGCGTGCTCCTGCGCGCCGTCGACTGGAACGGCGCGGTCTACCTCGCCACCGAGCTCTCCGAAGGGGCAAGCGGCTACGCGATCCGGATCCAGGAGACCACCCGGCGCGTGCACGTGGACGTCCGCGGCGGCGCCCCGCTCTCCTTCCTCCATCCCCGCGCCCCGCGCCTCGAGATCGTGCCGCAACGCCCGGAGTTCGGCCTGCTGGCGCCAGGGATCCCAGGTCGGGCCCAGGTCCTCTTGCGCAACGCGGGGGGCCGGCCCCTCGACCTCGAATGGACGCTGCGCGGCGCGGGCTTCGCGATCCAGGAACCTGCCGCCCTGCGCCTCGGGCCGGGCCAGGAGCGTGCCGTGCGGGTCGAGGCCTCGGCCGCCGCACCCGGGGTGCTCGAGGGCGTGCTGCACGTGCGCGCGGCCGCCGGCCTGGGCTGGGATGTGCCGTTGCGGGCCGAGGTCGTTGCTGCCACGGCGATCGAACCAGCTCCGCGGGCGGAGGCGCCGGAGGCGGAGGCGGCCGCGGCACTCCCCGCTCCCGCACCATCGCCGGCGCCCGGCCGTCCACGTCTGGCGGAGCTGTCCGTCGACCCCCTTCCCGGACAGACCCTGCGGATCCGCGGCGCGTTCGCCGGCTCCGACCGTCCGGACTCCTTCGCCCTCCTCGACGGCGTGGCCCACTGCGGCTCGGCGACCGTGGACGGCGCAGGCCGCTTCGAAGTGGAAGTGCCCTGGCGGCCGGGCGCGCTCCTCACTCTCGCGCTGCCGGGCGCGGTCCCGCCGCTGCCGTTCGTGGCCGCCCCTCCGCGCCTGCGCGATACCGAGGCGGGAGTGCTCGTGCAGGGCAGGCCGGGCGGCGACGTGCTCCTCGTGCAGTGGTCGCAGCCGCCCCGGGACGGGCGCGGGGGCAGGGTGCTCCAGGCCTGGTGGGCAAGGCTGGATTCGCGGGGCTCCCTCCTGCTGCGTGCCGGGAGCCTTGCCGGTTCCGCGGCCGCCCACATGCAAGCCTTCACCGCGGACCGCCTGCGCTCGAACCTCCTCGAGGTACGCCCGCGGGCCTGAGCCCTCGCGCGGGCCGGTGCCGCCCGCGGACTACGGGGTCTGGAGTTCGGGGGCGGAGAAGTGCTGGTGCACGATCTTCCAGTCGTCGCCGATCCGGGCCACGGCGAAGGTGACCCGGCCCGCGTGTTCCTGGCTGCGCCCTTCAGGGTCCACCTGCGTGCTCCGCCACTGGCCCGAGACGGACGCGAACTGGTCGTCGAACACCTGGATCTTCAGGTCCTTGAACTCCAGCTTCAGCATGTCGCTGTAGCGGAACTCCTGGTCCAGGACCTCCTCGTAGGCACCCCATCCCTCGTCCACACGGCCGGAGGCGTCCATGTGCACGAAGCGCTTGTCGGTCCAGAAGTGCGAGCGGAAGGTCTTGATGTCGCGGCTGTTGTACGCCTGCCGCATGCTCCGGAAGAAATCGTCCAGTTCCTTCTGGGTCTCTACGCTCATCATGACTTCTCCCAGGACAGCTCGGGGTCAGGCCACGCCCTCCCTGGATCTTGTGGGGTTGCCGGGTCCGGCAGGCCAGGGGTAGGGGTTTCGGTTCGACGCGGCTACCGACCGATGTGGCTGTAGAAGGGCTCTTTGTCCTTCTCGTACACGACCTTGCCGTTCACCACGGCGATCTGCACGAACGTCCTATAGTGCAACGGGTCGCCATCGAGAATCAAGAGATCGGCATCCTTGCCGACTTCGAGCGATCCGATGCGTGACTCGGCGCCGAGGATGCGCGCCGCATCCAGCGTGAGCGTGCGCAACGCCTCGCGGTTGTCCATCCCGCCACGCACGGCGAACGCCGCGTCGATGTGCGGGGTGTTGAGGTCCTGCCCCATGATGCCGCCGGTTCCGATCGAGGGACCGCCGGCAAAGCCACCGCGCGGCGTGGTCACGGCGACCGCGACGCCGGTCTCGCTCAGGATCCGGCACTGGGCCAGGTTGGAGCCGGTGCTGTCCTTGCGGCCGGGATCGGGGTCCGCAACCTGACGTGGATTGACGATGGCCATCGACCCGGTGGCCGCCACTTCGTCAGGGATGCTCCAGGCCGTGAGCGGCTCCACCAGGACCACGCCCACGTCCAGGAGCCGTGCCACTTCCAGGGCCTCGCGGATCGCGTCGTTGTCGTACGCCCCGGCCGCGCCGATCCAGAGCCGGGCCTCGCGGTCGATCACGCGCAGCAGCTTCTCGGTGCCGGCCGGCGGCTTGGGCGCGGGGGTGTTGTCCTTCTTGGCCGCGTGCTCGGCCACCGCCTTCTTGTGGTCCTGCACCTTCTTCACCTGGTCGCGCAGCGTCTGCCACTGCTGCGGGTTCAGCGGCACGCGCATCTGCAGGACCGAGTCCTCCTGCAGGACCATGCCCTTGAGGTCGCCGAACGCCAGCTTGAGGACCGCGCTGCGTCCGTCGGGGGAAGCGGTGCCGCCCTCGAAGATCGCACCGTACGAGGTGATCCCCGCCGCGAGCGCCATCTTGATGGTCGGGTCGAACGGGTTCACCCCGTCGGCCGCCTTGCCGGGGTTGCCGCTGGGCTGGCCGAGGCCGAGCGCCCGCACCGCGACGAAGCCGGGACTGATGACGCGGCCGGCGCACTCGATCACCTTCCCGCCCTCGGGGAGGTCCAGGCCCGTGCCGATCGCGAAGATCTTGTCGTCGCCCACCAGGAGTTCGCCGCGGCGCAGCACCTCGCCCGTGCCCAGATGCAGGTCGGCGCCCTTGTAGAGGGTCCATGCCTTCACCTTGGACCGGTCCAGGCTCGCGGCCGGTGGGGGCGCGGGCTGGTTGTCGGGCGCCGCAGGTGCGGGTCGTCCGGTGGGAGGGCGGCGGCGCTGCGCCGGGAGGTCGAGGGCGATGCCGCCCAGGACGAGCAGGGAGAGCAGGATTCGTGCGTGCATCGGCGTGGCTCCGGAGTCAGCGCGTGGGGTCCTTCTTCACTTCCTGACCCTTGTGCCACACCTTCACGAGGCGCGACGCCGGGTCGAGCGGGTCGCCCGAGAAGAGCAGCAGGTCGGCGTCCTTGCCCACCTTCAGGCTCCCCAGGCTCCGGTCGAGGCCGAGCATCTTGGCGGGCGCGAGGGTCACACCGCGCAGGGCGGCCTCGGCGGGCAGGCCGCAGCGCACGAGTTCCATGAGGCGGAAGAAGAGCTGGCGCACGCCCTCCTTGCTGTTGCCGAGGTGGAAGCCGACCTCGATCCCCGCGTCGTGCAGGCGCCGCGCCTGATTCACCAGGTCGCGGGTGAACGGCGCCGTGGGCAGCGCCGTGGGGAGCAGCACCGGGGCCTTCAACTCCTTGACCTGGTCCAGCACCTCGTCGAGGCGGCCCTCGCTGCCGCCGCCGCGTGCCGCGATGACCACGGTGGGGAAGCGCACCGAGCCGACCGCATCGAGATAGTGGATGAGATCGTTGGCGCTGCCCACCTCCAGGAACGCCCGCGCCTTGCCGTCCAGCAGGTCCGCGAGGACCTCGACGTTGGGGTCCTTCTGGGGCTGGGGCTGCGAGCCACCCTGCGGTGCGCCCGGCGTCCCCGCGGGCGCCGGACCGGGCCGCCCCTGCGGGGCCTGGGCCGGGGGCGCGGCGGGAGCCGCCGGTTGGGAGGCTGGTGCGCCGGCCGGCTGCGAGCCCGGGGCAGTGGCCGGCTGGCTGGCCGGCGGCGGGGCCTTGCGCGCCGCCAGCACCTTCGCCGCCTTGTCGAGTTCGCCCTTCAGCAGCTCCTTGGCGCGGGTGTTCGCCGCCGGCGCGACCAGCACGAAGGCCGCGTCGTCGACCGTGAGCGCGGCGGCCGTCCGCCCCGCCGGGTTCAGCACGGCGCCCCGGCCGGGAAAGCCCTGGCCGCTCGGTGCGTAGCCCAGCGTGGTGACCCCGAGTCCGAGCAGGTCGGCGAACACCTCCTGATTGGCATAGAGCGACGCCGCGGCCTTGCTGGCCGCGAGGTTCACGGGCGTCGCGGACGGACCGGGCGTGGGCATCGGCCCGCGCGGCCCGCGCCGGCCGCCACGCCCCGGCAGCTCCTGGGTGCGCGGTCCCGCCTGCTCGATGCGGAACCATGCGCTGACCAGCCCCGGCATCACCGTGCCGCCCTTGCCGTCCTCGATGCGTGCGCCGGCGGGGACCGTGACCTCCCTGCCGACGGCCTCGATCTTGCCGCCGCGGAGCACGACGGTGCCACGCTCGATCGGCGCGCCCTCGAGCGTGAGGATGCGGACGTTCTGGATCGCCACGGGGCGTTCCTGCGCGGCCGCGGCCAGCGGCAGAGCGGCGAGTGCGGTGGCGGCGAGCAGTGAGGTGCGGTTCACCGGACGTCTCCTTGTCCTTGCATGTGGATCAGCCTGCCTTCGATGTAGACGCGTTCGATGCCGTGGCGCGGGTCGAGAGGGTCGCCGGCGGTGACCAGGAAGTCGGCGTCCTTGCCGACCTCCAGCGAGCCCACGCGATCGCCGACCCCCACCTGCTTCGCCGGCGTGAGGGTGAGGGCACGCAGCGCGACCTCGTGCGGGAGGCCGAGGCGCACGGCCATGCTGGCCTGCAGGAAGAGCTGTTCCGCAGCCACCACCGGCGCGTCGGTGTTGAGCGAGAGGTCGCGGCATCCGGCATCCCAGTACGCCTGGGGGATGCCTTGGAAGCGGCCGTCGCGGGTGAACTGGTAGTTGCGCGGCCCGAGGTTGACCGGCGTCTGGCGCTTCGCCACCGCGGTGGCGGCCCACCATCCGTCGAAGCAGCCGTGGCTGAGGATCATCCACAGCCCGTACACGTCCTGGAACATCCGCGCCGTGGCGACGATGTCGCGCGCGCCCGCGGTGTGGATCAGCACCGGCACCTTGCGCTCGAACACGCGGCGCAGCTGCTCGAGATCGGGGCGCAGCTCGGGCTTCGGTCCGCGGCCTTCCTCGTGGGCCCGCCAGGCCTCGGCGTAGGCCTTGCCCTGCAGCAGCGTGTGGTGCAGGAGGTGGCTCGTGCCCATGCGCGTGGCGCCGAGGTCGCCCGACGGACGCTCGGGATTGAACCCCTGGGCCACCTTCATCGCTCCCAGCTCCCGGATCACCATGTCCTCGAGCCGGCCGCCGGTCATCTTGAGCAGCACGCCGAAGCCGCCCAGGCTGGTGCCCGACCCCGGGATGAAGCACGTCGTGGTCACCCCGCCGGCCGCGGTGCGGCGGATGGCGGCGGCACTCGGCTTCACCGCGTCGAGCGTGCGCAGCTCGGCGTTGATCGGGTGCACCATGTCGTTGATGTCGCCACCCCCCGCGCTCACGTGGTGGTGCAGGTCGACGAAGCCCGGGCAGACGAATCTGTCCTCCAGGTCGAGCACCTCGGCCCCGGCGGGGATCGCCACCGACCGGCGCGGACCGATGGCCTGGATCTTCCCGCCCTGCACCAGCATCACGCCGTGGTCGACGGGATCGCCGCTCACGGTCAGGAAGCGCTCGGCCAGCACGGCGAGGACCCGGGGCGAGTCCTTGGCGCCCGCAGCCGGCGTCCCCTGGGCCGCGACCAGCGCCGCCAGCCCGAGGCCGGCGGCGAGGAGTGGCGCGCCGTTCACCACAGCGGCCGCTCCGGATCGCGCACGTAGGCGATCCGCCCGTTCACCACCATGGTGATCACGTGGCTGCGCGGGTCGATCGGATCGCCCGACCAGATCCCGAGGTCAGCGTCCTTGCCCGGCGCGAGCGAGCCGACGCGATGGTCGATGCCCACGATGCGCGCGGGGTTGAGTGTCATGGCGCGCATCCCGACCACGTCGGGGAGGCCGAGGCGCACGCCCATCGCGCACTGCACCGTGATCTGCTCCTGCGGGACCACGGGGGAGTCGGTGTTGACTGCAATGCCGTCGACGCCCACGCCGCGCTGGTTGGCGCGCCAACCCTTCATCCCCTCGGCGAACCAGCCCTGCATGATGCCGACGAAGCGCGAAGCGGCCGGATCGAAGTAGTACGCCCGCGGGCCGGCACAGATTGGCACCCCGATCTCGGCGGCGAACTCGCTCATCCGATAGGCGTCGAACGTGCCATGGTCGATGAAGGTCCACAGGCCGAACTCGAGCCGCAGCTGGCGGAAGGTCTGCAGCACCACCTGGTAGATCTGCGTGTGCACGCTCACCGGGTACTCGTGGCGGAAGAGTCCGCGCAGGTACTCGAGGTCGGCGCGCGCCTCGGGCTTGGGGCCCTTGCCCTGGTCGAACCGCTCCCACGCCAGGTGGTACTCGTAGCCGCGCTGCAGGGTGAAGCGCAGGCCCTGGTTCATGCCCATGCGCGACATGCCCAGGTCGCCCGTGCGCCGCTCGGGGTTGCCGGCCTGGGCGATCTTCAGGCTGCCGGGGAAGCGCACCAGCGCCTCGCGCGGGTCGCCGTGGGTCTTGGTGAGCGTGCCGAACCCGCCCATGTTCGAGCCCGAGCCCGGGATGTAGAGCACCGTGGACACTCCGCCGGCCAGCGCGCGCTGGATCTGCGGGTGCTGCAGGGTGATCAGGTCGAGGGTCCGGAACTCGGGGTTGGTGGGGTGGACCGTGTCGTTGAGGTCGAAGCCGTTGGCGGCGATGTGGCAGTGCAGGTCGACGATGCCGGGCACGATCCAGGCGTCGCCGCAGTCGCGCACCTCGTAGCCGTCGGGGACGCGCACCTGGCTGCGCCTGCCCACCGCCTCGATCGTGCCGTTGCGGGTCAGCACCACGCCGTCCTCGATCGGGTCGCCCTCCATCGTGACGACCTTGGCGGCGAGGAATGCGTAGCCCGGGCTCGGCAGGCCGCGCGGACCCCAGCGGGCGACCTTGTACTCCTTCTCCTCCTTCGGCCGGTTGCCGAAGAAGATCTGCATCGACGGCGCCTGCGCCGCGGTCGTGGCGGCGAGCAGCAGGCCGGCCAGGAGCCCGGTGCGCGGCGCGCTCATCGCCCGCCCTCCAGCGTGCGCCGGTCGACCGCGACCTTGCCGTCGATCACCACCAGGAGCACGCGGCTGGTCAGCTCCAGCGGGTTGCCGCTGAACACCACGAAGTCCGCGTCCTTGCCGCGCTCCAGCGTGCCGATCCGGTCGGCCAGCCCGAACGTGCGGGCCGGCCAGAGCGTGACGGCCTTCAGGGCGTCCTCGGGAGCCAGGCCGTAGCGCACCGCGTGGCTGGCGTGCAGGGGCAGGAAGCGCGTGCCGGCAGTGGCCGCGCTGGTGATCGCGATCGGCACGCCGGCCTCGGCGAGGCGCGCCGCCGCGTTCACGATCTCGCCCCGCTCGCGCTCGACCACCTCCGGGTTGAGGAGCACGGCCGGGCGCGTGGTGCCGAGCAGCTTGGGATCGTCGACCGCGTCGGCGGCCCCGTGCAGCGCGTACGGCAGCTTCTGCTGCTCGAACCACTGCACCACGGCCTCGATCGCCGGTCCGCGGCCGGCGCGCACCACGGCGGTGGCGCGCTTCTCGAGCAGCGCGCGGATCGGCTCCAGGGCCTCGTCGACGCGCGGCTTGTTGCTGCGTGGTCCGCTGGCGGCGGTACCGCCCGCCTCCTTGGAGGTGCGGCGCGCCTCGAAGCGGCCGTTGGGGAACGGGCCGCCGCGGAAGGAGCCGTTCATCACGTCCTCGCCCACGGTGCCCTCCAGGGTGACGTCGCCGCCCTGCCCGAGGCGGAAGAGCATGCGCACGGTGGTGCCCTCCAGCGTCCCCTCGCTGACCTGCTGCGGCGGTGCCTCGCGGCCCTGGATCCGCACCTGCACGGTGCCGCTGATCCTGGTGCCCTCCAGCTTGAGCACCATCTTCAGCTGCAGGGGGAACGGGATCGGCAGGTCCCGGATGTCGACGTCCCAGGTGCCGGTGATCGGGTCCGGTCTGGCCTCGTCCTGCGCCTGCACGACCGGCCGGCTGGCGGCCGGGTCCACGAGCGACTTCTCGTACTGCTGCCAGGTCTCGATGTAGCGGCGTCCACGCTCGATCTGCTCGGTGAGCGGGCGCAGCGCGTCGGGGCCGACGCCGTCGAACACGAAGCGGACGCCGGCGATCTCCTTGAGCACGTGGCTGCGCCCCGTGCCGTGGGTCTTGAGCGCCGCCACGCGGCCCGACACCAGGGCCTGGTCGCGCCCGGACACGAGCACCGTGGTGACGCCCGCCTCGGCCGCCTGGGCCAGCAGCGGATCGTCGGGCCGCACCGCGTCCGCGACGCGCTGGTCGGCCTGCCCGTTGGGCACGCCCTGGCCCTCGCCGGAGAGCCCGACGTGCGTGTAGGCGTCGATCATGCCCGGGGTCATCGTGCCCTCGGGGAGCTGGATCACCCGCGCCCCGAACGGGATCGGCAGGTCCTCGCCGATCGCCTTGATGCGCCCGCCCTGGGCCAGCAGCACACCGTTGCGCAGCGAGCGTCCATCGCCGGTGAGGATGCGTCCGACGCGCACCGCCAGCACGTCCTGGGCGGACTCGCGCGCGTAGGCCAGCCGGCCGTCGACGTAGGTCTTCTCGACCAGGGTGCCCACCGCGAACGGCTCGCCCGAGAGCACCAGGAAGTCTGCGTCCTTGCCCGGCGCGATCGTGCCCACCCGCTGGTCCACGCCCAGGATCGCCGCCGCGTCGGCGGTGATCGCGGCCATGGCATGCTCGGGGCTGAGGCCCTCGCGCACCGCGTACGCGGCGAGCAGCAGGAAGTCCTCCAGGTCCTCGTCGGAAGCCGTGGTGATCGCCACCGGGATGCCGGCGGCGCGCGCGCGCGCCGCGTTGCCGGGCGAGCTCTGCACGCTGCGGTCGAAGCGGTCCTCGCCGCCCGCGTTGGTCGTGCCGGGGCGGACCGGCAGGCGGAACACGCAGGCCGCCTTGGCGGCTGCGACCTGGGTGGCCACGCGGCCGATCTCGTAGGGGTCCTCCAGGATCAGGCGCGCTTCCAGGCGGCGCGCCAGCTCCAGCGCCCGCAGCAGGTCGGCGCCGGCCTTGGCGTGCACGCGCAGCGGCAGCTCCTTGCGCAGCACCCGGCGCAGCGGCTCGATCGCGTACTCGTCCTCGGCCGCACCGGGACCGGCGGTGTCCGCTTTGCTGGTGCGCGCGTCGGCGAAGATGCGCAGGAGCTCGGCGAGCTGCGAGATGCGTGCGGTCGGCACCTGCTTGCGTGCCGGCAGGAGCGGGTCGTCGGAGGTGGGGGCCGGGGTCGGTTCGAAGAGCGCCGGCGCCTGGGTGCTCTCCCTGCCCAGCGTGATGCGCAGGGCCGCCGTCTCGGCCAGCACCCGGCGCGAGAACTCCTCGCCGGACGTCTTCACCACCGAGCCCTGGCCGGGGATCAGGCGGCTGCGGCCGGGGGCCAGGTAGGCGGTGGTCACGCCCCCCGCCAGCGCGCGGCGGTTCTTGCGCACCAGATCGAAGCCCTCGAGCGCCACGAAATCGGGCGTGACGTTGTACTCGGCGTCGCGGTGGCCGCTCAGGTCGCTGTCGGCCGCGACGATGCCGGGCATCACCACCTTGTCACGCACGTCCACGACCGGCACGCCGGGGGGCGGCTCGGAGCGGTTGCCGACCTCGACGATCTTGCCGTCCCGCACCACGATCCAGGCGTCGGCGAGGAAGCGGCCGTCACCGAGGTGGACCTTGCCGGCGCGCAGCGCGAAGTGTCCCTCGGCGGGACCCTGGGCGGGCGCGAGCGCCGCCAGCGCGAGGGCCGCGATCCATCCACACGCGAGTCTCTGCCTCATCTCACTTCGCCTGGGCCTGGCCCGGATCGTTCTTGCCGAAGAGGTGCTGGAGGCGGCGGTCCTTGCTGCGCTCGTAGGCGAGCTGGCCCTCGAGCACGACCTGGTCCACCCAGGTCGTGGCCTTGAGCGGGTCGCCGGTGAGGATCTGCAGGTTGGCCACCTTGCCGACCTCGACCGTGCCCACCTGGTCGGCGAGACCGAGCAGCTTCGCCGGCACCGTGGTCAGCGCCGCGAGGGCGATGTTGCGGTCGACGCCGTGGCGCACCAGCGTGGCCGCCTGCCACCAGGGGAAGCGCTGTGGTCCATCGGTGCCGGTGTCGATGCTGAGCGCGAACGGCACGCCCTGCTTCGCCAGCTCGGCAGCGGCGCAGACCAGGGTCTCGGTGTCGGTCTCGGGGTCGACGTCATAGGCCTCGAGGTCCGGGTCGAGCACCACCGGGTTCTTGAGGTTGGTGAGCGCGCGGGCGGCGCGCCAGCACTGCCAGCCCAGCACCAGCACGAGGTCCAGCTTCGCGGTGTTGGCCAGGCGCAGCGCCTCGGGCACCTCGGCCGGGCCGGGCACGTAGAGGTAGCCGCGCAGCTTGCCCTGCAGCAGCTCGATCACCGGCTTCTTCTGCGCGTCCGGCTCCTCGCCGAACTCCTTCTTGTCGCCGGCCGCGCCGGCGGCCTTCTCCTCCTCGAACTCCTTCTTGCGGCGCTCGAAGTCCTCCAGGTACTCGCGCACGTCCTGGAGGGCCCGCTGCAGGCGGCGGATCTGCGTGGTGCGCTGCCCCGGCGCGCTGGCGAGCGAGAGCTTGAGCGCCGTGCGCGAGAGCACGGTCATGTCCTCGACCGTCTTGCCGTACGGCCGCGCGACCATCCCGGTGCCGCCCAGCATGGTCCGGTTGCCCGGCATCACGTGGAAGGTCCCCACGCCGTTGCGCAGCGCCTCCTCGACGAAGAGCGACGCCGGGTCGAGCGCGTCCTTCACCGTGAGGTACGGCACGTTGAGCATGTTCTCGACGTCGCCGCCGGAGAGGCCGCCGCTGGTGTGCGCGAGCACCCAGGCGGGCATCACCACCTTGTCGGTGGCGTCGATCACCTTGGCGTTCCAGGCCGGCTTGACCTCGTCGGAGATCGCGGTGATCCGGCCGTTCTCGACCAGGATCACGACGTTCTCGAGGTCCTTGCCGGTCATGGTGAGGACCTTGCCGGCGCGGATCGCCAGGGCGTCCTGGGCCGGCGCGGCGCTGGACAGCGCGGCGCAGGCGAGAGCGGAACCGAGGAGGGTGCGGAGCAGCATGTGCGGGGTGCGGGGGTGGAGGATCAGTTCACGACCTGACGGCCCTGGACGAAGACGGACTCGATGCGGGTGGCGGGATCGAAGGGATCGCCGCTCCAGACCACGACGTCGGCGTCGCGGCCCGGCGCCAGCGTGCCCACGCGGTCGGCCACGCCGAGCACCTCGGCGGGCACCTTGGTGATCGCGGCCAGCGCGGTCTCGGCGTCGAGACCCTGGCGCACCGCGAACGCGGCCTCCTGGATCAGCGGCAGGCCGGCGCCGCTGCCCTGGATGGCGAACGGCACCTTGGCCTTGGCGAGCAGCTCCAGGGTGTTGAGGCGCACCTCGGCGCCGTCGGCCGCGGCGCCGTCGCGCGCGCGCGCGGCGCTCGGCAGGTTGAAGAGCACCTTGGCCTTGGCGCCGGCGACCAGATCGATCACCCGCCACACCTCGGCGCTCTCGTCGAGCACCGTCTCGTAGCCGAATTCCTCGGCGAGCCGCAGCGCGGTGCGGATGTCCTGCTCCGCGCGCGCGGTGCTGCGCACCGTGAGCTTGCGGTCGAGGGCCTCGAGCAGCACCTCCATGCCGGCGTCCAGCTCGGGCATCGGCGCGCCGTTGGCGGGGATGGTGCGCTTCTCGCGGTATGCCTGGGCGTCGTAGAACGCCTTGCGGATCGTCCACACGACGCCCATCCGCGTGGTCGGGCGGCGGTAGTAGATCGAGTCGGGGTTGCCGCCGCGGATCGCCATGTTGCCCTGGCTGGGCTCGGCGCCGAGCACGATGCGCAGCTGGCTCTTGTCCTTGAGCACCATCTCGGCGGCGCTGGCCGCGTGCGTGCGCAGCACCGCTCCGGTGCCGCCGATCACGTTGCGGGTGCCGGGGTTGACCTGCACGGTGGTGACGCCCTGGCGCAGCACGCGCTCGAGCGAGCGGGCCAGCGGGTCCATGGCGTCCACGATCCGCGCCTGCGGTGTCACCTCGTCGCCCTGCTCGTTGCGGTCGCGCGGCTGGATCGCCACGTTGGCGCCGGCGTCGACCAGGCCCGGGGTGATCACCTTGCCGGTGCAGTCGATCACCTTGGCCCCCTCCGGCACCGGCAGGTCCGCGCCGCCGAGCGCCTGCACCTTGCCGCCGGCCAGGATCAGGACGCCGCCGTCGATCGGCGCGCTGGCGACCGGATGGATGCGCGCGCCCTTGAGCACCACCAGCGCCGGCCGGTCGGACTGCGCGGCGGCGCCATGGGCCAGCGCCAGGAGGATCAGGACGGTGGGGCAGCAGCGATTCATCGGGAGGCCTCCTGGGCGGGCAGGGCGCGTCCCGCCACGTACACGGACTCGAGGCGCGAGCCCAGGTCGAGCGGGTCGCCGGAGAACACGAGGAAATCCGCGTCGCGCCCGCTCTGCAGCGAGCCCACGCGCTCGGCCATGCCGAGCACCTCGGCCGGCACCGTGGTGAGCGCCGCCAGCGCGGCCTTGCGTGACAAGCCGGCGCGCACCGCCAGCGCCGCCGAGCGGCGCAGGCTGCCAGGGTCGGCGACGCGCCGCTGGCCGCGCTGCGCGGTGAACCCGACCCGCGCGCCCGCGCGCTCCAGGGCGGCGGGGAAGCCGAGCTCCTGCGCGCGCATCTCGGCGCCGAGCGGCGGCACGAGCACGGTGGCGCGCAGCGTGCCCAGGCGCGGCACCATCCGCCATGCCTCGGCGCAGCCCAGCAGGACCGGCTGGAGCTGCAGTTCCTCGCACAGCGCCAGGGCGGAGTGCACCTCGGCCTGTGCCTCCACGTGCACGACCAGGGCGCGCGCGCCGGTGGCGGCCTCCAGCAGGGCGCGTGCGGCAGGGTCGTTGGCCGCACGCGGGTCGCGTGCCGCGGTGAATGCCTTGCGCACCAGCTCCGCCGCGCCCAGCAGCGAGGTGGGCTTGCGCTGCACGTCGAGCGCGTCGCCGGTGAGCGCCATCTTCAGGTAGCCGTCCTCGCGCAGCACCGCGCCGTCGTGGGTCTTGAGCACCGTTGCCAGGCCCGCGATCACGTTGCCGGAGCGCGGCGCGAACCCGATGGTGGTCACGCCGCCGCGGACCAGGGTCGCGAGCTGCGGGTCGAACGGATCGAACGCGTCCGCGGCGCGCAGCTCCGGCGTGGCCGGGTCGGCCCGCTCGACCAGGTCCTCGCCCTGACCCAGGTGCTGGTGCGCATCGACGAATCCCGCCACCACGGTCTTGCCCGCGAGGTCGAGCCGGCGTGCGCCGGCCGGCAGGTCGCGCGGCACCGCCGCGCCGATCGCCACCACCTTGCCGCCGCGCACCAGGATGGCCTCGTCCTTCAGCTCCTGGTCCGGGGCCAGGACGATGCGCGCCGCGCGCACCAGGAGGACGTCGACCTCGGGCGCACGCCCGGGGTCCTGGGGCATGCACAGCGCCAGCCCCGCGGCGAGAACGGTCGGAATCATCGCGACACCTCGTAGCCCACCTGGCCGGCCGAGAAGACCTTGACCACCTGCGAGTCGCTGCCGAAGAGCGGGCCCGAGGTCAGGACCACGTCGGCGACCTTGCCGCGCTCCAGCGAGCCGACGAAGCGCTCGATGCCCAGCACCTCGGCCGCGCCCAGCGTGATCGCCCGCAGCGCGGCGTCGGCCGGGAGGCCCTCGCCGACCGACTCGGCCACCAGGAGCGGCAGGGCGCGCCACTGGCGCGGCTGCCCCGAGCCGATCGCGAAGCTCACGCCCGCCTCGTGCAGCCTGCGGTGCAGCCCCGCCACCGGCGAGGCGCCGGCTTCCTCCACGGTCTCCGGCATCCAGGCCTCGCGCGACGCGGCGGCGACCACCACCGGCACTCCGGCTTCGGCGATCTCCTTCGCGATGGGACCGGCCTCGCTGGCGTACTCGAGGACCACGCGGCGCAGGTTGCGCTCGCGCGCGAGCTGCAGCGCGGCGCGGATCTCCTCGGGGCGGTGCGCCTCGATCCGCAGGGCCAGATCGCCCTTGCTCACCTTGAGCAGGGCTTCGCGTGCGGGGTCCTTCTGCGGCGTCTTGGGGTACTCGGGCTTCTTCGGGGCTTCGCCGCCCGCGGGAGCGCCGCGCCCCGCGGCGGCGCCCGCCGGTTCCTGGCCCGCGGGCGGCGGTGTGCCGGGTTGCGGCGCGCCCCCTGGACCACCACCCGGAACGCCGCCCCGTCCGCCTTCCCCGCGGGGGAAGCGGCCCCGGCGCTCCCCGCCCGGGCCCGGTGGGCCGCCCTGCGGGCGGTTCTCGCCGCCCTCGGCGGGGCGGGTGGCTGCCGTGGCGGGTGCCGACTCAGGCGCCGATGCCGGCGCGGAGGCCGGACGACTCGCGGTGGCGCCGGCCGGGTTGCGGCTCCGATGCCAGGCCAGGAACTCGCCGCGCTTCTTCGTGTACTCGTCGAGCGCCTTCTTGTGGTCGGCCTGCGCCTTCTCGTACTCCTCCAGGCCTTCGAACGCGTCGCCCAGCCCGCGCAGGGCCTTGGCCCGGTCGAGCGCGTGCCCGCCGCTCGGTCCGCTGGTCGCGCGCATCTGCACCCCCGCCTCCGGCCGAGGCTGGAACGGCGCGAAGCGCTCGCGCGTGGCGCGCACCACCGGGGCGATGCCGCGCCACATGGTGTTGGCCCGGCTGACGATGGCCGCCGTCGTGATGCCGGCGGCCAGGAGGCCGCGGGAGCCCCGCTCGTACGGGTCGAGGCCGCTCACCTGCTCGGATCCGGCGTCGGTGCCGGGGTCCTGGGGCGCCTCCTCCTGGAAGGCCACGCAGAGTGCGTCGATCAGTCCGGGGTAGGCATGGGCCTGCGGGTGCTCGTGCACCTCCGCGTCGGGCGGGATGGTGACCTCGCCCTCCTTGCCCACCGCCTGGATCTGGTTGCCGGCGAACACCAGGACGCCGTTCTCGATGGCGGGGCCGCTGACCGGGTGGAGCACGCCGACCTTCACCACGACAGGCTTCGCGCGCGGGCCGCGCCGCCCGCCGCGGGCCCCCGGCGCGTCCGGGGTCTCCTGTGCCAGGAGCGGCACGGTGAGCAGGAAGGCAATGGCCCAGGAACGCACTGGACGCGAGTGCTGCATGCGGATCGGTTCCGAGGGGTGGTCGCGACGGGCGACCGGGGGCGGTCGCGGGGGGACGTGTCTTTACGGTTCCAACTGCCTGGGTCGAGAACGGATTCTGTTCTCCCCGAGGGTGCGCGCGGCGGAGCGTCCGGCGAGCCGGCGAGGCCCGAGCCGGCGCCCCGCTGCCGAGTGCGGCGCGGGATCCTGGCCACCAAGATTTGCGGGCCGCTACCGGTGGGGGGAGTGCGCGCCCTGGCACCCCCACGCCGCGTGCCTCCGCAAATCTTGGTGGCCAGCATCTTGCGCTGGATCGAAAGGGGGGCCGTCCTCAACTCCCATTCCCATGGGAACTTGTGCCCGCCTCCGTAACGAGCGCCGCGCCCAGGGCTATCCTTGCCCGTCCCCCTTCCTGGGCAGGTGCTCCCCGCATGCCACGTCCGTCCCTGACCGCTGCTGCCGTCTCCCTCCTCCTCGTTCCGCTCGGTGCCCAGACCAGCAGGGACATCGCCACGCTCACCGCCACGAGCGACACCAAGTCCGAGGCGCGCATCAGCCCGGACGGCAACTGGGTGGCGTTCCGCGGTGCCAGCCGGCTCGGGGTCGTGCCGTTCTCGGGCGGTTCGGACGTGAACCTCGTCACCGGTCCCAACCTCGGTGACTTCGTCTGGGCTGCGACCTCTTCGGGCGTGTACTACCTCGAGAACAGCCAGGTGCGCTTCGTGTCGCGCACGGGCACGAGCGGCCAGCTGGTCGGCACGATCCCCGGCCAGTCCGCGCGCCTCTGGTGCGTGACCGACACCGACACCTACCTCTACGGCACCCGCTACGACCCGGTGGCGTTCACCTACGTGGTGTTCCGCCTCAAGACCGACGGCACCACCGCGGCGCAGGACCTGCTCAGCTCCGCCTACCTGCTCGACGCGGTGCGGTACACGCCCGCGCGCGGCGGGAAGATCCTGTACCGCTCCCAGGCCATCGTGCCGTTCGCGCCACGCGAGTACTTCCGTGCCGACGCCAACGGCGCCAACCCCGTGTCGATCACGGGCGGCGCGATCCTCGGCCAGCCCGACTTCGCCGACTTCACCGACGGGGGCGACACGATCGCGTTCTCCTGGATCTCGACGGTGTCCAACACCGCACAGCTGGCCAGCTTCGCCCTGGGCCAGACGGCGGCCCGCGCGCTCACCGACAAGCCCAAGCTGCACCGCCGCTCCGCGGTGAGCGAGGATCGGCTCTGGATCGCGCACGAAGCGCAGCTCTACGTGGGTGGACCGATGAGCCTCGGCATCGTGCCCGCGGACGGCGGCGGCGTGGTGCTGCTCGACCCGACGCGCACGTTCATCTTCAACGGCCCGCCCAGCGTGAGCCGTGCCGGCACCAGGATCGCGTTCACTGGCCTGGGCACCGGCGGCACCGTCCCGCAGGTGCACGGCGCCACGCTCGACCGCGAGCTGCGCGTGCGGCCGCGGGTCGAGGCAGGGCAGCCGTTCACCGTCGAGCTGCCGGTGATCCAGGGCGAGCTGGGAGGCGCGTTCTTCTCGGCGTCGGTCCTGGGCACCCCCGTGACCCTGCCGGGGTTCCACGGGGCCTTCGCCCTCGATCCGCTCACGCTGATCCAGGTCCTCTCCGGGACCGGCAGCGGCACCGATCCCCTGCGCGTGACGATCCCGGTGCCCGGCGACCCGAGCCTCGTCGGCCAGGAGTTCTACTTGCAGGGTGCCCGCTACGACCTGCCGCGGGGCGTCGGCGACTTCACGCGCTACGCCGCCTTCCAGGTGTTCTGAGTCCGGGCGGCCGGCTCGCCGTGCCCCGCCGCCCGCGCCGGCCGGAGTTGCGATCATTCCGGGCCCGGATCGCCGCGCGCCTCGCTATCGTTCCGCGCGATGTCGGCCGAGCCGGCGGCGGTCAGCGTGCGCTTCGAACCCTCGGGCTCCACGGTGCTGGTCCCTGCGGGGACGACCCTGCTGCAGGCCAGCGAACGCGCCGGCGTCGAGATCGTGACCGGTTGCCGGCGGGGGATGTGTGGCACCGATCCGGTGCGCATCCTCGCCGGGCTGGAGCACCTGGCCCGCCCGCAGGAGCACGAAACGGGCACCCTCGAGCGCATGGGCCTCGATCCCAGCTACCGGCTCTCCTGCTCGGCGCGCGTCGAGGGCGGTCCGGTGGTGGTCCTGGTGGGAGCGTTCTGATGACCACGAAGGTCGGCCGTGCGTTCGGGTTCTTCCTGCGCTTCCTGCGGCACCCGGGCCAGGTCGGCGCGCTCTGGCCGAGCTCGCGGCACCTCGCCCAGGCCATGGTGGCGGGGATCGAGCTCGCGCCCGGCGACGTGGTCGTGGAGTTCGGACCTGGACTCGGCCCGTTCACCGCGCTGCTGCGCGAGACCATGCCGCGCGGCGTGCGCTACCTGGGGATCGAGCTCGACCCGAAGTTCTACCGCCACCTCACCGAGCGCTTCCCCGATCTCGCGTTCCACCATGGCTCCGCCGACGAGGCCGACGTCGTGCTCGAGCGCATGGGCCTGCCCAAGGCGAAGCTGATCCTGTCGGGCCTGCCCTTCGCGAGCTTCCCGCACGACCTGCAGGCGCGGATCCTCGACGCCACGCAGCGTGCGTTGCGCCCCGACGGCCTCTTCCGCACCTTCACGTATGTCGGGATCGGCGCGGCCACGGCGGCCGGCAAGCGCTTCCGCAGGATGATGCGCGAACGCTTCGCCAGGGCGTGGCAGTCGAAGCCCGTCCTGCGCAACGTCCCGCCCGCCTACGTGCTCAGCTACCAGCCGTGATCGCGAACCCGCCGGGGGGGCCCGCTCACGGCCCGACTCCGGGCCGCCGGCGCGCGCGCACCTCCTCCTCGAGGGCCGCAGCCCGCCGCTCGGCGGCATCGAGCCGGCCCTCCACGTCGCGCAGCCGCTCCTGAGCCTCCGCGCTGCGGCGCGCGGCGTGGAGTCCGACCCAGACCAGACCGAGCGTGAGCGTGACGAGGGAGACCGGCGGCGGCTTCCAGAACGAGAGCGCGTCGCGCACCGCGTCGTCGAGCACCGTCGAGACGAACACCAGCCCGGCCATGAGGAGGTGGAAGTTGCGTTCGCTGGGGGTCATCGGCGGCTCCGGTGTGCGGCCCGCTGCACGCGGCCTCGCGAGCCGCGAGCGGGCCCGCATTCTTGGGCGGCATGGCGGCCGGTGCCATACTGCGCCCCCTTCGCCATGGCCAAGCAGCCCTACGACCCCGCCGCGATCGAGCCGCGCTGGCAGCGCTTCTGGGCGGAACACAAGGTGTTCCGCACCCCCAACCCGGGGGATCCCGACTTCGACCCGAGCCGGCCCAAGTACTACGTGCTCGACATGTTCCCCTACCCCTCGGGCGCGGGGCTGCACGTGGGCCACCCGGAGGGCTACACCGCCACCGACATCCTGGCGCGCTACCACAGGATGAAGGGCTGCAACGTCCTGCATCCGATGGGCTGGGACGCGTTCGGCCTGCCGGCCGAGCAGTACGCGATCCAGGCCGGCAAGCACCCGCGCGAGACCACCGCCGCCAACACCGCGAACTTCCGCCGCCAGCTCCAGGCGCTCGGCTTCAGCTACGACTGGGACCGCGAGATCGACACCAGCGATCCCGGCTACTACCGCTGGACGCAGTGGATCTTCAAGCGGCTGCACGAGCGCGGGCTCGCGTACCTGAGCGAGGCGCCGGTGTGGTGGTGCGAGGCGCTCGGCACCGTGCTCGCCAACGACGAGGTGATCGACGGCCGCAGCGAACGCGGCGACCACCCCTGCGAACGGCGGCCGCTGCGCCAGTGGATGCTGAAGATCACGGACTACGCAGAGCGCCTGCTGAAGGACCTCGACGACCTGGACTGGTCGGATTCGCTCAAGGCGATGCAGCGCGAGTGGATCGGCCGCAGCGAGGGCGCCGAGGTCGACTTCGCCATCGAGGGCCAGAAGGAGCCGCTGCGCGTGTTCACCACCCGGCCCGACACGATCTTCGGCGTGTCGTTCATGGTGCTGGCGCCGGAGCACCCGCTGGTGGAGCGGATCACCGCGCCGGCGCAACGCGCCGCGGTGGAGGCGCTGCGGCACCGCGCCGCCGCCAAGAGCGAGCTGGACCGCACCGACCTCGCCAAGGCCATGGACGGCGCGTTCACCGGCGCGTACGCGCGCAACCCCCTGCTGCCGGCCACCGACCGGCGCGCGCGCGTGCCGGTGTGGGTGGCCGACTACGTGATCGTCAGCTACGGCACCGGTGCGATCATGGCGGTGCCGGCCGGCGACGAGCGCGACTTCCGCTTCGCGGGGCAGTACGGACTGCCGGTGCCGCCGATCTTCGCGCCGGCCACGGACGACGCGGCGCGCGACGCGGCGGTGCGCGCGGGCACGGCCTGCTGGACCGAGGCGGCCGCGTACGTGAACTCGGCCGGCACCGACCTGGACCTCGCCGGGCTCGACATGCCCGCGGCGAAGCGCGCCGTGGTCGAGTGGCTGGAGCGCCATCGCCTGGGCCAGGGCAAGGTCACCTACCGCCTGCGCGACTGGCTCTTCTCGCGCCAGCGCTACTGGGGCGAGCCCTTCCCGGTCCTGCACCGCGCGGACGGGACGGTCGAGCTGGTGCCCGACGACCAGCTCCCCGTCCTGCTGCCCGAGATGGCCGACTTCCGCCCCAGCGGCCGCCCGGAGCCCACGCTGGAGAAGGCCAAGGCCTGGGTCGGGACTCTCGACGCCGCCGGACGGCCGGCGCACCGCGAAACCAACACGATGCCCGGCTCGGCCGGATCGTCGTGGTACTTCCTGCGCTTCTGCGACCCGCGCAACCCGCGCGAGCCGTTCTCCCAGGCGGCGGTGCGCTACTGGCTGCCGGTGGATCTCTACGTGGGCGGCACCGAGCACGCGGTGGGGCATCTGCTCTACGCGCGCTTCTGGCACAAGGTGCTCCACGACCTGGGCCTCGTGCCCACCAAGGAGCCGTTCGCGCGCCTCTACAACCAGGGCATGATCCTCAGCTACGCGTACCGCGACGCGCGCGGCGCGATCGTGCCGGCCAAGGACGCGGTCGAGGATGGCCAGGGGGGGTTCCGGCATCGCGAGAGCGGCCAGCCGCTCACGCGTGAGATCGCCAAGATGTCGAAGTCGTTGCACAACGTCG
>JADLFX010000013.1 GCA_020849665.1 Planctomycetota bacterium | reverse complement strand
GTCGAGAGGAAGAACCTCGGCGACCTGGTGGCATGCTGCACCTGCTGGCGTCCGCGCTTCGAGAAGGAGCTGGAGCGCATGGCCACCACCACCAAGATCCCCGTGATGCTGGTCGAGGCCGACCTGGCCGACGTGCTGCACCACCGCTACCGCAGCGCCACGGCCCCCGCGTCGATCATCGGGAGCTTGAGCGCGTGGACCTTGGACTACGGCGTGAGGACCTGGTGGGCAGGTTCGCCGATGGGCGGGGCCACGATGCTGGTCCGGTTCTTCGCGGCGATCTGCCGCCGGGTCGAGCGCGGCGAGCTGGCGGCGGGCTAAGGCCCCATCCTCGGCACGGTCAGGTTCTCGGAGATCGGCTTCCACCACCAGTCATCGGGAAGCACGGTCCCGCTGCCCCGTCTGTCGTGGATCGATGGCCAGTCCTTTGCGAGCCAGTCAAGGGGATCCCTCCGACTCCCGACACCCGCGCCGCTGAGGAAGGATGCGGCTTCGGCCCGGAGTTTCCCTTCCTCGCTCTCAAGTTCGCGGAGCCTCGCACGGGCCCTGCGCTCAAGATCGGGGCGGAGCCTTGCAGGCACCTGGTCGAGCATGGTCTGCACCTGCTGCACGGTGCGCTTCTCCAGGCGCACGAGTGCGAGCCACACGGCCGGCACTTCCAGAGCGAGCCGCAGTTTCTCCTTCACATCGGCCGCCTTCATCGTCGCCGGCACAAGCTGTTCCCATGAGAGCGAGATCCCATCCGGGCCGTCGGCCGAGTTCTTCTCCATGCCGACCACGCTACCGAGCCTGCGGGCGCGGTCCATTTCGCGGTCCATTCTGCCCCCGGCAACGCCCCGCTTCGGGAACCGTTAGGGATCGGGGGCGAAACGCGAGAACGGCCGAGAATCGGCGAACGGAGGCCAACGGAAAGGGTTTAGCCTTACCCGCCTACTCGGGCGAAATGCCGTAGGGGGGCGCTTTCTAATCCGGCGGTCGCAGGTTCGAGTCCTGCCGGGCGCGCCAGTCTGGGAGGAGCGTCCCTGACACGATCCGCTCACTCGCTCTCGTTGCGGACGCGGGCGAGGACGTCGGTGAGGCAGCAGATGCCCTGGCGGACCTTGTCCATGGCGTCGTGGAAGAGCGTCACCATGCCGCAGGCCTCGACCGCGTGCTTGCGCAGGCCGTCGCTGGTGAACCGGCCCGTGCCGATCTCGCGGCGCATGGCGTCGTCGGGCACCAGGATCTCGTGCACCCCGATCCGGCCCTTGTAGCCGACGCCGTTGCAGGCCTGGCAGCCGACCGGCAGGTAGAGGGTGCAGGGCTGGTCGGCGGGCAGGCCGAGGAGCTGCTTCTCGTGTTCGACCGCCTCGTAGGGCTTGCGGCACTGCGGACAGAGCCGGCGCAGCAGGCGCTGCGCGCACACCATGAGCAGCGACGATGCGACCATGAACGGCTCCACGCCCATGTCGACCAGGCGCGCCGGCACCGACGCGGCATCGTTGGTGTGCAGCGTGGAGAAGAGCTTGTGGCCGGTCATCGACGCCTCGACCGCGACCTTGGCGGTCTCCGCGTCGCGGATCTCGCCCACCAGCACGACGTCCGGGTTCTGGCGCAGGAACGAGCGCAGCACGCGTGCGAAGGTCAGGCCGATCGCCGAGTGCACCTGCAGCTGCTGGATTCCCGGCAGCGTGTACTCGATCGGATCCTCGATGGTCTGGATGTTCAGCTCGGACGAGCGGATCGTGGCGAGCGCGGCATAGAGGCTCATCGACTTGCCCGAGCCGGTCGGTCCGACGTGCAGGATCATCCCGTACGGCGAGTGGATCCGTTCCATGTACACGCCGAGGTTGCGCGGGCTGAACCCGAGATCGAGGAGCGAGAGCAGCTTGCGGTGCTTCTCCAGGATGCGCATCACGACCTTCTCGCCGAACTGCATCGGCGCGGTGGCGACGCGCAGGTCCACGTCCACGCCGCGCTGGTTGAAGTGCCGGAAGGTGATGCGGCCGTCCTGGGGCAGCCGGCGCTCGGCCACGTCCATCTGGGCCATGATCTTGATCCGCCCCACCAGCGGGCGGATCACCTGCGCAGTCTGCAGGCGGCGGACGACGCGCAGGTGGCCGTCGACGCGCACCCGCACCTGCACGCCGTCTTCCAGGGGCTCGATGTGGATGTCGGAGGCCCGCATGTCGTGGGCCTGCAGGATGAGCTCGTTCACCAGCTGGGCCACCGGCTCGCTGGCCTCGTCGCAGACGCCATCGCCGCCCGCGCCCGCCTGCGCGTAGCGCTGCTGCAGCTGCTCCTCCAGGCGGTCCATGTTGGCCGCCTTGAAGTCCTTGTCGGGCCGCGTGTGCAGCAGCCGCTCGATCCGCCGCGGGTCGGCGATGAGCAGGCGCAGGTTGGTGCCCTTCGGCACGGCCTGGGAGAGGACCTCCAGCAGCTCGGGGAGGAACGGATTGCTGATCGCGAAGATGGCGTCGCGGGTCTGGTCCTGCAGCGGCACGACGCCATGCGTCTGGCAGAAGCGGTTCGGGAACACGCCCTGGCGCGGGACGAACCCGCGCTCGTCCTCGAGGACCGGCACCTCCATCCGTCGCGCGATCTCCCGCACCACGGCGTCGTATTCCAGGCCGAGCTTGTGCACCGCGGGATAGAGGTCCGTGGGCGGCGCGGCCAGGAAGCGCTCGGCCGCGTCCCTGGGCGCATTCGCGGCCGAGATCAGGGCCTGCTTCACCTCGAGGAGGCGCGGGACGCTGAACCGGCGCTGGGTCTGGGACTCCTGGCCCGCGCGCTCGCCGCGCTCCGCCGCGGCGGCGGCGCCGGCCTGACGTCTGCGGTGCGCAGCCTCGAGATGTCGTTCGATGCGCTGCGCCAGCGCGTCCGGTGCGATCGGCTTGCGCAGGAACTCGGCCGCCCCCGCGGCGGCCGCGGCCTCCGGCACCGTCGCGTCGTGGTCCGAACTCGTCAGGATGCACGGCGTGGCGGCCATCCGCTCGTCGCCGCCGAGCACGCCGAGGAGCTGGTAGCCGTCGATGTCCTGCAGGTCGGCATCCACGAACACGAGGTCCGGCGGGCACTCGGACGCGGTCCGGAGCCCCTGCCAGCCGTCCGCCGCGGTCTCGGCCAGGTATCCGGCCTTGGCCGCCGCGCCGGCGAGCATGTGCCGCACCTGCGCGTCACCATCGATCACGAGGATCAGGGCGGGGAGCTGGCGGCGCAGGGCGTCGAGGTCCTTGCCCACTTCGGTGGTGCGTGCCCGCCGCAGCGCGGGTGGCGCCACGCGCAGATGCTCGCAGCGCTCCTGCAGGCGCTGGGCCGCCCGGCGGAACTCCGCGGGCTCACGTCCGACCGACATCGCCAGCAGCGCTTCGCAATGGCCGGCCATGTCGTCGAAGAGCGGATCGGCCTGCTCCTCGAGGCGCGAGTCCAGGACCAGCCGCTCGACCCGACGCACCCGGCGCAGCGCGTCTCGCTCGTGGTCTCGGGTCGTCGTGGCCGGCATCGTCCTCCCCGCCGTTGCGGTTCTCGACGGGAAGAATCGGATGGGTGGGCTACGCCACTTGAGGGGCCGCGGCCATCGGAACGATCCCGCAGGTCCGGCCGTGGCGCCGGGTCCTGACGCCCGGGACCCGGGCGTCCAGGCGGGCGGGCTGCGCGGAGCGGCGGGCACGGATCGAACCCGGCTGGCTCGATCGGAGAGCGCGCGTAGGATCGAGAACCCGTCTCGCGCGCCCGCAGCGCGCGCCTCGGATGAAACACGAGACGACACGCCCCACCGCGGACACCGTCACGCTCTACCGGCCGGTCGGTCCGATCGAGCTGGAGTGCATCCGTGCGTCCAAATGGCGCGCCTTCCCACCGCGACTCCCCGGACAGTCGATCTTCTACCCCGTGCTGCAGGAGGCCTACGCAGTCAAGATCGCGAGGGACTGGAACGTGCCGGAGAGCGGCGCAGGGTTCGTGACGCGATTCGCCGTAGAGGCGGTCTGGCTGCGGCAATTCGAGGTTCGGTACGTGGGCGGTCCGGAGCACGCCGAGTACTGGATCCCTGCCGGACGGCTGGAGGAGTTCAACCGCCACATCGTCGGCGAGATCGAGGTGGTCGCCGAATTCCGACGCTGAGCCAGGACGCCGGGCGTAGGACTCCGCGGGAGGGTGGCGGGAGCGGAACCCGGGGCGACCCCGCGGGCCCCCTCAGGCGCCGGCCAGTTCCGGCCGCACGGCGCGCAGCACCGCGTCCAGGTGCCTCTCCAGCTCGCTGGGGCTCGCCTCCACCAGCGTCAGGTGTCCCAGCTTGCGGCCCGCGCGCGGCTCCTTGCCGTAGAGGTGCACGTGCGTGCGCGGCAGGCGCGCCAGCTCCGCGGCGGGCGGATGCGTGCCCACGAGGTTGATCATCGCGGCGTGGCCGCGCGGTGCGGTGTCGCCCAGCGGCCAGCCGAGCACGGCGCGGAGGTGGTTCTCGAACTGGCTGGTGACCGCGCCCTCGATGGTCCAGTGGCCCGAGTTGTGCACGCGCGGTGCGATCTCGTTGGCGAGGAGCCGGCCGTCGCGTTGAAAGAACTCGATCGCCAGGACGCCGGCGTACTCGAGGCGCTCCAGCAGCGCGCGCGCGTGGCGATCGGCTTCCTGTTCGAGGGCGGGCGTGATCCCGCGCGCCGGCGAGCGGGACAGCGCGAGGATCCCGCCACGATGCTGGTTCTCGACCAGGGGATAGCAGGCCAGCGCTCCGCCCCGGCTGCGGACCGCGAGCAGCGAGAGCTCGCGCTCGAACGGGATCCACTCCTCCAGGATCAGCTCGCGTCCGCCGAGGGCCGCGAGTGCCGGCACGGCGTCCGCGGCCTCGCGCAGCACCACCTGTCCCTTGCCGTCGTAGCCCAGGCGCCGGGTCTTGAGCACCGCCGGCAGTCCCACCTCGCCGAGCGCGCGCTGCAGGCTCGTGGCGTCGTCGACGGGAGCGAAGCGCGGCACCGGGATGCCGAGCTCGCGGAACAGGGTCTTCTCGCGCAGGCGATCCTGGGCCTCCGCCAGGGCCCGCGCGCCGGGCAGCACGGGCAGGGTCCGGGCCAGCGTGCGGCAGGCATCCGCGGGCACGTTCTCGAACTCCAGCGTGACGAGGTCCAGGCCGGCGGCGAACCGCGCCAGCGCGGCCAGATCGGTGTACGCGCCCGCGTGCACCTCGCCCACGGCCGCGGCCGGGACCTCCGCCGAGGCGTCCAGGAAGCGGAACCGCAGGCCGAGGGGGATCCCGGCGAGGCCGAGCATGCGGCCGAGCTGGCCGCCGCCGAGGACGCCGAGCTTCACGGGTTGGCGCGCGGGTCAGGGTGGTCGAGCACGTCCTGCGTCTGGCGTGCACGGTGCCGCTGCAGCGCGGGCCGGAACTCCGGATGCTTGCCGCACAGGATCGCGGCGGCCAGGAGCGCGGCGTTCACGGCGCCCGCGCGGCCGATCGCCAGCGTGCCGACGGGCACGCCGGCCGGCATCTGCACGATCGAGAGCAGGGAGTCCACGCCGTGCAGCACCTTCGACTCCACCGGTACGCCCAGCACCGGCAGCGTGGTCTTGGCGGCGGTCATGCCCGGCAGGTGCGCGCTGCCGCCGGCCCCGGCGACGATCACCTCGATCCCACGCGCCTCCGCCTCGCCGGCGTAGCGGAACAGGAGGTCGGGTGTGCGATGCGCGCTCACGACCTTCACCTCGAACGGCACGCCCAGTTCCTGCAGCGTGGCCGCCGCGTGCTGCATCGTCTCCCAGTCGGAGCGTGAGCCCATGATCACGCCCACCAATGCTGCCTGTGTCATCGCTGCACACTCCTGGCCAGGGTCCGGGACGTCCGCGGGTCGTGCGGGGACCCGGGCACGCAGAGGAACCGCAAGGTACTGCCTCGGTGCGCCGGCACGAAGCGGCACGCGCGGCCGCGCGCACCTGCGGCGCTCAATCCGCGCCGTCGCGCGGCGCGAAGAGCATCCCCTGGGCTCCGGGGCGGCGGAAGGTCGAGGCCGAGGGCCCGGACGGCCCGGCGAATCCGAACCTGCGGGCATGCAACTCGAAGAGGGTGCGGATCGCGTGCCAGCGGGGCCCGTGGCCGCGCATGCGCTCGTGGAACGCGGACTCGTTCAGCCGGCCGCCGCGCACCTCGCGCAGTGCCGATTCGATCCGCGCGGCGCGCAGCGGCAGCGCCTGCCGGATCCGCTCGAGGAAGACCGGCGCGACCTCGGCGGGCAGCCGCAGGAGGTTGTGGAAGGCCCGCCGCGCCCCGGCGGCGTGCGCGCGCGCCAGGATCTCCGGGACGTGGCTGTCGTTCAGGCCAGGGATGAGCGGGGCGATCGCGACGCCGGTCTCCACGCCGGCGGCGGCGAGCGCCCGCAGGGCCGCGAAGCGCAGCGTGGGCGAGGGGGCGTTGGGCTCCACCGCGCGCGCCAGGGCGTCGTCGGCGAACGGGATCGACACGTACACCGTGGCGTGCGCGACCCGGGCCAGCTCGCCGAGGAGCGCGGCGTCGCGCTGCACCAGCGCGCTCTTGGTGATCACGCCCACGGGATTGCGGTGGCGCAGCGCCACCTCCAGGCAGGCACGCGTGACGCCGTAGTGCGACTCGAGCGGCTGGTAGCAGTCGGTCACGCCGGAGAACACCAGGGTGTCGCCCTGCCACGACGCGCGTGCGAAGTGGCGCCGCAGGAGCTCGGCCGCGTTCACCTTCACCACGATGCGGCGGTCGAAGTCCGTGCCAGCGCCGAAGCCGAGGTGCTGATGGGTGGGGCGGGCGTAGCAGTACGCGCAGGCGTGGAAGCAGCCGCGGTACGGATTCAGCGAGTAGCGGAAGCCCAGGTCCGGGCTCTCGTTCTCGCTCACGATGCTCCTGGCCTCCTCCTCGTAGACCTCCAGGGTCTGCTCGGGGGGCTCCCCGAGCCACTCGACGTGCTGCGAGTGCCAGGGGTTCGGCGGGTTGGCCACGGGACGCAGGCTCATGCGCCGGGCTCCGCGCCGGTCAGGACCGCCACCAGCGCCGGGACCAGCTCGGCGGCGCGCCCGCGCAGGAACGCGCCGCCGGGCGTCCGCTGCGCCGCCTCGGGGAACGGCCCGGGCTCCGGATCGACCGCCACGATCGGCCGGCCGCGGCGCGCCACTTCTCCGACGATGCGCGCCGGCAGCGTCGTGGCGCCCGACGTGCCGATCACCACCAGCAGCTCGGCGCGCGCCGCCGCGGCGAGCGCGCTCTCGCTGCGGTAGAGGTCCTCGCGGTACGACTCGTCGAACCACAGGACGTGCGGGCGCAGCCACGCGCCGCAGCGCGGGCAGCGCAGCAGGTCCAGCGCGGCACGGTCGAGCGCCGTGTCGCGCGCGAGGGTCTGGGGCAGGCCGGCGGGGAGCGGCGCGGGCCCGTGCCCGCACCCGGCAGCGCAGCGGGCGAGGTGCAGGTTGCCGTGGATCTCGAGGACCCGTTCCTGGCCGGCGCGGGCGTGCAGGCCGTCGACGTTCTGCGTGACCAGGAGGAAGCGGGACCGGAGCTCCCGTTCCAGCCGCACCAGCGCGGCGTGCGCCGGATTGGGTGCCGCGGCCGCGCACACGCCGCGGCGGTGCAGGTACCAGGTCCAGAGTGCCTCGGGCATGCGCGCGAACGCGGCGGCAGTGGCGAGCTCCTGCGGCAGGTAGTTCCTCGAACCGACACGCCAGAAGCCCTCGGGCCCGCGGAACGTGGGAATCCCGCTCTCGGCCGAGATCCCCGCGCCGGTGAGCACGAGGACCGGGCCACCCCGTGCCGCGAGACCTGCCACCGCGCCCTGCGTCGCCTTCGGAATCCGCACCTCGGCCGCCATGATCGTGCCCATGACGATACTGCTGCTGGCCGCCGCCGGAGCGCTCGGGGCGCTGGCGCGCTACGGGCTCGGCGTGGCCATGGTCGCCATGCTGGGTGCCGATCTCCCCTGGGCGACCTTCCTCGTGAACCTGCTCGGCTGCCTCGCCTTCGGGCTGGTGTACGTGCTGGCCGAGGGGCGCGCGCTGCCGGGCCTGCCGGTGTCGCGCGGCGTGCTCCTCGTGGGCTTCCTGGGCGCGTTCACCACCTTCTCCAGCTTCGCGTACGAGGCGGTGGACCTGTTCCGGCTGGGGCGGCCGCTGGTCGCGGCGACCTACGTCCTGGCGCAGAACGCGCTCGGCCTCCTGGGCGTGGTCGGCGGCATGGCGCTGGGCCGGGGTCTCGTGGGATAGTGCCCCGATGCGATCCGCGAGCGAGGGTCTGGCGTTGCGTGTCTATCTGGGCAACGGGGATCGCCACGAGGGCCGGCTGGTGCACGAACTCCTGCTGGAGGAGGCCGCGCGCCGCGGCCTCAATGGCGGCACGGTGCTGCGCGGGATCTCGGGGTTCGGCGCGAGCCACCGGATCCACGCCGAGTCGCAGGGGCCCGGACACGCCGAGGACCTGCCCGTGGTCATCGAGATCGTGGACCGCGAGGACCGGATCCAGGGTTTCCTGCCGTTCGTCGACTCGGTGGTCGAGGAGGGCCTGGTCTCGCTGACGCGCGTATCGGTGATCCGCTACGAGCGCGGGCGCTGATCAGGCGCCGATCCCGGAGAGCAGCAGGACCAGGGGCGCGGGCAGGCTGGCGACCTGGGCCGCGATGCCCGGCCGCCAGGTGAGCAGCACTCCGCCGAGGATGACGATGCCGTCCCCGGGCGTGCGCGCGAGCTGGCGCAGGTTCGGGTCCGGCGGGAGCGGCACGAGCATGCCGTTCGCGGCGCGGAAGAGGGCGACGCGCGTGACCCCGAACACGTCCACGGCGAGCAGCGTGTCCCCTGCGCTGCTGC
The DNA here is from genome assembly GCA_020849665.1 of Planctomycetota bacterium. Lineage (GTDB taxonomy): Bacteria > Planctomycetota > UBA1135 > UBA1135 > UBA2386 > JADLFX01. Next base: position 79,290 of record JADLFX010000013.1, on the reverse strand, counting down.
GCACCGGGTTGCCGAAGAGGATCCCCGGCACGGTGGCGAGCAGCGTGTGCCCCAGGGCTCCGTCGACGAGCCGGTCCGCGGCGAAGGCCGGCACCATGAGGTCGGGAGTGCCGCCGACGCTGTCGCCCAGGAGCGGGAGGCCGCGCAGGTCCGGCACGTCGATGCGCGTCGTGCCGGTGGCGGGATCGATGGCGCGCAGGCGATGGCCCGTGCCGGTCGGCTCGCGCACCCAGAGCTGGCCGAACGCGGTGGGGAACGCGGCGTCGGGGAAGAGCTGCCCCGGCCCGTACGGCCGCACCAGGTTGTTCGGGCTGAGCGACAGGTTGGTCACCAGCGCCTTGCCGGTATCGGCCTGGTACCAGTCGAACCCGGCCTGATCGCCGATGGCGAGCACGAGGCTCTTGGCCGCGAAACCGGGCAGGACCCCGATGCCGATGTACGGCACGAAGTTGTTGTCCGAGGTGAGCTGCACCGTGGCGGTCTGGCCGGTGAGGTCGGCGAGGTAGATCTCTTCGCGGCGGATCGAGTCGGTGTAGAGCAGCCGCGTGGCGTCGTCGTTCAGGAGCAGGCGCGGTCCACCGGCGATCTCCGGCAGGTAGCCCGGCTCCTCGTACTTGCTGGCCGGCGGCGGCAGGACGGCGGCCGGCCCGGTGCTGCGCACGAGGTAGAGGCGCTGCTGCAGCTTGGGCCCATACAGGAACACGGCCGTGTGCCCGTCGTTCGCCAGCGCGAACTCCTCCTTGAGGATCGACAGGGCCGGCCCGGCAGGCGTGAGGTCCTCGGGCGCCGCGCCGTCCGCCCAGGCCACGCGCCAGAACCGGTCGTCGAGCGTGACGAAGAACAGGTGCGACGCACCCGCCGCGACGCCGATCCTGCCCACGGTCGCGGCGGGCGCGACCGCCCGCACGGGGGTGCCGGTGCTGGCGAAGATCCCGCCGTCGAGGCGCGCGAGGTAGAGCGTGTTGCCCTGGGTCAGGAATGCGGCGTGGCGGCCGTCGGCCGCCACGGCGAAGCGGTCCGCGAACGGATCCCCGGTGCCGGCGGCGCCGATCCCCGGCAGCTCCAGGAGGACCTGCGGCCGGCCATCGTGCCGGATCCACAGGAAGCCATAGAGCGCTCCGTCGCGGATGCGGTAGCGCAGCAGCCGGCCGTTGCCCGGCAGCTCCACGCGTTGGAAGCCCGCGCGCTCGACCCGGCGCGAGAGGTCGGCGCGCAGGGAGGCCTGCAGCGTGCGCAGCGTGATCTCGACGGGCAGCACTTCCACGTCCGTCCGTACGACCGTGCCGGGATGGCCGGGGTTGGCGAGGTCGCGCACCCGCAGCGTGAGGGCGTTGGCGGCGTTGCCCTCGGCGAGGACCACGGGGTCACCCTGCGCGAGGAGGGAGGCGCCCAGGAGGGCGATCGGGAGGACGCGTTGCACCATGTGGGGAAGACGGCCGGAGTAGGATACGCGCGGACGGGATGCCAAGGGCACGCCACGGGATTCCAAGTTCCGTGCCGCGCCTGGAACGGGCCGCATGCGTGCGGAGCGCGGACACGGGCTGTCCCGATCGCGGGCACCCTGCCGTGCGCGGCATGGAAGTACGGCGGGAGGCGGCCAGATGGGCCGCGGGCGGTGCATGGCCCACGCTCCGGCGCCATGGGAGCCAGGGCCGACCGCGGCGGGATGCCCGGCCCGTCGCAGGTGCGGCGCGCTCCCAGAACCTGGCCTTGCGGCAGCTTGCGCGCGTAGGAGAAGGCGTGCTGGCTGCGTCGCGATCGCCCCGCATCCGGCTACTCTCGTCCCCACGAGTGCCATGAGAACCCCCCTCTTCCTCGTCCTGTCCTCGCTCTTCGCTCTCACCGCCTGCGGCGGTGGCGGCTCGGGTGGCTCGATGCGCGCCACCGATCCGGGCCTGACGGTGCTCTTCGACACGGCGGCCGGTCCCGGCGCGGACCTGGACGCGATCGTGACCGGACTGGTCCTGGAACGTCCCGACGGCTCGTCGACCGCCAACCTCGTGGAGCCGGGCGGCGTCGCCCTGCGCTTCGCCGATCCGCAGGCCATGCACGGCGGTCTGCATCTGCGCGAGGTCCCGGAGGGCGAGTACGTCGCCATGCACGTGACGTTCCTGCCCGAGAGCGCGCGCCAGCGGCGGCCCGACGGCCGCCAGGACGTCGTGGATCTGGCCCAGGCCACCTACCGGATCGCCTTCGAAGACGCGTACGCGCACCGTCGCGGAGGGCCGGGATGGTTGCGCGTGGGTCACTGCCGCGAACTCGACCTCGCGCGGGACCCGGGCGGCCGGGTGCGCTGGCGCCAGGATCTGTGCGGCCGGCGCGGCGACCTGCTGGTCGTGCACGAGGGCCGCTTCGAGGTGGCGCGGGTCGACGTGCCGGGTTCGCGCCTGGAGGGGCGCCTGCGGGTGTTCGGCAAGCTCGTGCCATTCACGATCCAGGTCACGCTGCGGACGGAGATCGAGCGCAAGCTCGGCGGTCCGAAGGAGCCGCTGGCCAAGGACGCGTTCTTCCGGATCGTGCGCCCCGGCGACTGGCTGGAGGTCGAGGGCCGGATCGAAGGGAACGTCCTCGTCGCCAGCGAGCTGGAATTGCGGCGCAAGGACGCGCGGGACCCCGCCAACCTGGTCTACGGCCGCGTGGTCAGCGTCGATGCTCCCAACCTCTCCTTCGGCCTCCAGGTCCTGGCGGTGCGCGAGAACGCGGACGCCATGGCCGGTCCAGCACTGCCCGTGATGGTGGTGGATGCCAGGGAGGCCGAGATCCGCGGGTGGAACTCTAAGAGCCGCCTCGGATTCGAGGCCATCGTGGTGGGTGCGATGGCGGAGGTCGAGTGGGAGGGGGTGTGGGCCTCGGGCCCGGTGCTCGCACGCGAGATCCGGGTCGTGACCCAGAGCGGTGGCGGCTGCTCGAATCCCGAACTCCAAGGCTACGTCAGCGCGGTCGACGTGCAGCAGGGCACACTCACCCTCGTGCCGCGGGGCAACGATGCCTTCTACGTCGGAGGCCGCCGCGTGATCGCGGTGAAGGTGATCCTGGAGCCGGGCACCTACCTGTATCGGGACGAGCGCGGCCGGGGGCGCGACGCCATCGGCCTCGATCAGGTCGGGGTTGGCGAGCGGGCCTGGGTGGTCGGCACCCCGGACGCCGAGGGCCGCATCGTGGCGCGGTGGATCCGCGTGCGCAGCGACTGAGCCGCAGGCCGCCGCCGAACGGCACGCCGCGCCGCCGCGGGCTGCAGGCAGCGCGGAGCGCCGTGCGGCGCGGGCGAGTCCTGCGGCCGATCCCCCAGCGCGGCGGGACCGTGCCGCGCCCGGGCAGGGCCGCGCCCGCGGCCGCCGCGTCCCGGGAATGGACACGCCCCGTGCGGATCCCGGACGCCGCCTGCCACACGCGGGTGTGGCACGCACCTTGCCCATGGGCTTCCCACGTGCGCTGAACCAGCGCTTCCCAGTCCAGAGCCCAGACTCAACGCAAGGCAATCCGTCATGAACTCCTTCTTCCGCTTCGCCACCCCCCTCCTCTTCGCCGGCCTGCTCGCGGCCCAACAGACCCAGCCGGTCCGCGGCAAGGTCGAGGACGTCCCCGGCACGAATCGATTCGTGCTCGACTGCACCAACATCCCGCTGCAGAGCAGCACGCTCAACCTGAACACGCTGGTCGGCGCGCAGTGGGTCCTCGACGTCGTCAATGTCGGGAGTGCGACCAACCCCGTGCTCGACGTGCGCGCGGCGACGGCGGCACAGAAGCTCTTCGACATGGGCAACCTGCGCATCGGCCGCAGCGACCGCTGGCAGGTCTCGGCGCCGGCGGGCTCGGCCGCCGGCGTGTGGCTGACCGGCACGCCGCTCACCGGCTACGCGCCGTTCGGCGCGCTCGGGACGTGGCTGCTCGGCCCGACCTTCGTGCTCGTGAACAGCGGCACGACCAACCAGCTCGGCGTGTTCGAGTTCAACTTCGCGCCGCCCGCGCTGACGAACCTGGTGGGCCAGAGCTTCACCGCACAGGCCATCACCATGACCAACAACCAGCTCACGATCACCAACGCCGACTGCAAGGCGCTGCAGGTGAACTGAGCGGGTCGCGGCCGCCCCGAGCCGCTCGCCGCCGATCGGGTCCGGGGCGGCGACGACCGCGCTCCCCCTCGGTTTCGCGGACCGGATCCCGTGCAGGCAGCCGGCGGGAGCGCGGGTTGGGCAGATTGGCCAGGACCCGCCTCACTCGGCCGCGCTCGCGCGGCGCAGTCGGTCGCGGATCGCCGCCCACGCGGTGTCGTCGGGCGGTTCCTCCACGAGGACGGTCCGGACCTGCAGGGCGTCGAGCTCGTGGAGCACGGCGAAGAGCTGCCGCCCGTAGCGCTCGGGATCCTGGGGCAGCGCGCGCACTTCGGCGGCGAGCCGCGGGGCGCGGCCGAATGCCAGCACCGCCGCCGGGCGCTCCTCTGGCTGCAGTGCCGCGAGGAGCTCGGCGAGCGCGGCGCGCCGGACGATGCGCAGGCGGGCCCGCGGCGCGTAGTGACGTGCCGCCATGCCGGGCGCCGGAGCGGGATGCGAGCCCGCGCGCGGCGGTTCGGCCAAGAGATCCGGGACCACGGCATGCAACTGGTCCAGGCCGAGGCTGCCCAGGCGCAGGATGCGTGGCGGATCCGACGTGACATCGACGATGGTGGACTCGATGCCCAGGCGGCAGGGACCGGCATCCAGGATCAGGTCGACGCGTTCGCCCAGTCCCTCCAGTACGTGGGCGGCGGTGGTGGGGGAGACACGCTGGTAGGGATTGGCGCTGGGCGCGGCGAGTGGGTGGCCGACGGCGTGCAGCAGAGCCAGGGCGACGGCATGGTCGGGAGCGCGCACCGCCATCGTGTCGAGGCCGGCGGTGAGCATCCGGGGGATCGAGGGCCCGCGCGGCACGACGAGCGTGAGCGGGCCAGGCCAGAACTCCGCGGCGAGGCGCGTGGCCAGCGGCGGCCAGGCACCGGCGATCCGTCGTGCCGCGGGCAGGTCGGGGACGTGGGCGATCAGCGGATGGCTTGCCGGCCGTCCCTTGGCCGCGAAGATGCGCGCGAGGGAGTCCTCGCGGTCCGCGAGCCCGGCGAGGCCGTAGACCGTCTCGGTGGGCATCGCCACCAATCCGCCGGCGAGCAGGATGCGTGCCGCCGCGCCCACCACCTCGGGGTCGGGGTGGGTCGCATCGACCTGCACGACACGTGCGGTCACGCAGGTGGCTCCGGATCCGCGGGGTCGCGGCCTTCGATGCGCTTCAGCTTCTCGTAGAGCGCGGTGCGCGAGATCGCCAGCAGCTTGGCGGCCTTGCTCTTGTCGCCGCCCGTGGCGCGGAGCGCGGCGTGGATGGTCCGCGCCTCGGCCTCGGCCAGGGGGATCGCCGGCCACTCGCCCGCGCGCGCATCGCCCGGGGCCTGCGCCCCGGTGGCGGGACCGCGCGCGGCGGGCAGCCCGAGGTCCTCCAGCGTCTCGCCCTCGCAGAGCAGGAACGCGCGCGCGATCGCGTGCTCGAGTTCGCGCACGTTCCCGGGCCAGTGATGGATGCGCAGCGCGGCCCGTGCCGCATCGCCGAGCCGGACCTTGCGGCCGTGCTCGTGGTTGAGGCGGCCCAGGAACTCCTCGGCGAGCAGCAGCACGTCGTCGCCGCGCTCGCGCAGCGGCGGCACCACGACCTCGGCCGCGGCCAGCCGGTAGTAGAGGTCCTGGCGGAACGAACCTGCCGCGATCATCGCGGCCAGGTCCTTGTGCGTGGCGGCGACCAGCCGGAACTCCACCGCGATGGTCTCCTGACCGCCCACGCGCCGGATGCGTCCCTCCTGCAGTGCGCGCAGGAGCTTGGCCTGCAGGGCCAGCGGCATGTCGCCGACCTCGTCCAGGAAGAGCGTCCCACCGGAGGCCAGCTCCAGGAGCCCGGGCTTGTCGGCGTCGGCGCCGGTGAACGCGCCCTTCACGTGGCCGAAGAGCTCGCTCTCCATCAGCTCGGCCGGGATCGCCGAGCAGTTCTCGGCCACGAACGGGCCGCGGCGGCGCGGCGAACCCTCGTGCAGCGCGCGGGCGACCAGCTCCTTGCCGCTGCCGGTCTCGCCCTTGACCAGCACCGGGAGTGCGGCCGGTGCCAGCCTGGCGATCTGCCGCTCGAGTTCCTGGAACGCCTTGCTCCTGCCGATCCAGCGCACCGGACCGCGGATCCGCGCGTGGCCCAGCGCGCGCTCGGCCACCGCGAGATCGCGCCGGCTGCGCGCCAGGTCCTGGGCCAGGCGCTCCTCGTGCAGCATGCGGTCGACGGCGATCGCGGCCTGATCGGCGAGGATCTCGAGCTGCTCCTTCTCACCATCGCCGAACACGCCGGGTCGCCCGGGGTGCTCGACGTAGAGAGCGCCTTCGGCGCCGCTCGAGGCCCGGAACGGCACGCAGACCGCCGAGCGGGCACGCAGCCCCTGGACGCTGGGCATCTCCAGCAGCGTCCGGTCGGCGACCGCATCCTCGGCGGTCAGGGCGCGGCGCTCCTGCAGGGCGCGATTCACCAGGCTGCGGCTGAAGGCGAGCCCCTGCTGGTCGCTGTCGCCCGTGCGCAGCTCCAGCCTGGGTCCGTCGCCGCGCGACACCAGCAGGTAGCCGACCCGTCCGCCGGTGAGCGTCACGGCCGCGTCCAGCAGGTAGCCCATGGCGCGACCGAGGTCGGCCTCGCCCGCCAGCCGCCGGTTCACCGCGAGGAAGGTGCGGAACACCTCCTTGGGCACGTGGCTGCCGGATTCGGCGGGAGACATGGCCCCAGAATCATGGCGCGAGGGCGCCGGGGCGGAAGGCCGGGCCCGGCGTTCCAGCAGCTCGCGCACGCGCTCCGCCTCCTGGCGCACGCGCTCGTCCGAGACGCCCTCGACTTCGCTCAGGAGGTCCCGCGCCGCGCCGGTGGCACCGAGTTCTGCGTGGGCACGGGCCAGGTGGATCAGCACCAGCGGCAGCGCGAGCCGCGCACCCAGCCGCTCCAACTCCTCGCGCGCCGCGTGCAGCGACCGCGCCGCGCCGGCGGGGTCGCCCGCGGCGAGGCTCGCGATCCCCAGGTTGGCCTGCGCCAGCGCGGCGCCCTGCGCATCGCCCACATGCACGAAGAGGGCGCGGGCGCGGCGCAGGTAGGTGAGTGCCTCCTCGTGGCGGCCGAGGTCCTTCGCCAGCACTCCCAGGTTGGAGTGGGCGGTGGCGGTGTGTCGCACGTGGCCGAGTCCGCGGTACAGGCCGAGCGCGCGCTGCTGGCGGGTGAACGCCCCGGCCAGGTCGCCGCCGCGACGCTCGAGTTCGCCCAGGTTGACGTTGGCCGCGGCCACCAGGAACGGCGGGTCCGCGGCATCGGCGACCGGCTGCAGCAGCGCGCGCGCATGCGCCAGCGCGCCGCGCCGGACCTCCATGAGGCCGAGCGCGACCCGATCCTCGGGCGCGCCGTGGGCCTGCACCAGCGCCTCCGTGCGGCGCGCGGCCTCGTCCAGGTCGCCGCGTGCGAATGCCAGCGCGGCGCGGAGCCGTGCGCCGGCGAGCGCATCGTCCGCGACGTCCGGCGCGTTGCGCTGCGCGTCGTCGACGCGGCCGAGTTCCAGCAGGGCCCGCGCGCGCTGGAGGGGCAGGTCGTACGCGAGCGGGAGCGCGCGCGCCGGCTCGCCGGCCGCGAGCAGGCCGTCCACGAGCGCGGTCCGCCACGCGCGCTCGTCCGCCGGCGAGCCGTGCGCGGTGTGCGTCCGATAGGCGTGCAGCGCGGCCGCGACGTTGCCGCGCGTCGCTAGGGCCTGCAGGTCGGCCGGCGCGCGCACGGGCGCGCGTTCCCGCGCACCCTCAAGGCGTCCGCCGAGGGCATCCGGCCACGTCCATCCCGCGCCCTCGGGCACGATCGCGCCCTCGCGCACCAGCTCTTCGAGGCGCTCGCCCACCGCCGCGATCGACAGCCGCCTGCCCGCGCAGAGCCAGGAGGCGGCCCGGGCGGCGGCAGCCGGTTCGAGCGAGAGCGCCTGGTGGAGATGGGTGGCGACCTGGGCCTCGGTGAGCGGTGGCAGCGCCTCGGGCGGCGCCTCGGGGGCGCTGCCGAGGAGCGCGACCGGATCGGGATGCAGGAGCGTGGGGGAGGGCCGTCCGCTGCCGCCGGAGAGCGCCTCCAGCGCTTCCTGCGCATCCGCGAAGCGTTCCTCGGGGCGCCGCGCGACGCAGCGCGGCACGAAGCGATCGAACGGCGCGGGCAGGTCCGTGGGAGCGAGGCCGAGCGCGGCCAGGAACTCCTCGCGGGGAAAACGCCGCAGGAACGGCGCGAGCGCCAGCGACCCGCGCGGGCGCAGCGCCGCCACCAGGACCGCGCCGAGTGCGAACACGTCGGTGCGGCCGTCGGGCGTGCGCCCCTGGGTCAGCTCCGGGGCGGCGAAGAAGGGCGTGCCGCCGAGCGCGCTCGCGCCGCGCCGCGCGCCGAGGCCGAAGTCGAGCAGCACGTAGCGCGGGTGGGCGAGCGTGCCGCTGCGCACGATGTTGCCCGGCTTCAAGTCGAGATGCAGGATCCCGCGCAGGTGCACGTAGGCCAGCACCTCCAGCAGCTGCAGCGCGAGCACGAGCGCGCCTTCGACCGGGAGCGGAATCGCCTCTGCGAGCGGCACGCCCGCCGCGTACTCGCGCAGCAGCCAGGCGTTGCCCCGCGGGCCTCGCCCCGAGCCGAGCAGCCGCGGGATCGCGGGGTGGGCGAGCGAGGCGAGGAGCGAGGCTTCGCGCACCTCGACACCCGCGGGCAGGACCTTGAGCACCGCCTCCGTCCCGCCGCGCGCCCGATCCAGGACCCGCCCGGTCCATCCCTCGCCGCCCTCCCAGGCCTCCACGACCGTGAAGCGGGCGGGGTCGGCCAGGTCCGGGCCCAGGGGGGAAGGCATGGCGCCCAGGGTACCGCACTCCGCAAGGCGATCGCGCCCATTGCGCCGGACAGAAACGTGAGGGCCGCTTGCGTGGGCGTTTCCCCAGTGCTCCCGGGAGCAAGACTCCGGTGTGACCGGATCTTCCAGGGCGCCTCACGGAAACTTCCGTTTCCCAAAGCGCCTGCCTAGCATTCCCGCCGTCCGCATCCGCTGCGTGGCCAGGCGCTTGCGCGCCCGTCTCTTCCACACCTCCCCAACCATGCACCTAGCGATCCCGACGCCGGACGTTCTGTTGAATCTTTTCACCAACGCGGCCCAGGCGATCGCGCTGCTGGTCACCGCGATCGCGGGTGGCGTTGCGACGCGATCCCGGTATGCGGCCGGGACGCAGGGAGGCGGGGTCTCGCGCTGGCCGTTCCGCGTCGCCATCACGGGGTTGTTCGCCGTCGCCGTGGCATTCCTCCTCTACCACCTGAGTGTCGTCGACCAGAACAACCAACGCCTGCAGACCAACCTCTTCCGCTCGTCCACCGAGGAGGGCCGCAAGGTCGGGGACCAGAACCTCAAGCAGCGCAACCTGGGCGAGCAGCTGGAGCACAAGGGGGCGATCGCGACCCAGGAACTCGCCGCCCGGCTCGCCCGCGGAGACGCCCTCCACCTGGTCGACGTGCGCGAGTCCGAGGAGGTGGAGGTGGGCCGGATCCGCGGCGCGTTCGCCAAGCGCTACCCGGATCTCCTGGCGGATCCCACCGGGCTGGTGAAGGAAGGACACGAGACGGTCCTGCTCTGCGAATCCGGCAATCGCTCCTCGGAACTCTGCGACGAGTTCGAGAAGCGCGGCTACCGGACCCGCTTCCTGATCGGCGGCTACGAGAAGTGGGTGGCGGAGGACCGTGCGATCGAGGGCGTGCCGGGCAAGGAGCGCGACGATCTGCGCTCGATCCCCGACTACCCGAACAAGCAGCGCCTGCTCGACACGCCCGAGGTGAGGGAGCTGGTGGCGCAGGGCGCGATCTTCGTGGACGTCCGCTACCCCGGCGACTTCGGACTCGGCCACCTGCCCAAGGCGTACAACGTCACGCTCCGCAGGATGACGACGCCGGAGGTCGCCGCCGCCCTCGCGGCGCTGCCGGACCGGCCCGTCATCGCGGTCTGCTACGACAAGCGCTCGTCGTTCTTCGCCCTGGTGTTCGGCCTCAAGTGGCATCGCATGGGGCGCACCTTCCTGGGCCGCTACACGGTGCCGCACGAGTTCTCGCTGCCGACGAAGGAGCGCGACTACGTCGAGGCGTGGAAGACCGAGCAGGCGCGGCGCACGCTCTTCCATGCCGCGCAGCAGCCGTTCGTCGCGGCGCTGGGCTGGTCGCGCGGGCAGGGCGTCGGGCTCTTCGCTGCGGTCCTGCTCCTGGTGGTGGGCCTGCGCCTCCTGCTGCTGCCGCTGTCCTGGAAGGCCGACCGGGACGGCCGGGTACACGCGCGCCTGCAGGCCGAGTTCGCCGCGCTGCGCCAGCGCTACGCGACCGATCCGGTGCGGGCCCAGCGCGCGGTGCGGGCCCGGCTGCGCTCCTCGGGCCTCACCCCCTGGCGCAACCTGCTCGCCTCGCTGCTGCAGGTGCTGGTCTTCGTCGTGCTCCTGGCCGCGATCAGCGAGCACGTGGCAGGACATGGTGGCGGCTGGTGGTGGGTCGAGGACGCGCGCCAGCCGGATCCGAGCGGGGTGCTGCCCTGGCTCGGCGCCCTCCTGGTGTTCGTGCTGCTCACGCTCCTGGCGCGCTCGCACGGTCGCCTGCGCCTGGTCGGACGGGCCGCGCTGGCGATCCTGCTCGGCGCCCTCCTGCTGCCGGCTTCGGCCGCGGTGCAAGGCTATCTGGTGGTGAGCCTCGTGCTGGTCTGCCTCCAGGCCGGCGCGGCGCGGCTGGCCTTCGACCGGGCCACGGACGGACGGAGCGCGCGCGTGCCTGCGCATGGCGTGGTACCACTGCGCGCCGCCGCCGCCCTGCCTGCAGCGGGGGCGAAGGCCCGGCGCCTGGCCGCGCTGGCGAAGGCCGGCCTGCCCACGCCGGAAGGGTTCGTGGTCCTCACGGACCTCTGCCGGGTCGATGCGCCGGCCACGCGCGCCGCGTTGGCACGGGGCGTGGCCCGCCTGCGCGGCCGGAAGCTCGCGGTCCGCTCCTCGGGGCTGGTGGAGGACGGCCGCCAGGAGAGCCGGGCCGGCGAGTTCCTGACGCTGCTCGAGGTGGCGCCGGGAGACGTGCCTGGCGCGGTCCAGAGGGTCGCGGTGTCGCTGCAGATCCCCCACGACGGCGGCGAGGGATTCGGCGGCGTCCTCGTGCAGGGCATGATCGAGGCGGAGTGGTCCGGCGTGCTCTTCACCGAGGACCCGGCGCACAGCGGCGCGATGCTCGTCGAGCTGGCGCGTGGCGGTTGCGCGGCCGTGGTTTCCGGGCAGGTGTCGCCACTGCCGTTCCGGTTCGGCCGGGTGAGCGGTCGCCCGCTGCAGTCCGCCACGCCGCCGATCGACCTCGCGCCGCTGCTGGCGCTGGGCCGGACCGCGGAGCGCCTGTTCGGCGCGCCGCAGGACATCGAATGGAGCTACGCCGGAGGCCGGTTCGTGCTTCTCCAGTCCCGCGACGTGACGGCCAGGGCCGGGACGCCGGTGAGCCACGCGATCGAGGCCGAGCGCGCCCGACTCCTCGCGCTCTGTGCCGACGCGGGCGCCCAGGACACGGTCTTCGTGCGCAGCGAGCTCACGGAGCTCCTGCCCAGACCCACGCCGTACAGCCTCGCGCTGATGCAGGCGCTGTGGGCTCCGGGTGGCGCCGTGGACCTCGCCGGCCGCCGCCTCGGGCTCGACCAGGACCTGGGGGAGGACGCGCCGCCCTATCCGCTGACCGCTTTCGGCCACCTCGTGGTGGACCCGCGCCAGGAGCGGCTGCGCTTCGCCCACGCCCTGCAGGCGCGCACGGCCTGGCGGCTGGCGCGCGGCGCCGAGGGCATCGCCGAGCACTTCCGGAACTCGGCGGCGCCGCGCCTCGAGGCGGAACTGCGCCTCGCGGGCGCGATCGATCCCGCCCGCCTCGACGATGCGGAGTTGCGCGAGGCCCTGCGCCAGGTGCGGGTCCGCTTCTGCACGGCCACCTATGTCGAGGCGGAGGTGGTGAATCTGGCGGGGGCCATCCTGGTGGACCAGGCGCGCCGCCTGCTGCACCGCCGCGGCTTCGACGCGGCACTGCTCTGGGGTCGGGGCGCGGGCACGCCGGCGCAGCGCGCCCTGGAGCGCCTGGCCACGGCCGGGGCCACCGACGCTGCCTGGCGGGAGTTCGTGCGCGAGGCGGGTCATCGCTCGCTCTGCGACTTCGAGCTGGCCGAGCCGCGCTACGCGGAGCGCCGCGACTTCGTGACCGCCCTGGTGGCGCGCCTGCAGGGGTCCGCCGACGGCGGGGAGGGCGAGGCCGTCCAGGCGCTGCCGCCCACCGTCGCGCTCGCGATGCATCGGGCGCGGCGCTTCGCCGAGCTGAAGGAGGAGGCCAAGCACCTGGTCCTGCGCGAGCTGGCGGTGCTCCGCGCCCTGCTCCTCGAGCACGGGCGGCGCCACGGCCTCGGCGAGGACGTGTTCTGGCTCTGGCCGGAGGAGGTCGAGGACCTGGGGCAGGGGCTGGCGCTCGAGATCGCGCGCGCGATCGTGGCCGAGCGCCGTGGTGCCGCGGAGGCGTTCGCGGCCGTGGACGTGCCCTCGTCGCTGCGTCCCGTGGACATCGAGACCCTCGGGCGCCTGCAGGCGCACGTGCCCGCGGCGGTCCACGCCGGCTCTGAGGTGCAGGGCCAGAGGGTGGCTGGACAGGGGCGCGTGGTGGGTCGCGTGCGGATCCTGCACGAGGCCGAGGACATCGCCGACGTCCGCCCCGGAGAGATCGTGGTGGCGCGTTTCACCGACCCGGGCTGGCTGCCGCTCTTCTCGCAGGTGCGCGGCCTGGTCACCGAGGTCGGCGGCTGGCTCAGCCATGCGGCGATCCAGGCGCGCGAGCAGCGCCTGCCGGCGATCGTGGGCGCCGCGGGAGCCATGGCGGCGTTCCGGGACGGCGAACTGATCGCCCTGGAGACGGACGGGACCATCCAGCGGCTGGCGGAGCGCCGGGTCGACCTGCGGGAGGTCGCGTCAGGCTTCCTGGAGGTGGAGGCGGCCGGCAGCTGCTTCCAGGTGGCCCTGGTGGACCGCTCGGCGCGTGGCTACGGCGTCCGGGACCTGCCCGGGATCGTGCAGATCGGCGACACGGTGGCCGTCCGCCAGGGCACGGAGGTCCAGGCCGCGGTGGTGGCCCACCGCCAGGGCAGCCTCGCCGGTCTCTTCCTGAGACCGGCGCACTCCGAGGGAGCTTCGGTGGCCGCGGCCGGTTGATTCGGGGTGGACCCGGCCGCCGCGGGGCAAGGCCTCGCGTTCAGTCGGGTCGCTCGCATGGTCGATAGCGGAGGCGGTGTCGCCCCTCGGGGCGGCATGCCACACGCAACCGTGAGATGACCATGCACGCGCAGACGTTGCTCGCATTCCTGGTCCTGGCCTCGACCTTGCCACCCGGACAGGACCAGAAGCCGAAGGAGAGCCAGCGGCCGGTGTCGCTGCGCTTCGGCATCTACACGTCGGACCGTCCCTCGCTGATCTACAAGTTCTTCTGGCAGGTCCTGCAGGACCTCGAGGATGGCGCCACGAAGGCGCTGGGGCGCCAGGTCGGGATCGAGCTGGTGCTCTACAAGGGCTATGAGGAGTCGCTCGAGGCGTTCCTGCGCGGCGAGGTGGACTTCGTGCGCTTCGGTCCGGCCTCGTACGTGCTGGCCAAGCAGCGCAACCCCGAGATCCAGCTGCTGGCCGCGGAGCAGGACGACGGCAAGAAGCTCTCGCACGGCGTGATCTTCGTGCGCGCCGACTCGCCGGTGCGCAAGCTCGCCGACCTGAAGGGACGCAGGTTCGCGTTCGGCGACGACAGCTCGACCATCGGGCGCTACCTGTCCCAGGCCGAGCTGGCGAAGGCGGGCGTGCTCGGCAAGGACCTCGCCGGGTTCAAGTACCTCGGCCGGCACGACAAGGTGGCCGCGGCCGTCCAGGCCGGCGACTTCGATGCCGGTGCCGTGCACCTGTGGAACTTCGAGGAGGCCGGCCAGAGCACCAAGCTGCGCGAGCTGGCGCGATTCCCCAACCTGAGCAAGCCGTGGCTCGCGCGCGCCGGCCTGCCCAAGGACGTGTGCGACGCGCTCCGGTCGGCGTTGCTGGGGATGAACCAGCCGCAGACGCTGAAGGTCCTCAAGGTCACCGGGTTCCTGCCGGTGGAGGACGAGGAGTTCGACTTCGTGCGCGAAGGCATGGAGAAGGCCCGGTCGTTCGAGGTCGGCATGCCGAAGACCGAGGAGCATCCGCCCGCCGCCCCGGGCGGTGCGGCACCGAGGGACGCGAAGCGGCGCTGAGCGCGCCGCACCTTCCCCCCAGCGACCATGGCGCAGCCAGGACCCACTCGGATCGCACCCAGACGGCTCGGCCACCTCGGGCCACGCCTGGTGGTCTCCACCCTGGCCATCCTCACGCTCGGCGCCGCGCTCTCCATCTGGCAGACCGGCGTCTACGAGCGCGAGATGGTGAACTCGCAGATCGAGGTCCATGGCCGCGGACTCGTGCGCGGCTCCACGGCGTTCTGCATCGACAACGTCCTCGTCTACGACTACCCGAAGATCCGCACCTACGCCGAGGAGCTGGTCGATCCTGGTTCGCGGGTGGCGTTCTTCGTGCTCACCCTCTCGAACGGCGAGGAGATGGTCCGCGTCCCGGACGCCCCGCTGGCCGAGCTGGCCGCGTTGCCCGGCGTGCAGTGCTTCGAGGCCGACGTGAGCCTGGGCGGCGACTCGCCCTCCCATGGCAAGGTGACCATCGGCATCTCGCGCAGCCATTACGACGAGCTGCTGCGCGCCAGCCTGGTCCGGCAGTCGTTGCAGCTGGCCGCCACGTTCTTCGCGGTCGCGTTCCTGATGAGCATCCTCCTGCGCCGCAAGGTCAGCCGGCCGCTGGCCCAGCTGGACCGCTCGGCCCTGGCCCTGGCGCGCGGCGAACTGGACCGCCCGGTCCGGGTGGACGCCGAGGGAGAGTTCGCCCGTCTGGCCGAGACCTTCGAGACCATGCGGCAAAGCCTGAGCCGCAGCTATGACGAGCTGGAGACCAAGAACGCCCGCCTGATGCGGGCCGACCGGATGAAGACCGCGTTCCTGACCAACATCAGCCACGAACTGCGGACTCCGCTCACGGCGATCCTCGGCTTCGGCGAGCTGCTGGTCGATCCGGATCTTCCGCAGGTGGTGCAGCAGTCGCACGTGCGCCGCGTCCTCTCCAACAGCGAGCATCTGCTCGCCCTCGTGAACGACCTGCTCGACATCTCGAAGCTGGAGTCGGGCGATCTGCTGGTGGAGTGCCAGCCCTGCTCCGTGCGCCGTCTGCTCGCCGACCTGCAGGCGTTCCTCGGGCCGCGCGCCGCCGAGAAGCAGCTGGAGCTGCGCTGCGAGGTGACGCCGGAGGTGCCCGACACCGTGCGCACCGATCCGCAGCGCCTGCGCCAGATGCTGCTGCATCTGGTCGGCAACGCGATCAAGTTCACTCCCCAGGGCGAGGTGCGCGTCCTGGCGGGTGGCCAGCGGGATGCACGGGGTGCGCTCTGGCTGCGGATCGAGGTGCGCGACACGGGCATCGGCATCGAGCCGGAGGCGCTCAGCTCGCTCTTCGCGCCCTTCTGGCAGGCGGACATCAGCACGTCGCGGCGCAACGGCGGCACGGGCGTGGGCCTCGCGATCTGCAAGCGGCTCTGCGAACGCCTCGGCGGAGACATCCAGGCCACCAGCGCGCCCGGCAAGGGCTCGACCTTCGTCCTGCGGCTGCCGACGACTGCGGAGGCGCCGGACGCCTCCGTCGCAGCCGGCGAAGCGCAGGAGGCCCGCCCCGCCACGGCGGGCGCGCGGCCGGCCCCGGTCCAGGTACTCACCGGGCGCGTGCTCTACGCCGAAGATGCCCCCGACAACCAGCGGCTGGTCAGCAGCATCCTGCGCAAGGCCGGCCTCGAGGTCGACATCGCCGAGAACGGCCGGCTCGCGATCGAGCGGGCCAGGCAGGCGGTGGCCGAGGGCAAGCCCTACGACCTGATCCTGATGGACATCCAGATGCCCGAGCTGGACGGGTGCGCCGCGACGCGCTGGCTCAGGTCCAACGGCTTCGCCCTGCCGATCGTGGCCCTGACTGCGCACGCGATGGAGAGCGACCGCGAGCGATGCATGGCCGCCGGCTGCACCGACTACGCGACGAAGCCGATCGGACGGGAGCGCCTGGTGAGCCTCGTGCGCAACCACCTTCCGGCCTCCCGCCGCCTCGGCGCCCCGACCTCCACGAACTGAGGCCGCGCGGTCCGCGCGACTCCCCGCGGTGCAGGCATGCCGGCGGGCGGCCGGGCCGGGATACTCCGGGGCATGCGCGTGGTCCTCGCCCTGCTCCTGGCCGTCGCTGCGACCGTTCCGGTTCGTGCCCAGGCCGGCCCCCCGGTGCACTTGCGCGTGGAGGGCCGGGTCGATCCCGGCTGCGTCGACGCGCTCCGGCCGCGATTGGCGTTCGTCGCCGTGGATGCGCGCCGCGGCGCGGCACCCACGGGCGCGCAGGTGCTCGTGGCGGGCAGCGCCGAGGAGCTGGCCCGCGGCAGCGGGGACCTGTGGGACTCCGGGCGCATCGCCTGGTCGGGCGGCGCACCCGTCGAGTACGGCGGCGCGCCCCTGCGCTCGCGCCAGCGCTGCTTCTGGCGGGTGCGCACCTTCGACGCCGGGGGCGTGCCGTCGCCCTGGAGTGCGACCGCGACGTGGACCATGGGCCTGCTCGACCCGGCCGACTGGAGCGCGCAGTGGATCGGCGATCCGGAGGCCGCCCCGCCGCTGCAGGCGGCCCGCAACGGCTACCACAGCGAGCTGCGCCGGGAGGTGGAGCGGGAGCATCGCCTCAGCCTCGACCTTGGGCGTGCGATCGAAGTCGACGGGGTGCGCCTGCACCCGGCCCGCCCGTACGACTGGCGCGACACGCCGGGCTTCCTCTTCCCGCTCCGCTACCGCGTGGCCCTCGCGGGGGAGGACGGCGCAGCGGCCGTGGTGGTCGTGGATCGCGGCGCGGCGGACGAGCCCGGCCCCGGCACGCAGGCCGTGACGCTGCGCTTCCCGCGCGCCCGCGCGCGCCGGGTCGAGCTCACCACGCTGCGCCAGCGGGCGCGGCGCGCCGGCGAGCACGGCGTGGCGCTGGCCGAACTCGAGGTCCTGCAGGGCGACCGGGTGGTCTCCGCGGGCGCGGCGGTCCGGGCCAGCGATTCGATCGAGACCGAGGCGTGGTCGACGCGCTTCCTGGTGGACGGCGACCTGGTGTCGCACGGCGTGCGCGGCGCCGACGCGGCGCCCGCCCCGTTGCTGCGCAAGGTCTTCGACGCGCCCGCCGGCGTGCGCCACGCACGGCTGCACGTCGCGGCCCTCGGCCTGCACGAGACCCGGCTGAACGGCGCGCCGGTCTCGCCCGCCGCCCTCGCGCCGTCGTGGGTCGACTACGGCGTCCGGATCCCGTACCAGACGCTCGACGTCACCGGCCTGCTGCGCGCGGGGCGCAACGAGCTCGAGGTCCAGCTCGCCGACGGCTGGTACGCGGGGCGCCTGGGCATGGCGGCCACGCTGGTGCCCGGCGGACCGCCGCGGGGCATCTACGGCCGCCAGCCACGCCTGCTCCTGCAGCTGGAACTGGAGCGCGCCGGCGGCTCGACCGTGCGGGTGGTGAGCGACGGATCGTGGTCGAGCACGCTGCAGGGTCCGGTGCGCCGCGCCGATCTGCTCGACGGCACCGAGCTCGATCTGCGCCGGATGCCCGGCCCGGAGGCGTGGCGTCCGGTGCGCGTGTTCCCGGCGCCAGCCGCACGCCTGGTCGCGCAGGTCGAGGAGCCGATCGTGGTCACCGAGCGCGTCCCCGTGCGGGCGCGCACGCGGTCGCCGGACGGCGAGTGGATCCACGACTTCGGCCAGAATCTCGTGGGGCGGGTGCGCGGCCTCGTGCCCGGGACTCCGGTCTCGGTCACGCTGCGCCATGGCGAGGCGCTCGACGCCGAGGGGCGGCTCTACACCGCCAACCTGCGCGGGGCGCCGCAGCGCGACATCCTGCACCTCGTGCCGGGGATCGCGGCCACCGTCGCCCCGCCGTTCACCTTCCACGGCTTCCGCTACCTGGCGGTGCCGGACTCCGCCCCGTTCGAGCCCCTGTACGCCGAGGTGCTGCACAGCGACGTCGCGCGCGCGGGCGCCTTCGCGTGCTCGGACCCGCGCCTCACGCGGCTGTGGCAGAACGCCGACTGGTCGCTGCGCGGCAACCTGCTCGGCGTGCCCACCGACTGCCCGCAGCGCGACGAGCGCCTGGGCTGGATGGGCGACCTGCTGGTGTTCGCGCCCACCGCGATGCTGCAGCGCGACCTGCGCGCGCTGCTCGACAAGTGGCTGCGCGACGTGCGCGACGCACAGGCGGCGGACGGCCGTCTCCCGGACTTCGCCCCGCACCCGTATGGCAAGGACGAGCGCTTCACGGGCACGCCCGGCTGGGGCGACGCGGGGGTGTTCGTGCCGTGGGCCGCCTATGTGCACTACGGGGACGCGCGCTTCCTCGCGGACGCGTTCCCCTCCGCCAGCCGGTGGGTGGACTGGATCGCCAGCCACAACCCCGACCGCCTCTGGCGCCACCGGCGCGGCAATGACTACGGTGACTGGCTGAACGGCGATTCGCTCGATCTCCCGGGCTGGCCGCGCCGGGGAGGCGAGGTGGCCAAGGAACTCTTCGCCACGGCGTTCTTCGCGCGTTCGGCCGAGCTGGTGGGGCGGATGGCCCGCGCCCTCGGACGGCAGGCGGAGGCGGAGCGCTACGCGCGCCTGCACCAGGACGTGCGCGCGGCGTTCCAGCGCGCCTACGTGGCGGCCGACGGCGTCGTGCAGGGCGACACGCAGGCCGGTTACGCGCTGGCGCTGGCGTTCGACCTCGTGCCGCCGGCGCTGGTGCCGCGCGTGGTCGAGCGCATGGTGGCGGCCATCGACGCCTACGGCGGCCGCCTGAGCACGGGCTTCCACGCCACGATCCCGCTCCTCGACCAGCTGGTCGGACATGGCCACGCCGATCTGGCGTGGCGGCTGCTCCTGCGCGAGGACGTGCCGGGGTGGCTGCACGCGGTGAACCAGGGCGCGACGACCATGTGGGAACGCTGGGACGGATTCGTGCCCGGCCGCGGGTTCCAGGACGCGGGGATGAACTCGTTCAACCACTACGCCTACGGCGCGGTGGGGGAGTGGCTCTTCGCGCACGCCCTGGGCGTGCGCCCCGATGCCGGGCACCCGGGCTTCGCGCGCTTCCGCGTGGCGCCGCGCCTTTGGGGCGGAGTGCACTGGGCGCAGGGCCACGTGGACACCGTGCGCGGCCGGATCGCGGTCGCCTGGCGCCGCTCGGGCACGGCCTGGGAACTCGACCTCGTGGTGCCGCCGGGTGCGGTCGCGGACCTGCATCTGCCGGCGACCGGCGTCGACGCCGCGCGGGAAGGCGGCCTCCCCCTCGTGCAGGGTCGCGGCGTGCGCGTGGTCGAGACCGGCCCGGGGACGGTCCGCTGCGAGGTGCAGGCGGGCCGCTACGCGTTCTCGACCGTCCTGCCTGCCCCGACGCCCGCGCGCCAGGCCGGACCCGCGCGTGCCGTGCAGGCGGCGGAGTTCGAGTGGCGCCGGCATCGGGGTCCTCGGGACCAGGAGCTGCCGTACCGGCTCCTGCGCCCCAGGTCCGTGGCGGAGGGCGCGCGCTACCCGCTCCTGCTCTTCCTGCACGGTGCGGGCGAGCGCGGCCAGGACAACCATCGCCAGCTCATCCACCTCCTGCCCACGCCGTTGCTCCAGGACGAGGGCCGGACGCGCTTCCCCTGCTTCGTGGTCGCGCCGCAGTGTCCCAAGGACCAGCTCTGGGTCGAGGTCGACTGGTCCAAGGGCGGCGCCATGCCAGCCGGCCCCTCGCCTGCGCTGCGCATGGTGCTGGAGCTCCTGGACCGGCTCGCCGAGGAGCTGCCGATCGACCTGGGGCGCGTGTACGTGACCGGGCTCTCGATGGGCGGCTACGGCACCTTCGACCTCGCGTGCCGCGCGCCGGAGCGCTTCGCCGCGGCGGTGCCGGTGTGCGGCGGCGGCGATCCCACCCAGGCGGAACGGCTGCGCGCCCTCCCGCTCTGGGTGTTCCACAGCGCCGATGACCGGACCGTGCCGGTGGAGCGGAGCCGGGCCATGGTCGAGGCGCTGCGCGGGCTGGGCGCGGCGCCGCGCTACACGGAGTTCCGCGACGCGGGGCACGCGAGCTGGCGGCCGGCGTACGCCGATCCGGAGCTGTGGACGTGGCTCTTCGCCCAACGGCGCGGCTAGCGCGCGGCCCGGCGCCGGCCGCGCCGGCACCGGGCGTGCGCGGTCACTGGACGCGCATCGTGAGTCCGTTGCTGGCGCGCAGGCCCAGCGGATTCGTGCCGGGCGCGAGCGTGAACCACTGGGCGCAGAGGTCCAGTCCGGTCAGCACCGGGAGGAAGGGCAGGCCGAGCTTCATGGCCGCGCATCCGTTGCCGTCGGTTGGCGCCGTCAGGCCCAGGCCCAGGTCGTCGCAGAGCAGGAAGCAGCGCGGCATGCCGATCAGGGCGAGGTCCAGGGGCAGGGGGAGCGCCGCGAACGCGTCGCGGCTCGTGCCCAGGATCAGGAGCGAGCTGCTGGCCGGGCGCGAACCGAAGAGCCGCACCGCGACGGCGCTGCCCGGCTGCGGGAAGCCCTCGGCGCCGGCCTCATCGGTGGTCCCACCGCAGGGTCCGCCGAAGGTGGTGGGGAGCGTCGCCGGGAGGATCTGGCCGCGGATCTCGCCGCCCGGGAACGCGGCCGTGTGGACGTTCACGTACATCAAGCCGCCGCGCAGGTCGGCGAGCTGGGCGGTCGTGAGCACCGGCGAGATCCCGCTGTACACGCCCGGTCCGCCGGCCAGGGCGAACACGACGCCGCCGTTCACCCCCGGTGCGCCGCGGTGTACGTGCGCCTGCGTCGGGGCGAGCCCGGTCACGTTCACCAGGTACGCGACCGTGCCATCCGGCCGGATCGTGAGGGTCGCCCTGCCCAGCGCGGCGCTGGGCGTCGGCGGCACCTCCTGCAGGCCGTCGAGACTGGCACGGTAGTCCACCGGCGTGGCGTCGAGCTGCGAGCGGATCTCGCCGCCCGGGAACGCGGCGGTGTGGATGTTCACGTACAGCGCGCCGGACCTCAGCTTGGTCAGCTCGGCGGCGCTGAGGCGGCGGCTCACGCCGCAGTAGTTGCCCGCGCTCCCGACCAGGGGGAAGAGCACGGGACCATTGGCGCCCGCCACGCCGTCGTGCACGTGCGCCGCGGTCACGTTCACCAGCCCCGAACTGGAGACGTCGTAGACCAGGACGTTGTCGGGCTCGTGCAGGAACGCCACCGCGGTGCCCCGTGCGGTCGACGCGTTGGGCGGCACCTCGTTGGCGCCGTTCAGCGCGCCGAAGAAGCGGGTGCTCGCGGCGGCGACCACCTGCCCGCGGATCTCGCCGCCGGGGAACGCCGCGCTGTGGATGTTCACATAGCAGCCGCCGGACGCGAGAGCCGCCGCGTTGGCCGCGCTCAGCGCCCCGGCGCCGGTCCAGCGACCCGGGCCACCGGCGAGCGGCAGGATGACGGCGCCGTTCACGCCCGAGGCACCGATGTGGATGTGCGCGGCGGTGGCGGCCGCCATGGTGGACTCCACCAGGACCGTGACCGTGTTGGCGGGCTGGACCAGCTTCACGATGGCCCAGCCGCGGGCCGTGGAGGCGTTGGCCGGGACCTCCTGCGCGCCGTCGAGCGCGGCCGAGAAGTAGGACGTCTGGGCGGAGAGAAGCGTCGTGGCGCCGCAGAGCAGGGCGGCGCCCAGGAAGAGGCGTGGGTGCATGGGGACCTCGAGAGGTGAGACGGATGGTTGCGTGAGGTGCCGGATCCTAGTGCAAGCGGCGCGCCACTGCCGGGAGTCCCGGGCCCGCTGCCGGCGGACCTGGCGCAACCCGTTGCGCCGCAGTGCTTCCCTGGCGGACCCCTCCGCCCGCGCTGTCCGGAGTCCGGGCACGCCGCTGTCCGGATCCCGGGCAGCGGCGCGGGTCGTCAGCCCGGCCGGCGTTGCAGCAGCGCGAAGACGTGCCCCGAGCCGATGCGCGAGAGCGGAACCAGGGCCTGCACCGCGAACCCGCACTCGGCCGCCACCCTGCGCACCTGGGTGCTGCGCAGCGTGTTCTTGGGCTGCTTGCGGTTGAACGGCGAGCGGAGGCGGCGGAGCACGTTCTTCAACGACCAGTGCGAGAAGAAGGTGAGGATCACCGCCTTGTCGGCCACCCTGCACAGCTCGCGCAGATGCTGCTCGCGGTCGGGCTCGCGCTCCAGGTGGTGCGAGAGCCGCACCGACACCACCATGTCGACCGCGCGGTCACGCAACGGGATCGCGAGCCCCGTGGCGCGCACATAGCCGCGCGCCCCGGCCGAGTGGTCGTCGCGGTTCAGCTTGAGCATCGACCACGACCAGTCGCCCTCGATCACGGTGGCCGCGTGGTCCTGGAAGAGCGGGTACAGCCGCCCCGCGCCGCAGGGCAGGTCGAGGATCGAGCGCACGGGCCCGACCACCGCGAAGAAGCGCGTGAAGATCTGCCGCTCCCAGCGGTCGGACACCTTGCGGTGCAGCTTGCGCTCGTAGTCGGACTTGTAGGCCGTGGCGCCGCGCGGCGAGTTGTAGTTGTCGAGCTTGGCCTGCGACATCGGTCGCGGCCCGGAGGCGGTCGGATCGCTCATGGCAGGAGGTCGCCGGCGCAGCCCAGCTCTGGCACCCGCGTCGGGGGCAGGTGCAGGCGGCCGCGGCGCAGGCACTGTGCCAGGAGTCCGAGGTAGCTGTCCAGCGTGGTGCGCAGCGCCTTGCGCAGCTCGTTGCCGCGCTTGCTGCGCCGCGCCAGCCAGCGCCAGAGCTGGCGGGCGCGGTTCCGATCCCCCGCGGCGTAGGCCAGGACCAGGCGGAAGCGCTCCGCCGCCGTCAATTGGGCGCGCCGGCCCGGCGAGAAGGCGGCGTCGAAGAGGTCTATGCCGGCGGTCGGCCGGTCGAGGATGCTGGCGGAGAACCCGCTGGCGGCGGGGAGGTCGCAGAGCAGCATGGCGCAGGCCTCGGCCCGGTCCGGGTCCTGCCAGCGCACCAGTACGTTGCGGGGCGAGATCCGTGCGCCCAGGAAGCCGGCCTGGTGCAGGCGGCGGAGCAGCGCGCCGAAGGTGGCCGCCAGCACGCGACGCGCGCGCGCGTGACGTCGATCGCCGCTGGGGCGGTCGAGCAGTTCCTGCTTCCACGAGCGCGTGCCGGGGGCGAACTCGGTGAGCAGCGCGGAGCGCCGCACCACGCCGAGGCGGCGCTCCTCCGCGAATCCCAGGGGGCGCACGCAGGGCACCCCGGAGGCGTGGATCCGCGAGAGGTTGCGGTACTCGCGTCCCGCGCGCGAGGTGAGCAGGAAGGTGCGCCAGCGCGTCCAGGGCGGGACCAGGTAGGTCTTGTGCACGACGTCGAGGCCGCAGAGCGGGCGGCGGACCACCCTGGTCCATGGCTCGTCCTTGAGCACGATCTCGGCACCGGGCGCGGCGGCCATGCGCCCGGATCTTCGCCCATCGCGGAGACGCGGGGAATGGCGCGGCCCGCCGGCATCGACGGCGGCGCCGAGGACGGCGATGATCCGTCCCACGCGCATGAAGCGGTTCCTCCTGGTCCTGGTCGTGGCGGCCGCGGTGGCCGGTCTCGGCTGGCAGGTGCTGCGCCTGCACCCGGAACAGCGTCCGGCCCCGGGTCCGGCCCTCGCCGGCCGGGTCCGGCCGCAGGGCGACGCGTATGTCAGCCCGGTGCCGCGCCCGCTGGACCTGAATCCATTCACCACCAGCGATCAGGTGAGCCGGCGCATGGTCCTGCGCTACACGCACGACACCCTGCTCGACCTGGACGGTCGCGACCTCTCGCTCCGTCCCGGGCTCGCCGCGGTGGAGAGCACCGGACCCGAGCCGCTCACCTGGACGCTCCGCCTGCGCGACGATGCGGCGTTCGCCGACGGCACGCCGGTGACCAGCGCGGACGTGCGGTTCTCGTGGCGCGCCTGCGTCCATCCCGAGGTGCCGGGGGGCAGCGTGCGCGCCGTGCTGGATCGGATCGCCGCCCTGGAGGTCCTGGATGCCAAGCGCTTCCGCCTGCGGCTGCGCGAGCCGCACTTCGCAGCCCTGCCCGAGGTGGTGACCAGCTTCACCGTGGCGAGCCGCGCGTGGTTCCTGGCCGAGGTCGCGCGTCTGGCGCAGGCCGCGGGGGGCAGCGTGCCCGCCGACGAGGACGCGCCCGGATTCGGCAGGCTCCTCACCCAGGTGGCGCATCCCGGACCGGGCTCCGGCCCCTACCGGCTGGACCTGCCGGCCGCGGACGCCAGGGCGCGGATCGCGTCGGCGGACCGTCTGGTCCTGCCGCGCAACCCGCGCTCCTGGCGCCTCGCCGCCCAGCCCGAGTGCTGGAACCTCGACGCCCTGGTGCTGCGCTTCGTCAGCGACCCGAGCGCGCTCTTCGCGCTCCTGCGGACCCAGGAGATCGACTGGTACTTCGCCGCCGAGCCGGAGAAGGTCCTGGCGGACAACCCCGACGTCGCGGCCCACTACGTGGCGCGGGTCTACGACCAGATCGGCGACGGCCACTACATGGTGGTGTGGAATCACCGCCGGCCCGGGCTGGCGGATCCGCGCGTGCGGCGCGCGCTCTCCGGTCTCTTCGACCGCGAGGCGATCGCCGGGGGCCTCCTGCACGGCAAGGCGCGCGTCGCGCGTTCCTGGTTCCGCCCCGGGACCCCGGAATACGCGGGCGACGCCGGCGCCGGGCGTGCCGACATCGCCGAGGTCCGCGCGCTGCTCGCCGCCGCCGGCTGCGGCCCGGACCGGGCGCCGCTGCGCGTGTCGATCCTCGCCGCCAGCGGCCAGGAGCTCTTCCGCCGGATCCTGGAGATCTCCCTGCCGCGCTTCGAGCAGGCCGGCGTCGAGCTGCAGGCCGAGGTGATGGACTGGGGCGCGGTGGTGGCACGCCGCGACCGGGGCGAGTTCGACGGCTACCTGCAGAAGTGGACCCCCGGCGTCTGGGTCGATCCGTACGTCTGGTTCCACTCCTCCCAGGCCGGCGGCAAGGGCCTCAACTTCATGGGCTACGCCGACCCCGAGATGGACGCGGTCCTCGAGCAGGCGCGGCGCGAGCCCGACGACACGCTGCGCCTGCGGCTCTGGCGGCGCTTCCACGAGCTCTTCGTGCGTGACGAGCCGGTGACCCTCCTGGTCCATCCGCGCTCCTCGCTCCTCGTGCACCGGCGCTTCCGCGGCGCCGAGCCCGATCTGCTGGGGCTGGTGCCGGAGCGGTGGTGGGTGGAGCCGGGGGAGCAGTTGCGGCGCCCGCGCTGACGATTGCCCGGGAATCGGCCCTGCCCGGCGTGCGGTGCCTGGGTAGCCTCTGCGCCGCCCATGGAACCCGCTGCCGATCGCGCGCGCGGCCGCATGCCGCTCTCCACCCGCATCCTCCTGGGACTGCTGATCGGCGCGGCGCTCGGCGTCCTGGGCAACCTGCTGCTCTCGCCGGCGAAGGGCGAGGCGCCGGGCGAGGCGTACCGGCTGGGGCTCGAGTTCGCCGACACGATCGCCTACCCGGTGGGGCAGGTGTTCCTGCGCAT
This sequence comes from Planctomycetota bacterium, assembly GCA_020849665.1. Taxonomy (GTDB): domain Bacteria; phylum Planctomycetota; class UBA1135; order UBA1135; family UBA2386; genus JADLFX01. The sequence goes on along the minus strand of JADLFX010000013.1, from coordinate 53,595 downwards.
GCTCTTCATGGTGGTGGTGCCCCTCGTGCTCACCTCGCTGGTGCTGGGCGTGGCGGGGATCGGCAACCTGCGCGCCCTGGGCCGGATCGGCGGGCGCAGCGTCGCCTGGTTCGTCCTGACCACGGCCTGCGCCGTGATGCTCGGCCTCGTGCTCACCAACACCCTGGCCCCGGGCCGGTCGATGGACCCGCAGGTGGCCGGCGAGGTGCGCGCGCTCTTCGAGAAGGAGGCGAGCTCCAAGATCCAGCTCGGCAAGGAGAGCCCCGGGTTCTCGGTCGACACGCTGGTGGCGATCATCCCGCGCAACGTGGTGGCCTCGGCCGCCGACCCGCGCGACGCGCTGGGCCTGATCTTCTTCGCGATCGTGTTCGGGATCGCGATGACCCTGGTGCCCAAGGAGCGCACGCAGGGCCTGCGCGACCTCCTGCAGGGCATCTACGAGGTGGTGATCGTGGTCCTGGGCTTCGCCATGGCCATCGCGCCGTACGGCGTGGCGGGACTGATCTTCGCCACCACGTTCAAGCTGGGCCTGCCGGTGCTCGGCTCGCTGGGCTACTACCTGGTGGCCGTCCTGGGGGGGCTGCTCTTCCACCAGTTCGTGGTCCTCGGCCTCCTGGTGTCGGTGTTCGCGCGCTACTCGCCCCTGCTCTTCTTCGCCAAGATCCGCGGGCTGATGGTCACGGCGTTCTCCACCTCCTCGTCGAACGCCACCCTGCCCACCACGATGCGCACCGCCACCGAGGAGTTCGGGGTGCCGCGCGAGGTGGCCGGGTTCGTGATGCCCCTCGGCGCCACGCTGAACATGAACGGCACCGCGCTCTTCGAGGGCGTGAGCGTGCTCTTCCTCGCCCAGGTGGCGGGCGTCGAGCTCTCGCTCGCCGCCCAGCTCCTGGTGATCCTGCTGGCGGTGCTGAGCGCGATCGGCACCGCGGGCGTGCCCGGCGGCTCGCTCCCCCTCCTGGCGGTCGTGCTGGAGCAGGTGGGGGTGCCCGCGGGCATGCTGGCCCTGATCCTCGGCGTGGACCGCCTCGTGGACATGACCCGCACGATCCCGAACGTGACCTCGGACCTGGTGTGCAGCCTGTGGATCGCCCGCAGCCAGGGCGTGCAGCTCAAACAGTAGGCGGCGTGCGGTAGCGGGCCTCGCGCGCCCGGTCCAGCTCGGCGCGCCGCGCGAGGTAGCGCTCCACCTCCGCGATGTAGCGCTCCATCTCCGCCGTGATCCGCGCGCCGAGGTCGGCGGCGTGGGCGCGCAGCAGCTCCTGCCAGGGCCGGTCCGGGTACACCCAGGCGTGCGGGTGGATCAGCGTGTGCAGCCGGCGGTGCACGCCGAGCTTGGTGCAGATGCAGCCCTCGCGCCAGTGGTGCCCGCTGTCGCCGAAGTACGGGATCGCGCGCACCAGCTCGGCCTGGTAGGCGCAGGGCCGGTCCGGGTCGATCGCCTCCAGCAGCGGGCCCTGCGCCGGCTGGTGCTGGGCGATGGTCCGGGTGCGCAGGCCGGTGGCCGCCTCGAACGTGGCGATGTCGCGACGCGTGCCTTCGACCGGGTCCTGGCCGAGAGCCAGGAAGTGGCCGGGTTCGTAGTGCAGCCCCACCTCGTGGCCCAGGTCCGCGATGGCGCGCACCACCTCGATCACCGCGGCGTCGAGGCCGTTGTAGAACGGCGCGTGCAGGCGGAAGTAGTACGTGGTGCACACGCCCTCCGCATGCTCGAGTTCGGCCATGCGCAGCGCGGCCCACGGCGTGAGGTCCACGTCGTGGCGCACCAGGAAGAAGTCGCGCTCGGGCAGGCCGAAGGCGACGTCCTGGACGCGTGGCAGCCAGTAGCGTGCCTTGGCCGTGCGCAGGATGTCGCGGTAGTGCGGCAGCGAGTACCCGCAGGGCGCGTTCACAGCCACCCTCCCCGGTACGCGAAGCCGCGCGGGTGCAGGCGCACGCCACGCTTGCGCACGAACTCGCGGAACGCGTCGCAGAGCGGACCGCCGCCGCCGTGGATCCGGGGCGTGGCCAGCTCGATCGCGTGGCTGCCCGCCGGCAGCGCGGCGAGCTCGGCCGCGGACGCGGCCATCGCCACGAGCACGGTCTCGGCCGCCGCAGCGGCCGGGAGGTCGCCGAGCCGCGGCGCGAAGCCCAGGCGATGCACGCCGTCCTCGGCGTGCACGCGCACCTCGAGCCGCGCGCCGAGTTCCTCGACCTCGACCTGCCGGCCGCGCAGGCGGAGCTGGCGCGCGAACTCGCGCACCAGCTCGCCGGCCAGCGCCTGGCGCCGCTCCGGGGAGAGCGGCTGGGCGGCGGCCTTCAGGTCCCTGGCCGGCACCCCGCCGTACAGGCGGCCCGCGGGAACCGCGGTGACCAGGGAGGAGCCGTTCAGGAGGATCGCGCCCTCGCCCATCTCCGTGCCGGGGAAGAGCACCGCCCCGATCCCGATCTGGCAGCGGTCGGCGACGGTGACCGGCGCGAAGCGATTGGGGAAGCCGGCCAGCACGCTGCCGCCGAACGAGTGGGTCATCAGCACCGCGCCCCGCGACACCACCACCTCGTCGCCCAGGCGCAGGCTGCGGCAGGGGTTCAGGTGCACGTGTTCGCCCACGAAGCCGTGGCTGCCGACCACGAGCTCGGCCTCGGGGTCCATGGCGCCGCCGCCGCCGATCTCCACGTCGTCGGCGAAGAACGCGTTCTCGCCCAGCGCGATGCGCCGGCAGCGCACCCGGCAGCGGGCGCCGAAGTGTGCCAGCGGCCCGGCCGTGAACTCCACGGCGTCGACCGTGGTGTCTGCGCCGAAGTACGCCTCGGGCCCGAGCACCAGCCGCTCGACGCGGAGGAGCGCGCCCGGCCCCAGGTGGACGTCGCCGGCGAGCTGCGCGCCGTGACGGCGGTAGAGCTCGATCTTGAAGCCCGAGGCGAGGCGGGCGAACGCCTCGCCGTCGCGCCGCAGCCAGGACACGAACCCGGGGTCGAGCCGGCCGTCGCCCGCCGTGCCGGCGGCGGCGCCGCGGGCGTGGGCCGCCTCGACGTCCGCGACGCGCACCATGCCGCCCGGGCCGGTGCCGCGCACCGTGGCGAGGTCCACGCCGAGTTCGCGGGCCCGCGTGCGCGCGGCGGGGGCGGCGCCGGGCGCCGCCGCCGCCGGAGCGGCCGCCGCCGCGGGTGCGGCAGGGGCCTCCGGGGCAGGGGCCGTGGGCTGCGCCGCCAGCAGCGCCGCGCGCTGGCGGGCGTCGCACGTCTCGCCCGGCGCCGTGAGGATCGCCAGGGGCGCGTGCACGGCGACGCGCTCGCCGGCGGCGACCAGGGCCTCGGCCAGGACGCCGGCCGCCTCCGCCTCGACCTCGAACGACGCCTTCAGGGTCTCGACGCAGCACAGCGCCTGCCCCTTGGCGAACGTCTGCCCGGGCGTGACGTTCCATGCCGCGAGCAGCACCTCGTCTTCGGCCGTGCCCAGGTGGGGGACGCGCAGGAGGGTGGCCATCGTCCGCTCAATACTCCGTGAGGAGCGGCAACGCCACGCGCAGGAGCGACGCGACGTCGGGCATCATCGCGTCCTCCAGCGCCGGAGCCGAGGGCACCGGCGTGTGGGCCGCGCCCACCCGCAGGATCGGGGCGCGCAGCCAGGCGAAGACCTCGGCCACGAGTGCGCCCACCACGCGGTCCGCGACGCCGCCGATCGGCGAGGCCTCCTGGACCACCACGGCCCGGCCGGTGCGGCGCACCGAGGCCGCGCAGGTGGCGACGTCGAGCGGGGCCAGGCTGCGCAGGTCCACGATCTCCACCGAGTGGCCGCGCGCCGCGAGCTGGTCGGCGGCCGTGCGGCAGAGTCCCAGCGCGTGGCCATAGGTGATCAGGGTGAGGTCGCGGCCCTCGCGGTCGATGCGTGCGCGGCCCAGCGGCACCAGGTGGTCGGCTGCGGGCATCGCGCCGCGCGCGGGGTAGAGCAGCTTGTGCTCCAGGAAGAGCACCGGCACCGAGCCACGGATCGCCGTGCGCAGCAGGCCCACGGCGTCCTCGACCGTGGCCGGGAACACGACCTGGAGGCCGGGGACGTTCAGGAACCAGCCCTCGGGGCTCTGCGAGTGCGTGGCGCCGTAGCCGTTGCGGCGGCCCACCGGCATGCGCAGGACGAAGGGCACCTGCACCTGGCCGGCGTACATGTAGCGGATCTTGGCGGCATGGTTGACCAGGGCGTCCATGCAGCAGGTCACGAAGTCGCCGAACATCAGCTCGGCGACCGGGCGCAGGCCGCCCATGGCGGCGCCCACCGCCAGCCCCACGAAGCCGTTCTCGCTGATCGGCGTCTCGCGGATCCGCTCCTGGCCGAAGCGGTGCAACAGGCCGCGCGTCACGCCGAAGGCGCCGCCATAGGCGCCCATGTCCTCGCCGATGAGGAACACCGCGGGATCGCGTTCCAGCTCGCCCTGCAGCGTGGCGCGCAGGGCCTCGGTGAACGTGGTCTGGGTGCCGGGCGGGATGGCGCTCGGCGCCGCCGCCGCAGGCACGGCGGGGACGTCGAGGTGGGCGGTCGCGAGCTCCGGCGCGGGCACCGGCGAGCCGAGGGCGAAGGTCACGGCCGCGGCGATCTCCGCGTCTGCCGCGGCGCGGGCGCGCTGGATCTCCCCCTCGTCCAGCCCGGCGCGTGCGGCGAGCACGAGCAGAGGGTCGCGCGCCGCCCACAGTGCCTCCTCCTCGCGGGTGCGGTACACGCGCGCGTCGCTCTTCGAATGGCCGCAGGCGCGGTAGGTGAGGCACTCGAGCAGCGCGGGTCCCTCGCCGGCACGCGCGCGCGCCAGCAGTGGTCCGGCCGCCGCGCGCACCGCGAGCACGTCGTTGCCGTCCACCTGGCGCGCGACGAGCCCGCGGTAGCGGCCGGCCCAGTCGGCGAAGCTGGCGCATGCCGCCTCGCGCGCCACGGGCATCGACATCGCGTAGCCGTTGTTCTCGAGGACGAAGACCACCGGCAGCCGCCACAGCGCCGCGAGGTTGAGGGTCTCGTGGAAGTTGCCCGTGCACGCCGCACCATCGCCCAGGTAGCCAACCACGCAGCGTCCGGTGCCGCGCAGCCGCTGCGCGAGCGCCAGACCCGCGGCGATCGGCAGTCCGCCCCCCGTGATGCCGTTGCTGCCCATGTGGCCGATCTCCGGCACGGCCACGTGCTGGCTGCCGCCCTTGCCCTGGCAGTAGCCGGTGGCCCGCCCGGCGATCTCGGCCAGGGCCCGGTCGGCGCGGGCGCCCTTGGCCAGCAGGTGGCCGTGGCCGCGGTGCGTGCTGACCACCAGGTCGGTCCGGTCGAGTTCGGCGCTCACGCCCACCGGGACCGCCTCCTGGCCGATGCACAGGTGCGTGGTGCCGCCGACCTTGCCCTCGCCGACCAGCCGCTGCAGCTCCTCCTCGAAGCGCCGGATGCGCAGCATCTCGCCGTAGAGGCGCAGGGCCGCCGCGGGCGAGGGCGGATGGGGGGTGGCGCCGGGTTCCAGGATGGTCATTCGAGGTGGCTCGCGGGTTCGCCCGGGGGTGTTTCGGCAACGGAGCGGGCGGGGCCGTGTTTCCCGTGCCCAGGCGCCGTTGCCAAGGGCGCCGGGGGGCGGGGCCGGGGCGCCCCGGCAGGCCGGCTAGACTCGCGCCATGGTCGGACGGCTGCCGGTGCTCGCGTGGGTGCTCGTGGGTGGTGCCGCCCTGGCGGCGCAGGACGGCGCGGCCGCCACCCGGCCGCAGCGCGAGGTCGCGTTCGAGTCCGCGTGGCGGGAGGTCGCCGCGGGATTCCGCCGCGCATGCCAGGAGGCGGGGGTGGTGGGGGCGAGCCTCTGGTTCGTGCGTGGCGCGCATGTCCACGGGTTCGCCACCCACGGCCTCGCCGATCGGGCCCGCGGCCGGGTCGTCGACGCCGACACGATCTTCCACTGGGCGAGCTGCACCAAGACCCTCACGGGTGTCGCGGTGCTGCAGCTGCGCGACCGCGGCCGCCTCCGCCTGGACCAGCCGATCGTCGAGCTCGTGCCCGAGCTGCGCGCGGTGCACGACCCGTTCGCCAAGATCGGCGCGGTCACCATCCGGCACCTGCTCAGCCATTCCGGCGGCTTCCGCCCGTCGACCTGGCCCTGGGGCGGCAAGGCGTGGCATCCGCACGAGCCCACGCGCTGGGAGCAGCTCGTGGCGATGATGCCGTACACCGAGCTCGAGTTCGTGCCGGGGACGCGCTACTCGTACTCGAACCCGGGCATCGTCTTCCTGGGCCGCGCGATCGAGACGCTGACGGGGGAGGACTACGAGGTCTACATGGAGAAGAACGTCCTGCGGCCGCTCGGCATGCACCGCAGCTACTTCGACTCCACCCCGTACCACCTGCAGCGGCACCGTTCGCACAGCTACGGCGTGAGGGACGGCACCGTGGTCGATCACGGGCCGGAGTTCGACACCGGGATCACCGTCAGCAACGGTGGCCTGAACGCGCCGCTCGGCGACATGGCGCGCTACGTCTCCTTCCTCCTCGGCGCGGTGGAACCCGGTTCCGACGCCGCCGGAGTGTTGGCGCGCGCGTCGGTGGCCGAGATGGGGGAACCGGCCGTGCCCACGGATCCGAGCGGTCGCAACCACATGGGTCTCACGCTCTTCGTCCAGGAGGTCGGCGGCCAGCGCTTCCTGACCCACACCGGCGGCCAGCGCGACTTCGTGTCCTTCTTCTACCTGCACATGGCGTCGGGAACCGGCGCCCTGGGCGCGTTCAACACCGGGACCGCGGGGCCGGTGATGGCGCGGGTCCGCGCCCGGTGCATGCAGGAGCTCTCGCTGCCGCTGGCGCGCTGAGCACGCGGCGCTAGGGCTCCGGGCGCAGCCCGCGCGTGCGCAGCTTGAGCAGCAGGCGGGCCTGGGCGTCGAGGAATGCCTGGCGCGCCGTGTCCTCGGAGGCGTAGCCCAGGGCCCGGGCGATCTCCGGGAAGCTCTGCTCCTCGACCATGCGCAGCTCCAGCAGCGTGGCCTGGCGCTGGCCCAGCTCGGCCATGGCGGCGCGCAGGAGCGCGGCCCGCTCGCGCAGCGCGGCGCTCAGCTCCGGGGACGGTTCCGCGCCGGGGGTGCGCTCCCCGGCCGAGGTCTGCCCGGGGTCCTCGGTGCGGTTGCGCCGCGCGTCGCGACGCTCTGCCTCGTGGAAGCGGACCAGGTCGAGCAGATGATGGCGCACCACGGTGGCCAGATAGGCGGCGAACGCCCCCGGCTCGGGGAAGTCGGTGCAGTCCAGGCGGCGGATGGCGTCGACCAGCACGTCGTGCACGACGTCGCGCGTGCTGAAGAGCGGCAGGATCCACGGGTGGCGGCGCCGGAAGTCGAGCTGCAGGCGCTGGTGCACGAGCCGCTGCACGGGGTCGTAGAACTCGTCCACCAGCGCGGTCTGTGCCGCGGCGTCACCGGCGGCCGCCGCGCGCACGCGCGCCTGCCACCCGGCGTCGTTCACAGGCGGACCTGGAGCGGGTGGGCCTCCCCGAGCGTGGTGAGGGCCTGGTCGGCCACCGCCCAGCGCAGGTAGACCGCGGCGCCCTTGAGGGTCACGTCGGCGGGCACCGGCAGGGCGAGCGTGAGCGGGTCGCCGCAGAAGGCGGGCATGGGGTTCCGCGCCTTCTGGCCGAGCCCGACGATGGGGTTGAAGCCGCCCGGCAGGGTGAGGAAGAGCGCGCCGACCCCGGGTCCGGCTCCGGTCTTGGGCCAGCCGGCCACGAAGGTCCGGATCGCCGGCTGCCCGCCGACGTACTCGCGGAACGCGCTGGCGGAGAGCCCGGCGGTGGGCGGCACGATCGCGGTCGCGGCGGGCGTGGCGAACGCGAAGTACTGGGGGTTGGCGCCGCCGGGGCCGCCGCGGATCGAGGGATCCAGCGCGCAGATCGCGTCGACGTCGTCGGTCTCGAGCAGGCCGATCTTGGTCGAGATCGGCACGTCGTCGACATCCGTGTAGGGCAGCGGCTGGGCCGCGTCGGTGCCGTAGTAGAGGAACAGGATCGGGTTGCGCGTCGGGGTCTTCGTGGAGAAGAGCACTCGCTGCTGCGCGAGGTCGATGGCCAGCGCGTCGACGTCCTCCTCGACCTTCAGGCCGAGCGCGTCGTAGCGCAGGAACACCTGCGGGCAGGTCCACGCGCCGGTCGCCGCGTTCCAGCGCACCTCGAGGATCGTGGCGGCGCTTTTCGGGCCGCTGCCGAACCAGGTCGCCGGACACTGGTCGAGGCTCGCCGCCGCGACCGAGAAGAAGAGCCGCGGCTCGTGGCCGAGGAGGCTCAGCATCCCGGGCTCGAGGCCGAAGAGCGGCACGATCAGGTCGAGGCCGTCGAGGTCGCGGCGATCGCGGCCGAGGCCGAGGTCGATCTCCTCGCTGTCCACAGCGCGCTGGGTGCGCCCGACCAGCTCCGCGGGGATCGCGCTGCCGGGCAGGAAGAACGAGAACACGTCGGCAGCCGCGCCGTCGGCACGGGCTTGCTCGGCGCGGATCGCGCCGCCGGCGCGCCCCTGGGTGGCGAGCGACACCGAGAAGGTCAGGGCGCCCCAGCGATTCGCGGGCACCTGCACCTTGCCGGTGGCGTTGTCGGCGAGGATCCAGTCGAGCCCCACGCTGAACGCATCGACGTCCGGCGGCGGGGTGGAGGTGCAGGCGGAGAGGATCGCGTGCAGGTCGAAGTGGAATCCGTTCGCGAACGCCGCCGTGCCGGGGGCGACGGCGTGGAATCCGACGCGCTTGCCGTAGACCCGGGACGCGGTGAGCGTGCCGGGGCCCGCGCTGCTCAGCGAGAGCGCGACGGGGGCGCCCAGGAACGTGCCTTCCGAGGTCGGACACTGCGCGGCCAGCCCGGCGGCCGGGGCGAGGAGGGCGAGGAGGGTGGGTTTCATGGCGCGGGTTCGCATGCTCGCCACGAGCGTAGTCGCAGACCGGATCCCTGTGGGGAATCGGGGAATCCGCACGCTTCCCGCGCGGCACGGTCCCGGTCAACGCCGCTCGGTCGAGCGCAGGCGGGCCTGGCGCTCGCGGAACGCCGCATCGCCCGGGGCGAGCGTCTCGGCCAGGGCGCGCAGGTAGGTCCGCAGCGCGGTGGTGCCCTCGGCATCGAGGGCTGCGTCGGGGAGCACGGTCGCGAGGTTGGCGATCTGGTAGGGGTTGGCGGGGTCCTCGCGCAGGAAGTCCAGGAAGCGCGCCGTGGCGAGACTCCGCGTGCCGTCGCGCAGGGCGCGCGCGATCTCCGCCCGCAAGGCGATCCGCGCCCGGCCCGGCCCCGGCACTTCCAGCGCCCGCTCCAGGAGGCCGAGCGCCTCCGCAGCGGTGGCGACCGCGACGCCACGCTCGCTGTCCTGGAACTCCTGCAGGGCGCGGCGCAGCAGCAGCGTGCCGACCAGGTCGAAGCGCTGGCGTGCCTCGTCGCCGGAGTCGGGCAGGGCGGCCGCCACGGCCAGCGCGTCCGCGAAGCGGCCGGCATCCGCGTGCACCTGGGCGAGCGTGACCGTGGTGTTGGTCTGCCAGGGGCGGATCCGTGCCGCGGCCTCGAGGACGCGGCGCGCGTCGTCGAGGCGGTTCATGCGCCGGTAGGCCACGCCCAGGTTGGTGAGTGTGCCATGGCGCCCGGGCGCGAGGCGGTCCGCCGCGGCCAGCGGCGCCACCGCCTCCTGATGCCGGCGCAGGACCAGCAGGGCGGTGCCCTCGGCGGCGAGCCAGCGCGCGGTGTCGTTGCCATGGCGCGCGCGCAGGGTCCGGACCTCGTCGAGGACCTCTTCGAACGCGGGTGTGCCGCCGCCGCGCTCGCCGTGCGCGAGCAGCGCCACGATGCGCACCTCGCGCGCCAGGGGTGCGTCGCGCACCGGCTCCAGCAGGCGCAGCGCCGCGGCGGCGAAGCCCTCGCCGCGCTCGCGCAGGAGCACGGCCGCTGCGGCACAGCGGGCCGGCAGCGAGGCTGGCTCGGGGAGTCCCGCGACGCCGCCGGGGGAGGGTCGCGACGCGAGGCGCGTGGACAGTGCGGCGAGGAACGGATCCGGCGGATCGGCGGCCAGCGCCGCCGTGTCGCCGGCCGCGAGCGGACCGGCACCGCGGTCGGCGTGGACCGCCCCGCGCAGGATCCGCGCGAGTCCGTGGGCGGGGTCCAGGGCGAGGATCCGGTCGAGGAGTTCGAGGTGCTGCGCCTGCTCCTCCGCCGGGATGCGGGCCCGCTGCGCCGCGGTGCCCTCGAAGCCGAGGAGTGGCGGGATCCGCGCGTCGAGGTCCGCCACCGCCACGCGCACGCGCTGCGCCTGCCAGGCGCGATGCAGGGGCACGACCACCACGAGGAGCAGGACCGCCAGCACGGCGAGCGCCACCGCGGCGCTGGCCGCGGGGGCCCGGCGCACGCGCCGTGCGGCGCGCCCGAGGCGGCCGATCGGCCGCGCGACCACCGGCCGGTGCTCGAGGAAGGCACGCAGGTCGGCCTCGAGCCCCGCGCAGGTGGCGTAGCGCCGCGCGGGATCGCGCTCCATGCCTCGCTCGACGATCGCGCACAGGTCGCGTGGCAGGTCGGGGCGGAGCCGGCGCAGCGGCGCCGGATCCTCGCGCTGCAGGCGCGCCAGCACCGCGGCGGCATCGCCGACGTAGGGCGGCCGGCCGGCGAGCAGGTGGTAGAGGGTCGCGCAGAGGCCGTAGACGTCCACCGACGCGGCGCGCCGTTCGCGTCCCCCGGCCTGCTCGGGCGCCATGTAGAACGGCGTGCCGAGCGTCGTCGAGGCCGCGGTCAGCGTCGCCTCGCCGTGGCGCGCGGCGATGCCGAAGTCGAGCAGCACCGCGCGGTGGTCGCGGCACACGAACACGTTGCCCGGCTTCACGTCGCGGTGGTACACGCCCGCCGCATGGGCCGCGCCCAGGCCCGCGGCCAGCTCGGCGCACCAGCGCACCGCGAGGCGCAGGGGGCTGGCCTCCGGCGGCGGCAGCTCGCGCAGCGCCGCGGGCCACGCCGCCGGCCCCTCGCGCAGGACGTCCGCCAGGGCGGCGAGCGGCGCGCCCACCAGCAGCTCGGTCACCAGGAAGAGCTGGTCGCCGTCGTGGCCGCGGTCGAACACGGTCACCACGTGCGGGTGGTGCAGGCTCGCCAGGATCTCCGCCTCGCGCAGGAAGCGCTGCTCCGCGACCGCGTCGCCCAGCAATGCGGGGGAGAAGAGCTTCACTGCCACCGGGCGGCGCAGCTCCTGGTCCTCCGCCTCGTAGACCACGCCCATGGCGCCCTGCCCGAGCCGCGCGCCCAGCCGGTAGCGCCCGGCGAGCAGGGTGCCCGTGCGCGGGTCGACCCGCTGGGCCCGCCGGGTCAGCCCTCGCAGCCCGCCGTGCAGTTGCAGCGCCTCCGCCACCGGGGCCGCCAGATCCGGCCGCCCGCGGCACAGCTCCTCCAGGTCCACAGGGTGCCCCGACTCCATGCGGTCGAGGGCCTGCCGCAGCAGCGCCAGGATCTCGGCCTCGCGGTCAGGGGGGTGGGGGGCTGCCATCGCACCTCGCGGATTCCTGGGTTTCGGTACCGGGATCCGGCCCGGGCCGGCGCTGGTGCCCGGCGAACCCATGTTCGAGGAACCCAGAATCATGAGCAACTCACCTTCCCGCCGCCTGCTGGCGGCCTCCAGCGCCCTTCTCGCCCTCGCCCTCTCCATCCCGGCCCAGGACGACCGGGAGAACTCCGCCCCGACCGGGCATGCCCTCTATGCCGGGCTCGACGCCCAGCAGGTCGGCAACCTGCTGAACAACGGCTACCGGATCGTCGACCTGGAGGTCGACCCGGCCCAGGCGGGGCCGTTCACGGTCTCCCTGGTCCCCAACTCGGGCTCGTTCGCGCGCACGTGGTGGTGGTACTACGGCCTCACCCTGCAGCAGGTGGGCTCGTACGTGAGCAGCAACCAGGCCCGGCTCACCGACCTGGAGCGCTACGAGGTGAACGGCCAGACCCGCTTCGCCTGCGTGATGGAGTCGAACACCGGCGCGAACGCCAAGGCCTGGTGGTACCAGACCGGCATCACCTGGAACGCGCTGCTGGACTTCTGCTCCAGCCACCAGGCGCGCATCGTGGACCTCGACACCGAGCTGGTGAACGGCGTCCGCTACTACACCGCCGTCATGGTGCGCAACACGGGCGAGGACCAGCGCGCCTGGTGGGTCTACAGCAACATCGGCGCCGCCGCGGTCGCCAACGCGCTGACGGCCAACAACGCCTACCTGCGCGACCTGGAGGTGCTGGAGAACGGCAACTTCGCGGTCGTGATGCAGGCGCGCCAGGGCAAGGCCTTCTGGTGGTACTACGGCCAGACGCTCTCGGAGATCTGGTTCAAGGCCAGGCAGAACGGTGCGCGGCTGATCGACATCGAGCGCTACGAGGTCAACGGCGTCACGCGCTACGCCGGGATCATGCTCAACAGCGCCAACGCCCTCACCGCGCGCGTCGGCGAGCTGATGCGGGACGCCACGGACGGCGTCGTGGGTGTGTACCTCAAGCAGGTCGGCGGCGGCGTGCGGGCCTCGCTGCTCGGCGACTGGTCGTTCGAGCCGGCCAGCATGCTGAAGACCCTGCACCACGTGCACGCCATGCGCCGTGTGTCGCAGGGCCAGCTCTCCCTCGACGCGGTGTGGAACGTGGCGACCTCGACGAACGGTTCCTGCCCGACCGGCGGCGCACCGTTCGTGAACGAGACCGTGCGCGACGTGCTGCGCCAGATGATGGAGAACTCCTCCAACACGCGCACGATGCGGGTCACCAACCAGTACGGCATGGCGGCCCTGAACCAGACCGCCCAGGCCCTGGGGATGACCGGCACGGCGCTGAACCACCACATCGGCTGCGGCGGCCCGGTCGCGAACGAGCTCACCCTGGTCGACCTCGGCCGCCTGCACGAAGAGGTGGCCCAAGGCTACCTGGGCGTGCAGCGCCAGAACTTCTACGACCTGATGCTCAACTCGCTGGGCGGGTACCCGGCCAGCGGCACGCTCAAGCTCGACGACCTGATCGACGCCGAGGCCGCGGCGCTGAACCTGCCCGCGGGGATGGTCGCCACGTTCAAGGCCAACTGCGAGCTCGCCTACAAGGGCGGCTCGTACACCGTGGACGGCAAGCAGTACCGCAGCATCGGCGGGTACGTGAGCCTGCCCGTGGTGGTGCTGGGCCAGGTCTCGTCCCGGAACTTCGTGACCGGCGCGTTCGCCCACGGCGCCAGCGATGGCGGCCAGGCCAGCGCCGCGGTGGGCGTGGGCGCCATCGAGGTCCTGCGGGACGAGGTGCGCGCGGCCCTGCAGACCTGGGTGGGCGTGACGTTCGGTTCGTTCACCAGCTTCGGCAGCGGGTGCCAGGGCAGCGGTGGCGTGCCCGTGCAGTCGACGGTCGGCAATCCGACCATCGGCCAGCTGGCCACGTATCGCCTCTTCCACGGTCCGGCCGCCAGGCCGGTGACGATGTTCGTCGGCGCCTCCAAGACCCAGTGGAATGCCCTGGCCCTGCCGCTGAGCCTCGCCGCCTTCGGCGCGCCGGGCTGCAGCCTGCGCGTCTCTCCCGACGTGAGCCTCGGGCTGGCGACCAACGGTGCCGGCCAGGCCACCCTGCCGCTGGTGTTCCCGAACCAGCCGGCGCTGATCGGCGCCAGCTTCCACAGCCAGTTCCTGTGCCTCGACCCCGGCGTCAACCAGCTCGGCCTGACCACCTCCGACGGCGTCACCACGCTGCTCGGCGGCGCGCAGTGAGGTCCAGGGCGCGACACCCCCGAACGAAGCATCCCCGGCGCGTCTCCCTCGGCCCCTGCGGGCGAGGGCGGCGGGCCGGGGATGGCTCGTCTGGCGCGAAGAGTGGTGGAGAGTAGGGGAGTCGAACCCCTGACCTCGACAATGCCATTGTCGCGCTCTACCAACTGAGCTAACTCCCCACCGGGAGTCGGGTCGCGAGAGGGCGGGAAGGTAGCGCGCACTCCGGCGGGGTCAAGCCGCGGCGCGGGGTTTCCTGGCGGCGCGCCTCCTGGCGGCGCCCGCGTGCCACGCTAAGCTCTCCGCCCATCGGTCGTCGTCGCGCGCCGGGCCTCGGGCGGTCCAGGCCGGAGCCGGCGCGGCCGTCCCCGAATGGGGTGCGGGAGGCGGTTCCCGCGAGCCACTGGGAGGCGAACGTGGTCAAGAAGGCATCGCTGTTCGACAAGTTGATGAACCGCTGGCGCGGCGCATCGGGGGTACACGTGGAGCAGGGCGTGGAGCGGGTCACGGGCCCGAGCACGGCTGCGCCCGGAAACGGCGGCGCCCATGGCGCGTCGCGCGTGGCGGTGGACCAGGTCCCGGTCGAGCCACGCCCCGAGAGCCTGCCGGGACGCAAGCTCTCGCCCAAGGAGGAGGCCCTGCTCGCGATGGGCGAAGGGTTCTCCGAGCTCTCGTCGCTGCTGCGCGGCGTGCAGGTGCGGATGGAGGGTCAGGGCGAGCACGTGGCCGAGCTGGGCGCGAGGCTGACGCAGCTGCCGGCCCTGGCGCAGGCGCAGCTGCAGGCCCTGCAGGCCCTGGCCGCGCAGATGGAACGCCAGAACGAGTCCGCCGAGCTGGTGCGCAAGACCCTCGGCGACGTGCCCGCGTTGCTCACCGACGTGCGCGCCGCGCTGCATCGCGCCGCGGTGACCGACGAGCGCGCCGCGCGCACCCTGGACGAGTTCCGCGGCAACATGGACCGGATCCAGGCCTCCATCTCGACCATGGTGCAGGCCAGCAGGGAGCAGGCCGGCAGCACGGCCGAACTGGTGCAGGAGCAGCGTCAGGGCAACCGGCACATCGCCGAGGCCATCGCGCGCGAGGGCGAGCGCCAGGGCGAGGCGATGCACAAGGTCGGGGAGCAGGTCGCCGTCGCGCAACGCGAGTCCGCCCGGCAGCTCGAGCAGGCCACGGCGCGCGGCCTCGAAGACCTGCGCCGGGCGCAGCAGGATCAGGCCACGCGCCTGACCAGGATGGCCGAGCAGAGCCATCGCTCGCAGCGGCTCGTGCTGACCTTCCTCGTGGTGCTGGGTACGGCGATCGTCGCGGCGCTGATCGCGCTGGCGGTGAAGTAGCGGCGTGCGGGCGCGGGACGGCGCAGGCCGGCGGATCGTGCTGGTCCGGCACGGCGAGACCGAAGGGCAGTCCTCGATCCGCTTCCACGGCCGCAACGACGTGCCGCTCTCGGATCTCGGGCGCGCACAGATCCGCCGCCTCGTGCCCCTGCTGCGCGAGGAGCGCTTCGCGGCCCTGGTCGCCTCGCCGCTGTCCCGCGCGCGCGAATCCGGCGAGCTGCTGCGCGCCGGCCTGCGGCTGCCGCCGGCGGTGTTCGAGGAGGAGCCCGCGTTCGCAGAGGTGTGGTTCGGGGCCATCGAGGGCCTGAGCGAGCCCGAGATCGCGGCCGCGCATCCGGACTGGTACGCGGCGTGGAAGCGCGGGGCGGTGCACGGCTATCCCGGCGGCGAGACGTTCGCCGGGTTCGCCGCACGGGTCGAGTCCGGATTCCGCGCGATGCTCGCGCGCCACCAGGCCGGCGACCTCCTGGTGGTGGCGCATCGCGGCGTGATCAAGTGGGGCCTGCGCTACCTGCTCGGCTGGGACGAGGCCGAAGCCGCCCGGCGCGGCGTGGCGCTCGGCTCGGTCACCGAGGTGAGCCTGGGCGGGAGCGCCGAGCTGGTGCGCTGGAACGTGCTCCCGCCCGAGGCGTAGCGCGCCGCGCGCGCGGCGCGTATTCGTGACGGGATGAGCCAGACTCCCCGGCTGCGCTTCGCGCCCTCGCCGACCGGACCGTTGCACATCGGCGGAGCCAGGACCGCGCTCTACAACTGGGCGGCGGCGCGCGCGCTCGGCGGCAAGTTCCTGCTGCGCATCGAGGACACCGACGTGGCGCGGTCGACCAAGGCCTCCCTGGACAACATCCTGGAGGCGCTGTCCTGGCTGGGGCTCCACTGGGACGAGGGCCCGGGACGCGGCGGCGAGCACGGGCCGTACTTCCAGAGCGAGCGGTTGGCGCTCTACGCGCGCCACGGCGAGGAGCTGGTGCGGCGCGGCGCCGCCTACCCGTGCTTCTGCACGCCCGAGGAAGTCGACGCCATGCGCGCGGCGCAGGAGGCGCGCGGCGCGCGCACCATGTACGACCGGCGCTGCCGCAACCTGAGCGAGGCGGAACGGCAGGCACGCCTGGCCAGGACGCCGCGTCCGAGCCTGCGCTTCGCCCTGCCGCTGGACCGCGTGGTGCGGGTCCACGACCTGTGCAAGGGCGAGGTGGAGGTGAACACCGCCGAGCTCGACGACTGGGTGATGCTGCGTCCCGACGGCATGCCGCTCTACAACTTCGCCTGCGTCGTCGACGACCACGCGATGCGCATCACCCACGTGGTGCGCGGCGAGGAGCACTTCCTCAACGGCATCAAGCAGATCCTGTGCTTCGAGGCCATGGGCTGGCCGGCCCCCGCCTACGCCCACATCCCGCTGATCCTGGGGAAGGACGGCCGCAAGCTCAGCAAGCGCGAGGCGGCCGTGGCGGTGCTCGAGTACCGCGACCGCGGGTTCCCCGCCGACGCGGTGTTCAACTACATCGCGCTGCTCGGCTGGAGCTACTCCGGCGACCAGGACGTGTTCTCGCGCGACGAGATGGTCGCCAGGTTCCGCATCGCGGACATCGGCAAGGCCGGCTCGAAGTTCGACGAGGAGAAGTTCCTGTGGATGAGCGGCGACTACATCCGCCGCATGTCGCTCGAGCGCGTGCTCGAGGAGGCAGCGCCGCACCTGGTCCGCGGCGGGATCCCGGGCGGCGCGCTGCACTCGCACCGCGACTGGCTGCGCAACGTGCTGGCCTGCCTGCAGGAGCGGGTGCGGGTGTACTCGGAGCTGCCGGACAAGATGCGCTTCCTGTTCCAGGACGGCATCGCCCTCGACGAGGCGGCCCGGCGCAACCTCGACAAGGAGCCGGGTGCGCGGGCGTGGCTGCGCGCCTACGCCGAGCACCTGCGGCAGGTGGCGCTGCCGCCCTCGTATCCCGGGCCGCGTGGCGCGTGCGACACGGCGGTGCGCCTGCCGGTCTCGAAGTACGAACCGCACGCGGCGCCGACGGGCCTGCCGTGCGCCACGCCCGTGGACCTGGAGCACGACGCGCGCGCGTTCGCCGAGCGCCTGGGGGTGAAGTTCGGCGCGTTCGTGCACCCGGTGCGCGCCGCGCTGACCGGCACGACGGCGGGGTTCGGCCTCTTCGACACGCTCTTCCTGCTCGGACGCGAGCAGGCCCTGGCGCGGCTGCTGGCCGCCGCGGGTTAGCGGCCGCGGCGGTCCTTCGCCGGGGGCGCGATTCCGGCGCCGGGCCACGCGACCGGCGGTCGCGCCCCGGCGGGGAGCTCCTGGATCGCCGCGAGCCAGCGCATCTGCTCGGCCGGCGTGCTGGCATCCCGGGCCTTGGTGAGCAGATGGTCCCAGCGCAGGAAGGGCTCGCAGGCGTAGAACGTCAGCGACGCGGCGAGCGCCAGCCAGCCGGCGCGGATCCAGCGGTCCACCCGCCGCGCGCCGTCCCGCGGAGGAAGCAGGAAGGTGTGCGTGGTCACGAAGCCGGCGATCAACCCGCCGATGTGCCCGGCGTTGCTCACCATCGGAAACAGGAAGCCGAGCGCAAGGTTGACCACGATCAACCCCACCAGCTGGCGCGGCCCCTCGTAGTTCCAGAAGTCGAGCGGCGAGCGGCCCGAGCGCACGTTCCAGGCCAGGGCCGCGCCGAGGATGCCGAAGATGGCGCCCGAGGCGCCGACCAGCAGGGTGTGCGGATCCTGCCAGAGCACGGCCACGAGCCCGCCGCCGGCGGCGCTGCACAGGTAGACCAGCGCGAAGCGCGGTGAACCCAGCACGGCCTCGATCTGCGGCCCGAGTTGCAGCAGGAAGATCGTGTTGAAGGCCAGGTGGATCAGGCCGCCGTGCAGGAACGCGTAGGTCAGCAGCCGCCATGGCTCGCCATCCTGCACGAGGAACCCCATGGCCGCGCCGTGGCCGAGCAGCTGCTGGGGAGTGGGGGCGACGAAGTCGGTGAGCGCGGCGAGCGTGAGGATCGCGATCAGCACGCAGCCCGTCACCGGCGCGTGCCCGAGGCGCTCGAGCAGGGGGGTCACGGCGCACCTCGCGTGAACCACAGCGCCACGCGCGCACGGGCGCGTACGTACGCGTCGGCCGGCGGCATGCGCGTGCCCTTGGCCGGGGCCTCCGCGGCCTCGCGCAGCGCCTGCACGCGCGCGGCGCGGTCGCCGAGCCGGCCGTGGGCCTCGGCGCGCAGCCAGGCCGCACGCCGCACCGGACCGAAGCGCGCGTGGTGCACTTCCAGCTGCGCGAGGCCCGCGGCCGCGTCGCCGTGCCGCAACAGGGCCTGCACGAGGAGCAGCAGGGTCTCGCCGTAGGCGTGGTCCGGTTCGCGGGCCACCAGCGGGGCCAGGACGGCCGCGGCGTCCGCCGCGCGGCCGGCGTCGAGCAGGGCCTCGCCCAGCTCGGCGCGCGGGCCGGGTGCGGCGGGGTCGAGCTCGACCGCACGCGCGAGGTGCGGCAGGGCGGTGCGCCGGTCGCCCAGGCGGCGCAGAACGCGCCCGGCGACGTGGTGGTCGTGGGCGTTCTCGAAGTGGCGCAGGCGCTCGAACGCCTCGCGGAGCGGGCGCCGGTCGACCTGCATGCGGCTGCGCATGGCGCGCCACGCGAGGCGCAGCCACGGCAGGAACGGCGGCCAGCACAGCACCAGGAGCAGCGCGCCCACGGCGCCCCAGCCCACCGCGCCGGCCAGCATCTGCTCGAACGCCACCGCGACGCGCACCACGCCCACGGGATCGCGGCGGTGGAGCACCCAGCCCACGAGGGGCAGCAGTGCGGCGAGCCAGAGCAGGCAGGCGAAGGCGAGGCGGGGTGTCACGTGGAGTTCGCGGCCCTTGTCTAGCGGGCGCCTGGTTCCGTTGCCACGGCGCCTTGGCGGGGCGTGTCGAGAGAAGCGGCAGGTGTTGCCGATCCAGCCAGTGCATGGCCTTCTCGGGCGATCTCAAGAACCTCGGTCTGGGAGACGTCTTCCAGAACATCCAGGCCAACCGGCTGACCGGTTCGCTGCGCATCACCGATCGCGAGCGCACGCGGATCGTGGGCTTCCAGGAGGGCGCGGTGGTGGCGGTCGCGCTCGCCGCGGGCGAGCCGCTGCCGCTGGCCGAGCATCTCTGCCAGCGGGGCCACGTGAATCGCGAGCGGCTCGCACGGCTGGCGGAGAAGACCAGGCGCTCGCGCAAGGGCATCGTCGAGCGCGTGGTCGAGGCGGGTCTGATGACGGCGGAGGCCGCGAAGGATGCCGTTGCCGAGTACGTGATGGAGCAGGTGTACGACCTGTTCCTGCTCACCCAGGCCACGTTCGCGTTCGCGGAGGGGGAGCCCGCCGCAACGGACTTCGATCCCGACGTGCTGCGCCTGCAGCTGCGTCTCGACACGTCGGCCCTGCTCATGGAGAGCATGCGGCGCAAGGACGAGTGGGAGCGGATCGGCAAGGTGGTGGCCAGCGACCGCGACCTCTTCGTGGCCCTGGAGGGCTACGCCGAGGCGGAGCTCGGCGACGAGGCGCGGGCCGTGGCCGAGCACCTCGACATGCACACCGACCTGGGCACGCTCGCCAGCCGGGTGCCGCTGTCGCGCTTCGCCCTGCACAAGGCGGTGTACGACCTCGTCACCCAGGGCCTGGCCCGGCCCTGCACGCCGGAGGAGTTGACCGAGCTGGCCGAGTCCGCGGCGGGTGAAGGCGAGTTCGAGGCGGCGGTGCGGTTCCTGGACCAGGCCCTCGCCCTCAACCGCAACGACATCCGCCTGCGCGTGCGGCTCGCCGAGCTCTACGAGGAGATGGGTCGGGGCCGCGACGCGGCGGCGGAGTACGCGTTCCTGGGCCGTCTGGCCGAGGAGCGCGGCGACCTCAAGGAGGCCAAGCTGCGCTACGCACGCGCCACCGAGCTCGATGCCGGCGACCCGCGCCTGCTGGAGCGTCGCCTCGCCCTGGTGGAGAAGAGCGGCGACGACGCCGAGCACAGCAGCGCCGTGCGCGAGCTGGCCGACGTGCTGATGAAGCTCGGCTCGCGCGAGAAGGCACGTGAGGTGTTGGAGGCGGCAGTGGCGCGGCATCGCCGCGATCCGGCATACCTCGAGCATCTGGCGGCCGTGCACCACGAGACCGGACAGAGCCGTCGCGCCGCACAGCTCCTGGTGGAGGCGGCCGACCTGCTGGAGGGCCAGGAGCCCGAGCGCTCCCTGGCACTGTGCCGCGAGGCCCTGGGCATGGACCCGAACGATCAGGCCCTGGAGCGCAGGGTGCGCGACGCCGAGACGGGCGCCGTGGAACGGCGCCGCCGGCGCCGCCTCCTGTGGACCGGAGCCGGGGCGCTCGTCTGCCTGATCAGTGGCGCGAGCGTGTTCGCGTCGCGCGAGATCCGCTCGGCACACGCCGCTCTGGCGGCGCTCGAGGCGGCGTTCGCCGACGTGGCCGCGGGGCGCCCTGCCGCCCCCGCCACCGGCCTGCGGCTCCTGGCCCAGGAGCATCCGCTCACCCGGGCCGGGCGGACCGCCAGCCGGGTGGCCGAGGAACTGGTCGAACTGCACCTGAGCGGGGTCGAGCGCCTGCTGCGCGAGGGCCGCGCATCGGAGGCGCTGGCGGCGCTCGACGGCGGCACGGCGCACGTGCAGCGGGCCGACCACCTGGCGCGCGCAGCGGCCATGCAGGAGCGGGCCCAGCTCGAGATCGCCGCGGCCGGGCTGCTGGCCCGCGCCGAGCAGATGCCCGTGCCCGACGAGGCGGCGGTGGAGGCGCTCGCGCGCATGACCCACCCCTCGCTGTTGGACTTCCACCTCGGCCACGTGGCCAGCGCCGGCCCGCATGCCCGCAAGGCGCTGCTGCGCGCCCTGGCCGTGTTGGACAGTCCGCGCACCATCCCGGTGGCCGCGCGGCTCTTCCTCACCAGCCTCGATCCCGAGGTGGACAAGGTGCTGCGCACGATCCTGGCCGGCGCCGGCCGCCATCGCGAGGCGGGGCAGGACGCGGAGTGGCGCCACGTCTATCCGGAGCTCGAGCGCTCCCTGGAGCGCCAGGAGCTGGCGCTGCGCGCCGCGCAGACCCTGGAATGGCTGCGCGGCACCCCCGCGGCGCCCGGGCCGCAGGGACGCTGAGCGCCGGCGCCGCGCGCGACCGGCTCCGCGGGCTAGGATGGCCGCGTGCGACCCCCGCCGTACTGGTCCCGGACCGTCATCGTGAGCGTCCTGGCGCTGGCCGGAGTGCGGGCCCAGGCGCGCGGCGAACTCCTCGATCGCGTCGCCGAGGTCCTGGCCGGGCGCTTTCACGACCGCGCGTTCGCGCGCGAGCGCCTGCCCGACCTCGTGGCCGTGTACCGGCCGCAGGCGTCGGCCGCGCGCGACCTGCGCGAGGAGGCGGCCGTCGTGCACGGGTTCCTGGCCCAGGTGCCGGCCAGCCACCTCGCCCTCTACTCGCGGACCACGCAGCGCGGCCTGCTGGACGAGCTGGCCAACCGCACGACCGCCACCCTGGGCTGCGAGGTGGTGGCGGCCGGCGGCCGCTTCTTCGTGCACGACGTCGTCGAGGGCGGGCCGGCCGCGCAGGCCGGAGTGCTGCGGGGCGACCGTCTGGCGGCCCTGGACGGCGTCGCGCCCGGCACGAGCCGGCTCCTCGACTGGCGCTGCGACGACGCGGCGCTGCCCGATCCGCCCGTGCATCGGATCCTGGTCGCGGAGGGCCAGGAGGTGCGCCTGCGCGTCGAGCGGCGGCCGGGCGAGGTCCACGAAGTGCTCGTGCGCGCGGCGCCGTACTCGGGGCTGCAGGCGGCACGCGCCAGCCAGCGCGTCGAGGAACGCGGCGGGCGCCGGATCGGCGTGCTCCGCATCCGGTTCATGCACGCCACCGGCCTGCCGGAGCTCCTGCGCGCCGCGCTGCGCGGCCCGTTCGCCGGCGTGGACGGCGTGGTCCTCGACATCCGCGGCCGCGGCGGCAGCGCCTTCACCGTGGCGGCCCTGCTGCGCGTGCTCGAGGATCCCGGGCTCCCGCAGGCCCCCGTGGCCCTGGTCGTGGACCAAGGCACGCGCAGCGCCAAGGAGGCGTTCGCCTACGAGGTACGTAAGCGCCGCCTGGGCGTGCTGGTGGGGGAGCGCACCGCCGGTGCAGTCCTGCCGGCGTCGTTTGCCGACGTGGGACAGGGCTTCGTGCTGATGTACCCCGCCAGCAGCCTCGGCACCTGGACCCGGGAGATCGAGGGCGTGGGGGTCGAGCCCGACGTGCCCGCACGGGACGCGCTGGCGTTCGCCGCGGGCGCGGATCCGCTCCTGGAGCGGGCCCTGGAGGTCCTGGCCACCGGCACGCGCTGAGCCTCAGCCGCCAGCCAGGGCGCGCCGCAGGCGTTCGGCGCTCTCCGCGGCCAGCACCGCGTTGATGTACATGTCGCCGCCCAGCTCCAGTCCGGCGACCTGCCCGGTGCGGGGTTGCAGCTCGTAGTGCCAGTGCAGGCCGCGCTCGGGCAGGCGGTGCAGATACACGTTGAACGCCGGCTCGCCGAACGCGCGCTGCACCGCGAGGTAGAGGCGGTGCACCGCGCCGCCCAGCTCGGGCTGGAACGCCGCGGCGAGGAAGTCCTCGTCGTGGTCCTTGGGCAGCAGCCAGGTCTCGTACGGCAGCTTGGGAGTGCGCGGGCTCAGGACGACGAAGCGTGGGTCCTCCCAGATCACGCGGCCGTCCGCGGCCGCGCTCGCGACCTCCTGGCAGTAGGGACAGGCCGGCGCGGCGCGGACGCGTGCGCCGATCAGCTCGAGGCGCGGCGGCAGCATCGGCAGGCCCAGGATCTGCGAGTGGTTGTGGGCCAGCGACGCGCCCGCGGCGGCGCCGACGTTCTTGAACCAGAAGGCGATCCTGGTGTCCGGGCGCGCCTCGAGTGCGGCGATCCGGCGCGCGTGCAGGACCAGGGCTTCGCGCCACGCGTCCTGACCGAGCGCGGCCGGCTGGGTGAGGTGCTCCGGCCCCTCCGCGACCACCTCGTGCGCGTCGGTGGCCGGGAAGAGGTTGGCGAACGCGCGCATCCGCCAGCCCGGCCGGTCCGGAAGGCTGTCCGGGGCGCGGATCGCGTCGACCTCCGGCGGAGTCTCCGCCTCCTGTCCGGGGCAGAAGGGGCAGGTGCCGGGCGAGCGTGCATGGGTGTCCTGCGGCCGCAGCCGCCGGTGCGGCGCCACCAGCACGGGCCGGCCGGTGAGCGGGTCGAATTCGATGCGCGGCCGCGGCGGGGTCATGTCCTGCGCCGGACCTTCTTGGCGTCGTCGTGGGCCTTGTGGCAGGCGTCGCAGTGTTCGCGCTCGCCCGAGCGCACCAGCTCGCGCAGGGGCGCGCCCGCCCTTGCGTCGGCCAACGCCGCCACCTGCGCCATCCAGGCCTCGGCGGCACGGGCGCGCTCGGCGAAGCCCGGCACCCAGTCGAGCGCCAGGGGTCCGTGCAGCCGGGCCAGGGCTTCCCCTGCCCGGCGCGCGGCGGCGGCCATGGCGGGATGGTCGAGTTCGGCGTCCGTCCTCCTGAGCTGCGCGAGCAGCACGTCTTCGAATGCGGGCTGGATCACCTCCTCCATCGCCTCCTCCAGCGACGCGTGCCGCGCGGCTCCGGAACCGCCGGCGGCCGGATCGGCGCGACCACTGCTGCAGGCGGCCGGCAGGAACGCGGCGAGACAGGCCAGGAGGAGGAGGCGCATGGCCGGGTTCTCTTACGGCGCGGTCCGCCCGCCGGCAACGCGGCGCCGCAGACGCTGGCTGCGCACCAGGCGCGCCCCGGGGAAGAGCGACTCCGGCTCGTGCGGCGGAGGGTCCTCGGCGCCGCCGTGCGCCGGGTAGATCCGGTAGCGGCAGCGCACCTGGAGCGCGCCGGCGCCAGGATCGACGACCAGGTAGCGCCTGCCGTCCGCGAAGCGCTCCCGCCAAGCGCCCTGCACGGCGACGAGCTCCAGGATGGTCAGCGCGGGTCCCGAGGCAGGGAACGCGTGGCCGTCGGGCCGGTGCTCCGCGTACGCGAGCACCACCTCCCACTCCTCGTGCGGCGGCATGCTGCGGCTGGGAAGCGTCCCGCAGGCGGCGAGCAGGAGCGCCGCGAAGGCGGGCGCGAGCGATATCGTGCGGATCATGTTCGGTGGGTGCGCCGTGGCCGGCAACCTGCTCTGCGTGGCGTGCTCGGACGCGCGTGGGAGGGTGATCCTGGTCGACCTCGAAGAGCGTCGGCCGGTCTCGCGGTTCGACTACACCGGGCCCGGCGGAGGCTACGCGGAGGCCGCCGGCATCGCCATGGACGGCGAGCACTCGATCTTCGTGGCCGACCCCGCCAACCACGTGGTGCGCCGCTTCACGCTCTTCGGCAAGGAGCTCGGCCACCTGGGCCTGCCGGTGCAGGCCGTGCCCGGAGGCGTGCTGCGCGACCGCGTCGGCGTCCTGCACCGGCCCAGCGGCGTGGCGATCCTCGACGACGTGGTGCACGTGGCCTGCGGCGAGGTGGGCTGGCGCCACGGCGTGCAACGCTTCCATCGCGACGGCCGGGTGATGCGCGCGCTGCTGGCGCACGGCGATCCGGAACGCAGCTTCGGCGCGCCGCGCGGGATCGCGGCGGGGCCCGAGGGCGTGTTCGTGGCCGACACCCTGCACGGCGAGGTGCAGCGGTTCACGACCCAGGGCCGCTACGTCAGCTCGTTCCGGGTCGCCGTCGGCGATGCGGAGGCGGCGCGCCCGGTGGCGGTGCAGCCGCTCTCCGACGGCAGGATCCTGGTGGCCGACGCAGGCGACCGGCCGGGGCTGCGGCTCTTCGGCCTGGACGGGCGGCCGCTCGGGTGGCCGGGGCCGGAGCCCGCGTGCGACCGGCCCCAGGCCCTGTGCCGCGACGCGCGAGGCAGCCTCTACGTGCTGGACCGGGACGGCGAGCGCGTGCAACGTCTGCATCGCGACCTGCACTGCGCCACCGTGGTGTTCGACCTCGCCGAGTTCCTGCATGACTTCTGACGCCGGTTCCCCCGCGCCGGTCCGCCTCGGGGCCTTCGACATCGGCTGCGTGGTCGTGGGCGGGATCGTCGGCGTGGGGATCTTCTTCACTCCGGCGAAGGTCGCCGCCGCCGTGGACGGCGTCGACCAGGTGCTCGTGGCCTGGGCGTTGGGTGGCGTGGTGGCGATCGTGGGTGCCCTGGTGTTCGCCGATCTCGCGCGGCTGGTGCCGGGGCACGGCGGCACGTTCCTCTACCTGGCCGAGGCGTTCGGTCCGATGCCGGCGTTCCTCTACGGCTGGGCCAACTGGCTCGCGATTCAGTCGGGGGCGCTGGGGGTGATCGGCTGGATCCTCGCCGAGAACCTGGACGTGGTGCTGCACGGCGATCCGCGCCTCGGCGCGGGGACGCGGCTCGCGGTGGCGGTGGGCGCGATCGCGGCGTTCACCCTCATCAACGCGTTGGGACTGCGCCTGGGCAAGTCGGTGCAGAACCTGCTCACGCTGCTGAAGACCTTCGCGGTGTTCTCGCTGGTCGGCCTGGCCTGGTACGCAGGCGGTGCGCAGCTGCCGGCGTCCGCCGCCGTGCCCGCGCCGCGTCCGTGGCTGCAGGCCGTGGCCGCCGCGATGCTGCCGGTGCTCTTCTCGTTCGGCGGGTGGCAGCAGGGCTCGTTCGTGGCCGGCGCCGCGCGCCGTCCGCGGCGCGACGTGCCGCTCGGCATCCTCGGCGGCGTGGCGGTGGTGGTGGTGGCCTACCTCACGGTGAACCTGGCGTTCCTGAGCCTGCTCGGCCACCACGGCGCCGCGACCTCGCGCACGATCGCCGCGGACGCCGCTCGCGCGGCCCTCGCGCCGCACGGGCACGGCGAGATGGCGGCGCGGCTCCTGGCCGGCATGGTGTCGGTGTCCGCGCTCGGCATCCTCAACACGATCTGCCTGGCCCCACCCTACGTGCTGCACACCATGGCGCGCCGGGGGCTCTTCCTGGCGAGCGCCGGGGAGCTGCACTCACGCTTCGGCACCCCCGTGCTCGCGGTCCTGGTCCAGGGGGGGTGGGGGATCCTGCTCGTGCTGGGTGCCGCCGTGCTGGCCCGCGGCGACGAGCTTGGGGCCCTGGGGTTCCTGCTCGACGGGGTGGTGTTCGTCGACTGGCTCTTCTTCGCGCTCACCGGCGCCGCCGTGGTGGTCGTGCGCCGGCGTGCCGGAGCCGGCCGCGGCCTCTGGCGGTACGGCAGCGGCCTCGGGGTCCTCTTCGCGGCGTTCGGGGTGGCGATCACCGCGGGCGCGGTCTGGACGGCACCGCGGCCGTCCCTGGTCGGCCTGGCGGTCTGCGGCCTGGGCGCGCTGGCCTACCGGTGGTTCCGCCGCTCCCGCGAGAAAAAGTGAGGCCCGGGTCGCGCCGGCGGTTTTCCGGCCCCGCGAGGCGTCGTATCGATAGCTCCTGCCCGAGCCCGTCCCGCCCGCCCGCCCCACGCCGATGAGCAAGAAGCACGAGTCGCCCTTCCAGGAAGCGGTGTACCAGATCCTGCGGGAGCTGGATCCAGAGCCGGACCGCGACGGCCTGGGCAACACGCCGCGACGCGTGGAGAAGGCGTTCCGGTTCTACACCCAGGGCTACAGCCTGGACCCGAAGCGGATCATCGGGGACGCCATGTTCGAGCAGGCCACCGACGAGATGGTCCTGGTGCGGGACATCGAGCTCTACTCGATGTGCGAGCACCACCTCGCGCCGTTCTTCGGCAAGGCCCATGTGGCCTACATCCCCAACGGCAGGATCGTGGGGCTGTCGAAGATCGCCCGCGTGGTGGACGCGTTCGCCCGCCGCCTCCAGGTCCAGGAGCGTCTCACCCAGCAGATCGCCTACGCGCTGAACGAGGCGCTGCAGCCCAAGGGCGTGGGCGTGGTGGTCCAGGCGGCGCACCTGTGCATGATGATGCGCGGGGTGGAGAAGCAGAACTCGTCCACCGTCACGTCCTGCCTGCTCGGGCTCTTCCGCAGCGACAAGGGCACGCGGGCCGAGTTCCTCGATCTCGTGCAGCGCTGACGCGGACTCTTCCCGGGTCTCGCAGGCCTTGGCGCGGGCGGCATCGCACCGCGCGGACGAAGGGGAGAAAAAAGGTTCCCCGGCTGGGACCCCGTGTATCGGAATCTGGAAGGAGTCGGGAGGATCGGGGAGGAGTAAGTCGGGCCCCAGCCGGGAACCCACCTCGTCTCGTGCCGTGGACCCATGCAATCCACGACACGGTCTTCTATGCCCGGCGATCCAGCGAGTTTCATGCCGGGTCGCCGGGACCTGCGGATTCGGGCCGCGGCAGGAGAACCTCCCGGGCTGGCCGTGCGCCGCGCAGGGCCGTGCGCGGGGGCCCCGACGCGAACACGGGGTGCCCCAGGGCGTTGCGGGATGGCTCCCCTGCGGTGGCAGGCGGGGCAGCGGGCGCGCCGGCCGAGGGCGCGCCCGGCACCTCGCGGAAGGCGGCCTCGCGCCGCCGGCGGATCTGGACAGGCGCGGGCGGGACCGGCCTGGGGCCTCGTTCCGGGGCGCGGGTGGTAGCGGGAGCCGGACTTGAACCGGCGACCTAAGGCTTATGAAGCCTTCGCTCTAACCAGCTGAGCTATCCCGCCGCACGGGGGGCGGGAATACACCAGAAGGCCGGAGCCAAGGCAAGCCGCGCGGGGCGGGATTCCCGCGCTCGCACCGGCGGGGCGACCACCGGGCCCTTCGGATGGCGCTCGCTCCGCGCCTGGGAACGGGAAGCCACGCGAGCGTGAAACTTTCTCGGCGGGGGCGCCTAGAGGCGGTCGTCACGGACTGCATGGGTCTGTGGCACGAGACGAGGTGGGTTCCCCGGCTGGGCCTTCCTCCCCTCCTGACTCGAAGTTTCCTCCTGACGATACTTCTGAGCTGTCCCAGCCGGGGAGCCATTTATCCCGCGCGCCGCAACGGCTGCGCCTCCCCGGTAGGAACCCTTCGTCTCCCCCGCGCGCATCCGGGCCTGTACTCCGGCCACGCGCGGGAACCCCTGGCCCGGGTCAGCGCGTGCCGCCGTGGCCGGTGAGCTCGTCGGCCAGCGCCCCGGCGTCGTAGACCTTGCGCAGGGCCTCGACGATGCCGCGGGCGTCGACGGCCACCGAACGGCCGATCCGCTCGTCGTACTGGAAGCGGCCCGAGAGCGACTGGATGTTGCCGTCGAAGATCAGGCCGACCACTTCGCTGGCGCGGTTGACCACCGGGCTGCCGGAGTTGCCGCCGATGATGTCGGCGGTGCACACGAAGTTCAGAGGCGTGCGCAGGTCGATCTTCGTGCGCGCCTGCAGCATCCGCTCCGGCAGGTGGTAGGGGGGCTTGCCGTCGAACGAGTCGTGGCGGTCGAAGAGCCCGCCGAAGGTGGTCTTGTACGGCACGAACGTGGTGCCCAGCTCGTAGCCCTTCACCACGCCGAACGACAGGCGCAGGGTGAACGTGGCGTCGGGGTACACGTCCTCGCCGTACGCCGCGAAGCGGGCGTCGGCGATCTCGCCCTCGAGCTTGCGCTCGGCGGCGAAGATCGGCGCCAGCTGTCCGCGCAGAGGGGCCACCGCCTGCTCGATGCGCACGATCAGGTTCACCATCGGGTCCTTGGTCGCGATCAGGTCCTCGATGCTGCCCTTGGCCAGCTTCTGGCGCGTCTCCAGATCGTGCACCTTGGTGCCGGCAACGATCGCCCGCGCGGCGGCCTCGGGGCTCAGCAGCTTCTCCTCCTCGCCGGCGGTCGGGTCGGCCAGCATCGCCTGGACCAGCGGGTTGTCCTTGCCGAGGTCCTGCAGCGCCGCGGCGAAGCAGGCCCGGAGCTGCACCTCCTCCATCTCGAGATGGATCGGCGCCGTGGAGAACAGCGCCAGCTCGGCGGTCTTGCGCGCCGCCTCGTTCTCGGCCGGCACCTCGTGGTACTGCAGCAGCTCCTGGGTGAGGCTGCCCAGCTTGCCGGGCAGGTTGGCGTGGATCAGCGTGGGGTACACGGCGCGCAGGCGCTCGCGGCCGGCGGCGATCCGGCCGAACGCGTCCTTCACCTTGGTGCCTGCTTCGGTGGCGAGGAACGCGGCCTCCTGGTCGGCCTTGGCCTTCATGATCACCGAGTCGCGCAGCGCGTCGAGCTCGCCGCTGAGCGCCTTGAACGAGTTCTCCAGGCCGAACACCTCGTCCTGGATCTGCCGGCCCTGTTCCTCGCCCTTGGCGGAATACTCGCGCAGCGCGGCCCGGAAGCGGTCCAGGCGGCGCAGCACCATCGGATAGATCACGTCGCGGTAGGCCTCGAGCTGGGCGACGGTCTCCAGGCGCGCGGTGTCGCCGGGGTGTCCGGACACGAACACCAGGTCGCCCTCCTGCACGCCGCTCCTGGCCCAGCGCAGGTGCGGGTTGCCCTGCAGCGGCTGGCCGTCGGCGTAGACCCGGAAGAACGAGAAGTCGAGGTTGTAGCGCGGATAGGTGAAGTTGTCCGGATCGCCGCCGTAGAAGCCCACGGCGAGCTCGGGAGCCATCACCAGGCGCACGTCCGTGTACTGCTGGTAGCGGTACAGCGCGTAGACGCCGCCGTTGTAGAGCGTGACGACGTCGCAACGCAGCCCGCTCTTCTTGGCTTCCTCGGCCTCGATCTGGCGCATCTCCTCGCGCGCGTCCGCGGCCTCGCGCACGCGCCTGGTGACGTCCTCGATCGACATGAGCACGTTCAGCTCGAGGTCCTTGCAGCGCAGCTCCTCGGCGTTCGTGCGCGCCAGGAAGCCGTTCTTCACCAGGTCGCGGCCCGCGCCGGAGAGCTTCTGGATCGATTCCAGGGCGACGTGGTGGTTGGTCATCACCAGGCCGTGCGGGCTCACGAACGAGCCCGAGCCGCCGCTGTTGAAGCGCACCGAGGCGACGCGCAGATGGTCGAGCCAGGCCTGATCGGGCTCGAAGCCGTAGCGCTCCTTGAGCACCTTGCGCGGCGGCTTGTCGAAGCGCCACATGCCCTCGTCGGGCTGGGCCGTGTCGGCGGGGCGGGCGGCGAGGGCCGCGAGGAACGTGGACGCCAGGAGGAAGGTACGGATCATGGGTTGGGTGCGCGGACCACCGCGAAGGGGCCGCAGTTTGCGGATTCCAGGTGGCCCGTGGCAAGCACGGCCTGTTCCGGCGCCGCTCGCCAGCCCGCCGCGCGCCGGCCATGGATCGCCGCCGGTGCATCGCCGACACTTCGCGGTCCCGCGTCGCGCACCGCCGCGGGCCGGATCATCCGATGACGCCCTTCGATCCCAACGCCGCCGCCGCACCCGAGTCCGGCATCTTCGGCCTCCCGCACTCCCGCGAGGAGGCGCGCCTCGTGCTGGTGCCGGTGCCCTTCGACGCCACGACCTCCTACGGCGGCGGGGCGGCCGAGGGCCCCGAGGCGATCCTGGCGGCGAGCCATCAGGTCGACCTCTTCGACCTGCAGACCGGGCGTCCGTACGAGCAGGGCATCCACCTGCTGCCGGAGCGCCACGGCCTGCGGGAGCTGTCGCGGCGGGCGCGCGCGCTCGCGCTGCCGATCCTCGAGCGCGGCGGCGCGGGGCCCGGGGACGGCGCTGCGGTGGCTGAGGTGGACGCTGCCGGGCGGCGCGTGAACGAGGTCCTGGAGGCCACCGTCGAGGAGCTGCTCGCGCGGGGCAAGCTGGTGGGCGTGGTGGGGGGCGACCACTCCGTCCCGTTCGGCGCGATCCGGACCTTGGCCCGGCACCACCCCGGCCTCGGCATCCTGCATGTCGACGCGCATGCCGACCTGCGCCATGCGTTCGAAGGCTTCGCATGGAGCCACGCCTCGATCATGGACAACGTCCTGCGCGAGGTCCCGGAAGTGGCGCGGATCGTGCAGGTGGGAGTCCGCGACTTCTGCGAGGAGGAGCTGGCGGCGATCCAGGAGAGCGCGGGCCGGGTGATCACCCACTTCGACCTCGACTGGCAGCGGCGCCTGCTCCAGGGCGAGCGCTGGCTCGACCTGGCCAGGGAGGCGGTCGGCGCCCTGCCGCGGGAGGTCTACGTGAGCTTCGACATCGACGGGCTCGACCCGGCCCTCTGTCCGAACACCGGCACGCCCGTGCCCGGCGGACTCGGCTTCGCGCAGGCGGCGCTGCTCCTGGACGAGGTGATGCGCAGCGGCCGGCGCATCGTCGGCTTCGATCTCAACGAGGTGGCGCCCGGCGCGGACGGCGACGAGTGGGACGCCAACGTCGGCGCGCGCGTCCTCTACAAGCTCTGCGGGTTCGCGTTGCTGGCCGGGACCTGAGCGCGGCGCGCGATCGCCCGCAGCCAGATCCCGCGCAGCCAGAGCGAGAGGTCGTCCATCCACGTGTAGGCGAGCGGCACCGCGTACGCGGTGAAGAACGTGCACACCGCCAGTCCGCCCGCGACCACCAGGGCCATGCCGATGTAGCTGAGGCCCTGCGCGCCGGGATCGCCGAACAGGATCATCGGCAGGAGGCCGACGATGGTGGTGGCCGCGGTCATCAGGATCGGCCGCAGCCGCTGGTGCACCGCCTCCAGGAGCGCCGCCTCCCGGTCCAATCCCTCACGCCGGCGCTGCTGCACGCAATCGAGCAGCACGATGCCGTTGTTCACCACCACGCCGCAGAGCAGGACCAGCCCCACGACGGCCATCACGTCGATCGAGCCGCGGAACAGCAGCAGGCCCCACACTGCGCCGAAGAGCGCGAACGGGATGGTCACCAGGGTGGCGAGCGGCAGGATGAGCGACTCGAAGAGCACGCCCATCAGCAGGAACACGAGGGTGACCGAGAGCAGCATGGCCTGCAGCAGCTCCCGGATCTGCATCTGGGTGTCGCGGGATGCGCTGTCCTCGGCCCACGAGTAGCCGCGTGGCAGCACGTAGCGGTCCATGACCCGCTTCAGGACCTCGCCGAACGCGTTGGCGCCCACGTCGGGGGCGCGCTTGCCCACGATCACCAGGCTGGTCTTGCCGTCCTTGCGCTCGATCGCGGGCAGCATCGGCTGGAAGCGCACGGTGCCGACGTCGCCGAGCCGCTGGAACGTGCCGCGGCTGGCGAACACCTGCGCCTCCTTCAGGTCCTTGAGGGCGTACTTGTTGCCGCCCTCGTACTGCGCGATCAACCGGATCTCCCGGCCCTCCTCCTCGAAGCGGGTCAGTTCGCGCCCGCGCAGCCCGGAGGTCATCACGCCGAAGAGGTTCTCGGGTGGGATGCCGAGCTCCTGCGCACGGTCGCGGTTGACCTCGACCACCACCTCCTTGTTGCGCTCCAGCTCCCCGGCCTCCACCGAGGCCACTTCGGGCTGGCGGCGCAGGTCCTCGACCACGTCTACGGCCAGGTTGGCGAGGTACTCGCTGTCGCGGCCGTAGAGGCGCAGCACGAAGTTGGACAGGTCCTGTTGTTCGCCGCCGCCTCCGCCACCCATGCCGCGGCCCGACTCTCGCAGGGTGGGGCGCAGCCCGGGCCGGCGCGGCCACTCCGCCAGGACCGCGGTGCGGATCTCGGCGACCTGCTTGGGTTCGAGTCCGCGTTCGAGCACGAGGTCGATGCGGATCGAGGTGCGGCTGAAGCGCGACGAGACGCCGGCGATCCGCCAGCGCTCCTTGTTGGCGAGTGCGAACTCCTCCAGGAGCTTCACCTCGGCGTCGACCTCGGCCAGGGTCAGGCTGCCGGGGATCTGCAGGCGCACGGTCACGTCGCCGCCGCGGAACGGGTTGAACGCGTCGACCTGGAAGCGCGTGTCGAGCCGGCCCCAGGCGATCGCGGTGGTGCCGAGCACCGCCGTGCAGGCGACCAGCGCCAGGACGCGGTGCCGCAGGGACCAGCGCAGGAGCACGGCGTTCACGGCCATCAGCCAGCGGATCGGCGTGAGCCAGCCGATGCCCCGGGCGGCCTCGGCGCGCGTGCTGGTCACGCCCGCGGCGAGCTGGCGCACGCCCGAGGGCAGGAGCAGCAGCGCCACCAGGAGGCTGCCGATCAGGGCCACCGAGAGCGGGATGCCCACGGCGCCCAGCAGGGTCCGGGTCATGGTGCTGCCGCTCATGAACACCATCGGCAGGAACACCACGACGGTGGTGAGCGTGGCCAGCGTCACCGCCAGACCGACCTCGCGCGCCCCGGCCACGCAGGCGTCGCGCAGCGAGTGGCCTGCGGCGCGCAGGCGCCGGATGTTCTCCAGCACCACCACCGAGTTGTCGACCACCATGCCGATGGCGATCGTCATCCCGGCCATGGTGAGCACGTTCAGCGTGTCGCCGGTGAAGTAGAGCCAGCCGCCCACGATCAGCATGGTGATCGGGATCGAGAGCGCGATCACCAGCGTGAAGCGCAGGTCGCGCAGGAAGAGCCACAAGACCACGATCGCCAGCGCGCCGCCCTGCAGCGCGGAACTCACCAGCGTCTCGAGGCTGCCGCGGATGAACTCGCCCTGGTCGAAGAGGAACCGGAACTCGATGCCCTCCAGGGTCGGCTCGGCCTGCAGCGCGGCGCACGCGGCGCGCAGCCGCTCGCTGGAGTCGACCGGGTTCGCGCTCGCCGCCAGCCGCACCGCGCCGGAGTAGGTGTACTTCTGGTTGTAGCGCGACAGCTCGCTGCGCACGGTGGGCACGCGTTCCACGCGGGCCAC
This sequence comes from Planctomycetota bacterium, assembly GCA_020849665.1. Taxonomy (GTDB): domain Bacteria; phylum Planctomycetota; class UBA1135; order UBA1135; family UBA2386; genus JADLFX01. The sequence goes on along the minus strand of JADLFX010000013.1, from coordinate 20,022 downwards.
GTCGGCCAGGCGCAGGCCGGGCCGCACCGGATACTCCTCGATCTGGCTGGCGGTGCGGAACTTGGTGTCGACGCGCAGCAGCACCCGCGAGCTGCCGTCGTCGAGTTCGCCCACCGGCTCGGCGAAGTTGTCGCGTGCCAGGCGCTCGACCAGCTCGCGGTAGTTGACGCTCGCGCCGCGCAGCTTGTCGGTGTCGAACCAGATGCGCAGGGTCTCGTCCAGCAGTCCCCACATCTCCACGCGCCCCACCCCGTCCACCGCCTCCAGGCGCGGCCGCACGATCTGGTCGATGCGGTAGTCCCAGTCCGCGTTGCGGGCCGGCGTCAGCATCTGGAAGAAGGCCAGCGGCATGGCCGAGCCGTCCTCGCGCCAGGTGAAGTAGCGGTCCACCTCCTGGGGCCACTCCAGGCGTGCGCGCTGCGCCTTGTCGCGCACCTCGGCGGCGGCGAGGTTCACGTCGAGGTCCTGGCTCAGCTCGACCGACACGAATGCCGAGGTGGCGCTGGCGTTCGCGGTCACGGACTTGATCCCGGGGATCGTGCGCAGGAGCGCCTCGAACGGCTTGAGCACGTCCTCCTCGACCTCGCGCGGCGCCATCGGCCGGGCGATCGGGATCCACACGTTGATCTGGTTGCGGACCAGCCCTTCGGGCGTCAGCCGGAGCGGCAGGCGCAGCAATGCGATCACCCCGACGACCAGCAGCGCGAAGCTCACCATCAGGGTGAGCACCGGGCGGTCGACGAAGAGTGAGTAGAGCCCGCTGCGTGCCTTGGTCGGGGCCGGCGCTTCCATCACACTCTCCTATCCGCAAAGGAGTACACGGCGGGGATCACCAGCAAGGTGAGCAGCGTGGAGGACGCCAGCCCGGCGATCAGGGTGATCGCCATCGGCGCGCGCAGCTCCAGGCCCTCCGGGAGGCCGCCCACCAGGGGCAGGTCGGCCAGCCACCCGGTCATCGGCAGGAGGCCCAGCAGCGTGGTCAGCGTGGTCATCAGCACGGGGCGCAGGCGGCCATGCGCGCCCTGCACGATCGCCTCCGCCTTGCCCAACCCGGCGCGCCGCAGCTGGTTGACCTGGTCGATCAGCACGATCGCGTTGTTGACCACCACCCCCGCGAGCACGATGCCGCCGAGCAGGACCATCACCGACACCGGCACGCCCAGCACATCGAGGGTGAACACGACGCCCACCAGGGCGAGGGGCAGGGAGGCCAGGATGACCAGGGGCTGGATCAGGCTCTCGAACTGGCTGGCCATGACGATGTAGACGAGGAAGATCGCCAGCACGAGGGCGAGATTGAGGCTGTCGCGCGAGCGCTCCATCTCCTCCTTCTGGCCGCCCAGCCGCGCGTCGATCCCGGCCGGCAGGTCGAGGCCGTAGAGCAACGCGTCCACGCCGCGCTGCACGCCGCCCAGGTCCAGGGTGGCGCGGGCCGCCTGCACCTCGGCGCCGCGCACGTTGCCGATGCGCCGGATCTCGCTCGGACCCTCGACCCGCTTCACCTCGGCCACGGAGCCGAGCGGGATCTCGGGCGTGCCCTTGGGGTTCACGTTCACGCCCAGGAGGCGGTCCAGCGTCGCCAGCTCCTCCTGGTCGCGGCGCACGCGGATGTCGATCTTGCGCTCGCGCTCGGCGAAGCGCGTGGGCACGTCGCCCTGCACCTTGGTCTGCAGGATGCGCGCCACCACTCCGGAGTCGAGGCCCAGCGCGGCCATCTTGTCACGGTCCAGGCGGATCGAGATCTCGGGGTTGCCGCGCTGCAGGGTGCAGCGCACGTCGCGCAGGCCCGGAATGCGCCGCAGGCCGGCCTCGATCGCGACGCTGGCCTCGCGCAGTGCGCCGAGATCGCGCCCCAGGATCTCCACCACGAGGGGGGCCTGGAACGAGAGCACGCCGGTCTGGGCGAAGCGGTACGTCTGGATCTCGGGCCGGACGCGGACCAGTTCGCGGATCGCGTTGCGCACGCGTTCCTCCTGCGCCGGGCGGTCGCGCGCAGGGTGCAGGCGGATCAGGATCCGCGCCGAGTGCTCGCCCTGGTCGGAGTCGTTCAGCTCCTTCTTGTCGACGCCGACCGCGAGGAACGTGCTGGCCACTTCCGGCAGGGCGGCGATGCTGCGCTCGAGCGGCGCGAGGACGGCATCGGTGCGCTCCACGGTGGCGTCGCGCGGCAGGTAGGCGTCGAGGAAGAGTTCGCCCTGGTGGGTCTCGGGGATCAGCTCGCTGCCCAGCGCGGGCGCGCGCAGGAGCGCGCCGACCAGGAGGATCAGGCCGAGCCCGATCGCCACGAAGCGATGGCGCAGCACACCGCGCAGGAGCGTCGGATACGTGCGGTCGACGGCGCCGTACACCCGGTCGAAGGCCCAGCGCAGGGGCCACAGGGCATGGTGCAGCAGCCAGCCCAGGCCCGCGACCGCGACCAGCACGAGCCGCAGCAGGGCCGCGCCCGCCGCCTGCACGCCGCGTCCCAGCCACGTGCGCGGCCGTTCGACGGCTCCCCCCGTGCCCAGCCCGCGGCTGGCCAGCATCGGCACCACGAAGAGGGCCACCAGCAGGGACATCGCGAGCGAGTACACGACCGTCAGCGAGAGGTCGCGGAAGAGCTGGCCCGCCACGCCCTCGACGAACACGATCGGGAAGAACACCGCCAGCGTGGTGAGCGTGCTCGCCACGACCGCGCCCGCCACGCGCGAGGTTCCGAGCACGGCGGCCTGCGCCGGCGCGTGACCGTCTTCGCGCGCCTTCGTGATCGACTCGAGCACCACGATCGAGTTGTCGACGAGCATGCCGACGCCGAGCGCCAGTCCGCCGAGCGACATGATGTTGATCGACACGTCGCTCAGGTACATCGGCGCGAAGCTGGCGATCAGGCTGACCGGGATCGAGACCGAGAGGATGGCGGTGGCGGAGAACCGGCGCAGGAACAGGTAGATGATGGCGATCGCCAGGAACCCGCCCTGCAGCGCGCTCGACTCGACGTCGTCCACCGCCGACTCGATGAACCGCGACTGGTCCTGGAGCAGCGTGGTATCCACGCCCAGGCGTTGCATCTGGAAGCCCAGGTAGTCGGTCATCTGGCGGCGCTCGCTGGCCGCCCGCAGGACGGCCGGATCCGGGGTGCCGCCCGGTCCCGCCGCCGCCGCGGGGAACGGCGCGAGGTGGCGGCCCGCGGCCACGTACGCGCGCTGGCGTTCGGTGCCGAACATGCGCGTGCGGGTGGCCGCGCACAGGGCCACCACGTTGGCCCCCGCGGCGCGATACACGTCCACGAGCACGCACGGCACGCCGTCCACCCGGCTGATCACCTCGCGGTCCCTGGCGGTGCGCACCACCCGTGCCACGTCGCGCAGGCGCACCGACACCTCGCCACGCCGATCGACGATCACGTCCTCGATCTCGACGAGATTGCGGAACTCGCCCAGGGCGCGCACCAGGAACTCGGTGTTGCCCTCCTCGATCGTGCCCGACGCGGCGTTGAGGTTCTCGGCGCGCAGGCGCTGGCCGAGCGTGCCCACGTCGAGGCCGTAGCTGGCCAGCGCGGCCTCGTCCACCAGGATGCGGATCTCCTCCTCGTCGCCGCCGCGCACCTTCACCGCGGCGATGCCGTCGATCTTCTCCAGCTCGATCTTGAGCTCCTCGTCGGCGATCCGGCGCAGCTCCACCAGGCTCTGTTCCCCGGAGAGACCGAGGGTGATCACCGGGTCGAGGTTGGGGTCGTAGCGCAGCACCACCGGGCGCTCGGCCTCGGCCGGCAGGAACACGCGGTCGAGGCGCTCGCGGATGTCGGACACCGCGAACACCATCTTGGTGCCCCACGCGAACTCCAGGATCACGTCGCTGACCCCCGGGCGGCTCACCGACAGCGCGCGCCGCACGCCGGGCACCACCGACACCGACTCCTGGATGCGCTCGCTGATCCGCTCCTCCACGTCCTGGGGGCTGGCGCCCTCGTACACCGTGCGGATCGTGACGGTGGGGTAGGAGAGGTCGGGCAGCAGGTTCACCGGCAGCCGGGCCAGGCCGACGAAGCCGAACACCACGGTGGCGGCCAGCACCATCAGGATCGCCACCGGCCGCGTGGTCGTGAACCCGAAGAACGAGCTGGTCACGGCCCTTCCTTGTGCACCTCGACCAGCATCTTGTCGCGCAGGTCCGAGTGGCCGCTCACCACGACGACGTCGTCGGTGGCCAGGCCCTCGTCGCCGCGGTTGCGGCACTCCAGGAAGAGCCGTTCCTCCAGCCCGGGATCGACGACCACCTTGTGGGTCTGGCCGTTGCGCACCGCATACACGATCGAGCGCTCGCCTTCGGCGATCACCGCCGCCTTGGGGACCATCAGGGCGTCGCGCCGCTCCTCGGTGAGGATGCGGGCCCGCAGGAACATGCCCGGCCGCAGCTCGTCGGCGTCTTCCGGATCGACGCGGATGCGCAGGCGGAACGACCCCGTGGCCTGTTCGACCACGGGGCTGACCAGGTCGATGGCGCCCTTGAACTCGCGCGCCGGGAAGCCATCCACCGTGAAGCGCACCTCCCTGGCGCGCCGCACCAGGGGCAGCTCGCGCTGCGGGCGGCTCAGGTACGAGATCAGGTTGTCGGGATCCGTGACCCGGAACAGGCTGGTGTTCACGCCCACGGTCTCGCCGCCCTTGACGTCGCGGCGCACCACCACGCCGTCGAGCGGCGCCAGGATCTCGTGTTCGGCCAGGCGCAGGCGGGTCTCCTCGATCTTCGATTGCAGCTCGCGGATCGCGTTCGCCGACGTGCCGACGTCGAGCTCGGCGCGACGCGCGGCGAACTCGGCCACGCGCATCGCCTCCTCGGCCGCGTCGAGGGCGAACTTGCTCTCTTCCACCACCTTGGGCGAGACCAGGTTGGGGTCGATCTGCGACTGGCGCACGAACTCGGCCTTGGCCCGGTCCCGATCGATGCGCGCCTGCTCGACCTTGCGCAGCGAGGCCTCGGCGTCGAGCTTGGCCAGCTGCTGGCGCAGCTGGCGCTCCTCGAGCTGGATCTCGGCCTGACGCAAGGTGGTGGTGGCCTCGCGGTCGTCGAGGCGGGCCAGGAGCTGGCCCTTCTTCACCCGCTGGCCCTCGTCGACTGGCACCTCGGTGATCCGCCCGGAGATCTTGGAGTAGACGATGACCTCGTGTTCGGACTCGAGGAACGCGGTGGTCTCGATCTCGCGCTGCACGGGGCGGACCTCGACCTTGGCCACGCGCACCAGCGGTGGCCGGTCGTCCTTGGCCTTGGCGTCGGCCCGGCTGGCGCCGCCCCCCGGCCCGCAGGCGGCGAGCAGGACGGCGAGCACGGCGAGGGGAGCGGCCGCGCGGCAGGGGCGGATGTGGGTCCGGGGCATCTCAGGCTCTTGGGATTTTCCGGGCGAAGCGCGACGGCCGGGATGGTTGGATGGAGTGGCCATGGCAGCGACCCTCTCGTTGCGCGACGCCCGAGCGCTCGTGCTGCAGCACGCCGACGTGCTCCTCGAACCGGAGAACGTCGCGTTGTTGCAGAGCCTCGGCCGTCGCCTGGCCGATGAGTTCCGTGCCGACACCCCGTGGCCCGCCACGGATCGCTCCGCGATGGACGGGTACGCAGTCTACGCGGGCGGCGCCGGGCTCTCCCAGGGCGTCGCCCTCCCGGTGGTGGGACAGAGTCTCGCCGGGCACCCCTTCCCAGGGTCGCTGGCCCCCGGCCAGGCGATCCGGATCATGACCGGGGCCGTCGTGCCGCGAGGCGCCGATGCCGTGGTCCCCGTGGAGCAGACCAGCGGCTATTCCGACCGTGAGGTCACGCTGCGGGCGGCGGTCCGATCCGGACAGAATGTCCGCCCGGCAGGCTCCGAGCACCGGGTCGGGGATCTGCTCCTGCCGGCGGGCCGGCGGATCCGCGCGGCGGAGGTCGGGGCGCTCGCGGTGCTCGGCATCGACCCCGTGCCGGTGTTCCGCCGGCCGCGCGTGGCGATCCTCTCGACCGGCGACGAGGTGGTCCCGATCGGACGCGTGCCGCAGCCCCACCAGGTGCGCGACAGCAACGCGCATGCGCTGGCCGCCCAGGTGCTCGAGGCCGGCGGCGTGCCCGAACTCCTCGGCATCGCGCCGGACGCCAGCGACGCGCTGGCGGCGCTCCTCGCGCGCGGGCTGGGTTCGTCCGACGTGCTGCTCACGATCGGCGGGATCTCCGAGGGCACGCACGACCTGGTGCAACCCGCGTTGGCCGCCCAGGGCGTGACGCGGGTGTTCCACGGCATCCAGGTCAAGCCGGGCAAGCCCACGTACTTCGGCGTGCATGCCCGCTCGGGCACCAAGGGGTTCGTGTTCGGGCTCCCCGGCAACCCGGCGTCCTGCTTCACCGTGTTCGAGCTGCTCGTGCGGCCGCTGCTGGAGCGGATCGCGGGGGCGCCAGACCCGGCGGCGCCCTGGTCCGCGCACCCCGCGGGCAAGGCCTGGCGCGCGAACCCGCGCCTGCAGGCGATCCCGGCCGCCCAGCGCATCGATGCCGACGGTCGGCTGCTCGCCGAGGTGCAGCCCGTACGACCCAGCGGCGACCCCTTCTGTCTCGCGGAGGCCGACGGGCTGGCCCTGGTCCCCGAGGCGGCCGAGCCGGACCCGGGTCTGCGCCTCGCCTTCCATCCCTACCCGGAACGGCGCTCGTGAGCGTAGGCGCTTCCGCCCCGGCCCCGCTGCGCAGCGGCTGCTACCTGCTGGCGCTGGCGTGCTGGATCGCGGCCTCACCTCCCGGCCTGCTGCCCGGCGCCGGACTCCTCGTCCTGCCCGGGTCGATGGCGTTCTACGCGGGGGCGACCACCAGCCGCCGGCCATACCGCCTCGCGTATGCCATCGGCCTGGTGCACTTCCTCTGGTTCTCCTGGTCGGTGCGCCACGTGTTCTTTGCCGGGTATGTGGCCATCGGCGTCGCGGGGGCTGTCTATCCGACGCTCGTGACCCTGTGGACCAGGGGGCTGCCGGCCATCCTGCCGCGCCCCCTGGCGTTCGCCCTGGGGGTGACCGCGACCGAGTGGGTACGCGCCCACGCCCCCGAGATCTGCTACCCGCACAACCAGCCCGCGCACGCCCTCTACCTCTTCCCCGGGCTGCTCGGCGGCGCGCGGTGGGGGGGCGAGGTGCTGGTCAACTTCCTGGTGGCCGGGCTCGGCGCCGCGCTCGTGGACCTGGCACGCTCCTGGCGCGTCGCGCAGCCGTCCTGGAACCGCGCGTGGGGCACCCTGCTGGGTTTCGCCATCCTCTGGGCGGGCACGGCGGTCGTGGCGCCGCCCGGCTCCGCGCCGCCACGCGAGGGGGCTGCGCCGGTGCGGGTCGTGGCCGTGGAGCCGGGCTTCGACCCGGGCTTCCAGCGCGATGCGCGCTACACCGCGGGATTGCTCCAGGAGCGGCTCCTCCAGCCGACGCGCGAGGCGCTGGAGCGCCACCCCGGCGTCGATCTCGTGCTCTGGCCCGAGACGTCCCTCCCGCTGGCCGTGGAGGAGCGGGGCGCGCGCGTGGACTGGCGCGACTCGCGTGGCCTCCCCGAGCGGTGGTGGACGCCGGGCCCGACCCGCACCCTCCTGGTCGCAGGATCGCTGCTCGTGCGCGAGGACGGTTCCCGGACGCCCGCGGCCGTGCTCGTGGACGCGGCGGGCCGCGTGCGGGGTGTGCACGAGAAGCTCGCTCTCGTGCCCGCGGGGGAGCGGATTCCCTTCCTGTCCTGGCTGCCCGCGGCCTGGCAGGCAGCGTTGCTCGACGCCGTGCGGGCGCGCATGGGGCTCGCGCCCGACTTCCGGCCGGGCACGCCGCGCCCACCGCTGGCGACGGCCGCCGGCGTGTCGTTCGGGGCCCTGCTCTGCTACGACAACGCCTTCGACGACGTGGTCGCCGGACACGTGGCGCGCGGCGCCCGGCTCCTGGCCGTGCTCAGCAACGAGTCGTGGTACCGCGGCGGGGCCGAGTTGGAGCAGATGGTGGCCATGAGCGTGTTCCGCTGCCTGGAGACGGCCACCCCCATGGTGCGCAGCACGGTGGACGGGCGCAGCGTGGCGATCGACGCCGCCGGACGGATCGTGCAGAGCCTCCCGGCGGCCGGGAACCCGGGTGCACGGGTCCTGCTGGCGGAGCTGGTCCCCGGACCGGGGAGGCTGCCGCCCCTGGCATGGCTGACTCGTGCCCTGGCCCTGTGCTGCCTGGGTTCCGCCATCTTCCTGCTCCCGCATCTGGGCCGTGCGTGGGCTAGACTTCGATCGACCCGTTCCGACCGGGGGCGTTGAGCCCTCGGGAAGCCGGGCCGTCCCGGACTGCTGGTTCGTAGTCCTTGACGAGGATGGGCACGCAGTTAGCATCCGCAACCCGCTGGCTCGGGAGCGGTTGCCCTCGCCGCCCCCGTCCTCGTGCAACCGGTCTCGCGTGGAGGCCGGAAGCGAGCCAGAGAGACCCCCTCAGATCCTGTAGCCCCCGCCCAACTTCGTCCTAGAGCCCGGCCGAGGCCAAGAACGCGTCAGCTCCTGCACAAGGCTTTCGCAACGCGCTCCGACCGGTGCACGATTTCGAGGAGTAACTCGTCAAGATGAGCCCCATCGGTCGCGTCTTCATCGTGTTGAACCTGGTCCTGGCAGGCACGTTCGTCGGCTTCGCCGGAACGTTCCTCCAGAAGCACACCAACTGGCAGACGCAGTACAACCAGTTGAAGGAGAACACCGACAAGGAGAAGGTGGCTCTCAACCAGCTGATCCAGCAGAAGGACACCGAGCTGGGTACTGCCCAGCGCGAGGTGACCCGCCTGGACTCGCTGCAGCGCCAGACCCAGAACTCCCTCGACGAGGCCCGCCGCACCAACGAGGGCCTGGAGAAGCAGGTCTCGGATCTGACCGGCGACATCAAGAGCCTCAACAGCAGCTACGCCACTGTCGCGAGCAAGGTCGAGAAGGCCAGCGATGATTCGGCGAAGGCCATCCAGATGGCCCTGGCGGCGGAAGAGGAGAAGAACAAGGCGCTCAACGCCAAGGTCGACCTCGAGGCCAAGCTGGCCGAGGCCAACGCCAAGATCAGCGGGCAGGAGAAGTCGATCGCCGACCTCAACGGCAGCCTCGCCACCCTCCAGGGTGAGGTGCGCCAGCGCGACATCCTGATCCAGGTCGCCAAGACCCGCATGCCGAGCATCTTCACGGATGCCCAGCCGGACATCGCCGGCCGCGTCGAGAACGTGGATGCGCTCGGCAACCTCGTGACCATCATGCTGACCGACGGGCAGAAGGACTGCCAGCCGGGGCACCGCCTCGCCCTCTACAACGACCGCGCCTACCTGGGCGAGGCCGTGGTCACCGACGTGAAGGGCGAGTTCGCCTTCGCCCGGATCACGGCCAAGCCGGCCAACGCCTCGGTCAAGCAGGGCGACCGGGCCAAGACCAACCTGAGCCGCTGAGGAGGTGACCCGTGGCCAAGACCAACCCCGCTCCCCGCGCCCGTGGCGCCGCGCCGGCCGACGCCGCCGTGGTCGAGGAAGTCGCCTCGACCTCCGGTAGCCTCGACTCGGGCATCGTGTTCACCACCAGCCTCCTGCTCGTGATCGCCATCGCCCTGACGGTGATGGCCCTGCAGAACTACACCTAGCTCTGCCGCGCCGCCGCCTGGCGGCGACGGTGGGCGAAAGCCGAGCCGGCGCGACCGGCTCCCTGTGCAGGACCCCGCGGGGGACGACCGAGGTCGTCCCCCGCGGTGCTTTCGGGAGCGTGTGCCGTGGGCGATCGCGGCAAGTGCGAGGTCCCGCGATGTGCAGAGTTCTCCACCGCGCCAGGCCAAGCGTTTCCTGGCCTGCCGGACCGGGCGGGCTTCCTTCCGAGGCGGGCTGCGCTATCGTGCCGCGCGTTCTTCGCTGTAGCGGCGGCAACGAGCGGTAGTACCAGAGCGGAGGGGTCATGATCCGGCCGGTGGATTGGTTCTTGAGTCGTTTCTCGGTCGACATGGGGATCGACCTCGGGACGGCGAACACCTTGGTGTGCGTGCGCGACCGGGGCATCGTCGTGAACGAGGCCTCGGTGGTCGCCGTGAAGCGCGGCACCAATGAAGTCCTGCTGGACGGCGAGGCGGTGGGCCATGCCGCGCTCGAATACCTCGGGCGCACCCCCGCGGTGTTCCAGGCGATCCGCCCCATGAAGAAGGGCGTGATCGCGGACTTCGAGATCACCGAGAAGATGCTGCGCTACTTCATGCGCAAGGCCCAGGGCGGGCGCACCTTCGTCAAGCCGCAGGTGGTGATCGCCGTGCCGTGGGGCATCACGATGGTGGAGAAGCGCGCGGTGATCGGCTCGGCCGAGCGCGCCGGCGCGCGCCGCGTGTTCCTGGTCGACGAGCCCACCGCCGCGGCGATCGGCGCCGACCTGCCGGTGCACGAGCCGCACGGCCACATGGTCGTGGACATCGGCGGCGGCACCTCCGAGGTCGCGGTGATCTCCCTGGCCAACGTCGTGGAGGCGGAATGCGTGCGCGTCGCCGGCGACGACTTCAGCGACGCGATCGCCCAGTTCATCCGCAACAAGTACAACCTGCTCATCGGCGAGATCACCGCCGAACGCCTCAAGATCGCCTCCGGCTCGTGCCTGCCCCTGCAGCAGGAGATCGAGGTCGAGGTGCGCGGCCGCGACTCGCTCAGCGGGTTGCCGCGCAAGGCCATCATCACCTCCGAGGACGTGCGCGAGGCGCTGCTCGAGCCGGTGCGCAAGGTGGTCAATGCCATCAAGACCGTGTTGGAGCGGACCCCCCCGGAACTGTCCGCCGACCTGGTGAACAGCGGCATCACCCTGTGCGGGGGCGGCGCGCTCCTGCGCGGCCTGCCGGAGATGATCGAGCGCGAGACCGAGCTGCCGACCCGGATCGCCGACAAGCCGCTCGAGAGCGTGGCGCGCGGCACCGGCATCTTCCTGGAGAACCTGCCGCTCTATTCGAAGTTCCTCGAGGGCGGCGAAGACGTCGGCTAGCGGCCATGGCCTACGCGCCGCGTCGGTCGGTGCTGCCGGTCGGCCTCTACGCCACGCTGGTCGCGGCGCTGGCCTGCCTGCTGGCGCCGCAGGTGCCGCGGCGCGTGGAGGACCTGCTGCGCGGCCTCGTGGTCATCCCGCTGCGTGCCTACAGCGCGATGGCCAGCGAGGTGCACGCAACGGCACGGGTCGAGGACGGGGCGGACGCCGCGGTGGTGGACCGATTCCTCGCCGCCAGCGCCGCACAGGCCGCGCGGCCACCCGCGCCACTGCAGGCGCGTGCCGCGGCTCCCGAGGTGTGTCGCGTGGTGGACCGGCGCAGCGCGCGCGGCGCGCGACGTCCGGACGTGCTGGTGCTGGAGCGCCCGCATGCCGAGGTGGCCGCGTGCCGGCCCGAGGTCACCGCCGGCGGCGTGCTCGTGGGCTACCTCGCCCGGGGCGGTGACGGCCGCGCCGAGGTGGAGCTGCTGCACCACGTGCCGCGGGGCCTGGCGCCGCGGCGCCTGCCGGTGGAGGTCGTGCTCGGCGACGGTGCGACCATGCGGGCCCTGGTCGAACCGGCCAAGGCCATCGACCCATGGCCGCTGCGCCTCGTGCTGCCCGAGGACCCGTTCGCCCTGCGCCGTTGGGTGAGCCGCGACCTGCCCGTGCGCGTGGCGCCGCCGCCGGAGGGCGAGCCGGAACTGGTGTCCGCGGGGCTGCCGCTCGGCACGCTCCTGGCGCTGGGCTACGAGACCGGCGGCCACGTCGTGCCCATCGGCTGGTTCGTGCGCCCGGACGCCGATCCCGCGGTGCTCGCGACCGTCGCGCTGTGGCGGGATGCGACGCAGGGGACCGTGCCGGCCGCGCTGCCACCACGCCGGCGCCGCCAGCCCGTGCGCTGGAGCGCGCTGGCCGCGCCGGGCGGTGCGGAGCGCTGGTTCGTCAGCGTCGCGGCGGAGGCAGGTCTGGTCCCGGGCCTGCCGCTGGTCCGCGGGCACCGCCTCCTCGGCCTGATCGATCGCGCCGGCACGGGCTATGCCCTGGCCGATCCGGTGGGCGTGGCCGGACAGGCCTGGCAGGCCACGCTCGTGCCCGAGGAGCCCGGCCAGCCGCTCCAGGACGCGGTGCTGGTCGTGCGGGCCGCGTCGGCGACCGAAGTCGTGCTGGAGGTGGTCGCGCCCCGGGAGGGGCTCGTGGGCCGGGGCCACCTGCTCACCGCGGGCCAGGGCGGGCTCGTGCCGCCTGGCCTGCTGCTCGGCCGGGTGCGTCCGGGCGACGGCAGCACCGTCGTGCTGGAGCGCACGCGTCCCGAGGCGGGCATGGCCGTCCTGCTGCCCGTGCGGGAGGGCGGGTCATGATCCTGGCGTTCGTCGTCTGGGTGGCGCTGGTCCTCCACCTCTACCTGCTCGATGGTGTGCTGGCCGCGCACGTCGGCGTGCTGCTGGATGCCCAGATCCTGCTGGGGCTCTACCTGGCGCTCTTCGTGCGTCCAGGCTGGATCCCGCCCCTCCTCGTGGCGGCAGGACTCTGCCGCAGCGTCCTGGTCGAGGGCGACACCGCGCTGCACGTGCTGGTCCTGGGGATCCCGGTGGCGGCACTGGTGCCGTTCCGGCGCGTGTTCGCGCGCCACCACGTCCTCTGGAACTGCGTGGCGACGATCCTCCTCGGCGTGGCCCTGCCCCGCGTCGGCGGGCTCCTCGTGCCGCTGGCGCCGGGCGCCGCGGCGGTCCCGGCGCCGGCGCTCGCCGACCTGCTCGTGCTCGCGGTGACCATGCCCCTCGCGCTGGCGGCGCTGCGCCGCCTGCCGCCGTTCCGGACCTTCCAGGAGCGATCGGAATGACCGGTGCGGGAGGAGACGCGTGAGTGCGCTGCAGCGGCGCATCGCCCTGCTGGGGGTCGGGTTCGCCCTGCTCCTCGGCGTGCTGGCCGTGGCGCTCTTCCACCAGATGATCCTGCGCGGGTCGGTGTACCAGGAGCGGAGCTGGGCCAACCGCTGGGGCTACCACGGCCATGGCGCCGAGCGGGGCCCGATCCTGGATCGCGAGGGCAACCTGCTGGTGCGCGACGATCCGTCCTGGTCGCTGCACATCGAGGGCGAGACGTTCTTCGGCCAGCACCCGGTCGGAGTTCTCGTGCTGCTGGAGCGGCGCGTGCGCGCGGCGCGCGGCGAGGAGCCGCGCGCGCGCTTCGTCGCGCCCGCCACCCGTCCGGACGGCCTCTTCGAGTGGCTGCTCGCCCAACCCCTGGCCGACACGCCGCCGGGCGACATCGACCGCGAGCAGAATCGCGCGGTCCGGGCGCAGATCGTCGATCTCCTGGTCCGGCTCGGCGCAGGCACGCGGCGGGACGTGGCCGCCCGCCTGATCGCTGCGCGAAGGGACACGCCGTCCGCCTCCCTGCGCAGCGTGCTGCGCGCGAGCCAGCTGGACGCCGTGCGCGCGGCGTTGCAGGCCTCCGCGGAGGAGCTGGCGCGCGTCGGCGCCGACCTGCGCCTCGCCTGCGGGGTCGACCTCGCCACGCATCTGCAGGCGGCGCTCGAGTGCTGGGGCGGAACCCGGCCCGGACTCAACCGCCGCATCGCCCGGCGCATCCCGTACGAGCTGGCGCTCGCGCTGCAGCTGCGCAAGGAGCGGCTCGCGGGACTCCTCGTGGTGCAGGAGATCGAGCGGCGGATCAGCGCCTCATTGCCGGGACGTCCCGATCTCGGATGCCTGACCCGGTTCCTGGGACGCGTGGGGCAGCGGCCGGCCGCGGCGGCGGACGCGGGCGCGGCGCAGGTCGAGGATCGGCTCGACGAAGTCGAGCGCGAGCTGCAGCTCGCGCTCGGCGAGGACGGCAGGGAGGGCGAGGACCCGTACGCGGCGTCCGCCGCGGGCGAGCCAGACGGCGTCGCGTCCGCGAGCGGCGCCGAGGACGACGAGGGGGACTCGGACCTGGAGCGGGCGGCGTTGCGCCGGGCGCGGCGGGCCATGGCGGCGTACTTCTCGAGTCGGGGCCGCGTCGGCCTGAGCGGCGTCGAGGCGGCGGCCGACGCGGCGCTGCGCGAGCGGCCCGGGCTGCGCTGGGTGGAGCGCACGCGCGCCCGCGCGGAGACCGGCCTGGTCGGGTACGCCGCGGCCGAGCCGGGGCGGCCCGTGCGGCTCACGGTGGATCTGCGCCTGCAGGCGCTGGTCGAGGACCTCCTCGACGCCGACCCGGAGGCAGGGGGCGGGGCCGTGCAGCGCGCCATGGTCGTGGCGGAGCCGGCCACCGGCGAGATCCTGGCACTGGCATCGCGCCCGGTGCGCGCGGAATGGAGCGACGCGCTGGTCGCTCCGCATCGCGCCAACCCCGCTCCCGGATCCGTGGTGAAGCCCTTCGTCCTGCTCCAGCATCTCGATGCCGCGCGCACCGGCGCACCGCACGTGGGCCCCGAGGCGCTTGGCCCGTGCCGTGGGATCTACCACGTGCCGGGCTTCGGTACGCCGATCCGCTGCACCCACCCGCATGGCGAGGAGGCGCGTGACCCACGGCTGGCGTTGGCGCACTCCTGCAACCGCTACTTCGCCCAGCTGGCAGGCGGGCTCGGCCCCGACGGATTGCGCGCCGCGTTCCAGCGGGCGGGCCTCTGGCTGCCGGCTCCCGGCGAGCCGGCAGCACCCGGGACGCTCGATGACCCGGCTTCCTGGCGGATCCCGGGGATCCAGGGCCTGCCCCGGCCGCGGGTCCGTCTCGGCGGCCTCACCGTGGAGCAGAACGGCATCGGCTACGACATGGTCACCAGCCCGCTGCACGTGGCCCGGGCCTACTGCGCCCTGGCCACGGGCGCGTTGCCGCGGCTGCGGCTGATCCAGGACGCGGCGGCTCCTGCACCCGTCCCCCTGGGCGTGCCTGCCGAAGACCTCGAGCTCGTGCGGGACGGCATGGAGCTGGTCGTCACCGTGGGCTCCGCGCGCAAGGTGCGCGGCCTGAAACGCCTGGGCGTGCTGGGCAAGACCGGCACCGCGGAGGTGCGGCGTGCCGGCGAGCCCGGCGTGTTCAACAACGCGTGGTTCGCCGGCTACACCACGCGCGCGGCGCCGACCCTGGTGGTCGTGGCCGTCGCCTACGGCGTCCCCGATGGCCAGCACGGCGCCGAGGTCGGCGGCGCGATGGTCGAAGACTTCCTGCGACGCGTGCACGGCGCACCCGAGTTGCGCGCGCGCTACCTCCCGGGGGTGCCGTGAAGCGTCGTGCCGCCACCCTGCCGGCGCGGAGTGCACGATGAAGCCGCTCCAGGTCCTCGCGCGTCTCGACTGGTGGCTCGTGCTCCTCGCCGCGACCCTGTCCGGTCTCGGACTCCTCTACCTGCGCTCGGCCACGCAGACAGAGTTCGAAGGCAGGCACCTGCGCCAGGCCGGGTTCCTGGCCCTGGGCGTGGGCACGGGCGCGATCCTGATCCTGTTGCCCTACGCGCGCGTCCTGCGCGGTGCGTGGCCGATCTACGGCGCGGTGCTGCTGGCCCTCGTGCTGCTCCCCTGGTTCGGCGCCGACCCGCGCAACGGCGCGCGCCGCTGGTACTCGGTGGGCGGCTTCAGCCTGCAACCCGCGGAGTTCGCGAAGCTGGCGCTGATCCTGGTCCTGGCGTCGTGGCTGCGCTTCCGGGCCAAGGCGGCCACGTTCGAGGGCCTCGTGGTGCCCGTGCTCCTCGCGCTGGTGCCCGGCGTGCTGATCCTGCGCCAGCCGAACCTGTCGAGCTTCCTCGTGCTGTGGCCGATCCTGCTCGCCATGTGCTGGGCGGCGGGCACTCCGGGCCGCACGCTGCTGGGGCTCGTGGCCGTCGGGCTCGCGGTGCTGGTGGCGGGCTACTTCTTCTTCCTGCACGGATACCAGAGCGAGCGCATCGACACCTGGCTCGCGCACTTCACCTGGGCGGACTGGGACCAGCGGGAGGCGCGTGCCGCGTTCCTCGATGCCGGACTGCAGCCGATGAACTCCCTGATCGCGATCGGCAGCGGTGGCTGGACCGGTGCGGGCCTCGGCCAGGGACCGCAGAACGTGTACGGCTTCCTGCCGTACCGCTCCGAGGACTACATCTTCGCGGTCGTGTGCGAGGAGACCGGGCTGCTGGGAGCGCTCACCGTGCTCGGCCTGCTCGCGGGAATCGTGTTCGCATGCCTGCGTGCGGCGTTCCTGGTGCGCGAGCGCTTCGGCCGCCTCGTGTGCGTCGGCGTCGCCGCATGGCTCGCGACCCAGGGCCTCGTGCACGCGTACGTGTGCGCATGGCTGCTGCCGTCCACGGGCCAGCCCCTGCCCCTCGTGAGCTACGGCGGCTCGGCGATCCTGGTGGTGTGCCTGGGGCTGGCGCTGGTCCTGAACATCGGCGCGCGGCGCGAACCCGTCCTGGGTGGCGAGGCCTTCCTGTGAGCAGGGCCCCGCCATTCGCACTGTTCCTGGCCACGGCGTTCACGCACCCGATGGCATCGGGACCTGCCGCGGATGCTTGGGCCGGATGCACGCCGGCGCCGTGACGGCATGCGCCGGCGACCCTGAGGTCGGCGACGGCCGACCGAATGCGGGGCGGCCGGTGGCCGGGAGGGGGGCCTTTCCAAATCGGCGTGCGTGCCTACCGTGCGCACCTGCATCGGAGCACGTCGCTCCGAACTCGCCTCTCTCACGCACACGATTCCCATGCACCTTCGCTCCGCCGTTGCAATCGGCCTCGCTGCATCTCTGTGGTGTGGCCAAGCTCTCCTCGCCCAGGGTGTCGGCAGCGCTGTCGCCGAGACCGGGATCCTCTTTCCCGAGCCGCGGTTGAGCGCGGATGGCCCCTCGGTTCCGCCGCCGCCGCGCGTCATCGGCGAGGACGCCACGCCGCACGACCACCGCAAGAACCTGCCGCCGATTCCGCTCGGCACGGGCACGCTGCCGCAGCCGAACAGCCCGCAATCCGGTGGCCTCGCGGCCGGCCCCGTTCCGACGGCGCCCTGCGACCTGCGCTTCTTCCAGAACTCGGTGGTGAAGCCGACGGGCGCCAGCACCTCGCTGGTCGGCGAGCCGTCGGTGGCGCAGCTCCGCGACACCGTGCTGCAGACCGGCAACTGGTATGCGGCCCGCTCGATCGACAGCGGCGAGACCTGGACCCACATCAGTCCGTACACCACCTTCCCGGCCACGGACGGCGGCTTCTGCTGCGACCAGCGCGCCATCTACATCCCGTCCGCGGACATCACGGTGTGGCTGCTGCAGTACAGCTACAGCTCCACGACGCAGAAGGCCGGCCAGCGCATCGCGATCGCCAACGGCCGCGTGGATCTCCAGGCGGGCGCCAACGGCTCGTGGCACAGCTACTACCTCTCGCCGCAGAACTTCGGCCGCGGCCTGGGCGAGTGGATGGACTTCCCGGACATCGCCTACTCGAACGGCTTCCTGTACGTGGCGTCGAACATGTTCAACGCCTCGAGCTCGTTCACCGACGCCGTCGTGTGGCGCATGCCCCTGACGGAACTCGCCGCGGGCGGGTCGGTGAGCTACAGCTACTCGCGCAGCACCACCGGCCTGAGTGGCGGCGCCTCCTACCGCCTGACCCAGAACGCGACGGGGACCATGTACTTCGCCGAGCACCGTTCGACCACGGTGACGCGCGCGTACCGCTGGCCGGACGCCTCGGGCACCATCTCCTGGACCGACATCACGGTGCCGGACTGGTCCTCCACCACGGGCTACGTCGCCTCGGCCCCGAACGGCGTCAACTGGGCCGGCCGCGCGGACAGCCGCATCACCGGCGCCTACTACAAGAGCGGCGAATACGGGTTCATGTGGCACTGCGGCCCCCGCTCGGGTCGGGCCCAGGTGTACGTGCGCACCATCCGCATCAACTCGGGCACCAACGCGCTGATCGCCACCGAGGACACGTGGAGCAGCACGCTGCAGTTCATGTACCCGGCCGCCGCGGTCAACAACCTGGGCGACATCGGCTGTGCATTGGCGGTCGGCGACGCCGCCACGGTCCATCCGACGACCTGCTACATGATCGTGGACAGCTGCCTGCCCAACTTCCACGGCCAGTCGGTCAGCTGGTTCAGCGGCAACGCCAGCCCCACGACCGCCAGCCGCTGGGGCGACTACTTCAGCCTGCAGCGCCACAGCCACTTGCCGGCCACCTTCGTGGCCACGGGCATGACCTGCAGGGACGGTGGCGCCAACGGCAACTCCGAGCCGCACTACATCTGGTTCGGGCGCGAGTCCAACCAGCCCACGTACGTCAATCTCGCCGTCAGCTCGACCCCGGTGACGGGGATCCCGATCACCATCGACGTCACGGACCGCAACGGCCTGAAGAACGGCAACACCAACTTCAACCGCGTCTACTCGCCGCGCCAGGGGTACGAACTGACGGCCCCGCTGACCTTCGTGTCGGGCGCCAACACCTACCGCTTCGACCGGTGGCTCACGAACGGCATCGGACAGCCCGTCGACCAGCGCGTGCTCGTGGTCGACGACATCGGCGTGGCCGATGACACCGCCGAGGCGCAGTACAAGCTCGAGCGCCTGCTGCAGGTGCGCTCCACCAACCCCGCTTCCGGAGTGCCCATCACGGTGTCGCTCGCCGACCTGAGTGGCGCCCAGAACGGCAGCACCTCCTTCGACCGGACCTACAAGGACGGTGTGGCCCTGACCCTGACGGCCCCCGCCTCGGTGAGTGGCGTGCCGTTCAAGCGCTGGGTGCTCAACGGCGTGAACCAGCCGCTGGGCGTGACCACGCTGAACGTGGCGATGACCGCCACGCGTACCGCGAACGCGGTGTACTACGTGCGCACGGTGGGCTCGTTCGCGACCTTCGGCACCTCGTGCGCGGGCACGACGGGCCTCTCGTCGCACACGGGCGTGGCCCCGAAGGGCTATCCGTTCTCCGGAGACACCTGGACTCTGCGCCTGACCAACGCCCGCCCCAACACGGGTGCGGCGCTCTACGTCGGCGTGTCCAACACGACCTGGAACGCGTTCCCGCTGCCCTTGAACCTCGGGTTCATCGGCATCAACAACTGCTTCCTGCGCGTGTCGGTGGACATCAACATCGCGACGACGACCAACGCCTCGGGCGTGGGGCAGCTGACGTTCCCGACTCCGCCGAATGATCCTGGCCTGATCGGCGCGAGCCTCTACTCGCAGTGGGCCTACATCGACATCGGCGCGCCGTACAACCTGCCGCTGCCGCACTCGAACGGCCTGCGGTCCACGTTCGGCGGCGACCTGTGATCCACCCGGGGCCCGCGCGAGGGCCCCGGCTCCCTCGCCGCGCCGCCTGAGCGGCGCGGCCAGGATCCTGGCGGCGCGGCACGTCCTCGCCGCGCGCGGCGGCGCCGTGCAGGCCGCCAGCTACTTGCCTTGCTTGGCTTCCTGCTTCCGTTGGATCAGGAAGCCGTCGCCGTTCACGTGGATCCCGAGGCCGGCGTTGTGCATGCCGTCCTTGTGGGTGAACAGGAGACTGGCCGCCCCGGTCGCGCCCGCCGTGAGATGCGCGACCGGCTTGCCGCCCGGCTGGGAGAGCACCAGGTGCGGATTGCCGTCGTAGGCCAGCGAGAGGCGGTTCTTGTCCTCCTCATCGACGAGCGTGACGAGGGGCTGCTCGTCCTTGTGGATGCACACGCGGACGCGCACCCGGCCGCGCGCGTCGAAGAGGCGGAGCTCCGGCCCGCCTTCCTTGTCGAAGCCCAGCCGCGCCCGGACCGCTCCGGACTTGTCGGTCAGCTCGAAGGAGCCGGCACGCAGCACCTCCGGTCCGCGTGCGGGGTCCTGCGCGTTGCGCGCGGGCAGGAACGCCAGGAGCGGCAGGGCCGCGCACAGCAGCAGGGCTGTTGCGCCGGCGCGCCGCATCCGACGGCAGGTGTGTTCGAGGGAGTCGATGCGGAGCTGGAGGGGGGACGGGGTGGTCGTCATGGCGGGACGATTGTGCCGTCACCACCCAAAGATGCTGGCCAAACAGATTTCGGCGTCTCGACCCACCTAGATTCTGGACAAGAGGGCCCCGGGGCCCGCGCCACGGTCACGGGAGCAGGTTCCGCTCCCAGATTCCGCTAGCGCACGTCACCGCTGCATCCCCCGGAGCACTGGCAAGCGGGGCG
>JADLFX010000012.1 GCA_020849665.1 Planctomycetota bacterium | reverse complement strand
CGCCCCGCTTGCCAGTGCTCCGGGGGATGCAGCGGTGACGTGCGCTAGCGGAATCTGGGAGCGGAACCTGCTCCCGTGACCGTGGCGCGGGCCCCGGGGCCCTCTTGTCCAGAATCTAGGTGGGTCGGGACGCCGAAATCTGTTTGGCCAGCATCTCTACTTGGGCTGCTCGGGCTGGGCCGGAGCCGACGCAGCAGGCTTCGGCAGCGGGTTCCCCGGCCACCACTGGTGCAAGTACCCAAGCCGCCAGAGCCCGTACCCCACGAGCCCGAGGAGCACGAGGATCACGATGACGCGCGGCCAGGGGCTCCGCTTGGGGGCGTACGGGTCGGTGAGCGAACGGGCCGAGCCAGGCGGCAGGGCCGCCACGCTCGTGAGCGAGCCGCCCAGGGGGATGTTGACCTTGGTGAGCGTGTTCACCGCCCAGCCGTTGGCATCCAGGATCGGCCCGAGGTTGCGTTGACGCAGCTTCAGCCACGCGATGAACATCGACGGCCCGGAGATCGCCAGCACCACACCGACGAGGATCAGCGGCATCTTCCAGGCATCCATGTTGGCCAGGGCTCCGAACACCCCGGCCAGCGCAGCGGTGATTCCGCCGACCGCGACGCCGAGTGCGGCCACGACCCCCACGTCGAACTTGGGCTTCTGTGCCGGAGCCTGGCCGGTCTTGGCCGCCTCGCCGGTCGCGGTGGCGGCGACCTGCAGCTTCGCGATCGAAGCCTCGTCCGCGGCGGCGGCGCGTTTGGCGACCTGCTCCTCGATCCAGCGGATCACCTTCTTGTACGGCGCCCAGAACGCCTGCCGGATGCTGATCGGATTGTCGATCACCTTGGTGATCGTGGCGTCCCAGTCGCGGCCCTTGCGGTCGTAGAAGATGCCGTTGCGACCGACGAAGAGGTTGTCCGAGTCGCCGGCGGTGAACGCGCAGGCCACCGTCATCTTCTCGCCGGAGGGGCGCGTGCAGTCCACGTACGCGATGTGGGTCTTGGCCATCGCCGCGAGGCTGGCGTGCTTGCCCGCGTCGTTCACGGGCACGCACAGGTCGCAGGCCCGGCCGTCGAGGTAGAGGGTGCCAGCCTGGAACACCGCCTTCCTGCGGGCATAGAAGTCCGTGAAGCTGACGAAGTTGTTGAGCAGCCGGTGCAGGTCGCGGTGCAGCCGCGTGAGTCGCTCGACCTGCTGCATGGCCGCGACCTCCGTGGCCACCGCGGCGTCGTCGGCGATCGCCTTGGCCAGGATGTCCTTCGCCTTGCCGGCCAGGATCTCGCGCACCCGCGCGATGCCGAGCTTCTCCACGCCGGCACCTGCCTTGCCCTTCTGCCAGGCGAGGTAGGACACCAGCTTGGCGTTCAGCGCCCCCCACTCCGCCTCGCTGAGCGTGGTCTTGTCCTTGCCGAGCAGTGGCGCGACCGCGGTGGTGCGCAGCGCGTGGATCGCGTCCTCCCACGCCGGGTTGATCCCGTCGACCAGGGGCAGGGCCTTCTTGGCCTCGATCATGGCCAGAGGGAAGTGCGCGACCTCGGCCGCATGGATGGTGAGGTCCTTGGCGGCCACGCCGAGGTAGGCCTTCTCCTCCAGGTTGAGGGCCGCGAGCGCGCGCGGATCGAAGCCGGCCAGCCGGCAGCGGCCGAAGAAGTCCTCCACCTTGACGCGCACCGCCTCCACGGCACTCGCGGCGGGGCCCGTGGCGTCACCCAACGGCAGCACGTTGCGGGCGTCGGTCTCGGCCTTCTTGTGCCATTCTGCGAACGCCGCGCATTCGCCGAAGAAGCGCTCCAGGCCGGCCTGGTCGACTCCATCCGCACCCGAGCGGTCCTTCACGCCGCCCACACAGGCCAGGATCTCGGTGGCCACCTTCTGGGTGGCCGCGTCGTCGATGGCCGCAGGCGGCACCACCCCGTCGCCGTTGTGCTTCGCCTTGGCGAAGAAATCCGCCGTGGCCATGGCGTCCGCAACGGTGATGACGCTGCTCTTCTCCTTGCCCAGGCTCTTCAGGATCAGCAGGGCGGAAGCGTGCACGGACCTGCCCTCCGGCGTGTCGTCACGCAGGTTGGCGAGCGCAACCCCGTCCTGACCCTTCACGAGATCGTCGGCGTTCTTCAGGACCTTCCCCAGCCAGGCGACCGCGGCAAGGATCTCCGGGGGACGCACGTGGGCGTCATTGTCGGAGTCGAGCAGTTCGAGGGTGCGCTGGTCGAACTCGAGGCCCTTGACCGGACAGCTCAGCGCGACCCAGAGCTTCTGGTCGAGCTGGTCGAGGTGCAGGATGTCGGCACCCTTCTCGAGGCGGACCTGATCGACGCCGCCGGCGCGGTAGAAGCTCCAGCGGTGGGCGGTTGGGGTGGCTGCTGGCATGGGGACACCAAGCTCCGTGGGGATGGGGAAGAGAGGTCAACGCCGGATCTCGCGCGACCTTTCCTGGCGAGGGGGCGGCATGCTCGGGAGGCCCGCTCCCGAAAGCAAGCGCGGCATCGGCCGCCGCCCGGCCCGCTCATTGGCGGAAGCGCCGCAGTCCCAGGAAGCCGGCCGGGAGCGAGCTCGTTCCCGTCAGCGCGAGGTCGGCCAGGAGCTCGCCGACCACCGGCGTGAACTTGAAGCCGTGCCCGGAGAACCCGCAGGCCACATGCACGCGCTCGTGCCCAGGCAGGCGGTCGATCACGAAGTGACCGTCGGGCGAGTTCGTGTAGAGACACACGCCCGCGGCACGTGCCGGCCCAGCCGCCGCCGGGACCAGGCGCCGCACCACGGTTTCGAGGCGGGCCAGTTCTGCGGGGCGCACCGTCCGATCCACGCCATCGGGATCGACCTCGGCCCCGAGTTCGTGGAGCGCGACCTTCCAGCCCAGGGGCGGGGGCTGCCCGTCGGCCTCGGGGATCCCGTACACCAACCCCTCCTGGTCGTGCGCGATCCACACCGGCATGGCGGGAGCGCGGGCCGCGTCCCGGTCGCGAGGCTCGATCCATGCCACGACCTGACGCGTGACCCGCAGCGGCACTCCGAGTCGCGGCAGGAGGCGGCCCGCCCAGGCTCCAGGACACAGCACCACGGCACGCGCGGCAAAGGTCGCGCGGTCGGTCACGACCTCCACCATGCCCCCGCGGTCGGAGAAGGCGCGCACGGTGGTCCCGGTCTCGATGCGCGCCCCCGCGCGCAGCGCCGCGGCGACGTGGGCCTGCACTGCCGCCTCGGGGCGGACGAAGCCGGCTCCCGGCTCGAAGAGCCCCACGTGCCCCTCGGGAAACGCGAAGCCGGCGAAACGCCGCGCCAACGCGGAACCATCCAGGACCTCGTGCGGGATCCCGTGCGTGCGCGCCGAATGCAGCGCCCCTGCCAGCAACGGGTGGTCGGCGGCGGCCGCGTAGAGCGCGCCCACGCGGTGGACGAGGCGCAGGCCCGAGGCCTGCTCCAGCTCGGTCCAGTGCGCGCGGCAGCGCCGCAGCAGGGGCACGTAGTCGGGATGCTCGTAGTAGGCCTCGCGCACCACCCGCGAACCGCCGTGCGAGCTGCCCCGCTCGTGCGGCACCGCGAACTGCTCGAGCCCCAACACGCGGGCGCCGCGGCGCGCGAGGTGGCAGAGCGCCGCGCTGCCCATTCCACCGACACCCACCACGATCGCGTCGAAGGTCGACATCCGTACGTCACCCACGGAGGACCCGTTCGCGGTCGATCGCGCCACGGATCGGGCCGAGCGTATCGGGCCAACCTACGCAGGTGGGGACGCGGACCGCGCGCTCGCCTCGGGGAGGTTGGTGCCGGAGAGTCAGGGGACTAGGCTTCGCCACCCTCCGCACCCTCCCCATGCCCATGCACAGCCCCTGCCTCGCCCCCGCGTTCCTCGCCGCCGCGTCCCTCGTCTTCACCGCAGCCGTCCCGGCGCAGAGCGTCGGCATCAAGCTCGTGCACGGGACCAACGGCTTCCTGGAGGTCGCCAACTCCCCGACCCTCGTGCCGCCCAGCGGCATCACGGTGGAGGCCTGGATCACGTACGACGACGCCACCCTGCAGACCGGCTGGGCGTGGCCCACGCTGGTGCGCCAGAACCAGGCCCCCGGCCAGGAGAGCTACTTCCTGCGGGTCGATGCGGCCCAGACCTCGGTGCGGCGCCTGCGCTGGAAGGTGGTCACGAGCACGGGACTCCAGGTCGCGGCCTTCTGGGACTTCCAGCCCGGCCAGCTGCTGACCTGGACCCACGTGGCCGCGACCTACGACGGCGCCACCGCACGCCTCTACATCAACGGCGCCGAGGTGTCCCAGGGCACCGGCAGCGGCGCGATCCGCGACCTGGGCGGGACCCTGCGCATCGGCAAGGGCGACGACGCCACCGGCAACGGCGAGGTGTGGAACGGCGAGATCGACGAGTTCCGGCTCTGGCCCTTCGCGCGCACCGCCGCGGAGATCCTGGCCAGCCGCAACCAGGAGCTGGCCGGGTTCCCGGGCAAGGTCGCCACATGGAACCTCAACGGCAATCCCCTCGACAGCTCCGGCGGCATCCTCGCCACGGTCCAGGGCACGGTCACCTATCAGAACAACTCTCTCTCGCTCGGCGGGCTGACGTCGCCCTTCGTGCTCGCCTACGGCGCCAGCTCGCCGGGCTGCAAGGGCAACCTCGACGCAACGCTGACCGCGCTGCCGCAGATCGGCAACGCGGCATTCGCCCTGGCCAGCACCCGTGGCCCGGCCAACGGCACCGGCGCGCTGCTGATCTCGGCGCAACGCCTCGCGACACCACTGCGCGCGCTGGGCGTGGACCTCTGGGTCGACCCTGCGGCGCCCTTCGTCACGCTCGGCGCCAGCACCGGCGTGCTCGGTGCCGGCCGGGTGGGGATCGGCATCCCCGCCAGCCCGGGCCTGCAGGGGGTCAACTTCGCGGCGCAGTTCGTGTGGGTCGACGGCTGTGGTTCGCAGGGCCTCACGGCGAGCGATGCGGTCGCGGTGACCATCCGCTAACCCGGCCCGGGGTCATCGCATGCGGCGGAGCTTGGTGATCCGCCCCACGGCGTTCCAGTCCATCACGTAGAGATCGCCCCGCGCGTCGGCGCACACCGAGTGCGGGGCGAGGAAGTGGCCGTCCTGCCACTGGTCGCGGGGCACGCCGTTGCGGGCGCGCCGGTTGGGATCCGGGTTGTCGCCGAGGTGGACCAGCAGCGCGTCCTTCCGGTCCAGGAGCGTGACCCGTCCGGCGAGATCGGCCACCGCCAACGCGCCGTCCTCGAGCGGCCACACGTTGCAGGGCCGGCGCAGGTTCTGGTCCATGACGCGCACGAACTCGCCCTGCATCGTGAACCACTGCAGGCGGTGATTCTCGCGGTCGCAGACGAGGAGCAGGGGCTCGGCGCCGCGGGTGTCGATCCAGAGCCCATGCGGCGTCCTGGTCCGGCCAGGCTCCGTGCCGGGGCCGGCGAAGCTCTTCACGTAGCGCCGGTCCCGGTCGTAGAGGTGCACCCAGGACTTGCCGTAGCCGTCGGCGACGAAGATCCGCCCATCGGGGCCCACCGCCACGCTGGTGGGCCGGAACTCGCCCTCCTTGCCGTAGATCCCCGATGCCTCCGGCCAGCCGAGGGTCCACAGCACCTTGCCGTCCAGGCTGGTCTTGAGGACCTCGTGGCGCGTGGTGTGGACCAGGTAGAGGTACTCCACGCCATCCTCCACGCGCAGCGTCATGCCGTGCAGTCCGCCGCGGTACTCCTTGCCCCACGAGCCCAGCACCTCGCCGTCGGGGCCGAAGATCACGACTGCCTGCTCGGTGTCGGTGTTGGCGAAGATGCGCCCGGCACGGTCCACCACCATGCAGCCATGCGTGTTGCCCAGGTCGCGACCTCCGGGCAGTCGGCCGAAGTCCTTCTGCCACGCATAGAGCCACGGGGCCGCGCCGAGGAGCGGAGCCGCGGCCCGCGTCGCGGGCACACTGGTCGCCGTCTCCTGCGCCGGCGCCGGAAGGCAGAGGCAGAGCAGGACGCTGCACCCGACGATGCGCGGCGAGTTCGGGGAATGGACCATCACCTTCTCCTCCTGTTCAGTGGTCATGACCGTGATCGGGGGCGTCGAGATGACGCAGGGCATGCAGCGCCGCCCCCTCGTGGACCGAGCCCAGCCCTTCGGCGGCCAGCGCCGCCAGGACCGCCCGCGCCTCGGCGTCGCGCCGGCACTCGTGCAACGCCTTGCCCAGGTAGAGCCTCGCCATCTGCGCGGATTCCGTGTCGAGCGGGCCTTGCACCGCCGCCTGGAGCGAGTGCACCGCCTCGACGTGGCGCCGCTCCTTGAACGCAAGGTAGCCGTCGAGCACCGCCGTGCCTGGCCCGGGCCGGGCACGCGCCAGCCACTCGCGGGCCTCGACGAGGCGGCCCTGACGGCCGCAGAGCAGGGCCAGGAGCCCGCAGGCCTCGTCGTGGCCGGCCGCGGCGGCGGCGCGGAGCAGCGGCTCGGCCTCGTGCCGGCATCCCGACTCGACCAGGAGGGCGCCGAGCCGCAGGCCCGATTCCGGCGACCGCTCGGCGGCGTGGCGCGCGCGCAGCGCCGCCAGCGCGCCACGGCGCGCCACCGCCGCGGCCAGGAACGCGGCCAGTTCGGGCGCGTCCTGGGGACCGGGCCGCGCGGCGCAGGGGACGCCCGAGGGATCCAGCACGAGGATGCCCATCGTGGCCCCCGCCCCGATCCCCTCCGCGGCGACGTCGACGCGCGTGGGCGCGTCGACGGCCACGGCCGCGAACCCACCGGCACGCAGCGCGGTGGCGACCCGGGGGTCGGGCAGCGCCTCGTCCCGCATCCGATCGCTGGCTGCGCGCCCGGGCAGTCCGACGAAGACCACCAGGTCGCGCGCCTGATTCCGCGCGGTCCCCTGCGCGGCGTCGAGATCCCGGGACCAGCCCGGTCCCCCCTGGGCCGCGCACGCGGCCAGCACGAGGAGCGCGACGCAGCGGAGCGGGGCCGGCATCGGGTGCGGCGTGCTCAGCTCCGCCGGAACGCGTGCAGGCGCACGCGGGGACCGTTGCGCTCGTCACGCCGCTCCTCGACGTCCACCCTGGCGAAGCCGCTCTCGCGGAGCACCGCCTCGAGATCCTCGAGCAGCAGCCACTTGGCGTGGTCGTACATCCCCGAGAACACCTCCGCCTTGCCGCCCTCGCGGTGATGGTGGTAGCGATACGAACGGCCCTCGCTGACGTAGCTCCGCTCGGCGGAGCCGGGCGCGGCGACGTGGGTGTCGAGCAGCATGCCCTGGCGCACCTTCGGGGCCAGCCGGCGCAGGTGGGCCACCGGATCGACGAGGTGATAGAGCACGCCGACGTGGTGGACGAGGTCGACCTCCTCGAGGCGCGCGAGATCCTCGGCGTTCTCGACGTCGCAGGGGAACACCTCGGGGCGGCAGCCGAACATCGCGGTGCGCACCACGGTCTTCACCACGTTCTCGATCCGCGCGTCGACGGCGGTGACCCGGGCCGCGAAGCGGCAGAGGCCGGCGGTGTGCACGCCCTCGAAGCAGCCGATCTCCAGGACGTGCTTGCCGCGCAGGTCGAAGGCCTCGTGCATCCGCACGATGCGCGGGTCGGGCACGGCCTGGGGCACGCCACGCTTGCCGGCCCAGGCGAGGTCGCCGAAGCGCCGGCCGTGCCCGTCCACGGTGAAGCACTTCCAGGGCAGGAGCCGGTTGAGGAGCTCGAGCTCCTGGTCGTCGAGCCGGTCCACGAGCGGCGTGGCCACGCGGCCCTCCTGCCAGCCGTGCAGGGGCAGCTCGGGCTTGTGGGGGCTCGGGGAAGGCTCCGGTTGGGGCTGGGTCACCATGGCAGGGGTCCGGATCCGGCGCGCCAGGCCGCGGGATCGCGCCCTCCGCACCGGCAGGCCGGCGGGATCTTGGCGGGTTCCAGGACCGGGCGGAAGCGCCAAGTGGGCGAGGCGGCTACAGTGCTCCCCTTTGCCCGCGGCCTGCTCCGGAGTTCCCTGCGCCGCGTCGTGCTGCAGCGGCTTCAGCCCTGCGCCCCCCGCCCCACATGACGTCCCGTTCCTTCGCCACCCTGCGGCTCGCCGAGCCGATCCAGCGCGCCTTGATCGCCCGCGGCTACGCCGCGCCGACGCCCATCCAGGCGCAGGCCATCCCCCACCTCCTGGCCGGGCGCGACCTGCTGGGGATCGCCCAGACCGGCACCGGCAAGACCGCCGCATTCGCCCTGCCGATCCTGCAGATCCTCGCGTCCTCGCCGCGCCGGCCGGCGCCGCGCGCGCCGCGCGCGCTGGTGCTCACTCCGACGCGCGAGTTGGCGGCCCAGATCGAGGACAGCTTCTCCGGCTACGGCCAGAACCTGCACCTGCGCCTCGCGGTGGTGTTCGGCGGCGTCGGCCAGGACTCGCAGGTGCGCGCCCTGCGTCCCGGGCTCGACGTCCTGGTCGCCACCCCGGGCCGCCTGCTCGACCTGATCGGCCAGGGACACGCCGACCTGCGCCACGTGGAGATCTTCGTCCTCGACGAAGCGGACCGGATGCTCGACATGGGCTTCCTACCGGACGTGCGGCGGGTCATCGGCCAGCTGCCCAAGAACCGCCAGTCGCTGCTCTTCTCGGCCACGATGCCATCCGACATCGTGCAGCTCGCGGGAACGATCCTGCGGGATCCGGTGCGCGTGGAAGTGGCCCCGCAGGCCACCACGGTGGAGCGCGTCCGGCAGAGCGTGATCCTCGTGGAGAAGCCGGCCAAGCCGGGCGTGCTGGCCGCGCTCCTGCAGGATCCGTCGATCACCAGCGCGCTGGTGTTCACGCGCACGCGCCACGGCGCCGACCGGGTGGCCAGGGGCCTGCGCAAGCAGGGCATCCGCGTCGAGGCGATCCACGGCGACAAGTCGCAGTCGGCGCGCGAGCGCGCGCTGGACGGGTTCCGGGCCGGCTCGATCCTGGTCCTCGTGGCCACCGACATCGCGGCACGCGGCATCGACGTGCCCGGCATCACGCACGTGATCAACTACGACCTGCCCAACATCCCGGAGAGCTACGTGCACCGCATCGGCCGCACGGCCCGCGCCGGGCGGGAGGGCACCGCGATCTCGTTCTGCGGCAGCGACGAGCGTCCCTACCTGCGCGACATCGAGAAGCTGATCCGCTGCAGGATCCCCGTGATCCCGGGCCCCGCCCCGCTCAAGCCTCCCCCCGAAACCAAGGAGCGGGTGGCCCACGCACCGGCGCGCCCCGCCCCGCGGCCGGCCCACCCCCCCACCCGGCACCAGCCGCACACGAGCCGGGGGCCGCGCCACGGCACCCCCGCCAGGCCCCAACGGCATGGCCATGGTCCAGCCCATGGCCACGGCACCCCCGCCAGGCAGCAGCGCCATGACCATGGCCACGGAACCCCGGCGCGGCGGCCCGCGCATCCCCCCCGCCACAAGGGCCACGGCGGGCGCCCGCACGGGCATCGCTGAGCCGAAGTACTGACGCGGACGCGAGCTGATCCCGACGAAACGCCGGGCCGCCGCGGGCGTTGGCAGGTCACGGCAGCGGCCGATCCTCCCCGTTTCGTCCTGCACCCGGGCCTGCCCGCCTGGGTGCCGGTCCGTGGTCGTGGTGTGCCGCCTGGGCCGGGCCATTTCCACGCAGATCGGGCGCGGCAGGGTTCCGCGCTCCAGGACACTCCCATGAGCGCCAAGACGTTCGTCTACGCCTTCGAGAAGGGTGACGGGAAGAACAAGATGCTGCTGGGCGGCAAGGGGGCGAACCTCTGCGAGATGACCCAGATCGGCCTGAACGTGCCGCCCGGGTTCACCATCACCACGGAGGCTTGCCTCGCCTACCTGGAGCACGATCGGCTGCCGGAGGGCCTCATGGACGAGGTGCGCAAGCACATGTCCGTGCTGGAGCAGAAGACCGGCAAGCGCTTCGGCTCGGCGCAGAACCCCCTGCTGGTGTCGGTCCGTTCGGGGTCTGCGATGTCGATGCCCGGGATGATGGACACGGTGCTGAACCTGGGTCTGAACCAGGACACGCTCGCGGGACTGATCCGGCAGACCGAGAACCCGCGCTTCGGCTACGACTCCTACCGGCGCTTCCTGCAGCTCTTCGGCAAGATCGCGCTCGGCGTGCCCGAGACGCTCTTCGAGGAAGCCATGGCGGAGCTCAAGCGCCGCACCAGTGCGCGCCAGGACATCGACCTGAAGGCCGAACAACTCCGCGAGCTGGCCGACGCGTACCTGGCGATCGTGCAGCGCCACACGGGCCGGCCCTTCCCTCACGATCCGATGGCCCAGCTCGAGGTGGCCATCGGCGCGGTGTTCCGCTCGTGGATGGGCAAGCGCGCGGTCGACTACCGGCGCCAGTTCAAGATCACCGCGGAGATGGCCAATGGCACGGCGGTGAACGTGTGCGCCATGGTGTTCGGCAACCTGGGCAGCGACTCGGCCACCGGCGTCGGCTTCACCCGCAACCCGGCCACCGGCGAGAACACGGTGTACGGCGAGTACCTCGTGAATGCCCAGGGCGAGGACGTGGTGGCCGGGATCCGCACGCCCAAGCCCATCGCGGAGCTGCAGCACGAGATGCCCCTGCTGTACGACGAGCTGATGGAGCTGCGCGCGAAGCTCGAGGCCCACTACCGCGAGGTCCAGGACTTCGAGTTCACGATCGAGCGGGGCCGCCTCTACTGCCTGCAGACGCGCAACGGCAAGATGAACGCGCGCGCCATGGTGGTGACCTCGGTGGAGATGGTGCGCGAGGCCATCCTCACCAAGCAGGCGGCATTGCTGCGCGTGAACCCCACGCTGCTGGAGCAGCTCCTGGTGCCGCAGCTCGCCCCCGGCTTCCAGGCCAGGGTCCTGGCCCAGGGCCTGCCGGCGTCGCCGGGCGCGGCCTCGGGGCACATCGTGTTCGACGCCGACACCGCGGAGGCGCGCGGCAAGCTGGGCGAACGGATCCTGCTCGTGCGCGAGGAGACCAAGCCCGAGGACATCCACGGCTTCTTCGCGGCACGCGGCATCCTCACCAGCCGGGGCGGCAAGACCTCGCATGCCGCCGTGGTGGCGCGCGGCATGGGCAAGCCGTGCGTCTCGGGCTGCGAGGCGATCCAGATCGACGTGCGCGAGCGCAAGGCCAGGATCGGCGACACCACGCTGGTGGAGGGCGACGTGATCACCATCGACGGTTCCACCGGCAACGTCTACGCCGGCGAGATCCAGACCGTCGAGGCGGAGTTCTTCGCCGAGCTGGCGACGCTGCTCGGGTGGGCCGACGAGGTGGCACTCCTGCGCGTGTACGCCAATGCCGACACGCCCGGCGACGCCACTCGCGCCCGCCGCTACGGCGCGACCGGCATCGGCCTGTGCCGCACCGAGCGCATGTTCCACGACGGCGACCGCCTGCCGATCGTGCAGGAGATGATCCTGGCGGAGAACTCGGAGCAGCGCCGCAGCGCGCTCGACCGGCTGCTGCCGATCCAGCGCGCCGACTTCGCCGCGATCTTCAAGGCCATGGAGGGGCTGCCGGTGACGGTGCGCCTGCTCGATCCGCCGATCCACGAGTTCCTGCCCACGGCCGAGCAGCTGGAGTTCGAGATCTCGCACCTCCGTCACCTGCGGCGCGCGGTGCAGAGCATGGGCGAGCTGCCCGAGACCCTGAAGCTGATCGACCCCGAGCTGCACACCCAGTACGTCGAGAGCCTCGACGCGCTGACCCACTCGCTCGGCGAGCAGGGACACCGCCGCCGGGTGGAGCACCTGCTGCACCGCAAGGAGGCGATGCTGCGCAAGGTCCGCTCCCTGGCCGAGGTCAACCCGATGCTCGGCCACCGCGGCGTGCGCCTGGGGCTCACCCACCCCGAGATCTACGAGATGCAGATCCGCGCGATCCTGGAGGCCGCGGCGGAGTGCAGCCGCAGCGGCATCGACGTGCGGCCCGAGATCATGGTGCCGCAGGTGGCGACCGCACAGGAGCTGCGGCGCGTGCGCGAGATGGTCGACCAGGTGCACGCGGAGGTCGCACGGCGCTACGGCAGCGTGCCGCCGTTCCGCTTCGGCAGCATGATCGAGGTGGTGCGCGCCTGTCTGCGCGCCACCCACCTGGCCAAGGTCGCCGAGTTCTTCTCGTTCGGCACCAACGACCTGACCCAGGCCACGTTCTCGTTCTCGCGCGAGGACGCCGAAAACAAGTTCCTCTCCCTCTACCAGGAGACCGGGATCCTGCACGACAACCCGTTCGAGGTGCTCGACGTGAAGGGTGTGGGCCGCCTCATGCAGATGGCGGTGCAGTGGGGACGCCAGGGCCGCCCGGAACTGAAGATTGGCATCTGCGGCGAGCACGGCGGCCACGCCGACTCGATCCGGCTGTGCCACTTCCTGCGCCTCGACTACGTCTCGTGCTCGGCGCCGCGCGTGCCGATCGCCCGGCTGGCCGCGGCCCAGGCGAAGCTGCGCGAGGCGCAGTACGACGAGCGGCTGCTCAGCTAGGACTCAGGGGTCCCGTCCGCCGGCGGCAGCCGCGCGGTCCTCCAGCTCGACCCAGCGCGCCATGAGGGCGTCCAGCCGTGTCGCCGCCTCCGCGCGCTCCCGTGCCACCCGGTGCGGGTCCCCGCCTGGCGTCGTGTAGAGCGCGGGATCGAGCAGCGCGGCGTCCAGGCGTGCCAGTTCCGCCTCGGCCGCCGCGAGCTGCGCGGGCAGCCGCTCCAGTTCCTCCCGCTCGCGCGTGGAGAGCCGGCGCACGGCGGGGACCGGGCGCGCGGGCGCGGGCGCGGCCGCCGGCTTCGCCTCCGCGCCCCCGGCCGTCCGCCAGCCGCCGCGCGCGAGGAACGAGCTGAGGTCGCCCTCGTGCAGGCGGGCCCGGCCCGCGCCGTCGAGGTGGAGGATGCGCGTCGCCACGCGGTCCAGGAAGTAGCGGTCGTGGCTGACGATCAGCGCGCTGCCAGGGAACGCGAGCAGGGACTCCTCCAGCATGCGCAACGTGTTCAGGTCGAGGTCGTTGGTGGGCTCGTCCAGGATCAGGACGTTGCCGCCCTGGGCCAGGAGCCGGGCGAGGAGCACGCGGCTGCGCTCGCCACCCGAGAGCTCGCCGACGCGCACGTGCTTGCGCGCCCCGGTGAAGCCGAACGAGTCGAGGAACGACTCGATCCGCAGCATCCGGCCGTCGATCGCCACGTAGTCGTTGTCGCGCCCCACCTCCTCCAGCACGGTGCGCGCGGGGTCGAGGCCGCTGCGCGCCTGGTCGATGCCCGAGAAGCGCACCGTGGGACCGACGATCACGGCGCCGGAATCGGGGGCGAGTTCGCCGGTGCACACGCGCAGCAGCGTGGTCTTGCCGGCGCCGTTGGGTCCGACGATGCCCAGGCGCTCGCCGGGGCCGAGTTCCAGGTCCAGCCCTGCCAGCAGCGTGCGGCCCGCGAAGCCCTTGGTGACTCCCTGCAGGCGCAGCACGCGGTCGCCGAGCCGGCTGCCGCACGGGATCGCGAACTCGATCCCGGCGGCCGGCGCCTCGCGTGCCTGGCTCACCACGTCGTGGTAGCGCCCGATCCGTGCCTTGGCCTTCGTGGTGCGCGCCGGCGGACCGCGGCGCATCCACGCGGTCTCGCGGCGCAGCAGGTTGAGCCGCGAGCTCTCGGCGCGCTCCTCCTGTGCCAGCCGCTCGGCCCGCTGCACCAGGAAGTCGCCGTAGGCCCCGTCGTAGGAATGCAGGCTGCCGCGATCCAGCTCGACGATGCGGGTCACCACCCGATCCAGGAAGTAGCGGTCGTGGGTGACGAGCACGAGGGTGCTGCGGGCCGCGAGCAGCCGGTCCTCCAGCCAGTCGATCGCGAAGGCGTCCAGGTGGTTGGTGGGCTCGTCCAGGAGCAGCACGTCCGGTTCGGCCAGGAGCAGGCGGGCGAGCGCCACCCGGCGCCGCTCGCCGCCCGAGAGCGTGGCGCAGGATGCATCGGGATCGCGCAGGCCCAGGGCCAGGATCGTGGCCTCCACCTCGTGTTCGCGCTGGTGGCCGCCGAGCTGGTCGATGCGCGCGTCCAGCTCGGCCTGCCGGCGCAGGAGGCGCTCCAACGCCGCGCCGGCCACCCCAGGCGCGGCCAGGGCCGCATGCACCTGCTCGAGCTCGAGCATGGCCCCCTGCCATGCTCCCAGCCCGGCCCGCACCACGTCGCGCACGCGCTGCGTGAGGTCCACCTCGGGCTCCTGCGGCAGGTAGCCGAGCACCACCTCGCGCCGGACCGTGCGCCGCCCGGCGTCTTGGGCCTCCACCCCGGCCAGGATGCGCAGCAAGGTGGACTTGCCGGTGCCGTTGTCTCCGACGATCGCGACGCGTTCTCCCTCGGCCACGTGCAGGCTCACCCCGCGGAGGAGTTGGCGCTCGGCGTAGCGCTTGTCGATGTCCTCGAGGGCGAGCAGGGTCATGGCGGTGCGGGGCGGAGGTTCTATCCGCGCGCGCCGCCCCGGAGCATCGGGATCACCCGCCGGCCGGCTATCCTCCCGGGCTGCCGCTGCGGCGGCACGATCCGAACCCGGAGGAACCGATGACCCGATCACCCTGGCCCGCCGCGGTGCTCCTGCTCCTCGGCGTGGCGACGGCCCAGCAGGGCCCACCCCCCTCGCCCGCGCAGCAGGAGTACCAGAGCCTGGTCCGAGAGGCAGAGGCCGCACGCAGTGCGTGGGCCGCGGCACGCAAGGAGTTCACGCAGGGCGCGGAGTACCAGGCGGCGCTCGCGGCGCGCGACGCCGAGAAGCTCAACGCACTGCTGCAGAAGGCGCCGAAGCTGGATCTCACGCCCTACGCCGACCGGGCGCTCGAACTCGCACAGCGCCACGCTGGCAAGGACGAGGCCGTCTTGCCCCTCGCCTGGGTGGTCTGCCACGGCGGCAACAAGGAACGGGCCACCCGCGCGCTGGCGACGCTGCACCGGCAGCACCTCGCCAGCAAGCAGCTCCTGGAGCTCTTCGAGCCCCCGTACCTGCTGCCGCGCGCCGCGGACCCCGAGGTGGTGCGCGCGTTCCTGATCGACGTCAGCTCCAAGCACCCCGACGCGCTCGTGCGGGCCCACGCCCTCGACGTCCGCGTGACCATGCTGCAGCGCCGCGGCGCCAGCGCCGAGGAGATGGAGCTGGCCGCCAGACTCGCGGCGGAGGCCGAGATCCTCGCCCAGGGCAGCCAGCTCTACGACAAGATCGTCGCGCCGCGCTTCGAGCGGGAGCGCCTGCAGATCGGCATGGTGGCACCCGACATCGAGGGCGAGGACCTCGACGGCGTGAAGTTCAAGCTCAGCGAGTACCGCGGCAAGGTGGTGGTGCTCGACTTCTGGGGCGATTGGTGAGGCCCCTGCCGGGCCATGTACCCGCACGAGCGGTCGCTCGTGCAACGACTGAAGAACCAGCCCTTCGCCCTCATCGGCGTGAACAGCGATCCCGACAAGGCACAGCTCGGCAAGCGCCTCGCCGAGGAACGGATCACCTGGCGCAGCTTCTGGAACGGACCCAAGGGCACGGCCGGCCCGATCAGCACGCGCTGGAACGTCCGCGCCTGGCCCACGATCTACGTCCTCGACCACAAGGGCGTGATCCGCTTCAAGGACGTGCGCGGCGAGCAGATGGACGCCGCGGTCGACCGGCTCCTGGCCGAGATGAGCGCCGGCGCGGCGGAGCCGGACAAGTGACGCGCGGGGAGATCGCGGCGGGCCCCGGGCCCGCCGCGCGTCACATCCGGATCGCCCCCGCCAGCGCCAGGGCGTTGCCGGCGGAGGCCGACGCCACGAGCCAGCCGGCCCGGCGCCTGCCGCGCGGGCCGAAGCCGTTCTGCAGCGCGAAGCTCACGCCCACGGCCCCCAGGGCGAACCCGGCGGCCAGCACCCAGCGCATCGCCCCATGGGCCAGCAGGGCTCCCGCCAGCAGCCCCGGCCCGACGGGGAAGCAGAGCAGGTAGGTCTGCACGCAGTGACCGCACTCGGTGAGCGGACCGAGGAGGAAGGGCAGGAATTGCGGCAGGTAGAGCCAGCCAGCGGCGTGCAGGAGTGCGTTCCCGCGCGTGAGCCGCGGCGCCGCGGCGGCCGCCACCGCGGGTCCGGCAGGCAAGGGAGTGGGCTCGATCATGCGGGTCGATTCCGGGGCACTGGCTCGCGGGCGCTCACCGGCGCAGGAGGACGTACACGTGGCCGACCGTGGCGCCGCGCGCGGCACCCTCGGGCTTCGGTCCCTCCACGCAGTTGCCCACCAGGAGGTCGGGTCTGCCGTCGGCGTTCCAGTCGGCCACTGCCAGCCGGACGCGGTAGCCCGGGATCACGCGATGCGGGTCGAGCGCCTTCTTGGCCTGGGTGTAGCCCCACCTGGGTCCCACCGGCGCCCGGGTGAAGAGCGAGATCCCCGGCTCGAAGCGCAGCCCGCCCAGGCCGCGGAAGAACACGACGTCGGCAGCCTCGTCGCCGACCAGCAGGTCCAGGACGCCGTCGCCGTCCCAGTCGGCGGGCAGCGGATCGGACTTGTGCGAGACGCGCAACGGGTCGCCGCCCGCCTGGAGCGGCCTGCGGGGCGTGAAGCGCGGGACCTTCCGATCGCCGTCGTTGCGGCTCCAGAACACCCCGCCACTGGTGTCGCCGATGACCAGATCGAGGTCGCCGTCGCCATCCAGATCCGCCGCGTTGGTCGTGGCCATCGAGTACTTCGTGCCTTCTTCCTCCAGCGCCACCTGCCGTGGGCCGAAGCCGCCGCCCTGCACGCCTCGGAACCAGTAGACCGAGGCCGGCTGGTAGCGGCCGCTCAGCACGTCGAGGACTCCGTCGCCGTCGAGATCCGCGAACTGCGGATCGAATCCGATGCATCAAGCCGATTCCATGGCGGCGTCCTTGCCCTCGGACTGGAGCCATGTGAACGATTCGAAGCGCGGCGCACCCTTCGTTCCGACGTTGCGGTAGAGCCGGCAGGTGCCGCCGCCGAACTGGCCCACGGCGAGGTCGGGCAGACCGTCGCCGTCGAGATGCAGCACGAACGGGGCGGCGTGGCCGACCTCGACCTCGATCGGCTTGCCGCCGGCCTCCACCCGGAACGGCGCCGCCAGCGCGGGCAGTGCGGGTCGGGTGGTCTGTGCGGAGATCCCGGCCAGGGGCAGCAGGAGCAGCCCGGCCCGGGCGAGCGGGTGGTGCATGGGCGGGAACGATACTCCGTCCGCCCCGCCTGCCACTGCGTCGCCAGGGTCCAAGCCGGCGGCGGGCACCGGCGCCTCCGCCCTTGGCGGAAGCCCATCCCGGGCGCCTCCAAGAACCGATATGGTGCCCCGCCCTCCATGATCTCCCTGACCCACATCAGCAAGCGCCACGGCCATCAGGCCCTCTTCGTGGACGCGTCGCTGCAGCTCAATCCTGGCGAGAAGGTGGGCCTGGTGGGTCCCAACGGCTCCGGCAAGTCGACCCTCTTCCGCCTGATCACCGGCGAGGAACCGGTCGACGACGGCGAAGTGATGGTGCCCAAGCGGGTGACCATCGGCCACTTCCGGCAGGACCAGGGGACCATGGGCGGCCGCTCGGTGCTGGACGAGGCGATCGCCGGGAGCGGCCGGCTGGGCGAACTGCACCACGAGCTGGAGCAGCTGCAACACGACCTCGCGGACCCCGCCCAGGCGGACGCCTTCGACAAGGTCCTGGCGCGCTTCGGCGAGGTGCAGGAGGAGTACCAGCACATGGGCGGCTACGAGCTGGAGGCGCGCGCCAAGGAGATCCTGCACGGCCTCGGCTTCCACGACACGCAGATCGACGGCGATGTCGGCGCGCTCTCGGGCGGCTGGAAGATGCGCGTGGGCATGGCCAAGGTCCTGTTGGGCGACTTCGACGTCCTGCTCATGGACGAACCCACCAACCACCTCGACATCGAGTCGATCCTGTGGCTCGAGCACTTCCTCCGGGACAGCCGCGCCGCCCTGCTGATGACCTGCCACGACCGCGACTTCATGAACCGTGTGGTGTCGCGGATCGTGGACGTGGACGACGGCGAGCTGGTGTCGTACTCCGGCAACTACGACTACATGGAGCGCGAGCAGAAGCTGCGCGCCCAGAAGAAGGAGGCCGCGTACGAACGCCAGCAGGCGATGCTCGCCAAGATGCAGCGCTTCATCGACCGCTTCGGCACGCACGTGGCCAAGGCGGCGCAGGCACAGAGCCGCGCCCGCAAGATGGAGAAGATCGAGCGGATCGATCCGCCCAAGCACCGCGAGATCGTTCCGTTCCAGTTCCGCAAGCCACCCCGCTCCGGCGAGGACGTGGCGGCGCTGCGTGGGGTCGCGAAGGCGTACGGCGCGCGCACCGTCTACCGCGGCTTCGACTTCGAGATCAAACGCGGCGAGCGTTGGTGCGTCATGGGCCAGAACGGCTCCGGCAAGACCACGCTGCTGAAGATGGTGGCCGGGGTCCTCGCCCCCGACACCGGCACGGTGCGGATCGGCCCCAGCGTCAAGCTGGGCTACTTCGCCCAGGAGTCGCTGGAGCTGCTCGACCCCACCCTGACGGTCTGGGAGCAGGTGGACCAGCGCTTCCACCTGGAGACCATCGGCGCCAAGCGCAACCTGCTCGGCGCGTTCCAGTTCTCCGGCGACGACGTGGAGAAGCGCATCGAGGTGCTGAGCGGCGGCGAGCGCTCCCGGCTGGTCCTCGCGCTGATGCTCTTCGATCCGCCCAACTTCCTGGTCCTGGACGAACCCACGAACCACCTCGACCTGCAGACCAAGGAGATGCTGGTGCAGACGCTGCGCGACTTCGAGGGCACCATGCTCTTCGTGTCGCACGACCGCACCTTCCTGCGCGGCCTCGCCAACCGGGTGCTGGACGTGAGCGCCTGCGGCCAGGGCGGCCAGCCGGCGGTCTACCCCGGCTCGTACGTGGAGTGGGTGGAGAAGACCGGCATGGAGGCCCCCGGGGTGCACGCGTGAGCGCGGCGGCCCTGGCACTGGGCTTTCGGCCCGCCGCCGTGCCGCGGCCCGCCGTGCGCTAACCTTCGCCGTCCCGCACCATGCCCACCCCTCCCCTCCGCAAGCGATTCCGCTGGCTCAAGCGGCTCGGCCTGCTCGCCGCTTCGATGCTGGTCGCTCTGCTCGTGCTCGAACTGGGCGTCGACCTGGCCATCGGCGAGCAGGTGAAGTTCCCCCGCAACGTGGTCGGCGCTCCCTGGGGGCTGCGCTACAACCTGCCCGATTCGACCTATCGGCACAAGTCGGCCGACGTCACGGTCTGGTTCCGGATCAACGGCCAGGGCATGCGCGCCGACCGCGACTTCGCCTACGCCAAGCCCCAGGGTCGGCGCCGCATCGTCACGGTGGGCGACTCGTTCACGATCGGCTACGAGGTGGCGGCCGAGAACACGTTCTCGGCGGTGTTGGAGCGCGAGCTGCGCCAACGCGGCCACGACGTGGAGGTGCTCAACGCCGGCGTGTCGGGCTACAGCAATGCCGAGTGCCTGCTCTATCTCGAGCGCGAGCTGCACAAGTACTCCCCGGACGCGGTCGTGCTCTCGTTCTACGTGAACGACCTGTCCGACAACATCCGTTCGAACCTGTTCCGGCTCGCGGGCGAACGGCTGGTCGTCGCCAACGCCGACTACGTGCCCCTCGGCCCGCTCGGGGACTGGCTCAACCGCAGCCGGATCGTCAACTTCCTGAACGAGCGCTCCGACGCCTTCGCGCTGCTCAAGGAACAGATCACCGCCTTCCTGAAGCGCGACCTCGTGCAGGAGAACCTGCGCAACGTGGCCTTGGGCGAGCAGACGCCCGCGACCTCCTCGACCTCGCGCCCCGATCAGGACCCGGAGTTCGCGTACCAGTCGCGGCTCTCGGGCGCGATCCTGCAGCGCCTGCTGGCATGGTGCCGGGAACACGGGGTGCACCTCGTGATCCAGAGCATCCCGGGCTGGTCGCCGGTGACGCGCAAGTTCAGCGATGTGTTCCCGCACCCGCACTTCGCGACCCAGCAGCCGGGGCTCTCGTTCGTGGCCATGCAGCCCCTGCTCGAGCCGCACGTGGGCCAGGAACTGCTCTACTACGAGAACTCGCACCTGCACTGGACGCCGTTCGCGCACGCGGTCTCGGGCCGGGCGCTGGCCCAGGCCCTGCTCACGGCAGGGGTGTTCCCCGCGGCCGCGGGTGATTCCGGCAAGTAGGCGCGACCGGCTCAGCCGCCCCGGAGCTGACGGGCGAAGGCGCGCCCGTACACCAACGTGCTGAAGCAGACCAAGGCTGCGAGGGGCGGCAGCACCCATCGCACCGGGCCTTCTCCCCCGCCGGAGTTGATCCAGAGCAGGAGGGCGAAGAGCACCAGGCTGCTGAGCCTGCCGTGCGCCTCGTGCACGACCACCACCACGCCGCGGCGGCGGCGCAGGATCGCGTAGCCCGCCAGCAGCGCCAGGTCGCGTGCGAACACCAGGATCAGGAACCAGGGCGCGATCGCGGCGAAGGCCGGCGGACCGCGCAGCGTGAAGAAGCTCAGCAGGACCACCTGCGCGAGCTTGTCGGCGACCGCGTCGAGCGTGGCGCCCATGCGCGTGGCCAGATCGAAGCGCCGCGCGAGCCAACCATCCACGACGTCGGACAGGCAGATCGCCAGGAGCACCACGAGCGACCACGCCCGCCACCCGGTCCAGCCGGGCTCGGGGAAGGTCGCGCGCGCCGCCTCGGCCAGGATCCCCCACACCGGCACCATGCCGATGCGCAGCGTGGTGATCGCATTGGGCAGCCAGGCCGGCAGCCGGATCCCGGCCCTGCCCGCGCATCCTGGCTCCGCATCCATACGGGGATCGAAGCATCCCCATCGTCCCGTGGACAGACCGGACGCCCGGGGAACCCGGCCTCAGCGCCCGTCGGAACCGGGCAGCCCGGCCAGAGCAGTCTCCAGTTCGCTCCGCTCGCCGGCCTCCTTGGCCCGCTCGATGCCGAGCCGGACCGTGGCACGCGCCCCCTCCGCGTCACCACTCGCCGCCTGCAGTCCGGCGATCTCGCGGCATACGGCCGCGCTCATGGGCAGCGCCGCAGCCTGCCGGAGCACCTTGCGCGCGCCCTCCAGGTCGCCGCGCCGGTGCAGGACCCGGCCCACCCCGAGGAGCAGCTCGGGAGATTCGGGCCGGAGCACGAGGGCGGCGCGGTAGTCCGCGAGGCAGCCTTCCAGATCGCCCTTCTGCTCCCGCGTCCAGCCGCGCTGCTGGAGCGCGCGCACGTAGTCCGGACGCAGCGCCAGCGCACGATCGAAGGCCGCGATCGCCCCCGAGTGGTCCCCCATCCGGTCCAGGGACAGCGCCAGGTTGAAGTGCAGCTCGGGGATCCGCGGCTGGCATTCGACGGCCCGGCGATTGGCGGCCACCGCCCCAGCCGCGTCCCCGGCGGCCAGCAGGGCGTTGCCCAGATGGTGGTGCGCGAGATGGTCGTCCGGGACCACCTCCGCCCACGTGCGGAGGACCCGCACGGCCTCGGCATCCTCCTTCAGCCGCAGCAGCAGGGGACCGAGCCGCCCCAGGACCGCCGCCGCACGCGGTTGGACCTGCAGGGCGCGCCGGAAGGCATCGGCGGCGCCGC
This sequence comes from Planctomycetota bacterium, assembly GCA_020849665.1. Taxonomy (GTDB): domain Bacteria; phylum Planctomycetota; class UBA1135; order UBA1135; family UBA2386; genus JADLFX01. The sequence goes on along the minus strand of JADLFX010000012.1, from coordinate 31,774 downwards.
GGGCATCGCCTGAACCCTCGAGGAGGAAGCCCAGCACTTCCAAGGTGCGGGCGTTGGCGTCCATCGCCACGGCACGGTGCCCAGCGAGGACCGCCTCTTCCCTGCGCCCGACGTCGTACAGGGCGATCGCCAGGTTGCCCTGCTCCACGACGGAGATGGTGCCGGCCCTGGCACGGGCCTCGTACCCGGCCACTGCCTGTTCCCGGTAGGCCCGCGCGCCGGCCACGTCCCCGCCGCGCGCCAGGCACATCCCCAGCTCGCTCAGGATCCGCGGGTGTTCGTAGCCCGAGGCCAGGACCTTCCGGTACGCGGCGGCCGCGGCACGGGGGTCGGTCTCACGCAGGGCGAAGCCGACGTAGAGCAGCACGGCTGGCGACTCCGGCCAGAGGTCCTGCAGGGTGGCCACGGCTTCGCGCGTCGCCGCGGCGTCGCGGGTCGCCAGGATCGCGTCGAGCCAGCGCAGGTGGAAGTGCTGCCGCGGCGCCGGGGAGATGTGCATGGCGCGCGCGAACGCCGCCCGGACCTGCTCCCAGTCGGCCCGCGTGCCCCCCTCGCGGCGCAGCCGCTGGGCGCTGCGACTCGCGTGCAGGTACCAGTCCACCGGCGTGCGCGGCGGACCGAGGAGCTGGTCGAGGGAGCTGGCCCGCTCGTCCTGACCCAACGCGCTCGCCGCCCAGGCCTGCACCCGCCGGATCGAGGCGACCTCCGCATGTTCGGCCGCCGCGCGCTCCAGCAGCGCGAGCGCCTGGTCCCGTTCCCCCTGGGCGATCCGCACCAAGGTGGCCATGGCCAGCGCCTCCACGCTCTCCGGCGCCAGCGCCAGCGCCGCATCCGCAGCCACGCGCGCCCTTCCGTAGTCACCCGCCTCGTAGTCGATCGTCACGCGGGCGAGCTGCTCGTCCAGGCGCCGCTGGGCCAGCTCGGCCGCCCCCACTTCGTACACCTGGGCGTTCGCGAGCAGGAAGCCGAGCAGGGCGCTCAGCGCGGGGATGCCGAGCGCCAGCACGGCGGCCAGCGTGGCGCGCAGCGGCTCGCGCCGGGCCCAACGGCGCACCCGTGCCAGGCCGGAGGCGCGCCGTGCCGACACCGGACGGTAGGCGAGGAACGCGCGCAGGTCCGCCGCGAGCGCCGCGGCACTGGGGTAGCGCCGCGCGGGGTTCTTCTCCAGCGCCTTGAGCACGATCGCCGCCAGGTCGGGGGACAGGGTGGGATCGAGCCGCAGGGGATCGACGGGCTCGGCCGTGGCGATCGCCTGCAGCACCGCGTGGGTGGAGGCGCCCCCGAACGGCTTCTGCCCCGTGAGCAGGAAGTAGAGCGTGGCGCCGAGCGAGAACACGTCGGAGCGCGCGTCCGCCTGTCCGGCGCCCGCGGCCTGCTCCGGCGAGACGTAGTGCGGCGTGCCGGCGAACTCGCCGGCGCTGGTCAGCTCGGGCAGGCTCTGGTCCCGCGCGAGCCCGAAGTCGCTCAACACCGGCCGCCCGTCCGCACGCAGCAGGATGTTCGACGGCTTCACGTCGCGGTGCACGACGCCGTGCTGGTGGGCGTACTCGAGGGCGTCGGCCACCACCGCGCAGAGCTCCACGGTCTCGCGCACCTCGCGCACCGCTCCGGTACGCGGATCGGTGCGGGCGAGCGGGGCGCCGTCGATCCACTCCATGGCGATGTAGTGCGTGTCGCCTTCGCTGCCCACCGCGTGGATCGCGACGATCGCCGGGTGCTCGAGCCTGGCCGCGATCGAGGCCTCGCGGCGGAAGCGCGCCACCACGCTGGGCTGCAGGGTCAGGTGCGCCGGCAGCACCTTCAGCGCGACCGGCCGGTCGAGGGAGAGCTGGCGCGCCCGGTACACGACCCCCATCCCGCCCCGCCCCACCTCCTCCAGGATGCGGAACCCGCCCACGACCCGTGCCTCGGCGACGCCGGCCGTGGCTCCCTCCTGCGGCGCCTCGCGTCCTTCCAGCATCGCTTGCAGCACCTCGCGCAGCTCGGGATGGCGCGCCAGGAGCGCGGCGGGTTCCTCCCGCTCGGTCGACTCGAGCCAGGCGAGGTAGATCGGCAGGGCCTGATCGATGCGGTCCATGGACCCGGGGCGGCTTGGGGTCATCGAGGGAGGAGCGCCACAGGGCGTTGCGAAGGCGGCGCGCGGAAGGCTATCCGAACGCCGCGCGCCCCGCCGCCCGTCCGGGCGGCGGGCAGGTTCGCTACGGACGGTCCCGGTGCAGGGTGAGGGTCATCTCCTTGGGCCCGAAACGACAGGGCAGCTCCGCCACGGGCACCATCCGACCCGCGACGATCCGCTGCAGCCGGGCCCGCTCGGCCGGTGCGAGCACCGCCACATCGTCGGGGTGCACGGCCAGCCACACGGGCCCTGCCAGGGCCCGCTCCAGGTCGTCGTGCTGCCAGGCCGCGACCCCGTGCACGCGCGTACCGGGGAGGTAGTAGGCGAGCGCCGGAACCTGGGTGGCGAACACCGCATGGCCGTCCCGCGCCGCGGCGGCGGCATGCTGCGCCGCCTCCCGCCAGCGCGGCCGCATGCCATGGGAGGTGTGGTAGAGCACGAGCCACACGCATGTCTGCAAGGCGAGGAGCGCGGCGAGCACTTGACCGGCCCGCGTCCGCGAGCACGCGTGCAGGCCGCGGGCCGCGAGCAGCATCCCGACCGGCAGCGTGCCGAAGGCGTGGTAGCCGGTCAGGAAGAGCACCTGCGAGCCGGCCAAGTAGGCCGCCGCGCCGGCGGCGAGGAAGCGCAGTTCGGGACTCGTCCGCCCCCGCCCCACGGCACCCACGGCCGCGGCCAGGAGCAGCACCGGGCCCGCGAGGAACCCGTAGCTGGTCACCAGCTGCAGCGCGGAGCCACGGCCCTTCTGACGCAGGTACTCGTCCAGGCCGGGCAGGTAGGCCCACGCGGCACAGGCGAAGAGCACGCCACCGAGCCCGAGCAGCCAGCCGCGCGCCCGGCGCGGGATCCGCGGCCACGCCACCCAGAGCAGTCCCGGGAGCTGGAAGATCGCGGCAGGATGGCTGGCCACCGCCAGCGCGAAGGCCGCCGTACCGGTCCCCAGATGGCGCAGGCCGCTCCCGCGCAACCAGCCGGCGCTCGCGGCGAATGCGATCAGGACGAAGCAGCCCTGGCCGGCGTAGGCACGCGCGTTCTGACTCATGAACACGTGCCAGCTGGCGCTGGCCAGCAGGAGCGCCGCCACCAGGGGGACCGCGGGCGCGACGCCGGGCGGGCGCAAGCGGGCCAGCAGCCAGACCGTGGCCACACCGAAGGCGCACGGCTGGACGCGCAGCGCCCACTCGGAGTCGCCGAGCAGCGCGAGCAGGGGCCGGGCCAGGAGGTAGTGCAGCACGTAGGGCGGCGCCGCGCCGCGCAGCCCCTCCACCGTGATCGCCTCGTCGATCCACACCGACCAGCTCCCCAGGGTGGGGACGCGCAGTGCGAGGGCCAGGAGCAGCAGCGTGCCGGGCGTCAGCCAGCGCGTCACGACAGGGAACTGGCGCGCGTCCGGCATGTTCCTCTTGCGGAGGATCCAGGCGCCAGGCACCGCCGATCCACATCGGTCGGTGCAGGCAGCTCTGGGTCGTTCAGATCGTTCCGATCTTCGCGGTGGGGCGCGGCGAGTGCGGCCACCACCGCCGGGACCCGCGCTGGGCGCGGGGTCCCGTCACTTCGCTCACCAGCGGTCGCCGCCGCCGCGACGGTCGCCGCGTCCGCCGCCGAAGCCGCGTCCGCCGCCACCACCGCCGCCGCCGCCGAAGCCACGGCCCCCGCCACGGGGACCGCCGCCGCCACCGCCGCCGCGCTGCTCACGCTCCTGCGCCTCGTTGACGCGCAGGGGGCGGCCGTCGAGCTCGACGCCGTTCATGGCCTGGATCGCCGACTGTGCATCGGCGTCGGAGGCCATCTCGACGAACGCGAAGCCGCGCGAGCGGCCCGTATCCCGATCAATCATGATGCGGGCGCTCTCGACCGAACGGCCGTCCTGCTCGAATGCCTTGACCAGGTCGTCCTCGGTCGTGTTGAAGGAGAGGTTGCCCACGTAGAGTCGCTTACCCATCTGTCCTACTTCGGATCCGTCGTCATGTGCCCGGGTCGTTCGACCCGGAGTCTCGAAAGGATGGAATCAGGTCGCGGGCGGGCTCGGATCCCTGGCACGTCCGTCGACCGGTGCGCCGAGTGGCGCGGAGTCTGCGCAGAACCCGTGATGCTCACGGTTCCTGCGGTCGCTGGTCGGGACGCTCCACGCAACGGTTCCCCGTTTCGTCGGTGCCCTGACAAGAGAACGGGGCGGAACGCTAGCGTCGGACCCACCTCCGCACAAGGTCACCCTGGCCGTAGACGCGAGAAGGAGTGCCGATCCGATCCCATCATCGGAGCCCGCCCAGCCACCCGGAGATCCGGGTATGGACCGGGTGGTCCGCGTCGCCCGGAATGCTGGCGAGGATGCCCCTGCGGCGGACCAGGCCCAGGTGGTCGAGGGGAAGGACCACCGCCTCGACCCCCGGCAGGCGGCCTCGAGCCAGGGAGACCGCGCCGTCCCCCTTGCCGTCCACCACCTCCTCCAGGCCGGCCAGCCAGCGCTCGAGCTTCCCGGCGGCCACGGCCGCGCCCGGGTGGGCCGCGAACAGCGCCGCAGCCCGCCCACAGAGCGCGGCGTGTTCGGCCTCGCTCAGGACGGAACGCGACCCCAGGACCACACGGTATGCCACCTTCGGGTTCCGCTCCCGCCGCGCGAGGCGGGTGAGGAACACCGACTCCGGCAGGAGGTCGCCGCCCGCCTCGCCGAGGCCGTCCACCAGGTTGGCACGCATCCCGGCGAGGAGCGCCCGGCCGAACGCATCGCCACCCGCGGGGGCGCGCGCCAGGTCGGCCGCCTCCAGGGCGAAGCGCAGTCCTGCCAGCTTCGATCCCTGGTTGGGGGTGCCGATCAGGATGAGCATGCGCACGTTGCCGGGGTCGAGCGCAGGATCCTCCACCACCGTCCGGGCCACGAGACCGCCCATGCTGTGCCCCACGAGGACGATCGGCTGCGGGGCCAGGGCGCGCAGGCGGGCGGCCAGCTCGGCCGCGACGCGCTCGATCGCCTCGTCGTTGGGATACCCGAAGGCGGTGACCTGCGGGGGACGTTCCGCTCGCGCGAGGTACGCACGCAGGTCCGACCAGATCTCCGGATCGCTCTCGACTCCGTGCACGAGCACCGCGAGCGGACGCTCGCGGTCGAGCCCCGCGGGCAGATCGAGCGTGCAGGTGCGCGCCAGCAGGTCCTCCCCCACGAGCCCGCCCACCATGCGCACGACCCGCGAGCGCAGGCGCCGCCGGAGTTCCCTGGTGCGTTCCCGGTCGATCGTGACGAAGAGCGTCTCGCCGGCGGGCGCGATCTCGAAGCGCACCGTGTCGAGGAGGAGCTTGCGCGCGGTCAGGAGCAGGAGCCGTCCGCGCGTGCCACTCAAGTCCACCGGCCGGTCGGGGACGTGCAGCGCCGCGCCGTCCAGGTCGTAGGCCTCCAGCAGCGCGCGCGCCAGGGCGGCGAGGCTGACCCGCCCGTCCTGCAGCGGGACCTGGACGATGCGCACCACCGGCGCCGACGCCGCCGTGGCGGTCGCGGAGCGCGAGTCCTGGGCGGCCGCCCCATGGCCGGCAGCCCAACCGACGAGCACGACGAGCCACGCCAGAACGCGCACGTGGCCCGCCATGCTATCGGCCGGGGCGCCCGCCTGGGGCAGGCCCGGGGCGCCGCGGGTGCCTCAGCGGACGCAGGACCGCGGGGCGCAGCAGTCCGTGCAGCACTCCGGCGGACAGGGCGGACACTCCTGCGGGTCGCAGGGGCCGCAGCACGACGGTCCACCCGCCGCAGGCAGCGCCTTGGCGGGCGCCGGCATCGGCGCGGAGAAGAGCAGCGGGAACGCGAGAGCCATCAGGAACTTCATTCGATCGGTCTCCGAGTGGAGCGCGGGGCCCATTCCCCGCGCGCACGTCACGGAGCACGCCGAGGGCGCGCGTATTCCGGCGTCGGTCTCAACGCGTCCCGTCCTGGCACGCAGCCCGGAGCTCGGCGAGCTGGGCTGGAGAGAGCACGCCGCGCACCAGCAGGACCGCCTGGATGCAGTTCTCGACCTGGCGCGCATGCGCGCTCGCCAGTTCGCGGCCGACGGACTCGATGGCGGCGCGATCGAGGGTCTCCTCTGCGAGCAGCCGTTCCAACCGTGATTCCAGGGCGGCAACCGTGGCGTCGACGCCGGCCTGTTCCTGGCAACAGCCCTGGCAACGGGCACGGAGCTCGGCGAGCTGCGCGTCGCTGAGGCCGAGCTGCACCGGCCTGGCGGGCCGGCACTGCATGGCGCGACAGAGCAACACGTTGGCGATGCCGCTGATCGCCAACGCACCGGCGAGCGCCGGTACCAGCCATGCGCGCGGTACGGGAATCCTCATCGTGCCTCTCCTCTCGTCTCCAGGGCGCGGATCCAGCGCAGCTCGGGACTGCGTTCGATGGCCAGCAACCGGTGTGGCGCACGTGCCAGCGGCGCGGCGAGCAGGTCCACGGCCGTGCCGCGCGGGGCGTCGGGCGCCTCCGCGGCCGGCCCAGGTGGGAAGACGAAGCGCAGCGCGAGCAGCAGCAACGTCTGCACGAGGATGCCGGCGGCGCACGCCTGCGCCGTGCGCACGCGCTGGAACCGACGCACGCGCCGGTCCAGCGCCCCCCACAGCCGCGCCGGCGCGCGCTGCGCCTTCGCCTGCGCGAAGGTCGCACAAACCTCGCCGGTCGCCTCCCAGCCCTCCGTGTCCGGTTCAGATCCGTTCATGTGCCATCCTCCGTGCGGCGTCGGCCGCGAGCAGGCTCCGTGCCCGGTTGAGGCGCGACATCACCGTGCCGATCGGGACCTCCAGGATGTCCGCGATCTCCTGGTACGAGAGTCCCTCGACCTCGCGCAGCACCACCGCCGCGCGCTGCTCGGCGTTGAGCGAGCCGAGCATCCGATCCAGCAGGTCGCGCGCATCCGCCGGACCCGATCCGTCGCGCGGGTCGGGCAGCGTCCCGACCTCCACGGCGGCGTCCTGCGAGCCCGCGCGCCGGCGGCGCTGGCGCAGGCGCCAGTAGCAGTGATGCACCGCGATCCGGTGCACCCAGGTGGAGAAGCGTGCGCGGCCGGCAAACGACGCGGCGTGCTGGAACACCTTCAAGAACACCTCCTGGGTGGCGTCCTCGGCGTCGGCATCCTGACCGAGCAGGTTGCGGGTGACGCGATACACGCGATCCGCCAGCGCGGCGTACACCGCGGCCAGCGCATCGCGCTCGCCCGCCCGCAGGCGGTCGAGGGTTTCTGGATCCGGTTCCAAGGGCCAAGCCGCGGCGTTCGAGCATGGCGCCGCACGTGGAATTCCGTGCAGGTGCCATGCCTCCCGGCCCGCGCGCGGCCGCGGCCCGGTCCGGGCGGGGGGCCGGCCGGGGGGCCTCGCAGGGGGCCTCCTTTGCGGCTTGCCCGGTTCCGGGCGCCTCCACGCTCGAGGCGGGCGAAGCCTCCCGGCCACCCCCGGCGCCCGGTCCCTCCCCGCGGGGACCGGCCTCAGGGCGCGCGCATGCCGGGTTCCAGGTCGACGCCCAGCGCGTCCGCGATGCGGTTGATGTAGTTGAAGTAGGCGGCCACCTGCACCCCGTCGACGATCTCCTCGTCGCGCAGGCCCGCGGCGCGCAGCGCGTCGATGTCGGCCCGCGAACACCGTGCCGGTGCCATGGTGACCCGCACCGCGTACCCGAGGAGCGCGCGCCATCGCTCCTCGAGCCCCGGACCCGCGGGATCGAGCTGCAACCGCTCGGCCAGGTTCTCGTCCATCCCTTGCTTGCGGAGCTCGTCACGGAGGTCCGCGGCATGGGCCTGGATTCAATACACGCACTCGTTGGTCCGGCTCACCACCACCGCGATGGCCTCGCGTACCCAGCGCGGCAGGCTGCTGCGCGGACTCGTGGTCGTCGCCAGGTAGAGCTGCATGCTGGCCTGCAGCGATTCCGGGTTCAGGCTCTGGACCTGGAGGATCTGGAACACCTTGCCGGCACGCGCCACGGCGGCGGCGTAGATGCGCCGCAGCGGTCCCTCTGCGGCGTCGGGTGGGATGGTGCGGACGTGAGCCATGGGGAAGGGCGGACGCGGGAGGAACCGGCGGCGGGCGACGGATCACGTCCCGTGCCAGCACACCGGTCCGCTATGGGGACGCGATTCTCGCACCGCGCAGGCGGGAATCTCGCGTGGGCTGGAGGTCGGGCCCCGCGGTGCGACCCGCCGCGAAAGTGCCGGCCGCGGCGCGGCGTTCCCCGAGTGGTGCTCTCGTGGACCCGGCTGCGCAACTCCGGCTGGAACCCGCGTTCGGCGGTCTCCTCCCCCACGCGCCGATCCTGATCCCGGCCGTGGCCGGCGAGCGGCTGGCACTCTGCAGACGCAGCCACGCCGCATGCTCGACCCTCGCCCGGCGCTGCGTGGCCACGGCCCCGGCCCGGCTGGTCCTCGTGTCTCCGCACGCACCCCGGCGCGGACGAGGCTTCGGTCTCACCCACGGCGCGCATGTGCGCGGGAACCTGGACGAGTTCGCCGCCCCGACGGCCGCGGTCGACCTGCCCGGCGACCCCGCCGCCGCAGCGGCGGTCGAGCGCGTGGCAGGCGCCCGGGGCCTGGCCACGTGGCGGATCCAACCCGCGGCCCTCGATCACGGCTCCCTGGTCCCGCTCTGGTTCCTGGCCGAGGCGGGCTGGAACGGACCGACCCTGGTCCTCTCCCTGCCGGACGAGGTCACGCCGCACGCCCTGCAGGCATTCGGCGCGGCGCTGGCCGACGCCCTGGCCGGGCTGGCGGGCAGGCCCGCGTTCGTGGCCAGCGGCGACCTCTCGCACCGCGCCGCGCCGGGGGCGCCCGCGGGCTTCGATCCACGCGGGGCCAGGTTCGACCGCGACCTCACGGACCGGATCGCCTCCGGACGGCTCGCGGAGCTGCGCACCATCGATCCCGGGGTCCGCGCAGCGGCCTGCGAGGACGCCATCGACCCTCTGGCGCTGGTGTGTGCCGCGCTCGGCTCCCGAACCAGGGGCGCCGAAGTGCTCGGCTACGAGCACCCGTTCGGGGTCGGCTACCTGGCCGCGGTCCTGCACGACGGAGGTGCGCCATGATTCCCGCAACCGAGCATCCCGCGCGCTGGTGGCACGCCCTCGACGACGGGCGCATCCAGTGCGACCTCTGCCCGCGCCTGTGCAGGCTGAAGGAGGGCCAGCGGGCCTTCTGCTTCGTGCGCCAGCGCGTGGGGAACCGCATGGTCCTCACCACCTACGGGCGCAGCACGGGGTTCTGCATCGACCCGATCGAGAAGAAGCCGCTCTACCACTTCCTCCCCGGCAGCGCGGTGCTCTCGTTCGGCACGGCGGGCTGCAACCTGGGTTGCCGCTTCTGCCAGAACTGGCAGATCTCCAAGTGCCGCGCGACGAACGCCCTCGCCGACACCGCCACGCCCGAGGCGATCGCGCAGGCAGCCAGGGCGAACGGCTGCGCCGCGGTGGCCTTCACCTACAACGATCCGATCGTGTTCGCGGAGTACGCGATCGACACGGCCGAGGCGTGCCGCCGCGCGGGGATCCGCACCGTGGCGGTCACCTCGGGGTTCATCTCGGCCCTGGCGCGACCGGAGTTCTTCGCGCCGATGGACGCCGCCAACGTGGATCTCAAGGGGTTCACCGCGAAGTTCTACGACGAAGTGTGCCTCAGCAGGCCGGGCGGCCTGCAGGACGTGCTCGACACGCTGGTGTGGCTGCGCGCGCACACCAAGGTGTGGCTGGAGGTGACCACGCTGCTGATCCCGGGCCTCAACGACTCCGACGACGAGATCCGCGCGGAGGCCACATGGCTCCGTCGCGAACTCGGGCCAGACGTGCCGCTGCACTTCTCCGCCTTCCATCCCGACTTCCGGATGCTGGACCGTCCACCCACCCCGGCGGCCACGCTGCAGCGCGCGCGCGACCTGGCACGCGCGTGCGGGCTCGAGTTCGTGTACACCGGCAACATCGCCGACGAGGCGGGCCAGAGCACCTGGTGCCCGCGCTGCGGCGATCTCCTGGTGGAGCGTCGCGCCTACGACATCGATCGCTACCGGTTGGATGCCACGGCGCGCTGCCCCCGGTGCTCGGCGCCGATCGCGGGCGTGTTCGCGGACCGCCCGGGGCGCTGGGGCACGCACCGGCGGCCGGTGCACATCGCCGAGTGAACCGGTCCCAGGCGTTGGCTCCGGAGGAGTGCGGCGGACGTGCCGGTCGCGGCCGCAGGCCTCAGTCCAGGAGGCGACCACGCACTTCGGGCGTGGGCACGCCACACGCATCGTTGCGGCCGAACCAGCGGTAGCGGCGGCGGGCCACCTGGTCGTAGACCCAGTCGCGCAGGCAGCGCGGCACCACGCGGAGCACGCCGAGCAGGGGCCAAGGGGCACGCAGCCGGCGCGCGATCTCCAGCACCGCCGCCGAACGCGTGAAGACCCGGCCCCCGGCCAGCAGCACCACGCTGTCGGGCAGCGGCCCGGTGACTCCGGCCGCGGCGAGCAGCGCCCCCGCGGTCGCCGAGTGCAGGGCGGCGAAGCGGATCCGCGCCCGCGGATCGCGACGGATCACGAAGCGCACCGCACCGAGGCACAGGAGGCACGTGGCGTCGAAGAGCACGATCGCACCCTGGTCTGCGGCGGTCGGTGGCGGACTCATGGTCGCTGTGGCGCCGCGGAGGAGGGTTCCTGAGCTGCGCTCGGCTGCATGGTGGGACGGTACCCCTGGCCGCGACAAGTCGGGTCTCTGCGCGACGCGCGGGAATCCGCCGCAGGGCCGACCTGCCATGGGCACCGGGAGCGGGTCGGCCGCGGCGCCGCCTCGGGGTGCGAGGCGGGTCCGCCCCCGGCGGCGGCGCACCGGCGAGTGGATCCGCCTCGCGCGGGCCCGTACCAGCTGCCCGGTTCCCGTCGTACGCATGCCCCCCACGCCCGCACCTGCCCAGAGTGGACCCCGGACCGAGTGGAAGGTGACTCTTCCGGCAGCGCGGGCCCTGGCCGTGTTCGCCGCGGCCCGGGACTGGATGGCCGCCGATCCCCACGTGCAGGATCCCGCCACCGGCGGGTACCGGGTGGAGTCGATCTACCTCGACACGCCGCACTTCGACTGCTTCCGTCCCCGGGGACCCGTGGCGCTGCCCAAGTACCGGATCCGCCGCTACGGCGCCTGCTGCGAGCACGTGTTCCTGGAGGAGAAAGTGCGCCGCGGACTCTCGGTGTGGAAGCGCCGCGTGGCCTCGACCCAGGCGGCGCTCGAGGACCTGGTCGCCGGAGTCCCGGCACAACGACCGGACGTGGCGTGGTACCTGGAGCGGATGCGGATGCTGGACCTCCGCGCCACGTTGCTCCTGGTCTACGAGCGCCGCGCCCTGGTCGGCGCGCAGGGCGAGCGGTTCACGGTCGACGAACGCCTGCGCGCCTCGCCCCTGGCGGACGGGCGCCCGGACTTCGCGCCCGAGTCCCCCGCCCGGAGCCTGGGCGCGGAGTGCGTGGTCGAGATCAAGTTCCACGGCGCGCCCTCGCCGCTGGTGCAGCGCCTCTTCGAACTCGTGCAGCAGGATCCGACGCCCTACTCCAAGTACCGTCACGGCGTGCAGGTGCTGGGTATCGCGCCCGCACGGGACCGCAGCCCATGAGTGGCCTCCTTTCCCTGGTCCAGTCCGATCTCCCCACGGAGTTCCTCGCGCGTGGAGCGCAGGTGGCGCTGCGCGTCGCCGGCGCGGGCCTCCTCGGCGCCGTGGTGGCCCTGCTCTACTGGCGTTCGCGCAGCCGGGACACCCGGACCAGCGGCTTCGCGCACACCCTCGTCCTGCTCGCCCCCCTGATCGCGATGATCACCATCGCCGTGGGCCAGAACGTCGCGGCCGCGTTCACGCTCGTGGGCACGCTGGCGATCGTCCGGTTCCGCACCGCGGTACGCGACTCGCGCGACATGGCATTCGTGATCTTCTCGGTCGCCGTCGGGATGGCGATGGGCGCACTCAACCTCCTGGTCGCGTCGTGTGGCGTGGCGATCGTCGGAGGGATGATCCTGCTCCTGCGCCGGCTCGAGGTGCGCCAGCGCAACCAGGACGCCGCGATCCTCCGTCTCGTCCTCTCGCCGCCCGAAGCGGATCCCGCGCTCTACGTTCCGATCCTGGAGCGCTTCGGCCTGAGCCATGCCGTACGCCGCAGCACGGTCGACCGCGCCACGGCGACGCTCGACCTGCGCCTCGCCGTGAGCGGGCTCGCGGCCGAGCGTTCGCCGCAGCTGCTCGCGGCCCTGCTGCAATTGCCCGAAGTGGTGAAGGCATCCTTCGCGCCCGAGGAAGCCGAGTAGCCACCCCCATGGAGCCAAGGAGTGCCGTCATGCGTCCCATCCGGTCTGTGCGATCGTCCCTCCCCTCCCCGCGCGGCCTGGCCGTGGCCGGCGCGACGCTGGCGCTCGCGCTGGCGCCGGTCCCCGCCCAGGGCGGTCCCGGCGGACCGGGGGGGCCCGGCGGCCCGCGCGAGATCGCGGTGAAGGCGCGCTTCGATGCCGACGAGAGCGGCTTCCTCGACGCCCAGGAACGCGCCCAGGCCCGCGCCTGGCTGAAGGACAACCGCCCGCAGCGCGGCCCGGGGCAGGGTGGCCGCATGGGCGGCCCCTTCGGCGCGGCACCCCGTTCCGCCGCGCAGCAGCTCCTGCCCAGGCGCGTGACGGTCGCGGAGGCGCCCGTGTATCCGAAGGCCGGACTCTACGACCCCGGCGTCGTCCGCACCGTGTTCCTCGAGTTCGCAGACCGCGACTGGTTCGAGCAGTGCAGCGACTTCTACCGGACCGACGTCGAGGTGCCTGCCACGTTGACCGTGGACGGCAGGGTGTATCGCGACGTCGGCGTCGGGTTCCGGGGCAACTCCTCGTACTTCGCGTCTCCGGGCAGGAAGAAGTCGCTGTCGATCGCCATGGACGCCGTGCACGAAGGCCAGGATCTGCTCGGTTACCGCACGCTCAACCTGCTCAACGCCCACTCGGACCCGTCGTTCCTGCGCGAAGCCGTGCACGCGTTCGTCGCCCGGCGCTACACCCCCGCGGCACAGGCCAACCTCGTGCACCTCGTGGTGAACGGCGAGAGCTTCGGCGTGTTCAGCAACGTGCAGCAGGTCAACCGTGAGTTCCTCGCCGAGGAGTACGGCACGACCAAGGGCGTGCGCTGGAAGGTGCCCGCCAACCCGCGCGGCTCAGGCCTCGCGTACCAGGGCGACGAGCGCGCCCCGTACGAACGCAGCTACGAGTTGAAGACCACGGTGAAGGATGCGGACGCCGCGTGGCAGCGGCTGATCCGCCTGTGCCGGGTGCTCGAACAGACGCCCGAGCAGGCGCTGGAGACGGAGGTGCCGAAGGTGCTCGATGTGGACGCCACGCTCTGGTTCCTCGCGCTGGACGTCGTGCTCCTCGACGGCGACGGCTATGCCAGCCGCGGGAGCGACTTCGTGCTGTGGGAGGGCCCCGATCAGCGCTTCCGGCCCCTGCCCTACGACAGCAACGAGATCCTCGGCGCAGGCCGCGGCGGCCCGGGCCTGCGCGGGATGCCGCCCGGCTTCGCGGGCGGGCCGCAGGACCCTCCGTTCCGGCCGGGAGGGGAGGCCCAGCCCATGCCGCCGCCGCCGGACGCACCCGGGATGGAGCCAGGCCTCCCGCCGGGCGGCCGGTCCGACCGGGTTCCGCCGCAGGGACGCGGCGGCTTCCAGGGGCGCGGCCCCGGCGGTGGGCCAGGAGGGATGATGGGCGCCGCGAGTCCGGACTCCAGCCCGCTGGCCATCCTCGAGACCCCGGGCCGGCCGCTGGCTCGCCTGCTCCGCGTCCCCGTCTGGCGCGCGCGCTTCCTCGCGCACGTGCGCGACATGGCGCGCGAGGCGCTCGACTGGGAGGTGCTCGGCGCGTTCTGCGAACGCCTGCATGAGACGATCGACCCCCTGGTCTGGGACGACGAGAAGGCGCTCTACGGCCACGAGGCCTTCGTACGCTCGCTCGGCGACCTGCGGCAGCTGGTGGCGCGGCGGCGCGCGGCCCTGCTCGCGCACCCCGAGGTGCGGAAGCCCCACCCGGAGCTCAGCGCGCTCGAGACCGAGCGCGCGGTCCTGGCCGACGGGACGCGCGCCGTGCAGGTGCGCGTGACGGCGGGCAAGGACACACCCCCGGCCCAGGTGCTGCTCCACGTCAGCCGCACCCGCCATGGCGCCGCCACGGTGATTCCCATGCACGACGATGGCCGGCACGGGGATGGCGCCGCGAGCGATGGCGTGTATGGAGCGACGGCCGCCGTGGCGGAGGCGAAGGAGGTGTACCTCTACGTCGAGGCACGGGCGGCGGACCCGGTGGGTACCGTCGCGTTCGCACCGCCGGCGGCGGGCGGGCGGCCGCGGGTGGTCCCGCTCCAGGCGCGCTGACCGCATCCCCCGCCAGGAGCCGGCGCGGGACGGCGCGAGGGCGTGCGCCGCCCGGGGCGGCGATCCAGGCACACGGGCGGCGGGCCCGCCGCCCGTCGTTGGCCCCGCGGGAGCTGGACGGGAGCGCGGCGTGCGGCCGCCTGGTCGCAGCCGGTAGCGGGTGGAGGCGCGGGTCAGGCCACGCCCTCGCGGCTCACTGCAGGCGGAACTCCACCACCATCCCGTAGCCCTGCTGCAGCAGGTCGGCGGTGGTCTTGGTGAGCCCGCTGGCATGCGCCTCGCTCTGCGGCGGCCTGCCGGGCGTGGGGGTCGCGAGCGTGATCTCGTGGCCGCTCGACACCGAGAGGTTGGCGGCGTTGCCCGCACCCGTGTCGCCGAGGTTGAAGAACTGGGCGCGCAGCTTGAGCGCCGCCAGGCCGGGCAGGTTGGGGATCTCCATGCTCTGATCCCAGCGTCCGTTGTACTGGCCGGACGTGCCGCTGGTGGACCCGGGGATCGCGACCAGGAGGTCATGGTAGACGTTGCACCCGGCCGCGCCGATCACGCCGAGGTCGACCGGCAGCGGGAGGCCGCCCCACACCGGCGACGTGCTTCCCAGGCCGAGCACGCTCTGCACGTTGCCCGCGGCGCTGTACTGGAGGATGCGCGCGGTGGCGCCCGGCCCCCAGTTGTCGTAGACGACCACGAGGTTGAAGCCGCCCGGGCAGCCGCTGCCCAGGTTGAGCGACGCTGACCCGACGCTCGAGGAGTTGGCGTCGGAGAAGTAGAGGGTGTTCGTGTTGTTGGGCGAGTTGATCGCCAGGTCGATCAGGAAGTCGCCGTTGGTGTTCAGGTACAGGAACGGCGTGCTGAACGGCACGGTGTAGGCGAACGGTGTCGGCCCGGGCGGGACCTTGTTCTGCGCAGGCCAGTTCACCGGACCCGTGTGCACCTGCTTCACGTCGGCACCGACGTTGGCGGCGAAGCTCTTGCTCATGGTGAGCGGCGTACGCGGGCTGGTGCTGACGGTGAGCGTGAAGTCCGGGCTGAAGGCGAGGTAGTTGCCCGAGGCGACCACCGTGTCGTTGTCGCGGCGGAACGACACCTGATCGACGATCCCGGCCGCGGTGCTGATCGCGGAGAGCGCGCAGATCTGCTGGAAGCGGATCGAGGCGGAGCCCGCGAACGGGAAGCTGATCCTGGAGCTGGCCTCCACCGTGGCGTTGGCGGGCGGATTCACGATGAAGCGTTGGGCGGCGAGGGACGCCGCGAGAAGGCACGCGGCGCCGGCGAGGGATGCGGTGTTCATGGTCTGTGGTGCTCGGTCGAGGGACTTGGTGAGGTTCCCCCGGGCCTACGCCCGGGGCTGGGCCGGCCACGATCGCGGCCGGACGGGAACCCGCCCCTCTACGCGGCGGACGTGCGCCGCGTGAAC
This sequence comes from Planctomycetota bacterium, assembly GCA_020849665.1. Classification (GTDB taxonomy): domain Bacteria; phylum Planctomycetota; class UBA1135; order UBA1135; family UBA2386; genus JADLFX01. The sequence goes on along the minus strand of JADLFX010000012.1, from coordinate 15,890 downwards.
GGAATCGCGCCCCGGGCCGCGGAAGGCACTCGCCCGGCCGTGCGCGGCTCCGTACTCGCCGAGCCGCGCCGGCGCTCAGGCGCGCCCGCGGATCACCAGCCCCACCCCCAGGAGGATCGCCGCCGCCGAGACCGCGAAGCGCAGCGTCAACGCCTCGCCGAGAAGCGCCACCCCGCCCAGCGAGGTCAGCACCGGAACCAGGAGCTGCAGCACCGCGGCGCGCGCCGCGGACAGAGCCGGGAGCGCCGCGTACCAGAGGCTGTAGCCGAGACCAGACGCGGCGGCCCCGGAGCCCACGGCCAGCCAGAAGCCGGTACGGCGCACTTCCAGCACCGAGGTGGCCGCTGCCCAGACGAGCAGGACGCCGGCGAGGGGGACGGCCCGCACGAAGTTGCCTGCGGTGGCGGCCAGTGGCGTCTCCAGACCCCGACGCCCGAGGAGCGAGTAGACCCCCCAACTGATCCCGGCGAGGGTCATCCCGCAGAGCCCCCACGGGTCGGCCGCCCCAGCGCCGCGCAGCGTGAGCGCAGCCAGGCCTGCCAGCGCCACGGCCAGCCCGCACCACGCGAGGGACCGCGGGCGCTCGCCGCGTGCCACGCCGATGCCGACCATCGTGATCTGCACGGCCACGAAGAGCACCAGGGCCCCGGTCGCCGCCCCCAGGCGCAGGTACGCGTACGAGAAGGGAGCGGCATATGCGAAGAGCGCCACCGCACCGGCCCAGCTCCCCGCGAGAGGCCGTGCCCCGGACGCGAGGCGTGCGAGCCCGAGGAGCACCACCCCCCCGCTGGCGAGACGGACCGCCGTGAACGACGCCGGGTCGATCGATCCATCGGCGAGTGCCGCACGACACAGCAACGAGTTGCCTGCGAACCCGACCAGTGCCAGCGCGGTGAAGAGTGCGGTGCGGGCGGTCACGGCGCGCGAAGCATACGGACGCCGCGCGCTGCCCATGCCATGCCTGGCACCGGCTCGCGCGCCAGCGTCTCCCGGCCCGGCCGGCGCGCGTACCGGCGCCTTGCGCGGCGGTCTCGGCTACGCGGGCCGCGGCGGCACGGCCGTACCCGCGAGCATTCCGCCGTCGATCGTGAACTCGGCGCCGGTGACATAGGCGGACTCGTCGCTCGCGAGGTAGACCGCGAGGGCCGCCACATCCTCCGGCGTGCCGAAGCGGCCGAGCGGAGTGTCCTTGGCGTACTCGGCCATCCGTGCCGCGCGATCCGCGCCGCTGCCCAGCAGCACGTCCCACATGGGCGTCAGGATCGCAGCGGGCTGGATCACGTTGCAGCGCACCTGCAGCCCTTGTTCGGCGCAGTAGAGGGCGACGCTCTTGGTGTGGTTGCGGATCGCGGCCTTGCTCGCCGCGTAGGCGGCGGCGCCGGGGACGCCGACCACGCCCGAGCGCGAGCCCAGGTTCACGATCGAGCCCCGACGCGTGCGGCGCATCGCCCGGATCGCGTGCTTGCAGCCCAGGAGCGTGCCGTCGAGGTTGGTGGCGAGTACGGCGTGCCAGTCGGCGAGCAGCACGTGCTCAGGGTCCTGAGGTCGCTGGGTCTCCTCGAAGCCGGTGACCCCGGCGTTGTTCACCACCACGTCGAGCCGTCCATGCTGCTGCAGCACGGCGTCCACCACGGCGACCCAGTCCCCTTCCTGGCGTACATCCAGGTGGCGATAGACACACGCGGGGCCCAGGCTCCGGGCCAGATCCTCACCCGCGGCGTCGCGCACGTCGGTGAGGACCACCTGCGCGCCCTCCTGCGCGAACGCGCGCGCGATGGCGGCGCCGATCCCGCGCGCAGCGCCGGTGACGAGGGCGATCCGGTCGTTGAGTCGATGCATGCGTTGCCGGTTGCTCCTGAGTTCCTGGGCCGGCGCCGCGCCGGCACGGCCGGCGGGCCCTGGACTCCACGTGCCACCCGTCGTGCCCGCCTGCGCTCGGCCCGGGCGGGACGGCATCCAGGTGCTGGGGCCCGGGTCAGCGCCGTGGACCCGCCATGCCTCGCGGTCTAGCCAAGGGCTTCGTCCACCGCCGCAGCGATGCGTGCCAGCGCTTCGCGCAGCCGGTCGCGCTCCTCCTGGAGTTCCCGCACCAGCTGGGTGAGCGCCCCGAACGGATCGGCCATCGGCTGGCCCCGCGCGGTCCTGGGCCGGGCCGGCCTCAGGGCGGCCTCTGCAGGCTCCTCCAACTCCAACTCGGTGGCCTCCAGGAACTCCTCGGCCGTGGGGGCCCCGGCCGCGTGCAGCTCGGGCACGGGCTCATCCTGCCGCACCACCTTCGGGCGGCGCGGCCGCAGGGGGGGCAGTCCGACCTTCGATCGGGCGCGGCCGTACACCAGCGGGTGGATCGACAGGCCCGCGAGCGCGGCCGCATCGCGAACCTCCTGGAGAGTGGCCTCCGGGTTCATCCCCAGGCGCTCGATCGCGAAGGCCAGGGCAGGACTCGTCGGCTTGGCTTGGGGAGCGGATACGGACGCAGGTTCGGCTGCAGGTACGGGTTCAGATTCGAATTCACTCATGACGCGCCTCGCGGGGACCTCGCCCCAAGGGTAGCGGATCGGGTCGTTCCGGTCCGGGTTCTCATGGGGGAGCCGAGCGGGTGCAGCGCCGCTCGCATGCGCTTCCGCGACGGAACGGCCCTCCCATGGGCGCTGTGCCGGCGCCGCCCCCCGCGCGCCACGCGAGCCACCGGTCCGGATCAGGGAGCGGATGCGCAGGTTCCCGGCGCGGCACCGTGCTCCCTGCCACGCGCGCACGCTGCGCGATCCTTCGGGACCCAGCACGAGCGCCCGCAGGAAGCAAGGGGGAAGCCTGCGCACGATCCGGGAAGGAAGCCCGGAGCGCGGCGAATCCACGGCACCCAGGAGTTTCGGGAGCTTCCTCGACGGCGGGGTCCTGCTTCGAATGGTGCGCCAGCAAGGCGGATCGCAGGCCACGCGGCGAACCCTGCAGGGGCTCCGGGGAGCCCCGGACGCGCGACCCCGCCGACCTCGCCTTGGAAGGAGCAAGACCATGAGGAGCAGTTCTCGCGTGGCGGCGCTCTCCGCCGCCTTCCTCTGGCTCTCGGGAATCGCGGTCGCACAGTGCCAGCCCTGGTCCAAGCAGGGCCTGCGCCGGCTCGCCGACTGGTCCCCGACCAGCACCCTCACCGTGGGGGACGCCGAACACGGCGCGGCCGGCATCGGACTCGGCTTCCGCGGCGACGCGACCGCCGGCGTGGTCTTGCACCACGTCGGACATCGCGGCACCCGCAAGGACGGCGCGGTGGCGTGGGTGGAGTACCTCGCCGAGCCGCCGGCAGGCCAGCCCAAGGCGCTGTGGAAGGCCGTGGTCCGGCCGTCGACGTCGGACACCCCCACCGAACTGGGACCCGCGCACGCCGCCTCGTTCGAAGTCTGGGTCGACGTGCAGCCGGGCACCCGTGATGCGCTCTTCGCGTGGAACGGGATCACGCTCCCGGGTGCCAGCCCGGACTCGCGCTTCTGGTTCGAACTGAGGGTGCAGGTGAGCGCCGCTGCGCCGGCCCGCGCGGTATGGAACTCGCGCATGGGCCGGATCACCGTGCCAGGCACCGAGCGCTGGTCCATGGACGAGATCCACGCGCCGATCGTGTACTGCCGGCACGCCGGCGACGTCCGCCAGACCCGTGTGCTCGTGCCCGCCGCCCTCAACGCGCCGCTGCCGGTGTCGAACCTGTCCCTGTGGACCTGGCTCCTCGCCGACTACCACCTCGACTTCGAGCACCCGGCGCGCCACCAGCAGATGCAGTTCAGCGCGCTCTACTGCGCCGATCCCACGCAGGTGCCCCTCGCCGACCGCATCCTCACCGGCCACCGCAAGATCCTCTACTTCTCCACCGAGGATCCGGAAGGCTGGTTCAAGCGCTTCCGCCACGACGTCCACGCGGACGGCACCGGGGTCTACTACCGCTGGGCTCCGGTGTACTTCCCCAAGCACCCGCCGAACCCGTGGCGGAACACCTTCGTCACTCCGTACCCCGCGGTCACCGCCGCGCTGCAGGCCGAGACCGACGCGTGGTGGTTCGACGTGGCCGCGACCTACCGCGAGTTCGTGCGGCGCGAGATGCGGCTGACGCCCATCGACCATCCCTTCTACCTCCTGAACCGGGACTTCGTGCGCGGCTCGGCCTTCATGCCCTGTTCGACGGTGAACCTGGTGAACCCCGACCCGGACCTGGCCCTCGAGACCTTCGTCGACGAGTCGATCAGGCTGCGACAGGTGTTCCGCGAGGCGAACGGCGCGCCGACGCCCTTCTTCATGGAGTGGCAGAAGTGGCTGCAGGGGAATCCCCTCGACTCGCCCTACCCCGGCTTCCCGCCCGAGGATCCGATGGGTCCGGGGCTCAACCCCAGGCCGGCGAGCAGCGGCGAAGGCTTCCAGCGACCGACCGCCGCCGCCAAGGCGGAGATCGCGCGCGCCCACGCGGCGGGGATCAACGTGTCCACCTACCTGCTCCCGACCACCATCCAGGCCGAACATTGGCCCACGTTCCGCGATGAGTGGTTCCTGCGGCGGCGCGACGGGTCCTACCACCCGATGGGGAACATCCCCGGGAAGCTGGTCGACTTCGGCCTGCTCTCGGTGCCGCTCTGGTTCAACGGGACGTTCTTCCCCGACCTCACGCGGGACATGCCGCAGCTCGGCGGCCTCTTCATGGACACGCTCGGCGGCACGAGCTCCTACCTGCGCTATCCGCCGATCGAGACGCACCGCAAGTTCCTGATGCGATACCACGGCGGCCAGGAGTTCGTGCGGGGGGCGGCGCTCACCATGCTGAGCGCGCGGTGGAGCGTGGCGAAGGGCAAGTTCCCGCTCGCGCATCCGAACATCCCGTTCATCTCGACCGAGGCGGTACAGGAGGGCCTCGCCGGAACCTACGACTTCGGCCAACACGGCTACAAGCCGCTGCCTCTGCAGATGGACCTCAACACCTTGATCGACCTCTTCTTCGGGGTGCCGCCGGTGCCGGACAGCAGCACGCCGGCGCCACCGCTCTGGAACACGGTCTATCACGAGTGGTCGCGGGCCGAGGCCGTGGGGGTGCCGTGGACGACCGTCGGCGTCGCCGGCGTGCTCGGCGGTGGGCAGTTCAACCCCGCGTTCCCGGGCCTGACCTGGAACCAGTGGGGCGACTACCTGCGGATGATGCACGCGCTGCCCTTCGTGCAGGGCATGAACCCCTTCGTGGTGCCGTACTACTACGGCCTCGAGCCGTACAACCTGCTGGTCGAGACGGCGGGCGGCGTTGGCGTGCGGGATCCCGGCAACCCGTACCAGGTGCAGCTCCTCGAGTTCCTCCAGCGCCTGCACGCGGCCCTGATCCGCGACGATGAGGCGGGGCAGTTCCTGCGCAGCGGCCAGGCCGAGCGGCCGCTCCAGATGACCACGGCGTACAACGCCGGCCAGGTGACGCAGAGCCTCACGCCGTCGGCCTTGGTCGGCCTTCTCACCGACCCGGCGCAGATCGGTTCGCGCGGCTTCTACGAGGACGGGTTCACGACCCTGCCCTACCCCATGGCGCACGTGCTCCACACCGTGTGGCGCGGCCGCGGCAGCGCCCCGGTGCTCGGGCTGGTGTTCGTGAACTGGTCCGACGTGCCCAGCGCCTGGGAAGGCGTGTTCGACCCCAGCTGCTACCCGGGCATCGGCACCGATTTCGTCGTGGAGGGCCTGGCCCCCGGACCGAACGGAGTCGTTCGCTATCCAGTCGGGAATGGCACGGGACCGACGACGCTGGCCTGGAGCCCGGCGCACCCTGGCCTGCGACTCCGGCACGCCACGCAGAGCGAGCCTGGGTTCATGCCGCCCAGGAGCGTGCAGGTGTTCCTGGTGCGGTAGCGCGAGACGCCGGTCCGGCGACCGGTCCGGACCGCCGGGGCGTGGCCGCGCCTGCGGCCTCGCCCCGCGGCGGGCGTGATCGGCGCCCGCGCGCCGCGGTCCGCCCCGGCACGGGTGCGGGTTGGCGGTGCAGCGCGTCCGGGTCGGGTCCGTTCCGCCGCCGGACAGCCGGGGCTTCGAGGCCCTCGACCCCGTGGTCCCGATGCGGAACCCGGCGCCTGCCACGCCGTGCCCGGCCGCCTTTGCCCGGGCCGACCCCATCCGGAATTCCCTGCGGGCCGATGTCGAATCGTGGGGCTCGGCACCGACTCCGTGCCTGAACGCTCACCGCCCCGCAGCCGCACCTCCACCCGCCATGCGTCCGCTCCCCCCCTCCGTCCACACCACCCTCGCCGGTCGCATCGCGATTCGCTCCACCCTCCCCTGGCAGAGGGTTCGTCCCAGGGACGACGGGATCGCACTCCTCCACGGAGCCAGCCGGGGCACCCGCACGGGGCTCCGGGTTCGGGGCCCGCGCCAGGAGGGTGCTCCGTGCCGGGCCGTGCTGGAGCCGGACGAAGCGCCCACGCGCGCATCCAGGATCCCCGCCCACGAGGACGGGGTCGATCCTCGCTGCGCGGGCACGACCCAGGTGGTCTCGATGTCCGGCTACGCGGCGTCCGCTTCGTGGACCCACGCGATCTGCGCAGCGCATTCCGGTGTCCTGACCATGTTCGCGCGCGGATCTGGCAGGGCGCTCCTGCCCTCCCGCCTCGCCGATGCGCCAGGTCCCGGGCGCGGGCTTGAGGGCCCCTGCCGGCTCGTCTTCCACCCGGTCCTGCTCGGTGCAGGCTCGCCGCACACCCGTTCGTGAACCCTCACTCAACACACCAAAGCCATGAAACCGTTGCTTCCCGTACTTCTGCTCGCAACCTCCCTTTGGCTCGGCAACGCGCCGGCCGACCCGCTCCCGAACCAGCAATCCACCACCCCCACCATGAACCAGACGCCGAAGATCACGCCCTTTCTGTGGTTCGACCACGACGCCGAGGAGGCGATCCGCTTCTACCTGTCGATCTTCGACGACGCGAAGATCCTCAGCGAGACGCGCTGGCCCGAGGGCGGCCCCATGCCCCAGGGCAGCTTGATGAGCGCGCGCTTCCAGCTCGCGGGGCAGGAGTTCATGGCGCTGAACGGCGGGCCGCGGTATCGGTTCAATGAGGCCGTATCGCTGTTCGTCAGCTGCAAGACGCAGCAGGAGATCGACACGATCTGGGCCAGGCTCGGCAAGGGTGGCGAGCCAGGGCGCTGCGGCTGGCTGAAGGACAAGTTCGGGCTCTCCTGGCAGGTCGTGCCTACCGCGCTCGGCGATATGCTCGGGGACAAGGACCCCGCGCGGGCCCGGCGTGTCGCGGAGGCGATGATGGGAATGGACAAGCTCGACCTGGCACGTCTGCAGAAGGCCTACGACCACCGCTGAGGCACGCCATGAAGTTCATGCTCCTGATGCAAGGTACGTGCAAGGGCTTCGCAGCCCTGTCCTCCTGGACCCCCGACGAGGTGCAGGCGCACATCCGCTTCATGATGGACCTGGCCAAGGACCTCGAGCACTCGGGCGAGTTGGTGCTCGCCGAGGGCCTCGACATGCCGCAACACGCGAAGATCGTGCGCGCGGAGCAGCCGGGCACTCCCGTGATCAGCGACGGCCCCTTCGCCGAGACCAAGGAGTTCCTGGCCGGATTCTGGATCGTGCAAGTTCCTTCGGAACGGCGCGCCATCGAGATCGCCGCGCGGGCCTCCACCGCGCCCGGACCGGGCGGGCGTCCACTCGGCATCCCGATCGAGCTGCGCCAGGTGATGTGCCCCCCGGACATCGGCGGATGACCGAGGCCCGGGGCGCACCGTACCCCGAGCACCTGCTACGCGACCTCACGCCGCACGTGCTCGGCGCGGTCGTGCGCCGCTGCGGCGATTTCGCGGCGGCGGAGGACGCCGTGCAGGACGCGCTGCTGGCCGCGGTGACCGATTGGCCGGCGCGCGGCGTGCCGGACAACCCCGGCGGCTGGCTCTTCCATGTCGCCTGCCGCCGGCTGGCCGACCAGCGGGACGCCGAGCGGGCCCGTGCCCGGCGCGAGGCACGCGCCGCTGCGGATCGGCCCGAGGCCAGCGTGGAGATCACGGATCGCGACGAGTACGCATCGGCCGAAGACGACACGCTGGCACTCCTCTTCCTGTGCTGCCATCCCTCCCTCACGCCAGCGTCGGCGATCGCCTTGACCCTGCGCGCCGTGGGCGGCCTGTCGACCGCCGCCATCGCACGCGCGTTCCTCGTGAGCGAGCCGGCGCTCGCGCAGCGCATCGGCCGCGCCAAGCAGACGATCCGGGACGCGGGCGCGACGTTCACCCTGCCGGACGCCGCGGAGCGGAATCGCCGGCTCGGCTCGGTGCTGCAGGTTCTCTACCTGATGTTCAACGAGGGCCACACCACGGCGCTCGGGCCCGCCCTGCACAGTGTCGAACTGTGCACCGAAGCCATCCGCCTCACGCGCCTGCTCCACGGATTGCTCCCCGACCAGACCGAGGTGGCAGGTCTCCTTGCGCTCCTGCTGCTCACCGACGCACGCCGGGAGGCACGCACTGGACCTCGTGGCGAGCTGATCCCGCTGCACGAACAGGACCGCACGCTGTGGAATCGTGCCGCCATCGCGGAGGGCGTCGCCCTGGTCACGAATGCCATCGCCAGGGGTTCGGTCGGCACCTACCAGATCCAGGCCGCGATCGCGTCCCTGCACGCCGAGGCCGCGAGCCTGGCCGCGACCGACTGGCCGCAGATCCTGGCGCTCTACACCCTGCTCTTGCGCATGGCGGACAACCCGATGGTCGCACTCAACCGGGCGATCGCCGCGGCGATGGTGCATGGTCCGGCGCACGGGCTCCGGCTCCTCGATGCCCTCGGCAACGACGCGCGGCTGCGGGACCACTTCCGCCTCCACGCCGTGCGCGCCCATTTGTGCGAGATGGCCGGCGACCGCGCAGCCGCCCTCCGCCACTTCCGCGCCGCCGCGACAGGCGCCACGAACACGGCAGAACGCGACTACCTGCGCCGGAAGGCACGCGCCCTGGAGCAGCACTGAACGTGCCGGCCAGGCCCGCGCGCCCCTGACCGCTACGCCCGGCGCAGCGCGAAACCGTTGCCCTCGCTGTCGGCGACTTCGGCCACGACCACACCGGGAGCCACCTCGCCGGGACCCGACACGATGCGCCCCCCAGCGTGCTCGACGGCCGCTAGAGCCGCCGCCATGTCGTCGACGACGAGGTGCAGCCCTGCCCGGACCCCTCGATGGTGCGGGTTGTGATGGAGTCCCACCCGCACGCCGGCGACGTGCAGCGACGACCAGGCCGGGGACGCGAAGCTGACGCTCGCGCCGAAGGCACCGGTGTAGAACCGCGTCGCCCGCGCCATGTCGGCGACATCGAGGCTGACGAACGTCTCCAGGACGCGCATCGTCGCGACCCTAGCGCGCAGGCGTGTCCCGGCCAACGACCGCGTCGGGGCGTTCCGCACTCCAGCCATGGCCGGAGCGACGCATGCGCCGATCCGCTCCCGCCGGCCCAACCCGGCTTGGCGTCCGTGGCGCCAGGGCCCCCGCACCTGCGGCTCCCCCCACCCGGCGGCGACGAGGGACGACCCAGGACCCGGAAACTTCGTGGCAATCTGCGTCACGGCTCCCATCGACGTTCACTCAATGCAGTGCGGGCACGACGCTCGCTTCGAGACCCCCCTGGGGGCAACCGTTCTTGGTTTCCCTCGGCTTCCTGGCCCCTGCGTTCGCGCGAGTCGCGATCCTGGCGGCCGCAACCAGGCACAAGACGCCTGAAAGACCCTGACCATCATGACCACTCTCGCTGCCACGCTGGGATCCACCGCCCGCCACTGGACGATGACGCTCCTGACCCTCCTCGCGGGCTCATACCTCCTGCCGGCCCAGCAGGGTCAAGACGGGCGCACACCTGCCCTCCCTCCCGGTGCCGAGATCCTGCAAGTGCCCGCCGGGCACCACCTCTCGTTCCACGCGTTCGCGATGGGCTTCCAGATCTACAAGTGGGACGCCGCGACGAACCGGTGGATCTTCGTCGCACCCGCGGCGCTGCTCTTCGCCGACGCGGGCTGCCATGCGCCGATCGGATCGCACTTCGCCGGTCCTACCTGGGTGAGCAACAGCGGCAGCACCGTGGTCGGTCGCGTCCTCGCCAGCTCCATCGTGGACCCCAAGGCCATCCCGTGGCTGCTGCTCGCGGCGACCTCGGCCCAGGGCCCCGGACCGTTCAGCGGCACGACTTACATCCAGCGGGTGAACACCGTGGGTGGACGGGCCCCGGCCCGCAACGGCGCCCCCAACGAGACGGTGTGGATCCCCTACACCGCGGAGTACTTCTACTATCGCGCCCACTGACTCTGGAATCGGCATCTCCTGGTGGCGTGCATCGCCACCGGGAGCCTGCCGATCGCGTGCAGCACCCTCGCGGAATCGGGTGCCTCATGTCGAACGTCACGCGGCAAGTCCATTGCTCGGGGGCTTCGCCTGAGGTGGTTGCCACTGCCCGGACCGTCGCTGGTCCTCCCAGGGTGGACTCCTACACGGCGCGCCGTGCGGACCCCGGTGTCCACCGACGGACGCGTCTCGCAGACGGCATACACAAGCGCGTCCGCGTCCACCCGGCAGGCCATGCGCAGGAGGCCGGTGCCACGCGCGCTCCGCGTCAACGCTGCTGCCGGAGCCGCTCACTGGCGAGCTCCTCAGGCCGCGCCGTAGCCGCTGCGTGAACCGGACGCGCCCCGTGGTGAGGCACTTCCGGGGATGGTCGCTTCCCAAGCCGGCCCCTCTTCCCGACCACTCTCCTCTTCGAAGGGTTCGGAGCGGACCCCAGGGCGGACCCTTCGGCTGGAGCAAGTCCAACAACCGGGTCACGCCAGTGCCACCCTCCGGGATGCCGTCTGTCGGGTGCTTGCGTCGTGCAGCACAGGGAGGGGGTCCCGCCATCCTCCGACGGGGTTGGTCACCGACCCACAAGGGATCTAGCGGTCGAGGACTCGCCAGCTTCAGGCCTGGGCACTCAGGACCCGCGTCGCCGACTCACCAGTCTGCTATTGCACTCGCACTTCATTCCAGTCCGTGGTTCGGATCACCGGCACCTGGTTCACGACACCCAAGAGCGCACCCTGCACCCGGACCGCCACCCCGCTCAGGCTCGGATCCGTCGGCACCGCATACCTCAGCGTCAATCCTCCGCCGGATCCGATCTGCGCCAACGGCAGCTGCAGCATCCTGCCCGGATCGAGTCCCCACGCACCAAAGGGGTAGATCCACACCGGGCTCATCGGCGCCCCGACGTACGGTGCGACCACAAGTCCCGGTTCCGCATACATCTGTACGGACAGGGATGAGCCCCGCGCGACCACCGGGCCACAATACAGGTGGCTCTGGATGCCTGTAATCACCCGTCCCCTGAGATCCTGCAGCGACACATCGAAGTTCGTGCCCACAATATCGAGGTCACCATCGGCATCCAGATCTCCTGTAGTTACATCGTACCAGGGTGTCTCATTCCCGTTCATGAGCGTCCACACGGAAACGTCGCTGAACCGTCCCGTTCCGTCGTTGATCCACAGATGGGGCCCTCTCCTGCCGATCCGATCCTGGTACTGACTGGCTATGAGAATGTCCAGATCGCCGTCCTTATCAATATCGACACAGTGAGCCCCTTCCGTCTTGTCAGGCACTTGTTTCCCCGGCAACAGATGGCTCATGTCCGCGAGCCGCCCGGTTCCGTCGTTCAGCAGCAGCTTGTCGGGCGGTCCATCACATCCCACGAATGCATCGACGTGCCCATCGCCGTTGAGGTCCCCACATACGGCGTGGAGAGCCCATTGCACGGGCAGCACCTGCTGGACCGCAAACCTTCCGGTTCCATCGTTCACGGCCAGTACGCTGGGCGAAGCGCCCTCCCAGACGAGCCACAGCAGGTCCCTGTCACCGTCGCGGTCGACGTCCAGAACGCATACATGCCGACTGAATCCAACGATCACGGGCAGATGGGTGTTCGTCACGTCCGAAAACCTGCCACTGCCGTCGTTCAAGAACAGTCGGTCTGCGCGGCCGCGTGTCCTGCTGTCACCCCAGAACACCGCGTCGAGATCGCCATCGCCATCTGCATCGAACAGCTCGCCGCCATGACTCTCGATTGACGCGCGAGGGAACGGCACCCGCGTATCCACACTGAAGCGACGGCCACCATGGTTCAGGAACACATGCGGAGGCAGCGGACCGAAAGCTGGGTAGGCGCCTTGTGGGGCCAGGATATCGATGTCACCGTCCCCATCGACGTCACCCACGGCCAGCACTTGCGCAGGCCATGCGTACGGATCCACGGTTGGCGGAACGTCAAGCTGAACGGCAACACACGTGCCGTTCCCCCTGTTCCAGTAAACACGCGGACCACGCCCTTGCACGGAGATTGTTCCCTGGAGAGGATGGCACATGTCCACGAATCCGTCTCCATCAAGGTCGGCCAGCCTCACACGCATCGGCATGGATTCGAAAGCGTATTGGTCTGCCCAGTACGCGAAGTTCGGCGGTGAGCCCTGGGCTTTCACAGGGGTTCCAGTTCCGGTTCCAGCCCACACGAGGAGGAGACACACCAGCCTCGGGACTCTCATGTCTAATCCTCTTGCTCGGCCAGCATTAGCCTAGCGCCCAATGCCGGGACTGCGCTTGGGCTGCAGAAGCCCAGTGTGGCACACTCGAGCCAACTGTACTCCCTGCCACTCCCGCACTCAGGGCTTGCCATGACCGTCGATACGCACGACTTTGGATGTCTCACAGTTCGCACGCCCGCCGGACCGCCTAACGTTCCAGCGAGGCGGGTGCATGGTGCCGACGCGCGCTCTGCTTCGCAACCCCCCCGTTCCTCCGCCAACCTGCGCCGCAGCTCCTCGGACGGATGCAAGGCCGCCCACGTCGTGCGGACCTCGAACGCCCCCAATTGCAGGGACGCACGCGGAAGTCCCGCTGGAGCTCCCGCTGGAGCTCCCGCTGGATCCAGCGCCTCGCGCTACAGAGCTGGGCGGCAGCTGCCCTTCGGGATGCGTCCACCAGGCTGCGTCAGGCTACCCCTCTCCGCCACCTCTTGGTGGCCAAGAGTCAACTTCACTCGGCACTCGACCGGAGCGCCTCGAGAGTTCTGGAGCGGCCTGCCTCGCGCATCGATCGAACGAGGCCGAGAACGACCGGCGGCCCCCACCGCGCGGATGCGAACCGACATCCGGGTGCCACGCGGACCCCGCGCCAGCTTCGCCACCCGGTGCAGCTCGCAGGCGAGCCCCGCAGCCCGCGCCGTAGCCGCTGCGTGAACCGCACGCGCCCCGTGGTGCGACACATCCGGGCCTGGTGGCTCCACGAACCCTCTTCGTGAACACTCTCATCCAAAGAGGGTTTGGATCGCGCCCCGAGTCGGACCCTCTTCCGAACCGCCCACGTGCGTCCGGAACCGCTCCCGAGCCTAGAGACCGTCCTGGTCCCGGTACCGTCTCCCACCCCCGGGGATCCCGTACCTCATCTGCCCCATACGGACCCGCGGACATTCCCTGGGGACGCCCCGCTGTGCCGGCCACGGGCGCCGAGACCGTGCGTCTCGATACATGTTCCCTCTTCAGAACGCGAAGGACCTTCCGGAAGAGAGACAGGATCGCGTTGGGCAGTGCAACCGCTGCGGAAGGCGCTCGGGCATTCCGGGCTGGTCTGTATCCCTGGTCGGCCTGATCCCGTCCAAGGGGCCGGTGTGAGCCGGATGCGCCGGCTCCGACAGCCGAGGAGAAACGTTGATGAAGTTGAGTGACCGCGAGCAGTTGCTGGTGGCCCTGGGTACCGCCATGGGGAGCAACTGCGTTCCCTGCATCGAGAGCATCCTTCCGAAGGCCCGTGGCATCGGCGTCGCCGACGGCGACCTGCAGGAGGCCGTGGACCTCGCCGAGGTGATTCGCCGGAAGCCGGCCCGCAAGGCGCTGGAAACGGCGCGCGCGCTCTTGGGGGGGAGCCAGGAGCCGGAACCAGCGCCGTGTCCGCTCGCGTCCATCGGCACCAAGGACGACCAGCCCTGCTGCAACTAGAATGCGCGAGGCCGCGCGTGGTCCGTCCCGCGGCGCGCAACGAGGCTCGGCCATGAACGACACGACCGGTTCATCGCGGTCCTTCGACCAGCTCGCCGCGGAAGTCTCGCCCCGGCTCCTGCAGTTCCTGCAGCAGATGGTCTGCGACAGGCATCTTGCCGAGGACTTGCTTCAGGAGACCCTGCTGAGGGTCGCGCGCGGGCTGCCGGCGTTCCGGGGTACCTCGAGTTGCAGAACCTGGGTGTTCTCCATCGCGACCCGGGTCGTGGCGGACCACTTCCGCAAGCCGGAGACGCGCGCGGGCATCGTCGAGGTGGAGGACAGCGATGTCGTTCCGGACGAGGGTCCGGACGTCGACGAGCGGGTCGTGATCGACGAGATGAACTCGTGCGTCCGCGGGGTGATCGACAGCCTGCCGCCGGACCACCGGGCTGCGCTGGTCCTGCACGACCTGCAGGAGATGACCGCGGCGGAGACCGCTGCGGCATGCGGCTGCTCGCTGGCCACGGCCAAGATCCGGATCCACCGGGCGCGCAAGCGATTGCAGCAGGCCATGGCGAGGGAGTGCACCTTCTACTACGACCGCCAGAACACATTGCGCTGCGACCGCAGGTAACCTGCGGTGGGTCCTCGTCGACGCGATAGGCATCGAGTCGATGGCCCGGCGAGCGCGCTACGGCCGGTTCCGGTGGACTCGCATCAGGAAGCTTCTGGCCTGCGCGGCCGGATCTTGCGGACCCGCACGTCGACGCCCTTGAGCAGACCCGCCACCCGTTCCGGGGACGTCGTCGGCCCGCCCTGCCAGAGAGGGGCCCGGCTCCGGGGTCTCGGTCGACGCCGTCCCGGTCCTCTCTCCCTCGGGCCTCGCTACCTCACCGAACAGGCCGCGCGGCGCTCCTGCGGATCCCGGGATGGCTACGAACGAACCTGCAGAATCTCGTCATAGACGGCCGTCGGACGCTTCCTTCCTCGATAGGAGGCCCGGGTTAGGAAGGCCGTGAGTTTCCAAGAGTCTGCCCAGGCTTCGGCGAGGGCGATTATCGGGAAGGGGGACAAGTCTCGCGCTGCTTATACCGGCGCACGGGAGGCGGACAGTCACGCGAACTCCTCTCCAATGTACAGGTCGATGTCCAAGCCTGCACCCATGTCGGCAATCTTCGCCATAACCTCAGGACCAAACCACAGACCCGGCGGCCCCTCTCCGTAGAAGACACAAGCTACTTTCACAGCAACGGTTGGCAGCCCAGCCAATCGCTTCACATTATTGACATGTGGCTCAAGACGCAACAGAAGCATGTCTACCACTTTGCTCAACGCGACACAGCTGCTCCGGCATTCCAGGATCCATGTATGGGCTGCCGTGCGCACCTTCGGATCCCGTGGGACGTTGCCGTGCTGTAGAGTCACGCCCATCGGCCACTCCTTATCGCACAACAGGCCCAACAGATCCGATATCATGCCCGGGGTATGGATCCTACTTGTAACGATCAGGCTTGCACAGCACTCATGCGCACTCATACCACACAGCTCCGTTGCTCACTGTCATAAGTCATCCAACTTATAGCCCGTGGGAATACCATCGCCAACGCCTCCCTTTCTATATACACTGTACACCCTGCCTTCTTGTCACGCTGTCTGAGGCGGTAACCACTGGTGTACCCACGCAAGCTGGTCCTTGCTCTCCGACCATACCCGCGCGCGCCGTCGTGAGTGGCTGAGCTGCATGTGCAGCGCGTACCGGTCGACCAGCTCACCCGCGATCAGCACGCCTCGGAACTCGGCCCAGTCCACCTGGGCCTGGGCACCCGGAGGCGTCTCGACCCGGCGCCGAGCCCGGACCCGCGGCTTGGGGAAGTGTCGGCTCGCGTACCGCTCCACCGACCGAAGG